>JAVWQH010000009.1:0-58962 GCA_036635475.1 Oscillospiraceae bacterium | reverse complement strand
CTGGTTTTGGTGTGGGTTTGGTTTCTGGTTTTGTGGTGCTTTCCACCTTGTTTTCAGCCTCTGTCTTAGCTACTTTTTCAGCCTCTGCTTTAGCTTCTGCCTCTTTGGCTAGCTTTTCAGCCTCTGCTTTTTCTTCTGCCAATTTTGCGGCTTTTTCAGCCTCTTCTTTAGCTAGCTTTTCAGCTTCTGCCTTTTCTTCTTCTAATTTTGCTAGTTGTATTGTTTCTGCTTTTTCCGCTTCTTTGGTTTCATAGATTTTATATGTTCCAAAGCCAAAAACTGCCACAACAACTATAATTAAAATTATAGGTAATACCTTTTTCATCACATTATCCTCGTTTCTGTTTATAACAATTTTTAGAATATTTACATAAATATGAGATTATTTTACCATATTGTGCGATATTTTACAAGGTATAAACCTTTTTTACATCAACGTTAATGAGCTATCATATAACGGATTGCTCATATATTTGCGAATGTTGATGGTGTTATTCACTGGTGAAGTGCTGTTCAATGGCAAAATCGACATTACATAAATGTGTTAATGATTATGATAGAATCGGAAGTTTTGCAACAAAAGATAACCGAGCATTGAGCAAAATGAATTGATACAACTTCCCAAGGAAAATAAACATTTAATCCCAAAGTACAGAGTGCAAAGCTTTCATTGACATACTGCACGATATACTCTACAATAGGCATATACAGTATAATGTGGAAAAAAGATGATTACACGATGATATGTTTTTTTAAAAAATCTCAATGGAGTAAAAGTTTCAAATGAGGACAAAAACGCATTAAAATCTAAGCTTTAGATGGTTTGTAATAACCTATAATAAAAGAAAATGATTTTGTTGAGGTCGAAAAGGCATATTTATCTACACCATACAATTAATAATTAGATTAAGAATTATAATAAACAAGTTTATATTTTCTTATAGAGGAGGGCGAAAATGCAAAAATTCTCATTAGTTTTTATGATTTTTTTATTATGCTTGACAGGGTGTAATATGAAAAATGATGAAAAAATAAATAGCTCTGAAATTCATTCAAATATAGAGGAAAGCAGTATTTCAAGTGAAAACAAATACGAATATTTGGGATATGATGATTATTTTAAAGATGAGAGAAATATAAAAGTAATTGACAATCAAGATTATGATAAAGACGGCAGTGTTTCTTATTATAGAGAAAAGTCAGGAACTTTTGACTATGGCAAAGAAATGTTTAATATTTATGATACAAACGATTTCATCTTTTTCTGTGATAATGAAAATATTTATCGCTATTTTATAAAAGATGATATATTAGATAAAATAGCTGCTTGGGAAGAAATAGGATTTAAGTTTGATGATGTTGAGGCGGTTTTTCCTATCTCAAATTATTCAATAGGCTTGTCGTTTTATACAGATGAAGCTAAGGCTATTTTAGAAAAAGGGGAAACACCTTTTAACGAAGATTTTCAAGGAAAAATCTATTTTAATAAATACTATAATACAATTACAAAAAAATTCTTTGAACCTAAAATAGTCGAAAGAGAAGGTCAATCTTTAGAATCAATTGAATATATTTTTGATTAAGTTTAAAATCCTGTTCTAGTTGGCTAACTAATAAGCCGCTTGATTAAACGGAGCAGAAACATTATTGTAAAAATAATATATGAGCATCGCTAATTAAAAAATAAGTATATAGAGATAAAAATTATTTCTCTATATACTTATTTTCATTATCACAATCATATTACAAATAAAAAATCCCCAATCATTTCTGATTGAAGATTTTTGGTGCGGTAGATGGGACTTGAACCCACACGTCTAGGACACACGCACCTCAAGCGTGCCTGTCTGCCATTCCAGCACTACCGCAAATTACTGCTCAATTATTATAGCATAGCACAAACTATGTGTCAATGATTTAAGCAGATAATTTTGGGGCATAAAAATTGCAATATAAAATGACCAAGAAATTTAAAAATATTTTTTGTTAAGTGACTGTATTAATTATTGATATCATATTTGCTGATTTTCCACCTAAATCTTGCGTGGATAATTATTTATCCAGTTTTGTATTCTTTGTATTTTCTTTTTTGTAAAATCAGATATAAAATCAATGCTGCAGTAAAGATGATTTTATTTTGTGTTGTCAATTGCATTATCGTTGGAGTTTATTGCTATACTTAATGCAATATTTTTAAAATCTTCATCTGTAACTTTTTCGCCGTCAAGTTCTATAGCAATATAAACCAGTAAATCACGATTGTAAGATAAAATACCTTTGTTTATGGTTTCTTTGTCACCATATCCAAGCTCTTTACTTATAGTTGCTGAATTATTAACATTGGTAATTGCAGTTTCACCATAGTCATATTTATTGAAAATTTTGAAAGAATCAGAGCTTACATCAAATCGATAGTGATTGCCAAGGGATATTTGATTATAAATAGTCATTGGGTTTTCATAATCGGCAACGTTACCATCGAAAATATTATAGCCAACAGCACCAATATATTCATCATTTTCGTTGTAAATTCCAAGGGGTGTCCACGCACCAATAAGGGGATATTTTTTATCGGTATCGCTTTTAATATTAACTTTCCAGCCTGTTGGAAGTTCCAAATTCAGCAAAAATGGAGTGATGTCAAAAATTTCTTTGTTATGTTCGGTTCGTTGGTCATAAGACGGGAACTTGATAGCAATTTTATTTTTCCAATAAGAATCCATAAGCATACTATATATAAGTTGTTCATCATTGAGAATCATATTTGCACTTTCAGAAGAAAGTGTGCTAATATATTGTGCAAATTTATCAATAGCATATAAGCTTGAATGAGGATATTTTTCTAAAGTTATACTATTTAATTTCTTGCTAACCAAGAGTGATGTATCAGTTGAAAGTTGTAATGATTGTAATTTGCCTTTGGTGGGAAAAGTTTCTTGTATATCATTTGCAAAAACTACAACATAATCGCCAACGGAAAAATCATCAATAGTCAATATAACTAGGTTTTCGTTGCTATCTAATGTGGTAAAGTTTGTATTTTTATTAATACTTAAAATGCAGTTACTGCCTAATAGATTAGTTGTGCTGATTTCTTTAACTGTTATAGTGTCATTTTCTTTGTCTATTTCTAAAATTTCAGCATTTGTAGCCACACCCGTTGAAACAGGACCTTTTTGCGTCAGAAATAGTCCACTAACCACAAAAATTATTGCTAAACAGCAAACAGCTAAAATTATTTTATGTTTCTTGAAAGTTTCTCCCAGCTTAATCATAGAAATTCTTCTGGCAACATTCTTTTTGTTATCCACCATACAAATCAGTTTTGGGATAATAGAAACATTGTGGGAAAGTCCTAATGTTTCAACAAGTGAACGAGCATAATTTTTGCTGTTTTCATTTCCAATGTGATTTAAGACATAACTGTCATTTAAAAGTTCCATATCCTCACGAATAAGCTTAAAAATCAGCCATATTAATGGATTAAACCAGTGAATAGCTTGCAAAGTTAGCAGAATGTAATTTATAAGCATATCTTTTCTTTTAAAATGAGCAAGTTCGTGAAAAAGAATGTAGCTTAAATTTTCCTCACTCATAGTGGAAGTGTATTGTGGTAATAAAATTTTTGGCTTAATAAGTCCTATAAGTGACGGAGATTTTATGTAGTCCTGTGTTATTATTTGAATATTTCCATTTACATTTAGTTTTGCTTTACAATTTAAAAATATTTCATTGAATTGATTACGACTAAGACTGTGATGTTTAATTTTGTATGATAAATATACTTTGCTTGCAATCAGAATTACAAACGCAGATATCATTCCGAAAAACCAAGTTAAAGGAATTGCAACATCAAATAAAAAGGATTTTAAGAGAATATCATTTCTGTATTTATTAAATTCCAAGATTTTCTGTTGTGATAAATTTTCTTTAGGAGCAAGCTTTGAAATACTATCATATTCCTCACGAAAAGAAATATTTTCAATTTGTTGAATATTTTCCGTAAGAGATATTTTGCTTTGAGGTCTAAAGGGGATAATAAGTGCAAATATAACCAATATCCACATAAAATACTTCCAAATTGGAGGTATTTTTTTATCCAATAATTTGCGAATAACTAAAATAATTCCGCCAATTATAATAGCGGTAATGGACATATAAAGCAGTTTATAAAATACAGGTGCAACCATAAAAGCGAGGATATTTAGATTGTTTGTTATAGTATACAATATTTATTCCTCCTCTATCATTTCAAGAAGTTTTTCCAAATCGTCTTTGGTGATGTTTTCCTCTTTTACAAAGTTTAATAGCATTTTCTCTTTTGAGCCGTCAAATACCTTTTGCAAAAATCCTTTCCGTTCAGAGCAAATATATTCATCTTCCGAAACAACCGCAGAATAGCGATAACTGCGAGAGTTTATTTCAGTAGCCTTAACAGCACCTTTATCAACCAAACGCTTTAATAGAGTTTTGAGAGTGCTTATATTTCCGATCATACCATCAAATATTTCGGGAGAAGTTATATTATCTTTCTCCCAAAGTACTTTCATAATAGGCAGTTCGCTGTCAGCTATATTTATTTTTTTATCCATATTTAATGCCTCCTAAAGTTAGATTACTGCTGTAGTCTTAATACAGTTTACAATAGTAATCTCAAATTGTCAATAGGGCATAAAAATTGCAAATAAATTTCTGAGGGCAGAGTAAACTAAAATTCTTAATTATTTGTTAAAATCTTGTTATATTGACTATATCCTTATAAATATGTATAATAATATAGCCAAGTGAAAATTAAATTTGTTCAGAGTGAGGAAAAAATATGAAGTTAAAAATAATGATATTAGGACTTGCTATAAGCCTTGTTTTAACAGGCTGCAATTCCGCTATAAAAAAAGATAAAGCAAATGAAGAGGTAGTATCTTCGTCATCTCAAAGTTCGGTTGTGGCAAGTGATGACCCAGAGGGTGCATTAAAAGAAATTTATAAAACCATTGAAATTAAGGGTGTAACAAATGGTGATGAAAAATACGCAACAGAAGTAATAGGACTTGATGAAAGTGACTTCAATGCTTGCTATATCAAAAAAACAGATGGAAAATTCGGTGTTTCTGATATTTATATAATAGAACCCGAAATTGATAAAACTGAAGAAGTCACAAAAATTCTCAATACATTCAGAGATAAAAGAGTTTTGGAATTTACTGATTATAATATTTATAATTCTTTGGAAATAGCTCAAAATGCTCAAGTTATCCAAAGAGGAAAATATGTTATTTTAGTTATGGTAGAAGATGTTGAAGGTGCAACCCAGATACTGAAAAATTATATTGCCGCAAAATAAGCTGCGGAGTAAGGGGATTTATATGCACGAAAATGAAACACAGCAACAAAGAGTTTTGCTGGTTGCTGCTGATTTAGGTGAATATGATATTGAAGTTTCGCTCAATGAACTTGAGGAATTGACTAAAACTGCGGGCGGAATAGTTATTGGAAAAATCACGCAAAAACGTTCCGACCTTGATATAGCAACTTGCCTTGGAAGCGGAAGAATTGAAGAAGCTGCTGAATTTTGCAAGGCATCTGATATTGATTTAGTTATATTTGACCACGAATTAAAAGCAAGCCAAATACGCAATATTGAAAAAATATGTGATTGCCCCGTTATTGACAGAACAATGTTAATATTGGATATTTTTGCTCAACGTGCAAGAACAAGTGAGGGCAGACTTCAAGTTGAACTCGCTCAACAAAAATATCTTTTGCCACGACTTTCAGGACTGGGAACAAGCCTTTCTCGTCTTGGAGGGGGTATTGGCACAAGAGGTCCGGGAGAAACAAAGCTTGAAATAGACAAAAGACATATAAGACGTCGTATTCAAGGATTAGAAGAACAGCTTGAACAGTTGACACAAAGAAGAAATCTAATCCGTACAAAACGAAAAAAAGACGGGGTAGTGACTGCGGCAATAGTTGGCTACACAAATGTTGGCAAATCAACATTGTTAAATGCTATGACTGATGCAGGTGTGTTAGCGGAGGACAAACTTTTTGCAACACTCGACCCAACATCAAGAGCAATTATTCTTCCAAGTGGAAGAAGTGTAATGCTGATTGACACAGTTGGATTAATCAGAAGATTGCCCCATCATCTTGTTGAAGCTTTTAAATCAACATTGGAAGAAGCAGCAAATGCAGATGTTATCCTCAATGTTTGTGATGCAACAAGCGAGGAGATGGACGAACAAATTTCTGTTACAAGGGAATTGTTGGTTTCCCTTAATGCCGGCGATATTCCGGTTATAACACTTTTGAATAAATGTGATAAACTTGACGAAATTCCACTTAATTTCAATGAAAACACTGTCCTTATTTCAGCTAAAACAGGATATGGCTTTGATAATTTGCTTAATATAATTGAAAAAACTCTTGTTCCAACTCATAAAAGATTAACACTTGTTATTCCATATTCTGTTGGTGGATTGCTTAATGAAATCAGAAATAGCGGCAAGGTTTTTTCAGAAGACTTCACTAATGATGGAACAATGGTTGATGCACTGGTTGAAGTTAAAATTATAAGCAAAGTTCAAGATTATATCGTAAAAGAAGAAAAAATATAGTTTAAATTGCAACAAAACTTATGACGGCAAAAACAGATAACTTTTTTGATGTTTCTGCCGATAATTACAATAAGGGTTGTTGCAATTTTAATGTGACAATAATATGTTGACAAAATGGAGGTGTAACTATGAATATCGGTGGAATTAGAGCAAAAGGATACATAAAGTTTCCGCAAATCTCAAATAGTAATTTGAACAATAAAAAGCCTGAAAATACTGCTGAAATACCCAAAAAGCCAGAGAACAAAGATGCTTTTGAGTTTACTATGACGGAAAAAGAACGAGAAAAAGCTGAGATGATAAAACAAAAGCAAGAAGAGGCAAAATTGCAGCAAGAACAACTTAAAAGCGAATTAGAAAGTTCAAATATGCAAGCGAAAGAATTTGAAAAAAGTGCAAAAGTTCAGTCACAATGTATGCTAATTGCCTCAAGGATTATGGCAGGAGATGATGTTCCAATACAGGATTATAAATACCTTGCAACGAACAATACGGAATTGTATGGCAAGGCAATTATTATGCGTGTGAACAAGGAAAACCCCGAAAAGCACAAGAGAGTTTCTGAAGATGAAGAAGAAACTGAGCCGACAAAATTAGGCGATTTCTCCGCTTTGGAAATGGGCGAACAACCACCTGAAGTTAGCGAAGTTAGTGCAGAGAGCATATCAACCCCTGCAACAACAGTTTCGGCAGAATAATTTTTAAGCAGACTTAAATTCAAGTCTGCTTTTTATATGATTTTGCAAATTGCACTTTAAAAGTTAAAGGACATTTTCCTTGTAATCAGAGGAGCTTTTGCATTTCATCAATTTCTTTGACAACAGCCTTCTGCATTTCATCAACTTGTTTAAAATCAATAGCTGACTTGTAATATTCTTCAAGTTCATCGTGTAAATCTTTTGCATTTTTCACCTGCATACAAGCACAAGCAATTAAATCTTCTGCAATAAGAAGTTGATTGTTTAAAGTGGCGACTTCTTGGGATTTTTCATCATAGGATTGAAGATTTAAAATGCAGTTGATATTAGATTTATTAAGAGTGTAGAAAGAATTTGAAGTTGTGATAGCCACTTTAATGTCAGGAAAAAGGATATGGTCGAGCGTATCATCGCCCATAATTGAACAAGGGCAGAGTATGCAAGCAAGGCAATTGTCCTGTGCGAATTTTGAAATACGGTTTAAGACTTCGTACGACAAAGCACCGAATAAATCATCTATAAGATATATTTTGCTACACATATTTCGTATGGTTTCTTCTAAAAATTTAACTTCACCCACAGAAACAGCTGATAAAAGGCGGATTTTTATTTTACCTTTAGGTGCATCTTTAATTTCATTTATAAACATATCTAAAAAATCAGCTATTTTATCTTCATTTAGAAATGATTTTGAAGAAATCCTATTATTTTCAAGAAGAGCGGCGGCGGCTTTAATATTTGCGGTTGCACGTAGATGACAAGCAGATATTTTGCTGTTAAGAGCTAATATTTTATCGTGATTTTGAGCTAATTTTTCATCATCAAAAGCATTACCCAGTGGAACAAGTGTTTCATAAACTCCCGGATAAATCGGCTCAACAGTGTGGGGTGCAGTTCCGTCAACCATAGCAAAATGTTTTTGATTAACGATTATTGCATCTAAAGAATTAGGGTCACTTGCACAGGGGATATATTCCACAGTGTTTCCGTCCTGCTCACAAATTTTGGCAATATGTCGCATTAAAGTACTTTTTCCGCAGCCTGCACCACCTTTTAAAATGAATAATCGTTCACCTTTAAGCGGATTAAATATTTCATTAAAACGTGAAATAAAGCCTAATCTAGTATTGCTTCCAAGAAAAAACTCTATATTTTTATACATTTTTATCCTCCTCATATATTTAAGGTTATTATCATATTATGAAAAAGCATATGAATTTAGTGCATAATAATCACAAAAACGCAATGATATGTTATTAGGGCTTGTTTTTTTAGTTATAGACTTTATCCCAGCTGTATTTGTGTGTAGCCTACAATTTAAACAGAGAAAATACACCAATGATTTTCAATGAATTTATAAGGAAATAATCCTTAATTTCTTACTAGACTTAATATTTACTTTATGCTATAATAAATACATCTTCTGCAATTTATATTTATTTATAAATCTCCTTGACAATCAACAAAGCTTATGATATACTAATCAAGTACTCAGAAAGAGTTAAGCTATATATCGCGGGGTGGAGCAGCTCGGTAGCTCGTCGGGCTCATAACCCGAAGGTCATAGGTTCAAATCCTGTCCCCGCAACCAAAGAAACCTTGTAAACATTGTGTTTGCAAGGTTTTTTCTTTTTGTCGAAAGTAATTTATGACCATTTTGACGGTCGGTCTTATCCTAAATTAGCAATAAATACTTAATACCTTATTGGACAAATGTTCAATAAGGTATTTTAAATATCATTGCAATTTAATCGTCAAAATAGCCAAAAAGTCTTTTTTGAAAAATGACTAATGAAGTTGTATTAAACTTTTTTAGCCTTAAAGTTGCGAAGTAAAAAGTTTAGCAAACTTTAAGCCTTAAAGTTGGGGAATTGTGAGTATGTATAAAATTACCAAGTTATCCAAATTTTAGTCGAAAAATGCTTGCTTTTTTCTGTTTTATAATATATAATACGCAGAAATCAGAAAGGTAATTTTTATACTTTTATCGCCGCAACATTTTACTTTTAAATTATATATAATAATTATGACTTTATCTTATTAAAGTTCAATTTATCATAATTATATTTTACAATAAATAGTAATTTGTTGTAATGTTAAAAGGAGATTTATGTTTCAAAAATTTATTACCTACAATGATTTAAACAAAAAAGGAGGCAACTTAGAAAAGAAATTATTTAACGAAATAGAAAATGAATTAGTTGTATTAGATTCTATTTATGGAACTAATAGAACTAATTGCAATGATGGAGGTATGGTAATTTTATGTAGAGAAGAAGAAGATATTACAGCATTATCAAAAGCAATTATTAACATCAATATATTTCCTTTTGAAGAAGCTGAAATATTTCCAGCACTTAAAGAAAATTTTGTAAAAATTCTGTTTTTTCTTAACAATGAGTTTAGTATTACAGTTATATTACCAATTTCAATAGTTCCTGAAAATGTTTTACTGGAACTAATTGAAGTTATAAATTAGACTAATTAGGAGTTAAAACAATGATAAAATATTACTTTGCTGGTTGTGTTTTCGGTTTAATATGTGTTGTTGTTATTGAATCGCTTAAGTAATTACATTAAATAATGAAAGGTGGAATTAAAATGTTTTTTCCTATTGTTTGTTCGGCTGTTTCAGCAGCAACGACATCTACTGTTGCCTTTACTAAAGGTGCTTATTTAGTTTTTAAATTTTATGCTTTATGCAAAATAGGTAAAGTCATAAATTAGAAACTGAAAAATAACTGCTTAATACATTAAGTTGTTATTTTTTTGTATGCACCACTTCAAATTATTCGTAAAGTATTGTATCACATACACATTTACACCAAAGGTGTATGTAGATAATTTTCAAATTTTTATTTTATAAGGAGTTTAGTATGAAATTTATTAAAAAAATTTTAAAAGATATAGAAATTATTATTGAAGAATGTACCAATGAATTTTATGTTAGATATTTTAACAAAGGTCATTATGAGCTACATAATATGAAATCACAAGAATTTAAGGCATATCTTAACAATATTTATGGAGAACTATCAAATGAAGACAAAGTTCCTAATATGAATCAGCAATTAGAAAATCTAAAAGCTGACGCTATACAAAATAATAAGTTTTCAAATATTTATACAAGAATTGAAGGTGATATTCACGAAATACATTATTTTTTGTCAGATGAAAAATGGCAAAGTTTGAAAATAACTGAAAAAGGATGGGATATACTGAGTGATAAAGAGATGTATTTCAAAAAAAGTCCTAATTCGACTGCTCAAGTTTGCCCATCTACTAATGGTAACATTGATTTACTAAGGGAATATGTAAATCTTGATAATGATAGTTATTTAATGTTTCTATGTTATTTAGTACATTGCTTAATACCAATAAAATCTCATTTTGCAGCGATTATAAGCAGCGAAAAGGGCAGTGGTAAGACAACAATAAGTAAGCTAATAAGAAAAATCATAGACCCAGTAAAAGTAACAACAACTATATGTCCAAAATCTGAAAAAGAGCTTGCTAATCATTTGATTAATAACAAAATAATCTCTTTTGACAATACAAAACCTTTATCAGATGAATTTAGTGATATGTTATGTAGTGCAATTACTGGAAGTGGTATTTCGCTCAGAACATTATATACAACATCCGATGAAAAAATTTTTACTGTTCAATCTATATTGCTTTTAAATGGAATAGACATTATTCCTTCTCAATCAGATTTAATAGATAGAGCAATTTTATTTGAGTTATTACCCTTAAACAATGGCAATAGAAAATCAGATGAAAGTCTTTGGCAAAGTTTTGAAGAAGATTTACCTAGCATATTGGGAGGTATATTTGACCTTGTTAGTTTGACGTTAAAAGAATTACCCTATGTAAAAATCAATAAGCAACATAGAATGTTAGCTTCATACCAAGTAATGATTGCTACAGCAATAGCTATAGGGAAAACCCAAAATGAATTTGAAAAAATATTTTGGGAAAGTATAGAAAAGCTTAACTTTAAATATGCTGCAAACAATGATTTTACATCACAAATATGTGATATAATGCGTGAAAATGATAATAAAAAAATAAAAGGATATGTAAGTGAAGTTTATAAAAAAATAAATACTGAATTTACGTTGTATCCAACTTTTCCAAAATCACCACAAAAATTTTCACAGTTTCTCCGCAAACACAAAGAATCTTTAGAAAAATTAGGATATATTGTAAATTTTGAAATTGACAACAAGGGGACAATAGTTTGCTTATATCACAAAAAAGAAAACGTATAGCCAATAATAAGATAATGAATAATTAAAAGAAAACTCATAAGTTATTGTATTAAAAGCAGCCATAGCTGTAGAACTTAAAAAACAGGTCATAAAAGAGATTTGACACTAAACATTATATGATTAGGTTAACATAATAAAATGCAGTAATTGCTAGGAAAGCTAACAAGCACAGTGCAAATAATAATATCAATCTAAAATTCCAAATTTAAATATATTAAAAGACCTACGGTCAAAAAAATAAAAATATTGAAAATACATACATCTGCCTATTAGATTAAAGTATATGTAACACAATAAAATAATCAAAAAAAGATAGGTAGATGTATTAATTTTTATCTAATGAAATTAGATAAAATATAAATATATAATATAATTATGATTAAATATCTCATACATTAAACAAATTAACAATTACATTGAAGAGATGATAAGGAGCTAATTATTATGGCAAGCTTAACACTACAAGTATCAGGACATATTAGAGAACGAAAATTGAATGACAATAAAGTATCTTATCAACTAATTGCAGAAATAAATGATATTAACAATCCTACTTTCAATAGAATACGCAGATATAAAACCATAAGAAATTGCACCAAAAAAGAAGCTGAACGATTGTTGAGAGAGTTTATTAATGAAATAGAAACTAATACGCATATTGAAAAAGTTTCAACGTTACTTAAAGATTATATGCCATCTTGGTTTGAACTATATGTAAAAGATTTTATTTCCCCTACTACTTGTTCTGGATATGAAAATCAAATTAATCGGTATATTTTGCCGCAATTAGGTGAGTACAAAATTCAGAGCATTACTACATCTATAATCCAGAATTGGATAAATCAACTTTATGTTAAATCACCTTGTACAAACAATCCACTATCAGCCAAAACAGTTAAAAATATCTATTTGAATCTTAAGAATTGTTTAGATAGAGCTGAAGCAGAAAGTATAATAAAAGTTAATCCTTGTAAATACATTAAGTTAAAACAAATTCATACTCCAGAACAAAGTGTTTATGATTTAGATGAAGTTCATAAGTTGCTTAATTTATCAAAGGGCACAGATTTAGAGTTACCTATGCTTTTAGAAGTGACTTTAGGATTAAGACGAGGTGAATTACTTGGTTTAAAGTGGAAACATATTGATTTTGAGAATAGCACAGTTAAAATTATTGATAATTTAGTACAAGTTAAAGGAGAACTTATAACTAAGCTGCCTAAAACTGTAAGTGGACAGAGAACTCTTGAAATTCCAATGGAAGTTATGGAAATATTAAAAGTTAAATATTCCGCCTATATTTCACGAAAATTAGCAATGGGTAAAACATTTAATGATGGGAATTATGTTATAAGTCAATTTAATGGCTTACCTTATAAACCTGATTCATTTACTCAAAAGTATAAAAGATTTCTAAAGCAAAACAATTTTAGAGAGATAAAATTACATTCTTTAAGACACACAAATGCTACAATTATGCTTCAATCAGGCATAAGTGCAAAGGTAGCACAAGCTAGATTGGGACATTCTGATGTAAGTACTACACTTAATATATACAGTCATGTTTTAACTTCAATGGATAAAGAAGCAGCAAACACAATAGGAAACACTCTATTCAATAATAAAGGTGAGATTGCTTAAATATGATAAAAGGACAAGTATAAGGACAATGTCAATATACTTGTCCTTTGTTTTGTTATATAATGCGAAAAAGGAGTGAGAAATGTTGGAAAATAGGTTAGAATTACTAAATGGTATTTACAAAGAGATTAGCGATGTTACAAACATAGATATTGCTTTTAAAATTTATGAATTATATAAAGGTCAACAAATTTGTTTTCCAGTGAGATTTTTCAGTCCTACTTCAGTCAAACAAATTATAAGAGAAGAATATGATGGCAAAAACATTAGAGTATTAGCTAAAAAGTATAATTATTCTGAAAAAACTATAAGGAGGATTGTAAGTAAAGTTAAGATTTGATAATTTATTTTGGAGGTAAAATTAATGAGAGAGATAATAGCAATAATTTATTTAATAGCGGCTTGGTGGTCAATAAGTGTGTTGTCAGAAAATTTTGTATTTTTTACAACTTTAGAGGATTACTTTTTTAAAAAATTAATTTATGGAATGCTTTTTGGCTTTATTACTATACCAATAGCGATTATAAAAAGATTAATTCAGCATTATGCAAAGTAAAAAATTACATAGTCGTCATTAAAGTCGGCAATAAAAATGTGTCGCCATTAAGTCGTATTTTTAAATGCTTATGATATTTGCACAATTGCGTTTGAATTTAATTTTTGCTTAAAACTCTAAACAATTTTGATGAATTTTTCTATGATAAGTCGTCATTTATGTCGTCTAATCAAAATCAGCATTTCAAAAGTTGTTGTTTTATAACAATTCTCAGCAAAATTTTGAACTTCTCATAACCCGAAGGTCATAGGTTCAAATCCTGTCCCCGCAACCAAAAAGAAAAGACATTCGATTGAATGTCTTTTTTGCTATGCGGAAATATTTCATTAAAGGAAGGAAGAGTTTTGACTAAAAATGAATAAAAAAGGTTTAAATGATAAAGATATCATTAATTTAGCACTTAAAGTTAATGAGTGCTAAATTAATTGTAAAATAATTATGAAGTCTATTGACATTTGGAGCTTCAAGTGGTAAATTATAGACATTGGCACTCGAGATAACAGAGTGCTAACAAGAGGTGAAAGCTTTGCAGACTGACAATAGAAAAATGAAGGTTTTAGCAACTATCATTGAAACATATATTAGCACAGGTGAACCTGTGGGTTCAAAATCTGTAGCAAATATGCTTGACAATGAGGTATCGTCAGCCACAATCAGAAATGATATGGCAGGACTTTTTGAAATGGGATTGCTTGAGCAACCTCATACATCAGCCGGAAGAATGCCCTCACATTTGGGATATAGAATGTATGTTGACGATTTAATGACTCTCCATAATCTTTCGCAAGAGGATAAAAGCACTTTGGACGCTATGTTCAATGTGCGAAACCCCGACCCCGATAAGCTTTTGGAGGACGCAGCAATTGCACTCTCAAAATTAACAGGCTGTGCAACAGTTTCAAGTACAATAACTCCTCGTTCAGTAAAAGTTAAAAAAGTTGAAATTATTTCAGCAGGAATGACAACGGTTGTTATGATACTTATGGCGTCAAATGGTGTAATCAAAAACAAAGTATGTCGAGTTGATTTTGTTGTCACAAATCAAATTCTTGAATTTTTCAAAACCTTTTGCAATTCAATTTTGGTGGGTCAAAGTATTCAAGATATATCCGCAAATTTCTTAAATTCTGTGGCAATATCTCTGGGCGAATATTCAAGAGTTTTCACACCGCTTTTGGAAAATATCAATGAACTTTGCAGCGAAATCGCAGGCGGACAATATTATGCGGCTGGGCAAAACAACTTGCTTGCATATGATGAACTTTCGCCGATGGCATATGAACTTTTGAATTTGCTGTCAAACAAAAAGGATATGCAATCTGTTATTGATACTTGCCCTCATGATACAGCTTTAACAATTGGCAAGGAAAATAGCCGAATGGAGTTGGCAACAGCTTCGGTTTTTATAACAAAATATAATATCGGCGACCACACAACAGGGGCACTTGGAATAATAGGTCCAATGCGAATTGATTATGCGAAGATTATACCATATTTGGATTATTTTCAAGCAAAACTTTCTAAGCTCCTTTCCGATGTTTATGAGGATTAACGCAAATTAATACATTATGAAATACCGAGAGGAGATTGAAAATTGGCAAAGAAAAATAATAAATCCGATGAAAAAGAAACAGTGATAAAAGAGGTTGAAACGGCAGAAATCCCCCGAAAAGAAGATGTCAATGAAGATGAGAAGTCAACTTCGGAAATTGAAAATTTAAAGAATGAGATTGCTCAAATGAATGATAAATATTTAAGATTGGTTGCGGAGTATGACAATTTCCGTAAACGTTCTCAAAAAGAAAAAGATTGTATCTACCCCGAAGCAGTTGCTGCAACTATTATGCAGTTTTTGCCGCTAACAGATAGTTTCGACAGAGCATTGGCTTGCGAATGTAAAGATGATGAATTTAAAAAGGGCATTGATATGATTAACACCACCTTAAATGAAATTTTCGCAGGACTAAAAGTTGAGTTAATCGGAACAGTGGGAGAAAAGTTCGACCCGAATTTTCACAATGCGGTAATGCATGAGGAAAGCGATGAATACGAGGAAAGTACTGTTGTTGAAGTTTTCCAAAAAGGCTATAAAATAGATGATAAAGTTTTGAGATATGCAATGGTTAAAGTTGCAAATTAACAAAACTTTATAGATATAAAAACATAAACTACACATTTAATTATATTGGAGGAATTTACTATGGGAAAAATTATTGGTATTGACTTAGGTACAACAAATTCATGCGTATCTGTTATGGAAGCAGGCGAGGCTGTTGTTATTTCTAACGCAGAGGGCGCTAGAACAACTCCATCTGTTGTTGCATTTTCAAAAACAGGTGAAAGAATGGTTGGTCAAGTTGCAAAACGTCAATCAATCACAAATCCAGACGGAACAGTAAGCTCAATTAAAAGGCATATGGGTTCTGACCACAAAACAACTATAAACGATAAAACATATACACCTCAAGAAATTTCAGCAATGATTTTGCAAAAACTAAAAGCTGATGCTGAGGCATACCTTGGCGAAAAAGTTTATGAAGCTGTTATAACAGTTCCTGCTTACTTCACAGATGCTCAAAGACAAGCAACTAAAGACGCAGGCAAAATTGCAGGACTAGAAGTAAAGAGAATTATCAACGAGCCAACTGCCGCTGCTTTGGCATATGGTGCTGACAAGGAAAACGACCAAAAGATTATGGTTTATGACCTTGGCGGTGGAACATTCGATGTATCTATAATTGAAATGGGCGATGGCGTACAAGAAGTTCTTGCAACTGCCGGTAATAACCGTTTGGGCGGTGACGATTTTGATGATAGACTAATTAAATATCTATACAATGAGTTTAAAAAATCAAGTGGTATTGACCTATCAGCCGATAAAATGGCTATGCAAAGACTAAAGGAAGCTGCTGAAAAAGCTAAGATTGAGCTTTCTGGTATGACATCAGTTAATGTAAACCTACCATTTATCACAGCCGATGCAACAGGCCCTAAGCACCTTGATGTTACAATAACAAGAGCTAAATTCAATGAGTTGACAGCTGACCTTGTTGATGCAACAATGAATCCAGTTAAACAAGCATTGGCAGATTCAGGCTTGCAAGCCTCTCAAATTGAAAAAGTTTTGATGGTTGGTGGTTCTTCAAGAATACCTGCTGTTCAAGATGCAGTAAAAGCTTGTTTGGGCAAAGAACCATTTAAGGGCATTAACCCTGATGAATGTGTTGCATTAGGTGCAGCAATTCAAGGTGGTGTATTGGGCGGAGAAGTTAAAGGACTACTTCTACTTGACGTTACACCTCTATCATTGGGACTTGAAACATTGGGCGGAGTTTTCACAAGAATTATAGACAGAAATACAACAATTCCAACAAAGAAATCTCAAGTTTTCTCAACAGCCGCTGATGGTCAAACATCTGTTGAAATTCACGTTATGCAAGGTGAACGTGAAATGGCAAAGGATAACAAAACTTTGGGTATGTTCCATCTTGACGGTATTCCTGCTGCTCCACGAGGTGTTCCTCAAATCGAAGTAACATTTGATATAGATGCTAATGGTATTGCTCACGTAACCGCTAAGGACACAGGAACAGGCAAGGAACAAAACATCACAATCACTTCTTCCACAAATATGTCTAAGAGCGATATTGAAAATGCAGTTAAAGAAGCTGAAAAATTTGCTGATGAAGACAAGAAAAATCGTGAACAAATTGAAATAAGAAACTCAGGCGACCAAATGGTTTATCAAACTGAAAAAGCTTTGACAGACTTGGGCGATAAAGTTTCTGCTGAAGATAAGACAAATATCGAAGCTAAATCCAATGAACTTAAAGAAGCATTAAAAGGCACAGACAGTGATGCAATCAAGGCTAAAACAGAAGAACTTCAAAAGGCATTCTATGAAGTTTCCTCAAAGGTTTATTCAGCTGCTCAACAAGCTAGTGCAGAAAATGCACCACAAAACGATAATGAAACAAGTGAACCAAAAGACCCTAATGTTGTAGATGCTGATTTTAAAGAAGTAAACGAAGACAATAAATAATTGAAATTCGGATTATTCTTCCTCTTGCTTTAAAGGGTGAGAGGAGGAATAATTCGCTTTAATTGTGCAATTTTCAAGGTAAGGAGGGAGAAGAAACTTTGGCAGATAAACGTGATTATTATGAAGTACTAGGGGTTGAAAAGGGTTGTTCTGACGATGAATTAAAAAAAGCATACCGCAAGGTTGCAAAAGAATGTCACCCTGATTTGAACCCTGACAATAAAGAGGCAGAATCAAAATTCAAGGAAGCCAACGAGGCTTATGAGGTTTTGGGAGATAAGGACAAACGAGCTAGATATGACCAATTCGGACACGCAGGAGTTGACCCAAGTTATGGTGGCGGTGCGGGTGGCTTTGGTGGATTTGGCGGCAATATGGACTTTGAAGATTTAGGTGACTTGTTTGGAAGTATGTTCTCTGGTTTTGGTTTTGGAGGTTCTTCAAGAACAAGAAATCCTAATGCACCAATAAGAGGAAATGATGTTGGAACAACAATGGTTTTAACATTTATGGAGGCTGCATTGGGCTGCAAAAAAGAAGTTACAATCAATAGAATGGAAAGATGCGAAGATTGTGGCGGTACAGGTGCTGAAAAAGGTGCATCAAGCGAGATATGTCCTGATTGCGGCGGTACAGGTCAAGTGAGAGTGCAGCAGCGTACACCATTCGGAGTTATCCAAAGTACAAAAACTTGTACAAAATGTGGCGGTAAGGGCAAAATTATCAAAAATCCTTGCAAAAAATGTTCGGGACAAGGAAGAATTCATGTTTCCAAAAAAGTTGAGGTTAATGTTCCAGCAGGAATTAGCGATAGCCAAGTTTTCGCTTTGAGAAATCAAGGTGACCATGGTGTAAATGGTGGGCCGGCAGGAGATGTTAATATTGAAGTGTCGGTAAGACCTGACCCAATTTTTGAACGTGACGGAGTTAATGTATGGTGCGAAATACCAATCACATTCACTCAAGCTGTTATGGGAGATGAAATAATCGTTCCAACAATTGATGGCAAAGTCAAATATGATATTGCTGAAGGCACTCAAACAGGAACAACTTTCAGATTGAAAAACAAAGGAATACCTTACATAAATGGCAAAGGCAGAGGCGACCAGTATGTTAAGGTTAATGTTGAAGTACCAAAGAATATCAGCCACAAACAAAAAGATTTGTTGAAAGAATTTGATAAGTTATCGTCAGATAAAAACTACGAAAAACGTAAAAACTTTTTTGATAAAATAAAAGAAGCACTCAAAAGTGAAGATTAATTCTCAGTGTGCTTAATACAAAAAGTGCGTAGGCTCAAAACCTACGCACTTTTTTATATATTATTAAAATTATTTATGGTCAATTTCGTACATATGCTCAATTAGTCTTAAAATTTGAACACTGTAACCCCATTCGTTGTCGTACCAAGCGATAAGCTTAACAAAATGTTCGTTGAGCATAATGCCTGCTTTTGCATCAAAAACAGAGGTAATCGGTTCTGTTGCAAAATCCGAAGAAACAACCATTTCATCGGTAAATCCCATAACACCTTTCATAGTTGTTTGGGAAGCCTCCAAAATCTTAGCACAAATTTCTTCATATGTAGTGGCTTTTTCAAGTCTGACAGTTAAGTCAACAACTGAAACGTCAAGAGTTGGAACACGAAGTGACATTCCTGTAAGTTTGCCTTGAAGTTCAGGAATAACCAATGCACAAGCCTTTGCAGCACCTGTGGAAGATGGAATAATATTGCCTGATGCAGCACGTCCTGCACGCCAATCTTTTTTAGAAGAACCATCAACTGTTTTTTGTGTTGCAGTTATGGAATGGATAGTAGTCATAAGTCCTTCAATAATTCCAAAATTATCGTTGATTACTTTTGCAAGAGGAGCAAGGCAGTTTGTTGTGCAAGATGCGTTGGAAACTATGTTCATATCCTTTGTATATTTTTCTTCATTTACGCCGAATACAAAAGTTGGAGTTTCTTTATCCTTAGCGGGAGCGGATAGAATTACTTTTTTCGCACCGCCATTAAGATGAACAGCAGCTTTTTCGCTTGTGTTGAATTTGCCTGTTGATTCAACAACATATTCAGCGCCGCAATCACTCCAAGGAATATCTTTTGGGTCTTCACATTCAAACACAGTCATAATTTTTCCATTGATACAGAGTTTGCCGTCTTTGTTTTCAACTGTACCATTGAATTTGCCATGAACAGTGTCATATTTGAGCATATAAACCATATAATCAATGTCTACATTGCGGTAGTTGATACCAACAACTTCATATTTCTCAGGATTTTCCATAGCAGCTCTCAAAACAAGTCTGCCAATACGTCCGTAACCATTAATACCAATTTTAATTGCCATATTTATCTCCTCCTAAAATTTTCATAGTTATATTATAACAGAATTAATTATAGGTATCAAGGATAAAGAAAGACAAATATTATATGAATATGGAGTATGATTGAAAGTTTTTCGGAAAATTATTTTTATGAGGGGATTATTCGCACAAATTTGGTTTTATTTAGATTTTTAATTAAATTAGCCAAAATTACTCAAGTTTTGGCATAAGTATTTTTGCAAGTTACTGTTGTAAAATGTTGCAATATTTATTATAATTAGAGTATTAATATAATTAATGAAAAAACACTGTTTAAAATCGGCAGTACATTTACAACACAAAATAAAACTCTAAGGAGAATACAATGCGAATTGCATTTTACACTCTGGGTTGCAAGGTTAATCAATATGAAACGCAACTTTTAAAGGAGCATTTTTCCTCACTCGGTTATGTGGAATGTGATGTGGAGGAAAAGGCTGATGTTTATATTGTAAATTCTTGCACAGTTACTTTGGCAGCTAATAAAAAATCCCGTCAGGTTATACACCGATTTCGCAGAATAAATCCTGATGCAATTATTGCTTTGATAGGCTGTTTTCCACAAGCTTTTGCCAATGAGGCAGAGCTTATAAAAGAGGCGGACATCATATCAGGCACAAAAGACAAGCTTTCAATTTCAAATTTAATAGATGAATTTATGCAAAATGGGGAAAGAATTGTCAGAATAACCCCCCATAAACCCCAAGAAAAGTTTGAGAACACAACCTCAACGGCACACGAAGAAAAAACAAGAGCTTTTGTTAAAATTGAGGACGGCTGCGAGAGGTATTGCGCATACTGTATTATCCCAAAAGCAAGAGGGAATGTGCGTTCCAAGCCCATTGACAGCATTGTGGAAGAGGTTAAAATTCTTGCTGAAAAGGGATATAAAGAAGTTGTTTTAGTTGGAATAAACCTTGCAATGTATGGAGTTGATTTAGGACTTCGTCTTGTTGATGCAGTTAAAGCAGTTTGCAAAGTTGAGGGAATTGAGCGTGTCAGACTGGGTTCAAGCGAGCCAATGCTTGTGACAATAGATGACTTCGTTCAAATGGCAGAGTACAAAAATGTTTGTCCTCATTTTCATATTGCATTGCAATCGGGCAGTGATGCTGTGCTTAAAAGAATGAAAAGACCATATAACACAGAGCAATACAAAAATATTATTGATGCTGTTCGTGAAAATTTTGATAACCCCGCAATAACAACTGATATAATAGTTGGATTTCCCGATGAAACTGATGAAGAGTTTAATCAAACAATTGATTTTGTGAAAAAGCTCAACTTAGCTATGGCACATATTTTTCCCTATTCAAGACGTGAGGGAACAGTTGCTTACGATATGCCAAACCAAGTTCCCGAAAGTGTAAAAACTAAGCGAGCAAAAATTTTGCACGAAGTTTGTGAAGAATTGAGAAAGAATTATCTAAAATCTCAAATTGGCACAAAAGCATTGGTTTTGTTTGAAAATACAACAAATGAATATGGAAGAATGGGACATACCCCAAACTATACTCAAGTGTATGTGAAAAACGAAATTGCAAAACGTGGGGAAATAAAACAAGTGCTAATAACAGATGTTGTTGAGGAGTTTTGTATTGGCGAAATTATAGAAAATTAAAATTGTATAAAATTATAGCAAAGCTATATTTAATAATATTTATAGAAATAGTGAGGAGAGCGAATATGTCTGTAAAAAGAATTTTTGTTGAAAAAAAGCAGGAATTTGCAGTTTCGGCAAATGGTGTAAATAATCAATTAATCGTAGCTTTTCCCGATTGCGGTGTAACAAATGTAAGGCTTTTTAACCGCTATGATGTTGAAAATATCAGTGACGAGGATTTTGATTATGCTGTTAAAACAGTATTGTCCGAACCACAAATTGATAATACAAGTTCCCAGTTGCCAAAAACTGAGGGTTATGTTTTAGCTGTTGAATATTTGCCAGGACAATTTGACCAAAGAGCAGATTCAGCCGCAGTTTGTATTCAATTATTCACTCAAAAAGAACGTCCAATAGTCAAAAACGCAAAAATATATATCATTGAGGGCAATATTTCAAGTGAGTACAAAGAGAAAATCAAAAAATACATTATAAACCCAGTTGAGAGTCGAGAGGCATCTATGGAGTTGCCAAAAACTCTTGCAGATAACTTTGCAATACCAACTGAAGTTGAAATTCTCAATGGATTTAACGCATTGGACGAAAACGGACTTAATTATTTTATTTCTGACAGAGGTCTTGCAATGGATATTGATGACATTAAATGCTGTCAAAAATATTTCAAAGAAACAGAAAAAAGAGAACCAACTGTAACTGAAATTAAAATGATTGATACATACTGGTCCGACCATTGCCGCCACACAACTTTCTCCACACATATTGATGATGTAAAGATTGAAAATGACGAAGTTAAGGCATCATTCGATAGATATGTGAGCATTAGAAATGAACTCGGCAGAACAAATAAACCGATAACACTTATGGATATAGCAACAATCGGTGCTAAATATTTGAAGAAAACAGGCAAACTTCAAGACCTTGATGAATCAGAGGAAATCAATGCTTGTTCAGTTAAAATAAAAGTTGACCACGATGGGGTTTCAGAAGATTGGCTGTTGATGTTCAAAAACGAAACTCACAACCACCCTACTGAAATTGAGCCATTCGGCGGTGCGGCAACTTGTTTAGGCGGAGCAATTCGTGACCCATTGTCCGGCAGAAGTTATGTTTATCAAGCTATGCGTGTTTCAGGTGCAGGAAACCCATTAACCCCGCTTTCTGAAACCATTAAAGGCAAATTGCCACAAAGCAAGATTACATCAACAGCGGCACAGGGATACAGCTCATATGGCAATCAAATTGGTCTTGCAGCAGGACAAGTAAGCGAGATTTATCATGATGGCTATGTTGCAAAACGTCTTGAGGCAGGTGCTGTTATTGCGGCTGCTCCAGCTGAAAATGTTATAAGAGAAGTTCCCGAGGCAGGCGATTTAGTAATACTATTAGGTGGTAAAACAGGACGTGATGGTTGTGGCGGAGCAACAGGCTCATCAAAATCCCACACAGTTGAATCATTGACAGCTTGTGGTGCTGAGGTTCAAAAAGGCAATGCACCTGAGGAGAGAAAAATCCAACGTCTATTCAGAAATGGTGAAGCAACAAAGTTAATCAGAAGATGTAACGACTTTGGTGCAGGCGGAGTTGCTGTTGCAATTGGCGAATTGGCTGATGGACTTGATATAAATCTTGACCTTGTTCCTAAAAAATATGATGGACTTGACGGAACAGAACTTGCAATCAGTGAATCTCAAGAGAGAATGGCTGTTGTTGTAAGGTCAAAAGATATGGATAAATTTATGGAACTTGCACATAAGGAAAATTTATCAGCAATACCTGTTGCAAGAGTTACAGATAAAAACAGGCTTGTTATGTCATGGAATGAAGATATTATTGTTGATTTATCACGTGATTTCCTCAATTCCAATGGAGCAGACAAGCACATTAATGTTGTAGCAAAAGCACCTGAACACAAAGCAACAACATTGGAACTTCTTGATATAGAAACAAAATGGCTTGAAAATGTACAAAAGTTAAATGTATGCTCACAAAAGGGAATTATTGAACGTTTTGACACAACAGTTGGTATGGGAACAGTTTTGATGCCATATGGCGGAAAACATCAGCTAACTCCAACACAAGCTATGTGTGCAAAAATCCCTGTAAGATATGGCGATACAACAACTTGTTCATTGATGTCGTGGGGATTTAATCCGGAGATTTCCTCACTTTCCCCATATAATGGTGCAAAATCAGCAGTAATTGAATCAGTAGCAAAACTTGTTGCAACAGGCGGAACAAGGAAAAAATGCTGGTTATCATTCCAAGAGTTTTTCGAGAAATTGGGCAGAGATGAAGCACGTTGGGGCAAACCATTCCAAGCATTATTGGGTGGATTAGATGCACAATTAGCACTTGAAGTTGGTGCAATAGGCGGCAAGGACTCAATGTCAGGCACATTCGAGCATATCAATGTACCACCAACACTAATTTCATTTGCAGTTAGTACAGCCAACACAAATAAAGTTATTTCCCCTGAATTTAAAAAAGCAAACAGCAATGTTTACTATATTTCACCAAAATATAATGAAGATATGATTTCCGACCTTGAAAGTGTCAAGGCAGTTATGGATAAAGTTGAAAAGTTAATTGCTGATGGAAAAGCTTTGTCAGTATGGACAGTTGGTGTGGGCGGTATTTCCGCAGGCATCACAAAAATGGCTGTAGGCAATGGCATTGGTTTTGAATTTGCTGAAAACAAGCTTGCAGACCAAATGTTTAATCCTGTTTATGGTGCATTTATTATTGAAGCTGCTGACGAAATAAGCGGTGAAACACTTTTAGGCAAAACCATTTCTGAATATAAGATTGTTATTGAAGGAAAAGAAATTTCAATGGACGATGTACAAAAGCTTTGGGAAAACAAGCTTGAACCAATATTCCCAACAAAAATTCCAACTCCTAAGATAATTGTTCCAACAGTAAGCTATAATGCTAAAGAACGTATCACAACTTCTATTAAAATTGCAAAACCAAAGGTACTTTTGCCTGTATTCCCAGGAACAAACTGTGAATATGATGTAGCAAGAGCATTTGAACGTGAGGGTGCTGAAACCGAAATATTCGTAGTCAACAACTTGACACCTGAAAACATCAACGAATCAGTTAAAGCATTTGAAAAGCTGCTTAAACAAAGTCAAATTGTTGCAATCCCAGGCGGATTCTCCGGTGGTGACGAGCCAGATGGTTCAGCTAAATTCATCATATCATTCTTCAGAAATCCTCTTATAAAAGAAGCTGTAAGAGAACTTTTACAAAAGCGTGACGGATTGATGTGCGGTATTTGTAATGGATTCCAAGCATTGATTAAATTGGGACTTGTTCCATATGGCGACATTGTTGAAACTGATGAAAACAGCCCAACAATCACATTTAATACAATTGGAAGACATCAATCAGGACTTTCTCGCACAAGAATTGCCTCAAATAAATCCCCATGGTTAATGCACACAAATGTTGGCGATTTACATACTGTTGCAATATCTCATGGTGAGGGCAGATTTGTAATGCAAGAGGAAGAACTCCAAAGATTGATAGCAAACGGACAAATTGCAACGCAATATGTTGACCTTAACGGCAATCCAACTATGGATATTAGATACAATCCAAACGGTTCACTATGTGCAGTTGAGGGCATTACTTCACCTGACGGAAGAGTATTCGGAAAGATGGCTCACTCCGAAAGATTCGGAAGCAATATTTTCCAAAACGTTGATGGAAATAAAGACGAACCAATTTTCAAAGGTGCAGTTGATTATTTTACAAAGTAATCTAACACTCTTTTATTATAGTTAATTTCAAATTATATAAAGCTATAAAATCTGCCGTAATTGAGGATACATCTTTTACGGCAGATTTAATTTTATGTAATTTAAGCTTATTATATTGTGATTTTTATGCAATTTTTATTGTGGAAATTTTCCTCAAAATATATTGACCACAAATTATTTTTGGTGTATAATTACTTATAAATTATGTGGTTTAAGCTTTTAATCATATATAAAGTTATTAATGTATTGAAAAATGCAAACACATTAAGATAAATACGAGGGTTTAACTCGTTTTTATATATTTGCGGGTATGGCGGAACTGGCAGACGCGTATGATTCAGGTTCATATGTCTTTACCGACATGCAGGTTCAAGTCCTGTTACCCGCACCATCGACTGATAACCCGAACCTTTTCACCGTTGGTGAGGGGTTCGGGTTTTGTTTTTTACTGAAAGATTTGCAATATGTATAAGATTTAAGCCGATGGAATTTTCGTTCCATCGGCTTTTACTATTTTGCTCTGCTATAAAAATTTTTATTTTCCCATAAACCTACTAGCAATATTTTATTACAGGCTTGTAATGTGTATTTCAAATAGAAAATAATGTTATTACAATATAATTTAATAATAAATTATATATATGTTTTAATATGGACAGTTTTTGTACAATGGTAATAATATAATTAAAACAATAGATAAGATAAATTAATATATTTATTGAGGAGGATATAATAATGCTTATTATATTAGATGGGTGAATTGTTTTTATCAAAGAAAAACAAATAAAATATATAATAAAGGAGCTAATAATATGTATTGTAATAAATGCGGAAATGAAATTAAAAACGAGGAAAAATTTTGTCCTAAATGTGGAGCAAATCAAACTGAAACTTCAAATACAATAATAAACAATGTAGCCCAAACAACTGAATGCACAAATAAATTTGCTTGGATGCTTGCAACAATTCCAATGTGTGTCTCTTTTATTTTGGGATTTTTAGACCTTGGCTTTTTTTCTACAATTATAGTTATAGCGTTAAACTGCCTATTTGTTATTTTAGACAGTAAAGAACTTAAAAAAAGTGGATATGATGCAGATAAGTTGATGTGGTTTGGGTTTGTGTTTGTGCCAGTGTACTTATTTATGCGAGCAAATAAAACTGACAAAAAATTTGCTTATGCAATAACATGGTGTGGATTATTTTTTGCAGATATAATTATTTTTCAAATAATTTTTGCAAGCGTAGTATATTCAATATTTGCATAAACTATGAATACCAAACGATAGAATGAAAAATTCCGTCGTTTGGTATTATATATTTGGTGGAATTTGTATAATTTATTGAAAATAATACTATTATAAGTTATAATTAGTTATAATAAGTAAAAAATGTTAGAAAGAAGGCAATTTTTATAATTATTGACAATTCAAAAAGTTTTCGATTACTTAATATGTATGAATCATTAAATCGAGGAGAAATCATAGATAAGAAAAAATTTGCCGAAGATTTTCAAATTAGTGCGAAATCTGTACAAAGGGATATTGATGATTTAAGAGCTTATCTTGCTGAAAAATATGAAAGTAGCAGCAATGTTACCATTGAATATGATTATGAATTAAGTGGGTATAAATTAGTTAAACAGGAAAGAGATTTTTTAACTAATGAAGAAATTTTAGTTATATCTAAAATATTATTGGAAAGCAGGGGGCTTATAAACGAAGAACTCAACCCTATTATGAATAAACTTATGCTTCAGGCTACTCCAACTGCCAGAGAAAATATAAAAGAGCTTATAAAAAAAGAGCAGTTTAATTATATTGCGCCTAAACATGGTAAGTTGCTTTTAAATAAAATAGGGTCACTTAGTCTTTGTATTCATCATCAAGAGGTTATTTCTTTTGATTATATTAGAATGGATAATAAAGCAGTACATCGCACAGTTGAACCTTTAGCTATTATGTTCTCGGAATTTTATTTTTACTTAATAGCGTGGTTTTCAGACCATTCTAAGGATTTCCCCGCTGTTTTTAGAATAGATAGAATTGATAAAATCGAAAAAACAGGTGATAAATTTAAAATTCCTTACAAGGATAAGTTCAATGATGGGGAGTTTAGAAAAAGAATTTTCTTTATGTTTCAAGGCCCTTTAAACAAAATTAAATTTGAATTTTCAGGTCCATCTATTGAAGCATTACTTGATAAAATTCCTACTGCTAAAATCATCAGCAGAACAGAAAACACCTATACCATTGAAGCCGAAAGCTATGGTAATGGTATTCTTATGTGGCTAAGAACCCAAGGCGAATGGGTTAAGATTTTAGAATAATAATTTATATGTAATATATGCAAAAGGCGAATTTTAAATTGAAAAAAATTGTTAAATTTGTTGTTATGTGGTTTATTATCTGTATGTATTGTTGGTTGTGATAATATCAATAAAAAATCTTTGCGTTATCATCTTATTCTTCATTTCATACACCTCATTAATCCCAACCTACCCCACTCATTTTTGATCCACCAGGAATGATTATGCTCTCCCCACCTTCTTCATCAATATATTCCCATCCATAGTGTTTAGGATTCCAATCCCCAATCTGCAAGTCAATCATCTCTAAAATCATCTTAGCATGAGCTTTCAATCCTGGATTAGATGGTTCTTTGCCTGCTATGGCATCTGCTGTGTTAACCCAGATATCTCTTGCTTCAGCCGCCCACTCATTTTGCTCTTGGGTATACATTGGTATATCGAAAAAGCTTCCGAGCTTTTCGTAAGGGTCTTTCTTTGTGGTTTCTGGCTTGGTTTCTGGCTTCGGTTTGGGTTTGGTTTCTGGTTTTGGTGTGGGTTTGGTTTCTGGTTTTGTGGTGCTTTCCACCTTGTTTTCGTCGAGATAGTGAGTGCCAATGTTTAAATCTTCTACGCCTTTTGCTTCGGCTTCAGCTTTTTCTTTGGCTAGCTTTTCTTCTGCCTCTTTCGCTAGCTTTTCAGCTTCTGCTTTAGCTTCTGCCTCTTTGGCAAGTTTTTCAGCCTCAGCCTTTTCTTCTGCCAATTTTGCGGCTTTTTCAGTTTCTGCCTTTTCTTCTGCTAATTTAGCTGCTTTTTCAGCCTCTGCCTTGGCTAGTTTTTCTTCTTCTAATTTTGCTAGTTGTATTGTTTCTGTTTTTTCGGCTTCTTTGGTTTCATAAATTTTATATGTCCCAAAGCCAAAAACTGCCACAACAACAACTATAATTAAAATTATAGGTAATACCTTTTTCATCACATTATCCTCGTTTCTGCTTATAACAATTTTTACAAGATTTACATAAATATGAGATTATTTTACCATATTGTGTGGTGTGTTTCGGGAAATGCAAGGAAGGACTACCTTGCCACCGAAAATTATATCCAGTTTTCATATGTAGTCCTTTCTATAATAATCAGAATTAATACACTAAATATGTGTTTCTTTTATAAATTTCTTGATATAACATTCAAACCTGTAGAACTCAGTTCTATTGTACTGAGTAGTTTTAGAGCCAAGATCAACATAATTATATTGATCTTGGAATTGAGTAAATTGCGTGTTTGGTTCATTAATTTGCTTAAATTCCGCAAAATTGACAGAGTTTGAAATTTTAATTTTGTTGCAAATATCAGAATATCGTTCCAAATCTTCTTTATGACAAATTGCAGGATCATAATTTGCCATTATAGCAACATTCAAATTCTTGTGCAAATAGCCCCATATCGTATATTTTTCTGTGGCTTTTTTCCCAAAATAAACCACTCCATCTATTTGATGTGATTTCAACACCAACATCATTAATTGTGATACTATGTACTCAGAACGAAATGATCTCTCTTTCTCATTTACGGTATAGGAACAAGCTATTACAACATTCCACATCAAGAGATAATCCCATATTAGTTCATCCAAATTTATCTTATATTTGGCTATATTATCGGGTGTACTCTCTGAATAGCCTGATATTTTTCTTATATTCGTAGCTAAATTAAATAGACGAATACTATCATCAAGATGCACATGAGAAACATTAAACTCATTGTCTAATGGCTTATCTAATTCTTCCCAGCAGGTATGTGATGATGTCCCAAGGTAAAAGCAGGGTAATCCTGGTATACTAAATCGTTGAGTTGTTACTTTGCCTCTTTTATTAAATGGTATATGAGACATTTCCTCCGAAGTAAAATTATAATCTATTTTAGCTTTTCTAGCTCTGTAGAAATCGACCTCTTCTCCCACAAAACTATCTGCCTCGCCGCTTGTATTTAATGCTTCAAAATTTTTAAATGCAGTGTTGCCCTTCACTGTATTAGTAATATATTTACTGTTAATCAATGGCTTTAGTGCATTATCTAAAGCTTGAATGGCATCAGAAATATCCCCAGCATAATAATATTGAATTGCGTTTAAAATGGATTGCTGAGTAAACCCCATTTTTGAAACCAAATCACTAGGTGCATTGATTTTAATTATGTCCATTATTAATTCGTATTTTTGTTCTAAAGAAGTAAAATAGTCACTATCGTTTTCAACCGTAAATGGTGTGACAAATTCCTCTTTTAATAAGTCTTTTATCCATTCGTACAAGTTTAACCCTCCTATCTCACTTCATTTTCGCACATCAACTTCGTTTCTGCTTTTATCTTATCTATATTAAATAATCAAACTGTAAATAGGGTTTTTAAACAAAATTTACACTATTTACATAAAAAAGGAAATTATATGAGATTATTTTACCATATACTAAGGTATTTTACAAGGTATAAACCTTTTTTACATCAACGTTAATGAGCTATCATAGAACGGATTGCTCATATATTTGCGAATGTTGACTGTGCTATTCACTTGTTAAAGTGCTGTACTTGTCTATTTCAGAGGTCTGTTACAATACTATTATAGCAGGGCAAGAAAATGCCGATGGAACTTAAAAGTCCATCGGCTTAAATCTTATACATATTACAAATTTTAAAATGCTAACATTGATAATACTGTAAAACAATGTTATAATATTACAAAAAAGAAGGTGGTTAATATGAAATCAGAAGCAAAATCCAAACAATATAAAATGCCCACATCAATTGTTGTAATACGAGTAATATTTACATTTATAACTGTTGCAACAGTGGTGTTTATTTTTTCAAATTCCGCAGAGATAGGGGAAATTTCAGGCGGGAAAAGTTCGTTAGTAACAGCTTGGATTAATAAAATTTTTAGAAGTTTCGATGAAAACTTTATTATAACCGAACATATAGTTAGAAAATTAGGGCATTTTTTTGAATATGCTATCTTGGGATTTTGGCTTATGTTAGCTTTACGAGTATATACAAAGAGAGTTATCTCTCATATTGCGTGGCCACTTTGGATAGGATTATTAATTCCGGTGCTTGATGAAGGATTTCAGACTTTTGTACCGGGACGTGCAGGTATGATACGAGATGTTATTATTGATTATAGTGGTGTTTGCGTGGGATTATTATGTGCATCTTGTTTAATTTTGCTTTTTGGTATGTTTATTGTTCACAGTAAAAGGAAAGCGAAATAAAAGCTGTATAGATAGAATTAATACTAGTCATATAATATACTTTTCAATTTTATTTATGTAAAAATATAACTATATGCCAAATATAATGTCAAATTTAATAAAAAAACCCCTATAACTATTGCAAGATGTGTAAAAATGTGGTACAGTAGTTGTGTAATATTACATAATATATTTTAATGGTGTATTAAAATATATTATTTAGTAAATCGGCTAAAACATTCCTTTTCGGATTTCTGTGCAGCAGATGTAAATTTTAAGGAGGAACACATTATTATGCGTAAATTATTATCACTAATTCTTGCAGTTGCTATGATTGCAGGTCTTTCCGTTTCATCATTCGCAGCAGGTAACGGATATAGTACTGGCAGTGATGCAACAACAACACCACCATACACACCAACTGTTACTACAGAAAAAACACCAGTTGAAGTAACTAAAGAAGTAGTTACTAAAAACGTTGAAGCAGCTATCGCTGAAGCTATTACAGCAAAAAAAGCATCTACTGAGGTAGTTATTAAAGATGCTGTAACAATTACTCCAGAAGCTTTCAAAACAATTGTAGAAAAAACAGCTGAAGCTAAAGTTACTGCTGTAGTTCATGCTGATACAATGGTTGGAAAATCTGTAGCAAGCCGCTGGTACATCGACCCTGTGAAAGCAGCAGCTCTACCAAAAGCTATCAACCTATCAGTATCAACAACAAATGAAGAATCAAAAGCAACAAAGAAAACATTCGAGAAATTCTTTGACAATAAATTTGCTGTTGTAAGCCTTGGTCAAAAGGGCAGTTACGGTATGGATATGGATTTGGCTATTAAAGTAGACCTAAAAGATATTGACGTTAAGACCATGTCATTTATGTCCTACGATAATGTAACTAACAAATTTGTAGTTATTAAAAATCCAAAGTATTTTATAGACAAAAACGGTTATTTACATTTTACTACTCCTATTGGTGGCGATATTATCATTACCAATGGATCACTAAAAAGCAAATAGTTCGCAATTCTTATTGCTGCACAGTAAGAGTTTTAAACAATGAAGAAAAGGAATGTTTTAGCTGATTTTTAAAATAATCTGTAAAATACAATTATTAAGTTATTACAACTAAAAAGCAGTGATAATACTGCTTTTTTAGTGTATGACCTAATAAAATATGAAATAAATTTTATTAATAATCAACGATAGCAGAAATGCTTTTTTAAATATATAAAGAATTTAAAAAGTTAATTAAAACAATCAAATGCCTATATGTGGTTATTTATAAAAATGATTCGGTGAATATTATGCAAACATTGTTAAATATAGTGAAGACATATAAAAGTAAATACAGAAGAACAATTTTGATGATTGCGGATATTATAGTAACGTCTATGTGTTATTTGTTTACATGGTCAATGCTTATTGGACGAGTTTCATTGCATGAATACTTTCCAACACTTATAGCAAGCTGGGGCATATATACTGTAGTGTTTTTTGTCGTTTTTTTGGGTTTTGGAATGTATGAAAGCCTTTGGAGATATGCCGAGGCTTATGAGTTTTTTAAATGTTCATTGGCTACAATATTGGCATCAGCAATTTTTGTTGTTATATCCATCGTTTTTTTACAGCCACCAATAGTTCCATATCAAGTTCCATGCTCAATTTATTTATTGTCAGCATTAATTTCCGGTATGGCTACCTTGCTTATGCGTATGGCATATCGTGCTTATAGAGAAACTACTCATGGAAAAAAGATAAGTTCAAACACACAAAAAACAATGATTGTTGGTGCAGGGTACACAGCTAATCAGATTATTCAAGATATAACTCGTGCCAACGATAGCAAATATGACATAGTTTGTATGGTCGATGATGACCCCAATAAAATAAACAGAACAATGCAAAATATTCGTGTGTACGGAAATTGTACAGCTATACCAAAACTTGTAGAAAAACATGGGATACAGGTAATTATTTTAGCAATACCCAATTTAACAAATAAACAACGCAGACGTATTGTGAATATTTGTTCTAAAACAAAATGCAAATTAAAAAAAGTACCTGATATGTATGAATTAGTAACAGATAAAATTGATATTGTATCTCAACTTCACAATGTTAGTGTTGAAGACTTGTTGGGACGTGACACGATAACAATAGGAAAAGATGCTGCCGCATATCTTCGTAACAAGGTAGTTATGGTAACGGGTGGCGGAGGCTCAATAGGTTCAGAACTTTGTAGGCAAATTGCTGAATATGAACCTAAAAAACTAATTATAGTTGATATTTATGAAAACAATGCGTATGAAATACAACAGGAACTTTTATACAAATATGGAGATAAATTAGATTTACATACAGAAATAGCTTCGGTGCGTGATACCGAAAAAATCAAAAAACTTTTTGAAGAATACCACCCTGAAATTATATACCACGCAGCCGCACATAAGCATGTACCGCTTATGGAAACAGCTCCTGAAGAGGCAGTAAAAAACAATATTTTCGGAACACTTAATATGGTTCGTTGTGCAAACGATTATGGTGTTAAACATTTTGTTATGATTTCAACAGATAAAGCAGTGAACCCAACAAATGTTATGGGTGCTACAAAGCGAGTTTGTGAGATGATTATACAATGTATGAATCAGATAAGTAAAACTGAGTTTGTTGCAGTAAGATTTGGAAATGTGCTTGGTTCAAATGGTTCAGTTATACCACTGTTTAAGCGACAAATAGAAATGGGTGGACCTGTTACTGTAACAGATCCGGAAATAGTGCGTTATTTTATGACAATACCTGAGGCAACTTGTTTAGTTCTGACCGCAGGAGAACTTGCAAAAGGCGGAGAAATATTTGTACTTGATATGGGAGAGTCAGTAAAAATACTGGACTTAGCGGAAAACCTAATCAGACTGTCAGGTCTTGAACCATATAAAGATATACAGATAGAATTTACGGGTTTACGTCCGGGAGAAAAGCTGTTTGAAGAATTGCTTATGGACGAAGAAGGCTTGAAAAAAACTACAAATAAAAAGATTTACATAGGCAAACCAATTGATATTTCACCATCATATCTGTTTAACTATCTTGAAGATTTTAAGCGGATTGCATATAGTAATAATACAGAAGAAGTTATAAGCAAATTACATGAACTTGTGCCAACTTTCATTGTTAAGGATACTGAAAATGAAAAAATAAAGGTGTAGGTAAAGCATTTATCCTTTGTTTTTCATTATATTGTTATGCCTTAATATTTCTTATAATTGTACAAAAAGCTCTTTTGCATTTTTAATTGTGTAAAAAATTATTAAAATACTAAATCAGTGTTTCTTATTTTAATTATTGATGGAATAATATTGTTTTAGAAGAGCAAAAACAAGGCACTTCGTTCGTATTGCACAAAAAGGACGAAGGTTAAAACTATATAAAGCAATGGTTTATTGTTTTTTAGAAAAAATGAATTGGAGGGAAGTATTTGGGAATTTATTATTGCCTTTTAGCGGGAACAATCATACTGGGAGCAGTTATGAAACCAGAAAAAGATGCTAAGCGCAGAGCAATATTTTTGGGAATTGCATTTATAATTTTAGCTGGACTTTCTGCTGTTAGGTATTCGGTTGGTTATGATTACAGTTATGGATATGCACCTCATTATCAATTAGTGTTGGATAACCCTCAGTGGTCAATAAAGGATATTCACTTTGAACCAGCTTACGGTTTATTAGAAAAAGCGACATCATTATTATCACAAAATTATCAGATGATTTTTGTCACTTCAAGCATATTGATGATTGCATTGATTATGTTTTATTATTATAAAGCCTCTCCCAATGCGACAATAAGTGTATTTTTGTTCTTAGGATTATGCCAATATTATTGTTCCTTGAATCTAATTAGGAATACATTGGCAGCCATTATCTGTATGTTTGCTTTTCCTTTTCTCAAAAAGAAAAAGATTATTCCATACATTTTAATTGTTCTGGTGGCGGCAACTTTTCATAAGTCTGCATTGCTTATGATTGCGTTTTATTTTATCAATTTAATACCGATTAAAAAGTACACATTGCTTGTATATTCAGTGATTACAGCATTTATATACCTTAATCTTGAAAAAATAATGTTGTTTGTTACTCAATATTGGTATTCAGGTTACAGACCTAAAGATGGCGCACCATTGGAAATCTTTGAATGGCCTTTCACTATTTTTGAATTTCTGATGTTTTTAATTGTACTTTTGTTTTCAAAACGATTAGAAAAAAAAGATGCAACTAACTCTGTATATGTCAATTACGCATTTTTCTCACTTTTTTTCACACTAATGGGAACAAAATATTTTATATTAGATAGGTTTGGACTATATTTTGTTTTGGCATATCCAATTTCATTTGCTATAATATTAATGAGTTTGCGTGAAGAATGGGTTGGTTGGAAACAATTGCGTGATGTAACTTTAAAGAAAATAGCTTATCCTATAATGCTATTTACAATTTTGATTGGTACACTGGCATATCATTCCTATTCACTATCACTTGACCATCATGGTGTTGTGCCATATATGTTTATTTTTGACCAACCTTTTTACACAATTTATCTTGATGAATTGGAAGATGATAAATCGGAAGCAACGGAAAATTCAGTTGTGAATACTGAAGAAGAAACAATTGAAGAACCGATTGATGAACCAAACGATCCTGCTATGTCATCTTCAAGTGATACTGAATTATCTGAGGAATCAAATTCAGAATCAATGGTACAATCACCGGAAGATCTTCCTGATGGAGCACCTGTTCTTGTAGATATGGAAGAATTTTTATCATAAAGTTGAGGATTAATTATGCAAACTACCTTAGATTTAAAAGAAATTGTTATACTCTTTCTACACAAATGGCTTATAATTGTTATCTCATGTATGCTTTCAGCAGTTCTTGTGTTTTCTATATCAAAATTTATTATTTCGCCAAAATACACTTCCTCCGTTTCTTTGTATGTAAATAACAGTTCAGATAGTGCAACAAATAATGCTGTTAATATCAATGATATTACAGCCTCACAAAAGCTTGTTAATACATATATTGTAATATTACAAGATGATGAAGTTATGCAAAAATTAGCTGACCGTCTTATCGCTGAATGTGATGCAGAAGCGTTAGAACGTTTATTACCATTTTCAGATGTGAATGGCGAGAAAGTGCTTCGACCAAATGTTTTGCGTGAATGTATTAGAATGACTTCAATTAATAATACTGAAGTTTTACAAATTCAAGCGGAAACCAAAGATGCAAATCTTTCAGCCCAAATTTGTACAATTATGACGCAAATCTCACCTCCTATATTAACACGAGTTGTAAAAGCGGGTTCTGTTGAAGTAATAGGAATGGCAAAACCGGCAGATAAAAAGTCTTCACCAAATGTTGCTCAAAATACTATAATAGGATTTTTGTTAGGCGGCATAATTTCTACAGGTGTAATTTTATTGATTTACTTAATGGACAACCGTATTAAAGATGAAGAGGGACTAAAAAAACGTTTCAACATTCCAATTCTCGGTGAAGTTCCCGGATTTACAACACAGACTAAGGAAGGATATGGCTACTATGATAAAACGAAAAAACACAACTGATGTAAATTGTAAGTTAAATTCACAGACACCATTCCATATTGCTGAGGCATATAAAACTATACGTACTAATTTATTATTTTCCCTTGCAACACAAAAGAACAATATTGTTGTTTTTTCAAGTGCTATGCCCGGCGAAGGAAAATCTACAACCTGTTCAAACCTTGCTATTGCAATGGCACAAACAGAAGCGAAAGTGCTTTTAATTGATGCAGATTTAAGAAAACCAACACAGTATAAGATTTTTAAACGAAATAACAGCAGAGGTCTTTCAACATTATTAGTAGGTTTTGATACATTTGAAAAGTGCTTACAAAAAGACATTTCAGAAAATCTTGACTTAATTTGTTCAGGACCACTTCCTCCAAACCCATCGGAACTTTTAAGCTCGGAGAATATGAGAATTTTGCTTAAAAAACTTCAACTGGAATATGACTATATATTTATAGATACACCACCGATTAATATTGTTACTGATGCTATGACTTTAGCTGGAAAATCAGCCGGAATTGTATTAATCAGCCGTTCTGAACAAAGCACATATGATGAATTATCAAAAGCGGTTACCAGCATTGAATTTGCGGGTTCTGATATTTTGGGTATTATTGTCACTGATTTGAAACATTCAACATTCAAATATGGAAATTATAAATACAAGGAAAAATACGAATACAAATAAAATTTTTTAAGAGGTGGGAGGGCATATGTTAACGGATTACCATAGTCATTTACTACCGGGAATTGATGATGGTGCAAAAAATGTCACAGAATCATTAAATATTATAAATAAGCTGAGAGAGCAAGGTATTGAAAGAATAGTTGCAACTCCTCATTTTTATAGTCATAATGAATCATTCCAATCTTTTTTAGAACGCAGACAAATTGCATTTGATACATTGCAAAGAAATAATCCACCTATTCCTGTGATAATGGGTGCTGAAATTTATCTGAATAAAGGTCTTAGTTCTCAAGAAGGACTGGAAAAACTCTCTGTTGGTGCGGATCAATACTTGCTATTGGAACTTCCTTGGTCACCATTCAGACCTTGGATAATGGAAGAAATTTGCAATATACAATATCAGTTTAATGTAATTCCAATGATAGCGCACCTCAATAGATATTTGGGCAGTTATTCACCTAAAGAAATTGAACAGATTTGTTCAATTAGTGGAGCAGTTATTCAAATTAACAATGAAGCTTTTCTGGAAAGAAAAAGTATAAAATTTGTACAAGACCTTGTTAAAAACGGATATCCTGTTGTTTTTGGCAGCGATACCCATAATATGCTTACTCGTGCCCCTGATTTTGATGTTGCATTTCTTACTTTAAAATCAAAATTCAAAAAAGAATATGATTCATTGATGGCATTAAATGAATCATTAATTTGATATTATTTTAGATATTATTAAATTTTCAAAATTATTATTAATAAAAACAGCGATTAATCCTCAAAAAAAGTTGCAGTCAATAATTACTAAAATTGTTGACTGCAACTTTTTGTATGGAAAGAGATATTGTAAAAAATAAAAAATTATGACTTATTCGCTTTTGAAAATTCGCCATATTGAGGTGTGCCAATGCCATATCCTCCGCCAACATCTAAAAGGTGACCTGTAATATATGAGGATTCATCGCTTGAAAAGAACAAAACAGCATTTGCAATGTCCTCGGGTTTTCCGATACGATTTAGAGGAACATGAGCGAGAAATGATTCAATAAATTCTTTCGGCATATTGTCCATTGCGGCATCTGTGGCAGTAAGCCCTGGAAGAACAGCATTGCACCTAATATTATTTTTAGCATATTGCATTGCAATTTGTTGAGTAATATTGTTGACAGCGGCTTTGGAAACGCCATATCCAATTCGTGTAACATCAGGAATTATGCCGCCGATTGAAGAAATATTGACAATACTTCCACCGCCATTTTCAATCATATAAGGAACAACTAATTTTGATATTCGATATACAGAGCCAAGATTTTGATTAATCGTGTCAAAAAAAGCTTCCTCACTTCCTTTAACCAAGTTCAAATCTTGAGCGGGTTTGCCAATGCCAAAATTATTTACCACTATATCAATTTTCTTAGCTTTTTCAATAATTTGCTCCACCATTTTCCCGTAGCTTTCAATGATAGTGGCATCAAAATAGACAGGTTCCATTTGAAAACCGCTTGCACTATATTTATCACAAATTTTTTGTGTATCTTCAACTCGGCGCACAGCCATAAAAACTTTCGCACCATTTTCTGCTAAGCTTAAAGCACAAGCTAGTCCAATTCCTTTTGTAGCTGATGTTACTAAAGCAATTTTACCCTCTAATTTTTTCATAAAAATCCTCCAAAATATTTATATCAGTAGCAATTAGCTTGCACAATTTCAACAAAATTATGTGCTGAGCTTTTAGGTTTAAACTAATTTGTTTTGGGAATAATACCATTACAAATAAAAATTTAAGGAGAATTATTATGCCATTAATAGGAAAAAATATTGGGGAATTTAAAGTTCAAGCATATCAAAACAACGAATTTCACGAGATTACTAATGAAAACTTCAAAGGTCATTGGTCAGCTTTAGTTTTTTATCCAGCAGATTTTACATTTGTGTGTCCCACAGAATTAAAAGATTTAGCTGATTGTTATGATGAATTTAAAAAAATTAACTGCGAAATATATTCAGTTTCAACGGATACCCATTTTGTGCATAAGGCATGGGTTGACACCTCTGAAACAATGAAAGCAATAAAATATCCTATGCTAGCCGACCCAACAGGAACACTTTCACGTATGTTTGATGTTATGATTGAAGAGGAAGGTCTTGCACTTCGAGGAACATTTATTATAAATCCGGACTGTATTATAAAAGCTTGCGAAATTAACGATAATAGTATAGGCAGAGATTCACAAGAACTTCTAAGAAAAGTTCAAGCGGCACAGTTTGTTGCCGAACATGGCGATCAAGTTTGTCCTGCAAGATGGAAACCTGGGGCAAAAACATTATTCCCTAACATTGACCTTGTGGGAAAAATTTAAAATAAACGCAAATTTTTTGTTGTATCTTTTGCTGTGGATTAGCAATGTGGAGTTCGCAGCAAACTGAAATTTAACCGCTATATACTATTTTAATTCTCATAGGCAGAGCAAATTATCGGTTGCTGTTGAGAGGGAAGGCTTATCTATGAATAAAAAAAAGCTGCACCCCGCCTGGCTTGTTCTTCTTGGAGTTATTCTGATAAGAGGTTTTGCCGGTGGGGGAATTAATATGACATCTGGTTTGTTTTTGTCGCCGGTATCCACTGAACTTGGCATAGGCATAGGAAATTTGTCGCTTTATTTTAGCATTACATCAGTCGTAATGGTCATATGGCTGCCCTTTGCAGGAAAGCTAATCAATCGCTACAACATCAGAATAATGGCTATTATTGGTGCAGCACTTCAGACATTTTCATTTGCTGCTTTTGGATTTATGAACAACGTTTATGGTTGGTATTTTCTCGCAATTCCTCACGCAATGGGTGCAACAATTCTTGTGAATTTATTAGGCCCGATATTAATTAATAGATGGTTTGCCAAAAATGCAGGTTTGATGATGGGAATACAAATGGCTTTTGTGGGACTTTTCGGGGCAGTATTGCAGCCGTTAGCCTCAAATATTATTGCAAAAAACGGTTGGCGTTATGCTTATTATTTCATTGGCGGTGTAACTTTTGTTGTTGTAGTTGTGGCGAGTATTCTCTTTTTGCGTAGTCACCCAAAAGACTACAAACTTAAAGCTTTTGGCGCAGATGAAGTAAAATCGCCTCAAAATGGTGCAAAATCTGCTGACACAATACAGATTTCAGAGAAAACCGCTATTTCCTCAGCATCATTTTACCTTATATTGTTATTTATGATTTGCATTACAGGTGTGGGCGTTTTTTCACAACATATTGCAACATATGGTTCTGTTTTGGGATATTCCTTGCAACAAATAGGAACAGGACTTGCTCTTGCATCAATCGGAAGTGCAATAGGTTCAATTTTAATTGGGTTTATAAGTGATAAAATAGGCGGACTCAAAACCTGTTATGGTATGATATGCGTTGGAATTTTGGCTGTTGTTGGGTTAATGTTCAGTTCAACTAACTTTGTGATTTTCTATATTGCAACTTTTTTGCATGGATTGATTAGCTCGGGAATTATGGTTTTAGCACCTATTTTAACTATCATATTTTACGGTCAAAAAGATTACGAAAAAATATATGCTAAAGTTTCAATGGGAGCGCCCCTTGCATCAATTTTGTTAATTCCTGTGTATGGTTTTATTTACGATTTAACAAAAAGTTATCTTGCAGTTTTGGTGATTTTAATGGTGCTTTTATTTGTTGCAGTATTCTCCATTGCATTGGGTTGGAAAAAACGTTGCACCGCAGATGGTTGCCCAAGATGATAAAATCGCAAAACTCAACAGCTTCAATTTGTATGTACAGTACAAAAAGTGTCAAATGATTAAAAAATGCGTGCCGATTTTTTGTCGGTACGCATTTTTAATAGTTAAATTATTTATGGATTATCTCAGTAGATATGCTGTTTTTGACTTTTTGCTGATAACTTTGTGACAAAGCAGAAAGGCAAAGTGCCTCTATCAAGAGATATTCACCTCTTGAGTTTTCTTTTGAAGCGTTGAGTAAAAGGTCGTCTAATTTTTCAGAATCATTGTATGACTGGGAGAAAATATCCGTATATGATTGGTATATTTTTTCAATAATGGCAAGAATATATGCTTCATCTTTATCCAAAATATTCAGATTAACCTTATCCATCAGCAATTTAATTTCATTAATAGTAAGGGTTTGTTTCAATCTATTTATAATTGCAATAATAATAATATGTGCTTTTGAATATTTTCTGCCCTTAATTTTCTCAATAATTTTTGCTTTTGAGTAGTTATTAATCATGGCTTTTGTCAGATATTTTTCTTTGTCAAGAGTGTACTGATTAAGCAAGGTTATGATTTGGTCAACGTATAATTCAATTTCGGGGATATCTTCAAGGGTTATATCTCTAACAATTTCGTTCTCATTAAGTTTCATCAAATACCATCTCCAACTATCAATTTAGTTAATTATAATATATTTTTATGAAAAATGCAATATGCTATTGATTTAATTATATAAAGGGGTTATAATAATATCATAATATAGTTATTAATACTATGTAATAAATTAAGGAGTGTATAATGAATGAATAAGCATCTACAGTTACCCAGAGAGCCAATAAGTGCATATACGCATTTTGGCGGTTTGATTTTGTCAGTAATCGGAACTATTTTTATAGTGATTGAAGGCTTTTTGGCGTTGCAGGGTTCAAATGTGAAGTTAATATCATCAGTTATTTTTGGAATGTCATTGATTGGACTTTATTCTGCCAGCACAATTTACCATTGGAGCCATAGTTCAGACAAAACAATAAAAATCCTCAGAAAACTTGACCATTCTATGATATATGTGCTAATTGCAGGAACATACACACCTTTACTTATGACATATTTGCCATATCCACGTGGACTTATTTTCACATCAATAATCTGGGCAGCAGCAATAGTTGGAATAACAATCAAACTTTGTTGGTTTAATGCCCCAAGATGGCTTTCAACAGCACTTTATATTTTAATGGGCTGGTCTATTGTTTTCGATATGACAGCCATAAAATCTATGGCTATGAGTGGAATAGTTCTACTAGTTTTGGGAGGAATTTCCTATACAATCGGTGGAGTTATCTATGCAATTAAAAAACCTAATATATCAAAAACATTCGGGTTTCACGAGTTGTTCCACGTTTTTGTGTTGCTGGGCAGCTTATTCCATTATCTGATTGTGGTTTTGTATGTACTATAATAATTTTTAGGTTACCATTCAAATTTTAATAAAAATGCACTTTTATTTTTAATCGGCAGTTTAACCGATAGAAATAAGGGTGTATTTTTCTTTGTAGTTAAGTTGAAAACCATTGATTAATATAATTGGAAAATGCAAGCTTATGGCTATTTTTGTTTTTCTATTGACAAACAGCGAAAGATTGATATAATGAACGTATGAGCAGTTGTTCATATATTGAAAGGAAGATAAAAATGAACGAAAATATTAATACCCCAACTGATAATATCTGCGATACAAACGCAATCAAGGCACTTTTGCCCAAAGATGAAATGATATATGATTTAGCGGAGCTTTTCAAAATTTTTGCTGATTCAACAAGAATGAAGATATTATTTGTTCTTTTTGAATCTGAAATGTGTGTATTTCATATTGCAGAAATTCTTTCGGTGAGCCAATCAGCCGTTTCCCACCAGCTTCGTTTGTTAAAGCAGGCAAAGCTTGTGAAGTTCAGACGTGAAGGCAGAATTGTTTATTATTCTCTTGCAGACAGCCATATCAAAACTATAATTGACCAAGGGTTTGAACATATAAATGAATAGGAGAATTTTATGAGTATTAGAAAAATATATGCGGTTGAAAATTTAGACTGTGCAAATTGTGGGGCAAAGCTTGAACGTGAAATTGAAAAAATCGAGAATATTGAAAGTGTTGCACTAACTTTTATGACAAAAAGGTTGAGCATTGCAATTTCACAGGAAAATTCTGATACAATTGAAAAAGTTTTTAAGCTTGCAGAAAAACACAATGTAAAACTTAACGAAATTTCCAAAGAGCATAGCCAAGATATTGAAGGCCAGAGCCGTTGCAATGAGGAAAGCTGCGGTTGCAGTCATAATCACGATAGTTGCGAGGATTTACATTGTGATGATAATTTAATTGAAACGCACAACCATACTCAAAGTGAAAACACAAATTCATTCAAAATAAAACGTTTGATTTTTGCTTTTCTTTTGCTGATGGGAGGCTTTTTTGCACCAGATGAAACCATCGGAAAATTCATAATATTTTTTGCAAGCTATATAATTGCAGGCGGAGATGTACTTTTAAGTGCAGGCAAAAATATATTAAAAGGTCAAGTTTTTGACGAAAACTTTTTGATGGCAATTGCAACAATCGGTGCATTTATAATCGGGGAATATCCCGAAGGTATTGCAGTTATGCTGTTTTATCAAGTGGGAGAACTTTTCCAAGATTGGGCAGTGGACAAATCAAGGAAATCCATATCCGAACTTATGAACATCAAACCAGACCACGCTAATTTGATTAAAGACGGAACAGAAAACTCTGTTGACCCGAATATTGTCCAAGTGGGGGATATAATTGCAATAAAAACAGGGGAAAAAGTTCCTCTTGATTGCGTGATAATCGAGGGTATGTCCTCAATTGACACATCAGCGATAACAGGAGAAAGCTTGCCAAGAGATGTTAAAATTGATGATGAAATACAAAGCGGAACGATAAATATTGGCGGTAGAATTGTAGCAAAAGTCAAAAATGAATATAAAAATTCAACAGTATCAAAAATTTTGGAATTGGTTGAAGAATCAGCAACAAAGAAATCCACAACAGAAAAGTTCATCACAAAATTTGCAAAATATTATACACCGGCAGTTGTTTTAATAGCAATTTTGATTGCAGTAATTCCGCCGATTTTGATATCGGGAGAGATTTTCTCGGAATGGTTTTACAGAGCATTGGTATTTTTGGTAATTTCCTGTCCATGTGCATTGGTAATTTCAGTGCCTTTGAGCTTTTTTGGTGGAATAGGCGGTGCATCAGCATCAGGAATATTGGTTAAAGGCGGGAATTATCTTGAAAGTTTAGCAAAAGTTGATACAATCGTTTTTGACAAAACAGGAACACTCACAAAAGGCGAGTTCAGCATAGACGAGATAATTCCTAAAAATATAAGCAAAAATGAACTTTTGAGATTGGCGGCGTTGGCTCAAAAAAGTTCAGTACACCCAATCGCAAAGTCAATATTGTCAGCTTATGATATAAGCAAGGACAAAAGCGAAGTGGTTGAAACAAAAGATTATGCAGGAAAAGGTGTAACGGCGATAATAGATGGCAGACTTATTGCAGTTGGAAATAAAATTTTGATGTCCGAACAAGGTGCAAATCCTGATTATATTCCAACATCAACGGCTATTTTTGTTGCCTGTGACGGCGAATATATTGGAGCAATAACACTTTTAGATAAGATAAAAGATGATGCAAAAATCGCTATATCCAATTTAAAAAAGCTCGGAATAAGTAAAACCGTTATATTGTCGGGGGATAATGAAAATGCTGTTGAAAGAGTAAAGGAAGAGATTAATGCTGATTTAGCATACGGAAAACTGATGCCAAAAGATAAGGTGGATTTATTTGAGAGCCTCCTTTCAAAAAGTGGAAAGAATAAGAAAGTTGCATTTGTCGGCGATGGAATAAATGATGCACCTGTTTTAGCAAGAGCGGATATCGGGATTGCTATGGGCGGAATTGGCTCAGATGCTGCAATAGAAGCTGCGGATATTGTCATTATGACTGATGAACCATCAAAAATTGCTCAAGCTGTTAAAATATCAAGAAAAACTATGCAAATTGTATATCAGAATATTTATTTTGCATTAGGGGTTAAAATAATTGTAATGATTTTGGGCGCAATGGGTGAAGCAACAATGTGGACAGCAGTTTTTGCCGATGTTGGAGTCTCAATTTTAGCTATTTTAAACGCAATTCGTACCCTTAAAATTAAATCTTAAGAAATTTATGATAAAATCAAGGCAATTTTAATATTGCTTTGATTTTTTTCTGCTAAAATGGTATAATAATTTACATAATGGTACAAAATGAAGATTTTAGTCACACTTTATTTTAATAAAGATTGGTGGTAGAGATTATGGCTATAAAAATAACTCCTGTTATGAAAATTAAGGCAGTGGAGAATGCTATTATTCCAGATTTAAGTGAAAAAGATATTGTATTTGCATTGGATATTGGTACAAGGTCAGTTATCGGTTTAATTGGATATTTTGACGGAGAATTTTTTAATGTTATTGACAGCGAGATACAAAACCATTCTCACAGATGTATGGTAGACGGTCAAATTCAGGATATAGGTATGGTTTCCGCAGTCGTTTTAAATGTTAAGAAAAAGCTTGAAGAACGAAATAATTTGCAATTAAAAGAAGTTTCAATTGCAGCAGCAGGTCGAGCTTTAATAACAGAAAACAGCTTTTGTGAAAGAAAAATTGACTCCACAATTCCAATAACTAAGGAACTAATCTCGTCACTTGAAATGGAAGCTGTTCAAGGGGCATTAAAAACAATTGAAGACAGTTCACTGGACAAAAAAGATTTTTATTGTGTTGGACATAGTGTTGTTACACAAACATTGGACAAGTATCCGATTACAAATTTAGTTGGTCATAAAGGCGAAAATGTGAGAATTGAAATAATTGCTGCGTTTTTGCCAAGTACGGTTGTTGAAAGCTTATATACTGCAATGAATGAGGCTGATTTAAAGGCAAAAACAATAACGCTAGAGCCAATTGCAGCAATTAATGCGTTAATTCCGGAAGAACTTAGAATGTTAAATTTAGCATTAGTTGATATAGGTGCAGGTACTTCCGATATTGCAATATCAAGGGACGGCACAGTTGTTTCTTATGAAATGGCAACTATAGCAGGCGATGAAATTACTGAATCACTGATTAAAACTTTCTTGGTGGATTTCCAAACAGCAGAAAAAATAAAAATATCCCTTTCAAATAATACAGAAAAGTTCCATTTTACAGACATATTGGGATTTTCCTATGAAAAAACCTATGATGAAGTATTCGGGGCTTTGTCCAGTTCTCTGGATAGTTTAGTTGAAACTATATGCCAAAAAATTATTGAAATAAACAAGACTGCACCAACTGCAATTTTTTTGGCAGGTGGAGGAAGTCTTATTCCCAACATTTCAAATTGTATTGCCGACAGGCTGAAAATGGATAAAAACAGGGTTGCAATAAAGAGCAATAACTACTTAAAAAATGTTAAGGGAGATTTGGAAAATCTCAATAATCCTCAATATGTAACACCTATCGGTATTGCATTAACTGCAATTGGAAAAGAGAGTTTTGATTTTTATTCTGTTACATTAAACGGCGAACGAATTAGAATTTTTGACAAAGATGCAGTTACAGTCAGCGACGTTTTATCTCTTGGAGGAATAAAATCTAAGCAATTGATTGGGTTAAGCGGAAGAAGTCTTATCTATGAATTGGACGGAAAAAAGATAACACAATATGGCGGAATGTCGGTTCACGGAAAAATACTTGTCAATTCACAAGAGGCAAATATAAGGACTGAAGTTAAAACCGGCGACAAAATCGAGGTTACATATGGTGAAAACGGCGAAAATGCTAATATAACGATAAATGATATTGTCAATTCCCATGGTGAAGGGGAGGCAATACTTGAACATAATATTATTCCGCTAAAAACTTTTGCAACAGTAAACGGCGAAAATGCAACATTTGATTATATAATTAAAAATTATGATATTATCAAAACAACAACGATAAAAACCGTTTTTGATGCTGCTGTTTTTGCTCATATTTCTGTTTCTGATAATGATTTTTACAAATCAGAGGAAAAAGTCGGACTTATGTACAAGCTACAAAATGGAGATGTTTTGACTTGTAAAAAAAAGCAAGCTGAAAAAATATTTATCCAGCCCGAAGTTACACAGCCTAAAAATGAAGAGGAAAAAGATGAACTTAGCTCAAAAATGATGGGCGAACGCAATTCAATATCAGTTATTATAAATGGATTTCAGCAAAAAATGCCTGTTGGAAGAAATGGGGCAATGCCTCTTTTTGCTGAGGCAACAGCATTTGCAGATATTGATTTAAAAAACCCACAAGGTAATGTTTCCATTAAGCTTAATGGCGAAAATGCAAGCTACACAACTCCGCTCAATGATGGAGATTTAATTGATATTGGTTGGGAAAAAATAGACATATAATTAACAAGGACCTCGCAAATTCAGCGAGGTCCTAAAATTTATTCTGGATTTTAAACAAGATAATCACTAAATGTTTAGTAGCTGTTTTGGAAATTAAAATTTTTTGAGATTATCTTGGGCAACGGTTGCAATTTTCAAAATATCCGCAGTCATCATTGAAACCGCATGTATTCTCATTTTCTTGGCAGCAATGATTGCGTGGACATTTACAGCAACAACAGCAACAGCAGCAGCAAGGTCTACAATATCTAGGTCTGCAACAGCCATTATTTGAGCCGTTATTACAGCCGTTATTACAGCCATTATTACAGCCGTTATGGCAACTATTATTGCAGCCGTTATTACAACATTGACCTTGTGGAAGCATTGCAATTATATCTTCTGCTGAATAACAGCAAGAATCGCAATTAAGAAAATCCATTATACTTGCATTGCTAGATGAGCAACTGCTACAGTCATAAACTTTAGTTGAAATATTACATCTGCAAGACATATAATTCACCTATCCTTCTTTAATTTTAAATCATACATTCGCAATTTTTAAAATATCTTCCATTTAACTCCAAAGGTTTAACTAAGATATTATATTTTGAATTATCATCTACACAGATTTTGGTAATAAGACCTTCTAAATTCACTGTATAGATATAATCCCCTCCTATAAATTCAAATTCAATTGTGATAAGGGGATTATCGAGAGGTAATTCAACTGATTCGTCAGAACATATGCTAGTAAGTTTGATATAAAGAGAATTTTCAATACACTCAGTTTTATAGCACATAGGAAAAACATATGCTCTTTGATTCATACACATAGCAACTCGACAAAATCTTCCACTATTTATGACTTCCATCATTTCTTCTGAACGCAAATTTCCCATAACATTTTCACCGCTTATCTTATCAATTTAATATTCCACAGACAATCAATGTCTACCATATACTATTCGGGAAGTGCTAATAATGACACAAAGATTAGAGGGGGAAAGTAAATAAAAATATATAGTGTTTATAAATGAAAATTTGTATTTATATATTTTTTATTTAAGCTTTTTCTGTTTTTCTCTTGATTTTGGTAAGTGGTATTGATATAATATATAGTAAGTTAGGTAATTTTTAATCGAATAAAGCAAACGGAAAGGGTATTGATATGAATTTTAGACAGCTAGAAGCATTTGTTTATGTTATTAAATATAGAAGTTTTTCTAAGGCAGCAGAAGCTATTTTCATTTCTCAACCAACAGTCAGCGTACATATTGGCTCATTAGAAGATGAGCTTGGAGTTCCACTGATTGTGCGTGCACCGAAAGGAATTTTCCCAACAGAAGCTGGAAAAATTTTTTATGGACATGCAATGCAAATTTTGAAATTGAGAGATAAATCCATTGAAGAAATAAAAAAATATTCCGATAAAGTTTGTGGTTCATTAGAAATTGCGTCTTCAACTGTACCCGCTCAATATATAATTCCGGAGGTATTGCCTCAAATAACAAATGAATACCCTAATATTTTTGTTTCAATTAATCAACTTGATAGTAATGGTGTTGTTGAAAGAGTTGAAAATATGCAAGTTGAAGTTGGAATTTGCGGTACAAAAATTGATAAGAGTACTTGTGATTTTCAACCCTTTGTTATGGACGAATTGGTTCTCATTACCCCAAATTCAGAGGAATTTAAAAATATTACTACCCCAGAATTGCTATCTATATTATTCAAGTATCCATTTATTTCAAGAGAAAAAGGCTCAGGTACAAGAAGCGAAATGGAATCAACTTTGTTGAAATATGGAGTTAATACAAAGGAATTAAAAGTTATAACCCAAATGGAGAGTACCGAGGGCGTTATACAATCCGTCAAGAACGGTATGGGAATTTCTGTTGTATCAAAATGTGCTGTGAGCGATTTTGTTTCTTTTGGAAAATTGCTTAGCTTTGAGTTTGAAGAAAAAATGGAAAGACCTTTTTACATCGTAACAAGAAAAAACAGACCTCTCACAAGACAAGCTGAAATTTTCATAGAAGAAATTAAAAAATATAATTTTAATTATTAAACTAATAATTAATTAAGCGACAAATACTGAGTTTAGTTTCAGTGTTTGTCGATTTTTTATTGATATCATAAATTAAAAGAAGTTCTAATCACCAATTTAAGGAGATTAAAACTTCTTTTTTAAAATAAAATATTTAAAGTGAACTATAATTTTCTTGATAATGTTTCTTGATTTGCTGCATAAATTAAAGCTGTGGATTTGCTGATTATTCCTTGCTTATAAAGTTTCAATATGCTTGAATCCATACTGAACATATCATCAGCGGCAGACGATGCAATAACATTATCAAGCTGATGAATTTTATTTTCTCTAATCATATTTCTGACGGCGGAGTTCACAGTCATTACTTCAAAAACCGGTACGAGCTTCCCATTAACTGTCGGCAGTAATTGCTGAGAAACAACAGCTTGAAGTATCATTGCAAGTTGAACGGCAATTTGTCGCTGTTGGTCAGAAGGGAAAACGTCCAAAATTCTGTCAATGGTGTTTGCAGCACCGATTGTGTGAAGACTGGATAGGATAAGATGTCCTGTTTCAGCCGCTGTCATAGCAACGGAAATAGTGTCCAAATCTCTCATTTCTCCAAGCAAAATAACATCTGGTTTTTGACGTAAAGCAGATTTAAGTGCGGAAATATAGCTTGGGCAGTCAATAAAGATTTCTCTTTGACTAACTATGCTTTTTTTGTGTTTATGAAGATATTCAAGAGGGTCTTCAAGGGTAATTATATGCCCCGAATGATTAGTGTTAATGCGGTCAATCATACAAGCAAGTGTTGTTGATTTTCCACTTCCGGCAGGGCCTGTAACCAAAACAAGTCCCTTTTTACAATCGGCTAAAGAAAGAATTGTTTCAGGAATTTGCAGCTGATTTGGGTCGGGCATCTCAAATGAAATTGCACGAATAACGGCAGCATAGCTGTTTCTTTGCATATATGTGCTGACTCTGAATCTTGATATTCCTGCAATAGCAAATGCAAAATCTTCATTGCCGATTTTCAATAGATTATCCATATTGTAGTTTGGACACATAGAATAAATCTGTTTTATTAGGTTTTCTGTGTCATCGGGCATTAATTTTTCTGTTGCCATATCAGTTATTACATTATTAATGGCAAAAGCAATCGGACGTCCTGCAACGATGAAAATATCAGAAGCCCCCATAGAAACAGCATCTGAAAGAAGGTCTTTGATGTTCATTTTTTTCTCCAATTATCAATTTTTAAGGTAAATTGCGGTGTTTATTTGAGAATGTTGATTTCTTCTTGCGGTTGCCAAGATGATGATTTTTGTACTTGCCATTTCAATATTTTATAAGTTCCGTTGTTTTCCAATGGAAAAATTATTTGTAAATTAACAACAAGTTTCTGCTTAGGATTTAAGTCAAATGAATAATCAACGTACAAATTTTCATCTTCAATTACAGTAATTCCTTCAATATCGGCAAGGCTTTTTTTTGCCAATGAGAAATAGCTTTTTTCATTATTTGCTTTTTCAAAAACATCTGAAAGTGTAGTATCAATTAATGTAAGATTTTTTTCAGCTTTGTTTTCCGCAACAAAATAACTTTGAGCATATAAAAAGTTTTTTTCTGCAAGAGTTTTGTCGGCGTTGGCACTGACTAATGACAAAATTGCAAATGTAACAATGCACAGGAGGACAAATATTATCAAAATTGATGATGAGCCAACACCAAGTGAAGATGAGCGCTTATTATTTGAATATTTAATCAAGCTTATCACCCTTTCTTATAAGTTGTTTGTGGGTGTAAATATCTTGAGTCAAAATATTATTGTTTTTGCAATCAGATATTTTGATTGTCACAAGGAAACTATCTGATTTAGTTATTTCAAGAATATATTTATAGTTTTCTTCATTAGTTATGGCAAAATCATTGTTTAAATAAACAGTTGTTTCCTCATTAATTTCAGTTCCAAGGAAGCTTTCCAAGTATTGAGTTGAGCCATTATTATTTTTCAAACAGGTGGAAATATTTTGAGTAAAATTGATTGCCATATTAATATTTTTAGATTCTGCTGTTAAAAAATGAGCTTTAACAAATATTTGAACGCAAAATGCAGATGAAATAGCAAAAAACATAATTGCAAATACCAGTTCCAACAAAAATAAAGTACTTTTAGATGATTGTCTAGTCATTTTTTTCACCAACTTTTTGAGAGCAATGAAAGGATATCAGCATTGTTCGTTTGGAGTTTTGTGCATCAACTATTTCCATTTGCAAAGCTTTATCGTTAATGGGAACTATGTCAATGGAATTAATCGCAACAATTGGCTGTCCACCGCTAAGGGAAGGAACAGTGCTGTCAATTACAAGTTGTTCTTGTAAATTGCCGTTATATTCATATATATAGGTGCAAAAAGAAGTGCCATCATTATTTTGAGTAATAATAAGGGCGGGTATATCCTCGATTTCTCCAATTGAAACAGCATTTTCAACGTCATTTTGGTGCAGTTTTTGAGTTATATATGATGTTGCGGTTAATATATTGAAATTTTCTTCCATAGATTTAGTTGTTTTGCGATACACGTCAGCTCCAATTATAACAACAACAAGTGCTGATGCAGAAAACACACAAAAAAGTGCTAATGTAAAAAATATATCCAATACAGAATGTGACGTTTTTTTCATAATTTGCTCCTATTGTTTGTTGATTTCAACAATGGTTATTTCTGGCATAATATTTGATGCAAAAACTTGATAATCTACAAGAAATTTTTCTGAATCATAGGTTATACCGTAGTGTTCTTGCAAATATTCGATACTTTCGGGGTATTCTCCTTGAGTTGCATAGCAATGAACAGCACTTCTTCTTATTGCTTGTTCCAAACTTTTGATTTTCTCTTTTTGGGTAGTTTGGCTTATGTTGTCAACTCCCCAAAACAAACCCAATATCAGCAAAACAATGCTTAAAATAGGCATAAGAAAATTAATTATTGTACGTGAATTATCAGTTTCTTTTTTAAATCTGTTACAGACCATAAATATATGCTCCTTTTTATCCAATAGATGACATTATTCCCATCAATGGCAACATTACTGACAATAAAATAAATCCAACAATTATAGAAAAAACAGAAACAAGAGTCGGCTCAATTAATGAAACTTTTTCGTTGATGGAGTCTTCGATTTCTTCAGCATATTCAATGGAGATTTTGTTCATAATTTCGTCGGCATTACCTGTTTTAAATCCCATAGAAACCATTCTTCCATACATACCAGAAAAAATTTGTGAGTGAACTAATGCGTCGCCTAAATTTTCTCCATCTGCAACAAGTTCTTTGCAGTGTTGAATTTTTTTTATGTATTCTGGGTGGTCAACCAGTCTTTCAACCATTTCAAGACTTTTTTCTGTGTCCAGTCCACTGGAAAGTGTCATTGACATACCATCAGCAAAACGTGATGCAGCTATTTGTTTAAACAAATTTTTAGTTACAAAGAAATTATTGCAGATTTTTTTTGCAAGTTTTTTGCCATGCTGAGTTTTCAAACAATACACTGAAAATATTGCTACCACAGCAATAATTCCAACAAAAATCAGTGAATATCTTGAAATCATAGCACCTGTGTTCATAATTCCCTTTGTGATACCTGTTATTTCACTTCCAAGTTGCATAAACACTTGATTAAATACGGGCAAAACCTTTATCATCAGCACAAGAATAACAATAACCATCATAGTAATCATAATAAGTGGGTAGCGAATGGCACTTCTGATATTATTATTAGTGGAATCTTCCTTTGCGTAAAATTTTGAGAGAGAATCCATAACATCATCAAGATGACCGGTTGTTTCGCCGATAAAAGTCATATCAATCATATATTGAGGGAAAACAATGCAATTTTTTAATGCCTCCGAAAGCCTGTCGCCTTTATTCATACATGATGATGCCAAGAGAAGTATTTGTTTTCCATCATCAGTTTGAGCATCACAAGCCATTATATCAAGTCCTTCGGAGATTGATATTCCTGATTTCAAAATCATAGCAGTTTGGTCGCAAAAAGTTGCTAATTCTCTGTATGTAAGTTGTTTTTGATTCATGAGATTATCTCCTTTTAATACCTGTACTTCGTTTTATAATTTGAATCTGATTCAATAAATTTCATTATTTTTTTGCTTTTATTATCTGTGTCGGCGAATGTCGGGTCCATTCTCTTCCAATTTTTCCCGTCAAATTGGATTACACCATCAATCCAACCTTTATCCTTTATATAAATGCTTATCCAAGCATGATATATCTCGCCGGCATATCCAAACTCCATTTTTGTAGGGATTGACTGAGTTCGCAGAATTGTTGCAATAATGGCACTATAGTCAAAACAAATGCCTTTTTTGAGTTCGATTATTTCATCAACTTTTGGAGTATAACCTGATTTAACATTTTCAGCTTTTTCATAATCATATTCAAGAGTGTCGATGACGTAGTTATAAACTTTCTCTACAAGTTCAAGGTCAGATGAGCTTTTTTCTGCTAATTCTTCACCTTTTTTGATTAACTTTGTGTCTTTGTTAAAATTAACATATTGATTAGGATAAAGATAGGGGAGAAATTCATTTTCCAAATTAACACTGATTTCAGCACTTAATGCTGTTGAATATTCATTTCCGGAAATGTTTTCATAAATATTTATAGTATAGCTGCCATTTCCACCAGTGAGAGGAAAAACTTCCCAACCTCCATTAAGAGTGTAGGTGTAGGTCAGTGAATCAGGGCATTTTATTTGCAATTTAACCTTGCTCACACTGCCACTATAATTTGCCATTATATAACCTTTGCAACAATTTGAATAGTCAATTATCGCACAAGAGCAAACTTTTTGGTTTTCGCCAGTTGCCATAGGCAGGAGAACTATGGGTTTAGTTGAACGTGCGCCATAAGTATCAGATGCCGATGACTGAATAACAGGCTCAACTTTTTTGGGCGTTTTCTCAAATTGTTGATTTTGACCACAAGATGTAAACAAAATCAAACAAGAGCATAACAGATATAGTAAATGTTGGAATACTTTTGCCATATTGATTTACCTTTCTGATATTGAGTTGACTAATCTTCATTGACAAGCTGACTGTTGTGTAAAATTCTGATTTTTTTGGAATGGTAATTATTTTTAAAATGTTTTTCAATGCGATAAATTACATTTTCACTGTTTTCAAAATTGATATATGGAAGAATAACTGCAAATTGATTGGGAGAGGGTTGAGTAAAAACATCACCGTTTCTCAAACAACTGCGTATTGAATCTTGGAGTTGGTCAACAGCATTATCTCTTATATTTGTTTTAATATTTTCGTCATCAGCTCCCACAATTGTTATCAAAATTAAATATATTGAAACTGATGTTCTTTTTGCACTACGTGCCAGAAAACGATAAACTTGTTTGAACATTTCCAGTTCACAGAATAATGGGGAGGACTCTTCGCTTGCCTCTTTAAGTTCTTTTTCAAATGAAATAATATCAATATCATTTGTTTTAGATGATTCACAAATCTTTTTAAATAAATTATGGGTTTCCTCCGATAATTCAATTCCAAGTTCACGATGAAAAAGCTCTCTGATATGAGAATAGTATGTCAATGACTTATTAATTTGACCTGTTTTGTAAAAAGCATAAATCATATATTGATGTATTTGTTCGTCCAAATTATCAATAGTCATAATGATTTTTACAAATTCTATAATTTCAGAAAACTTTTCTTGTTCGCTTAATAGCTTTAAAAAAGTATACATCGAATTTAAGTATCTTGATTGCAAATTGGTTGAAATTGGAACAATCCATTCTTTTTGAGGCATATTTGACAAAAACTTTCCTTTATATGTATCAAGAATTTTTTGGCATATTTCTAATTTGCTTTCAACGCTTGAGGCTGATTTTAAATCATCACAACATTGCTCAAATATCTCCGAATCTATAATGTATGTAAATTCAGGATTGAGGATATAAGTTGATGATGAGGAAATAATAAGCTCTTTTGCAACACAAAAATTTTTATTTTCCAGAGTTTTTCTAATTCGATACACAAGATTTTTTATAGAGGAAATTGGGTTTGAAATTTCTTTTGTCCAAATAGACTCAATTATTGTGTCTATTGATGATTTATAATTCCTATTAATTGCCAGATATGCGATAAATGAACATATTTGTGGACTTAACTCCTGAGAAGCAACCGTTACATCATTACAACTGATAGAAAAATCGCCTAATAATGAGATTGTGATGGTTTTTTTGTTCAATGTTATCACTCCACTTTTGTTTAATAATTTTATTACCCATATTGTAACACATATTTAATGATTATGAAATAAAAAATTGAAATAAGACGTAAAACTTCAACATTAATACGCAATTTAATTACATAAAATGTTAAAGTTAAACATTTTAAAAATAATATTAAAAACTATCGTTTTGTGACCTATATGTGACTATTGGTTGTTATAATGAAAATATAAAGTGAACTGTGAATAGGGGGGTAAGATATGTGCAATCGAGTTTGAATTTCAATGTTCCAAACGGAGCGAACAATATAATAATGCTTGTCAATGACGTTATACATATTGAACCTCAAGGAAAATGGTTTTCACCGTATAACAAAGAACCTGTAGTTATCAATAGTTATATGCAGCTTATTGACAGTGTCGATGATTTTTATGACCAATATGGTATGATTCAACCAACAACGAAAAGAAGAAGTTTACTAAGGTCCACATCAGAACAACCTCAAGTGGCAAAGGAGGTTAAGAAATATATGTCAGATGATATATTTGAAACGCAAATCGGAGAAAAAGGCACTTTCATCATTCAAGTCAAATATCGTCAACATTCAAGTTGGCAAGGTTCAGTTGAATGGGTCGAAACCGGAGAGAAGAAAATGTTCAGAAGCACAATGGAACTCATCAAGATGATTGATGAGGCACTGGAAAAAAAGGTTATATAAAAACACAAATCTTAATTAGGAGGAGAAATAGTATGAAAAAAATAGTATCATTCTTATTAGCAATGGTTATAATGCTCGGTTCAGTTCCTATTAATGCGTTTGCCGGAGATGTGACTGTAGCTCCAGACGTTACAGTTCAAGAACAAAATACAACTCCAGCAGAGGGCGAGAAAACTCTAACAGAGGGAACACAACCTCAAACAGAGGGAACACAACCTCAAACAGAGGGAACACAACCTAAAACTGAGGGGGCACAGCCTCTAACAGAGGGGGCACAACCTCTAACAGATCCAAATGCTGACCCTGCTGCTCTCGCAGCAACAACAGCAACAAAAATTTTAATTCCAATTAATGAAACAGCAACAGTTAGCTACAGAAATGGTGTTAGCTATCAATTAGAGCCAAGTGGAATTGTTACATTGGAACCAATACAAAATGGTAAAAGTTTAAAAATACGCCCTATAGAACGTGGAAGTGCAGTATTAACTGTTACAACTAAAACTAAAACACTTACTTATAATATAGAAGTTGCCCCGATTACTACTGGCTTTTTTGTTGTAACTCCTACAGAAAAATCTTTGGGAACTGCTACTCCAGAAATCACCACAAATGTGCCATACACTAAAGTTGGTGTTGGAAATTTAAACATCTGGGACGACGGTATAAAACACGTAGGCAACCATTACGGATTAATAGACTACACCGACAAGTTTATTAATAACAATTATATTGAAGAACCTGAGACTATCCAAGGAACATTTGAATACAAAGGAAAAACCTACAATTATGCTGATTGCACAATTTCCTGGTATAAAATTGTTGACGAAGGAAAAGATGGCAACATAGAAATCCACGTTGACGGATATATAACAGCATTGCCAACTGTTGTAAATCCACCAGTAGTTACTGGAAAAGAAGTTGATGTCAATGTATGGTATTGGAATAATGCTGACGAAGCAAACTCTCTAGTTGCAGCAAATACACCACCAGTACCACAAGTAACAACTGGCGAAGCACTTAAATATCAATATGGTGAAGACATTTTAAACAATAACAACTTAGATCTTCTTATAGCAGCTTGCGAAGAAGATTTTTATGCGAAAAAAAATGTTAGAGGATTAACATATATTCGTACAGAAATTGTTGAAATAATTGGCGAAGGCGCAAATTCTCAAGTTGTCATTCTTTACACCACAGACTCAAATGATACTGAATGTGAACACTTATATAATAGTATCGGTGAAACAGTTATTAAAGATGTTGAAAATCTTCAACGTGTTGAGATAAGAGTAGTGTTCAATGATGACAATATTTGCAATGTGAAGTTTGAACAACCAAAATATATTGCAGATGAAGATAAAGATACAACTGCTGCAATTAACGCATTAACTGAAAATTTTGTAGCTACAAATGGTAAGATTGCTGAGGGCACAAAACTTCTTAAAATTTTGCCAACATTTGAAACAATAGATGGCTACACCTTTGACGGTTGGGGCATTAAAGATGCTGATGGCAATGAAACAAAAATGACAGATGACGCAATGCCCGCAGGCGGTATAACATTAGTTCCTTATTTCACAAAAAATGTTGTAATAGAGCCTAAGGACATCAAGGTGTATTATTTCATTTATCAAAATCCATCATCTACAATGAATGATTTCACCCCTGTTAAACAAGTAAACAAAAACGAAAAGTTGATATACGAATATAATGGCGAGACACTTACAGACAGTAGACTTGAACAACTTGCTGCTGATTATCTAGCTAAATTAGCAGAAACAAACGATGTTGAAGGTATTAGCTATCTATATGCAGATATCTATCAACTTGGCGCAAACAATATTTATGAACCAGTTCATACAAATGAAAATCTTAATAGAGGCCGCACAGTTTACACAACAAGAACAACTGGAGTTCAAAATAACAATAATAATTTATCTGATTTATCTGAGGTTAAAGTAACAGCAGAAACAGAGATCAGACTTATGTTTAGTGGTACTGTTAAAAATAAAGAATATGCAGTTACTTTCAAAACACTAGACGAAAATAATGAAACTGTAAACAATGTTACTAATATGCCTACAATTGAAAAAATTCTTGAAGATGCAAAAATTGAAGAGTTATTATCAACTCCAAAAGCTGATGGTTATGAATTTAAAGGTTGGTTCATAGGAACAAGAAAAGTAAATTCAACAACAGTAATGCCTAACAAAGATATTGAATTAACTGCTAAGTTTGCAAAAAAACCACAAGCACAAGTATCATTCAAAGCAGTTGACGAGAATGGCAAGGAATTACAAGCAACAAATAT
>JAVWQH010000008.1:0-59765 GCA_036635475.1 Oscillospiraceae bacterium | reverse complement strand
AGTTCTTCATAATTATCTTTAAAATCCACCATTAAAGGGGTGACGCCCCAAGACATACTAAGTTGGCGGAATGTATTTACAGATGGGGTACAAGCGATAATAGGCTTATCAACACGAAATCTGCTGCACATTCTTGCGGTATGCCCCGATTTTGTAACAGTGATAATAGCGGACGCATTGAGGTCATATGCTGTTGTACAGGTTGCGTGAGATATTGCGTGGGTTACATCATGAGCTGTATATGAGCCAATGTCATCTGTTGAAAAATATCGTGATTTATAGTCAACATCTTTTTCTGTGCGTGTGGCTATGAGAGCCATTGTACGAACAGATTCAACAGGATATTTGCCTGCCGCAGTTTCTCCTGAAAGCATAATTGCACTTGTTCCATCATAGATTGCGTTGGCAACATCAGTGGCTTCAGCACGAGTTGGACGAGGATTTTTAATCATTGAATCAAGCATTTGAGTGGCAGTAATAACGTGTTTGCCAACCATATATGCTTTTTTAATCAGAAGTTTTTGGACAATTGGAACTTCTTCCAGAGGTATTTCAACGCCCATATCGCCTCTTGCAATCATAATGCCATCAGAAATTCTTAATATTTCATCAATATTTTCAACGCCTTGAGCATTTTCAATTTTAGCAATAATTTTTATAGTATTGCAATTATGGTCTTCAAGAATTTGGCGAATTTGAGCGATATCTTCAGCCGTTCTAACAAATGAAGCAGCAATAAAGTCAAAGCCTGTTTCTATGCCGAAAACGATATCATTATAATCATTTTGGCTGATAAATGGAAGAGAAAGGGATACTCCGGGTATGTTTATGCCTTTTCTGTCGGAAATATCTCCACCATTAATAACACTGCATATGATGTCCTCGTCTGCAACTTCAATTACTTTCAGTTCAATTAATCCGTCATCTAAAAGGATTTTTGTGCCAACACAAACGTCTTTATAAAGTTGGGGATAGGAGATTGCACATTGACTTTCATCTCCGTCTTCATCACATTTTGATTTTAGTGTGAAAACAGAATTTGTTGTAAGAAAAGCCTTACCATTTTTAAATTTTTTAAGTCTTATTTCAGGACCTTTTGTGTCCAAAAGAGTTCCGATAGATTTATTGAGTTTGGTTCTTATTTTGTCAACTATTTTATATCTTTCAAGATGTTCTTCATGAGAACCATGGGAAAAATTAAATCTAGCAACGTCCATACCTGAAAAAACAAGTTGTTCGATTATTTTTTCGTCAGAGCTGGCAGGACCGAGAGTGCAGATAATTTTCGTTTTTCTCAACTTATACCCCTCCTCTCAAAATTTGCAAACCAATTTATTGTAAAAAAGCTATATTATATAATATAATTTATAATGGTAAAAAAATCAATTGTTTTATAAAAAATTGTATATTTATTTAATATATTACAGATAATTTATTATATAGTGCTATTTTGAAAATGGATTACTGCATCAGTTTCATATTAAATATCCAACTCAATTGAAACAGGGCAGTGGTCACTTCCTAAGATGTCACTGTGAATTGTTGCGGCAGTCAGAAATTCTGAAATTCTTTGGGAAATCAGAAAATAGTCAATACGCCACCCTGCGTTTTTTTCTCTTGCTTTGAACATATAAGACCACCAAGAATAGGCATCTGTAAGTTCGGGATAGAGCTTGCGGAATGTGTCAACAAAGCCATTTTCAAGAAATTGTGTCATTTTATTGCGTTCTTCAATTGTGAAGCCGGCATTTTTAGTATTATTTTTGGGATTTTTAAGGTCAATTTCTTTGTGAGCAACATTAAAATCTCCGCATATAATAACAGGCTTTTTTGCATCAAGAGATTTGATATAAGATTGAAAATCATCTTCCCATTTCATTCGATATTCAAGCCTTTCAAGCTCTCGTTTAGAATTTGGAGTGTAGAGAGTTACAAAGAAAAAGTTATCATATTCAAGAGTAATAACTCTTCCCTCGTGGTCGTGTTCATCAATGCCAATTCCGTATGAAACAGCATTAGGCTTATGTTTTGTGAAAACAGCAGTACCTGAGTAGCCTTTTTTTTCTGCACTGTTGATGTAAGCAAAATATCCCTCAGGAGAAAAATCAGCTTCGCCTTCTTGCATTTTTATCTCTTGCAATGCAAAAAAGTCGCTGTCGGAATTTTTAAAAAACTCTTCAAAGCCTTTTGTTAAACAAGCTCTTAGTCCATTTACGTTCCAAGAAGTTAGTTTCATATTAATCCTCCAATTCTAAGTTGTTTATAATAGTTTGTCAAAAAAACAATATGTTATTAATTTTAATATTAAAAAATATAAGTACACTCTGCGAATATACTATTAACTGCATAATTATATCACATTTTGTCATATATTAAAAGGTTTATAGAAATTTAAGAATAAGTTTATTTGTAATTATTGCGTAAGAACAAAAGAAGTGATATACTTTAATAGTAGATATTTTTGGTATATTGTCATAATAACAATGCTTTTCTCTAAGATTAAGAGAAAATCAAGAATATTTCATATGAAATTAAGCTCTAAGGAGAAAATCTTTATGAACTTTGATAGAAAAAAACTTGTTGAAGCGGCGATTGAAGCAAGAAAATATGCCTATATTCCATATTCCGGATTTGGAGTTGGTGCAGCTATTTTGTGTGAAGACGGCGAGATAATAACAGGCTGTAATATAGAAAATGCTGCATATTCTCCCACGAATTGTGCTGAACGAACTGCTGTTTTCAAGGCAGTTTCCCAAGGCAAAACTCAGTTTATTGCAATTGCAATTGTTGGGGGAATGGGAAAAGAAGGCAAAACCCAAAATTATACTGCTCCTTGTGGAGTGTGCCGACAGGTTTTGTGCGAGTTTAATGATGGCTCAATGACTGTCATTCTTGCAAAAAGCGAAGACGACTACAAAGAATATAAATTAAAGGAAATTTTACCATTGTCATTCACACCAAATTCATTGGTGTAGTGGATATAAAAGAATTTGAAAAACGAGGTGCTTAAAATGTCATACGTTGATTACATTACAGAAACATTCAAAAAGCTAACATCAATTGATGGCCCAAGCGGATTTGCTGATAAAGCAGCTGATTTTGTTGTTGAAGAGCTTACACAAATGGGATATGAGCCAAAGAAAACCGTTAAAGGCGGAGTTCTTGTTTCACTAGGCGGAAAAAATGAACAAGATGGTCTTCTTTTAACTGCTCATCTTGACACATTAGGCGGTATGGTTCGAGCAATTAAAGCAAACGGAAGATTGAGAATTTCTCCTATTGGCGGATTTGAAGCTAATAATGTTGAAGCTGAAAACTGCAAAATCTATACAAGAGGCGGCAAGGTTTTTACAGGCTGTCTTCAACTAGACAATGCAAGTACTCATGTTAATAAGGATTATCACACAATTCAAAGAAGTTTTGACACACTTGAAGTTGTTCTTGACACATTAAGCACATCTAAGCAAGAAACCCTTGATGATGGAATTCAAGTTGGCGACTTTGTTTGTGTTGACCCTAAAACAACTATAACTGAAACAGGATTTGTTAAGAGCAGATTTATTGATGATAAAATGAGTGTTGCTGTTATTATTGGACTTGCAAAATTCATTAAAGAAAATAATATCACACCTGAAAGAGCTGTTTATGCTCATATTACAATTTATGAGGAAGTTGGACATGGCGGCTGTGGAAGCGTTCCTGACGGCGTAACAGAAATCTTAGGCGTTGATATGGGTTGCGTTGGCGATGAATTAAACTGCTCAGAAAGACAAGTTTCAATTTGCGTTAAGGACTCAAGAAGTCCAAGTAATTATGATATGATTACAAGACTTATTGAGAGTGCTAAAGCTAACAAAGTTGATTATGCACTTGACGTTTACCCAATGTACGGAAGTGACTGCGATGCTGCTTTGGGTGCTGGCTGGGATTTAAGACATGCACTAATCGGCTCTGGAGTTTATGCAAGCCATGGATATGAGAGAACTCATATTGATGGTATCAAGAACACATTTGAACTTTTGAAAGCATTTATAGGCTAATCCAATTATAAAAAAAGCTGTAACGATTTTCGTTACAGCTTTTTGTTATGTAATTAGTGTTGATGAACTGCGGGTGTGACAAAACCATCAAACAATTTGTCAAGATAATCAAAGGATTTACCTGTTCCGATTGCAACACATTCAATAGGATTTTCAGCAAGATATGCCTCGACTTTTAAGTGATGTTTAATGAGCAAGTCAAGTCCATGAAGCATTGAACCGCCACCGGTCATAGTAAGTCCGTTTGTGAAAATATCAGATGAAAGCTCAGGGGGAGTAATTTCCATAACACTTTTAAGCGCTTCAATTATTGGCTCGCAAGTTTCCAAAAGGGTAGGACAAAGTTCGCTGCGTTTGATTTCAAGTTTTTGGGGCAAGCCATTTATAAGGTTCCTGCCTTTAATAACAATTGATTTATCCTCATCATTTTTGAAGAAAACGCTGCCAATTTCGCATTTAACTGTATCCGCCATTTTTTCACCGATTAAAACGTTGTGGGTGTTTCTGATATATTTGACAATTGAATCATTAAAGTTATTGCCGGCAACTTTGATTGACTTTTTAAGTACAATTCCATTTAGGGATAATACAGCGATATCAGTTGTTCCGCCGCCGATATCCAAGATTATATTTCCGTTTGGCTTTGTGATGTCGATATTTGCTCCAATGGCAGCGGCAACAGGTTCTTCAATAAGATAGACTTTTCTTGCACCTGCACGAACGGCAACATCAACAACAGCTCTCAGTTCAACGTCGGTTATGCCCGAGGGTACACAGATTGAAACACGAGGCTTGACAATACTGTTACCACAGGACTTTTTGATGAAATATTTAATCATTTCTTCAGTTAGTTTAAAATCAGAAATAATCCCCATTGTCATAGGGAAAATAGCACGAATCCTGTCAGGAGTTCGTCCAAGCATTTCATAAGCCTCGCAGCCAACGCTAACGACTTCATTAGTTATAGTGTTTACGGCAACAACCGAGGGTTCTTTTAAGATAATTCCTTTGTTGGATTCATAGATAATAACACTTGCAGTGCCTAAATCTATTCCTATATCATTTGAAGGCATTTTTTACTCCTTTTATTATATAAATATAATTAATGAAAATAAAATTAAATTATATACATATCTTTGATTATAGAATATTAACTAGATAAGTTCAATAGTTAAATGTTAATTATTTAAGTTTGGTTGATGCACCAACAAGGCAGATAATCTTATTAACCCCTTTTTCTTTGAGTTTTGATGAAATTGCATCAAGAGTTGAACCTGTTGTAATAATATCATCAACAAGGATAATATTAGAATTTTTATTGGGTGGATTTTTAAGAATATAACTATTTTGTGCGTTGGCTTGACGTTCGTGATAATTGAGATTGTGCTGAGTTTTGCTGGTTTTGGTGCGAATAAGAGTATTATGCAAAATGGGGATTTCAAGGCTTTGGGATATTCTTTTTGCAAGCCATTTTGCTTGATTAAATCCCCTTGTGCGAATTTTTTTGTTTGTTGAGGGAACATATATAATTGCATCAAAATCTTTTGGGTTATACATTTTCAAAAAGTTGTCGCAAATAATATCACAATAGTAATCTGCTGCATTTTTAGACCCTTTGAATTTAAAATTAAGCATAGCTGTTTTCCCGTTGGCTGCGTAGAATGTTGGTGAGATAACATCATCAAAACTAAATTGACAATTGCATAAATTCTGTTTTTGTCCACAGATTGCGCATAATGAACAATCTCGTAATGGAATTAAACCTTTGCATTTATCACATAAATACTCGCCGTTTTTTACAAGGGATTCACAGCAAATACATCTTTTGGGGAAAATCAATGCAAGAATTTTATTGGATACTTGTTGTAGTTTCATCGGATAGTCCGTCCTTTAAAAATGCAGTTAAATTGGTGTAGCGCAAGGTTTTTCTATCATTATTAACCATTTGAATTATTGTTTGATTACTGCCAATTAAAATCAAAAGTTTTTTTGCACGAGTGACCCCTGTGTAGAGCAAATTGCGATAATGCAGTTTAGTGTGACTGCCCATTAGCGGGATTATTACTGCATCAAATTCGTTGCCTTGGCTTTTATGTATTGTAATTGCATATGCAAGCTCCAGTTCATCAGACATTTCAAAGGTATATGGCGCAATTCTTTCATCAAAATTAACCAAAATTGTCTTTGAAGCTTTGTCTATCATTTCAATTATTCCAATATCACCATTAAAAATTCCCATTCCATCTTCTCCATCTTTTTGCCAGATGATGTCATAGTTATTTCTGTTTTGCATAACCTTGTCGCCCTCACGAAAAATCGTAAATGGAGTTTTGTGTTCGCCTTTTTGCTTATCAGGAGGGTTCAGTGACGCTTGCAGTGCCAAATTCAGTTGGTTCGTTCCCAATATTCCCTGTCTTGAGGGGGATAAAACTTGTATATCCCAAATTGGCGAATATCCATAGGTTTTTGGAAGTCGGCGGTTGACTAAGTCGCATACAACCTGAGATGCACGTTCTTGTGACAGTTGCGGCAAAAAGAAGAAGTCATTATCTTTTGTTGTTACATCGGGTGGAATACCACTAACAATTTTATGTGCATTTGTGACAATTAAACTCTTAGCGGCTTGTCTGAAAATTTCGGTTAAATGCACTCTTGAAATAATTTGACTGTCGCATAAATCTTTTAAAATATTACCAGCACCAACAGGTGGAAGCTGGTCGGAATCCCCCACAAGAATGAGTTTTGAACCCATTTTCAAGGCTTTTAGCAGACTTTCAAACAATTTTACATCAACCATAGACATTTCGTCAATAATAATCGCATCATTGGGAAGAGGATTTTTTATGTTGCGTTTGAATTTGTTATAGCCATTTTCATCTTTAAAGTCAACTTCAAGAAGTCGATGAATTGTTTTGGCATCGTGACCTGTGACAGCACTCATTCTTTTGGCGGCACGTCCTGTTGGGGCAGCAAGGGCAACGTTATAACCCTCATTTTCCAGAAGAGATATAATTCCGTTTAGGGTTGTAGTTTTGCCGGTTCCGGGTCCGCCTGTTAAAATCATTATTCCTTTTGAAAGGGCACAGGAAATTGCATCACGTTGCAAATCAGCATATTTAATTTCAAGCTTTTTCTCAAGTTTGTTAATTTTTTCGTCATTATCTCCCTCAAAATCGTATGAGAGCATAAGCATCATTTTGAGCCTGCCTGCAATATATGTTTCAGCCTCATAGAGGTCGGGAAGGTAGATATAGTTATGTTTTCCTACAAAGCTTTCCAAAGAATGTTTTGAGAGCATATCGGAAATTGCATTTTCAATTATAGTTTGTTCAATTTGCAAAAGTAATGATGCCTTTTCCACAAGCTTTTCAAAAGGTACACAACAGTGACCATTTTGTGTGTTTGCACGTAAAACATATGTGACTGCACCCTCAATTCTAAATGGGTTATCAGGCGCAATCATAACTGAGTTAGCAATTTCGTCAGCACCTAAAAAGTCCATTCCAATGTCTTCACTGCATAAAACATATGGGTTATTATTTATAATAGTCGGAGCAGTTGCACCCCATTTTTTCCAAACTGAAACAGCATTTCCACCGATTATTCCATAATTTGAAAGGAAGAGCATAACGGAACGTATTCCAAAAAGTCTTTTAAATTCAGCAGAAACATCGTCGCATTTTTTGGGCGAAAAGCCTTTAACCTCAAGCAGTTTTTCAGGATAATTTTCGATTATATTTATAGTTTCATCGCCGAATTTTTCAACAATTCGTTTTGAAAGTCCGGGTCCGATGCCCTTTATGACACCTGAAGAAAGATACTTGAAAATTGAGGCAGAAGTTGAGGGAAGTTCTCTTTCAACAAAATCAGCTTTAAATTGATTACCATAGGTTGGGTGGGACGAAAAATAGCCCGTTGCCTTTATTTCTTCACCGACACAAATATCAGCAAATTCCCCAACAACGGTTAATAATTCATTATTATAAGATATTTCTAAAACAGTAAATCCAGTTTCCTCAGAGCGATAGACAATATCTTCAATAATTCCTTCAATTGTTTCTCTCAACTTTTGATTCATTGATTTGCTCCTTAAAGCATTTGTTACAAAATTCATATGATTAAGTATAATACACTATCTAAAGTTTTGCAAATAAATTATCCAATTGCATTGAATTTTTTGTAGTTGAGATAATACTTTTTTGCAAAAAAATAGCAAATTTTTTCGTCCTCATCGCTTGCATTAATGCTTATAATATCAAGCTTCAAAACTGAGCATTGTGGTTTCATTTTTAGTTTTGCATAAGTTGAAAGCAAAATTTCTTCTGCGTTTTTTGTTTTGTCTGTGATTTCAATGAAATAACAATTTTCTCCGAATTTATTAGGATTTAATTTCAATGAATATAATACCCAAATAAATTCAATAATACAAATAAGAAAAAGAATTGATGAGCAATAAATAATTTTATGCAACCAAAATATACTGTGAAAATATAACATAATAAATCTCCTTATATTTATAAATTTATTTTATAAAATGACTATTAAAACTATCCTTGTATTAACATAATATGTAAAGAAGAGAATATTGACAGTAGCTTTTTGTATAATTAGCATAAATATTATTTTTTTAAGCAAAAATTTAATTTGACACTTTTATTTTGTGAATGTAAATGTTATAATGTACTTCATATGAGTGTTATTAGAAATTTAATTAATTGAATAATTAAAATTATATGATATAGATAAAAGATAATGGATTATATTAACATATTTGTTAGGAGAAATAAATTGGAAAAATTGATTATAACCGGTGGGAAACCACTTAACGGTGAAGTTGAAATAAGCGGAGCTAAAAATGCAGTTGTTGCAATAATACCCGCAACCATTTTGGCACAAGGTAAATGTATAATTGAAAATGTACCGGGAATAAGCGATGTTGGTCATTTGTTGGAAATTTTGTCGTACCTCGGTGCAAAGATTAACATAATAAATAAAACAACTGTCGAAATTGATACAACTGATATAAATGAACCTGTTGTACCATATGACTTTACAAAACATACAAGAGCCTCCTATTACTTTTTAGGCTCACTTTTAGGTAGATTTTCTTCAGCAAGTGTTTCAATGCCCGGAGGCTGTAATTTTGGTGTGCGTCCAATTGACCAACACATTAAAGGCTTTGAGGCGCTTGGGGTGAACGTTACTATTGACAGCGGAATGATTAATGCACAGGCTGATGCACTAACCAGTTCACATATATATTTTGATGTTGTGTCTGTTGGAGCAACAATAAACGTTATGCTATCAGCTGTTAAAGCTAAAGGAATAACTATTCTTGAAAATGTTGCAAAAGAACCGCATATAGTTGATTTAGCTAATTTTTTGAACTCAATGGGCGCTGATATTCGTGGAGCAGGCACAGATGTTATCAAAATACATGGTGTCGATGTTTTGCATGGTACAACATATTCCATTATTCCTGACCAACTTGAGGCTGGAACTTATATGGTTTTGGCAGCAGCAACAGGCGGAAACATTCTTATTAAAAATGTAATTCCAAAGCACCTTGAGGCAATTACGGACAAGCTTTTGGCAACAGGAGCAAATGTTGAGGAATATGATGATGCAATAAGGGTTTCAAAGGGAAAAATGCCACTTGAAAAAATCAATATTAAAACAATGCCACACCCTGGTTTCCCAACGGATATGCAGCCACAAATGGTTGCAATGCTCTCTTGTGCAAATGGCGCAAGCATCATCACAGAGGGCGTTTGGGACAATCGTTTTAGATATGTTGATGAACTGCGAAGAATGGGGGCATCAATTCAAGTTGACGGCAAAATAGCTGTTGTACAAGGGGTTGAAAAGCTTACAGGAGCACCTGTTAAAGCCACTGACCTTCGTGCAGGTGCAGCTATGCTGATTGCTGGATTTATGGCAGATGGTGAAACAACTATTGAGGATATCCACCATATTGTAAGAGGATATGATGACATAGTAGTTAAGTTGAAAAAAATAGGTGCTGATATTAAAAAAATTGATGTACCAGATGATGAAATTTCAAAGGCACAGTAGTAAAAAGGGCTATATCGTTTATTGATATAGCTCTTTTAAGATATTCAACAGATGAATTTTTGGAAGGAGGTTGTGAAAGTTGGCAAGATATTGTTCACTTTTTAGCGGAAGTACCGGCAATTGTTATTATGTTGGCGCTTCGGGGCATGGAATAATCATTGATGCGGGAGTTTCAATGAGGACTGCTGTTTCAGCAATGGTGTCAAAAAAAATCAATCTTTCAACAATTGATGGAATTTTGATAACTCACGAACACACTGACCATATAAAAGGTTTAACACCCCTTGTAAAACATCTCAAAGTTCCTGTTTATGGCACAAAACTTTTGCTGGACTATCTTGAAGACCAAAAATTAATCCCTGTTGGAGCAAGACTTATTGAGATGAACGGTATGACTGATATCGGATTAATGCAAGTCAAACCTTTTTTAACCTCACATGATTGTATATCAAGTTGTGGATATAAGTTTTTTACAGATGATAAACGTGTTATAAGCCATATAACTGATTTAGGCTATATTTCTAACTCTGTTGAACTTAATTTGAACGGCAGCGATATGGTAGTAATTGAGTCGAATTATGACAAAAAAATGTTGGCTGATTCAGGTTATCCGCCAATGCTAAAGTCAAGGATAATGGGGAAAACAGGACATCTTTCCAATGATGATTGCGCTCAAGAAGTTTTAAAACTCATTAAAACAGGAACAACTCGATTTATGCTTGTGCACTTGAGCCGAGAAAACAACCGCCCATCAATTGCTTATCAAACAACAAAAGAAATTCTGACGAAGAATGGCTTTGTTGAGGGAAAAGATTACACCTTACATATTGCGGCAGCTAATTCACCCAGTGATATGATAATTGTTTAAACAAAAGGAATTATATATGATTAATGTTAATGTTATTGCAGTTGGAAAGCTTAAAGAAAAATATCTGGTAAATGGCTGTGAAGAGTACATAAAAAGGCTTGGTTCAATGTGCAAAATAACAGTTGTGGAAATTGATGAATATAAGTTGCCCGACAATCCCGGTGACTCCCAAATTGAACAGTGCATTGAAAAAGAAGGCAAAAGAATAGAGGAAAGAATACCAAAATCAAGTATTGTTATACCAATGTGTATTGAGGGCAAAGAAATCACATCTCTTGAGTTGTCACAAAAAATACAAAAGTTTGCAGTGGACGGAGCAAGTGAAATAACTTTTGTCATTGGCGGTTCATATGGGTTGTGGACAAATATTAAAGAAATGGGCAATTTTAGGCTTTCTATGTCTAAAATGACATTTCCTCATCAGCTTGCAAGAATGATGCTATTAGAACAAATTTACAGGGCATTTTCTATACATATTGGCAATAAATACCACAAATAATATAGTATATCCACAAAAATCCCATTGAAATGCTTTTGCATTTACTATACCATATATAGCAATACATACAGCCTTTAAGGCTGTTTTTTGTTTTATTACACAAAACGCATTATATGGTCAAACAATAGTTGAAAATGTAGTAATTATTAGTGTATAATGAATACAATATTAACATAAAAATGAAAAGATTATAAAATATTCTAAGTATTGGCAAAGTAACGAATATTAAGGAGTAAAAAATGACTGAATGTGAAGAGAAATTCAACTCCGATGAAGCTCAGATTAATGTGAAATTTTATTCAGGTGTCGAACACACAATAATCGAAGCTGATGAAAGCTTTTATAATATTATTGGATATCGAAAAAATGAATTCAATGAATTATTTAAGAACCAATTAATAAAAATAGTTTATGAAGATGATGTCCAAGACTTTGTAGAATACTCGCTTCAGCAAACAAAAAAGCGACAACAATACAGAATTATTTGTTCTGATAATAAAATAAAATGGATTGAAGAAAAAGGAGAGCTTGTTGGAAATAATTACGGCTCTTTAATTTATTGCGCAAATATAAGGGGAATAAATTCACCTGAAAAACCAACTGAAACAAAATCTCAAAATGATGATACTTTATATAAGTTTGATAATATCACCAACATCGCCTTTGAATATAATAATTCCAATAAAATATTATCTGCCAGCAAAAAAATGGCTGAGCTTATAGACAGCAAAAACATTGTATATAATTTCCCTTATTCATTAATTTTAAAGAATATAATTCACCCAGATGATATCAATTCTTTTTGTGAGATATTCTTTAACTATGCTAAATCCAAAAGTTCTAATAATATTGAACTTAGAATTAAAAATTCCAACGATGAGTATAGTTACTTTAGATGTATTACAAAAGGAATTTATGGCGAAAATTCCAAACTTATAAGCATAATCGGCTTTATGATTAATATTGATGAAGAAAAAAATGAAATTAATAATGTTTACAAAGAGGGTTCAGTGGATTCACTGACAGGACTTTATAATAAAAAAATAACAAAGAGAAAAATTGATGATGAAATTATTGTTAATACATCTAATTCCGCAATGCTTGTTGTTAATATAGACAATTTTAAGTTTATAAATGCGGAGTACGGCTGTATTTACGGTGATGCGGTTATTAGCGAAATGGCGGGTAATTTGAAAAAAGTTTTCCGCACAAGTGACATAGTCGGCAGAATCGGTGGGGACCAATTTGTTGTTTTTATTACTGATATTGATAGTATTGATAATGCAAAAAATAAAGCAGAAATACTTATGGAGAACTTTAATGAGTTCTTAACTCAAGACGGAAAAGCAATAGCTTTATCAGCAAGTATTGGCATTTCTCTTTTCCCTAAAGACGGAGAAAACTTTGACCAACTATTTGAAGCTGCAAATTCAGCTTTGTATTATGCAAAAAACCATGGAAAAAACAGATATTGCGTTTACACAAATGAAATAGAAAAAATCTTTGATATTATTCCAGAAAATATTTTTGAAGGTTCAAACGGGAAAAATTTCAGGAATAATATGCTGGAATATATCACTAATTTTCTGCAAATAAGCGTCAATATCAAAAAAGACATACCTATAATTTTGGACTTAATAGCCAATGCAACAAGTTCAAATCGTATATCCATTTTTGAAAGGTCGGAAGATTCTCTTAATTTAACCAATACATTTGAACGTTGTTCAGATAAAACAAAAAGTGTTAAAAATAATACACCAGAATCAATTTACGAAAGTTTTATGAATTTTGTTCCTTTTGACGATTCGGGAATGTATTTATATAATTCTGACAATGAAAAAAACAACAGATATTTAAAAAAATGGTTCAATAAAAGAGATACAAAAACTGCGTTAATATGCGCATTTAAAGATAATGACAAAATACAAGGAGTTATGCTGTTTGAGAAAAAGCACAGTAACTTGGATTTTGTTAATAATTTTGCAACATTAAATGTGGTAGGTCAAATTTTACTGCTGTATATAATGCTTGAAAATTTAAACAATCAAGTTAAGATAAATCGAAAATACAATGAAATTTTCGCAAATCAAACAAATATTTTAACCTATGGTATTGATGAGGATACATTTAATATCAATTTTTTAAATTCTTATTCATGGGATAAAAATTGTAATATCAAAATCGGAAAGACTTGTTATAAACAAATAAGAGGTTTAGATGAGCCATGCGCTGATTGCCCAATTAAGTTTCTTCAAAATGATGATGATATTTTCACACAGGAAATGTACTTAAATGGTGTTGGAAAATGGGGCGAGGTGACCGCCACACAGGTTACAGGCGAAAACGGAAATAAAGCATATGCAATCAGTATTTTAGATACTACAAGATTTTATAATTTTAAGCAGGAATCAAAAAAAGAAATTTCTAATTTATATAAATCTTTTGTTGAAAAAGTTTTCGGAAAATTGGATTTTGTGGGAGCTGCTCAATATTGTTCAGAAGATGTCAAAGTTACAAATCAAGAGTTGATGATTTTGGCTCAAAATAAAAAAGAATTTATAGAATTTTGTGAAAAAGCAAAAGCTAAATATGATTACAATGAAAACTTAAAAGTAAATATTAAAAGAATTTTTATAAATATTCATAATAAAAATCAAGGCACAATCTATGCTACAGTTAATCTGGGAAAAGATGATAATGATACATCTCGACCTACTGATGTAAAGCATATTATGAATGTTGAAATGATTAATAATGAATATAAAATAACAAACTGCAATTTCTTTGTTTTAAACAATGATGAATGTATGAAAACAGAAATATCAAACGGGGAGGATATAGTAAAAGAAAATCAAGTATTAGCACTTGTTAATAAAGAAAAAGATGCTATTTTGGGATTGTATACAGAGGAAAATTTACCTATTTATTTTATAAATAATGAGATGCTTAAACTTTTGGACTATGAGTCAAATGAAGAATTTCAGAAAAATAATGGTAATAATTTTGAAAATACAGTCTATAAAAAACAGCGTTATGAATTTATAACCTCAATTGTTGAAAACTGCGACGACACTCAGCCTATTGTCTATGATTTACATTTGCACAAAAAAAACAACAGCTTAGTTTGGATTAGAATTAAAGGAAGGTCATTTTTAACTATTGATAATCGCAAAGTTGTTATGGGAATTTGTCAGGATATAACTGAAATCAAAGACTTGGAAAGTCAACTGGAAATATACCGTAACTCCTCAAGAGGCGGAACATTTATCGTATCTGAAGATGAAGATTTAACCCTTTTATACGCAAATGATATTTTATGTAATATGTTCGGATATAAAAAAGAAGTGTTTACCCAAAAATATTGCAACAAGTCCGCAAAAATTGTGGATCGCAATGACCTTATAGAAATTAAAAAAATTATTAAACGTGCAAGACATATTGGCAAAAATACTTTTGAAACTAAAGTTAAAATTAAATGCAATGATGGAAGTATAAAGACAGTTCATTTATCTGCGGCATTTAAAAATCAAAATAATGCAGGCATTTTGTGCGGATTTATTATTGATGTCACTGAACAGGAAAAATTAATTGATGAAATTGAACGCAGCGAGTCACGATATAAAATTGCCCTTAATCAAACCAAAATTTGCATATGGGAATATGATATTTTAACAAAAAAAATCCAGAATACTCAAGGTTCAATGGAACGTCATGGATTTAATTATGACTTGGAAAATGTACCTGAATTTTTGATTATGACAGGATATGTTCACCCTGACAGTATTGACGACTATCGTTTGCTTTATAAAAAAGTACTAGATGGCGAAGAAAGGGTAACAGGAGAATTTAGATTTCAGAATAATTGGGGTAATGGTTGGTGGTGGGAAAAAATCACCTACACAACTATTTTTGATGAGAACAAAAAACCAATTCGTGCTATTGCTTTGGGTGAAGACATAACTGAGCAAAAAAATGCTGAAATAAAATATCAAGAGGATATACATGCCAAAAATATTCTTGCAAAGGGTACACTTTGTAGTTTTAAAACTAATTTAACTACAAATGAAGTACAACTACTAAATATTGATGAATCTGTTAAGGATAGTATCAGTGAATGTAAGTTGTATTCTGATTTATTGGAGCAATGCAAAAATATAATAACCAATACGGAAGACAAAAAAAGGTTTGTACAATTATTTAATTCAAAAGCTTTAATTGAACAATTTGCTAAAGGTAACGAGTATGTGGGGTTAGAATACAGAAAAAGAGAGCCTTCAGGCAAACTAAGATGGGTTAGAATGTCCTCACAATTAATCAAAGATGCTGTTTCGGGAGAACTTTGTGCATATAGCAATATTAAAGATATTCACGAGAGAAAAACTCTTGAGCTATCTCTTCGTTCTCGTGCGGAAAAAGATTTATTGACAGGAGTTTACAACAAAGATACTTGCAATCAAATGATGAAAGAGGCACTTGAAAAAGAGCATAAAGTTAATGGAAAATCCGCATTATTACTGATTAATATTGACGATTTTAATGAACTGGTTAAGGACATTGGATATTATAAATCTGATGATGTTTTGAAAGAATTTACAGATATAATAACCTCAAAAATTGGGCCAAAACCAATTATCGGTCGTTCATATGGTGATGAATTTATGGTGCTTATTCAAGAAATATCTTCTGACAATGATGTTAAATATATGGCTGAAGAAGTTCGTAAGGCTGTCAATATGCCATATATGTTCAAAAATCTGCAAAAGCTTATTTCTGTTTCAATCGGTATTGCGTTTACAACCCAGAAAAAAGAACCTTTCAGAGTGATATATGAACAAGCGAAAATTGCTGTGGACTTGGCAAAATCCAGCGGAAAAAACAAATGTGTAATCTATTCTTATGAGTACCAAAATGATGCCTCTAATCAAGAACTTTTTGATAAATATTCCTCAAGTTCTTTCAATGATATTTCGAAGTGTGAAGTCCAAAATATCATTTTAAATTCCGGATTGATGGTTTCAAATACGATGAATACAAAATCTGCTATCAATGGAATTTTGAAAAATATTGTTGAGTATTATTGTGCGGATAGGGTATATGCCATTGAATATGGGGCAAATGATAACAAGTACAAATGGCTATATTGTGCAGATAAAAAGTCAGATGAATATATTCAAGAAAATGATTTTGAATTTTTCAATGAATTATATGATGATTTATTGCCATTAGCTTGCGAGCATAACCAATATATCATTGATGACATTGAAAAAATAAAAAAACTTTATCCATTGGAATATGAAAGCTTAAAATCACGAAATGTTAAGAATTGCAGCATAACAGCTTGTATTTATGAGAACAAACCAATTTGTTATTTAATCATTGAAAGCATAAGGGAAAATTTGGATAATACTATTTTAACAAATACTTTATCCAATGTGTTAAGGTATATTTTATCAAGCGAACAGGCAATACAAAACGAGAAGTTTTTATTGAGTCACGATATAATGACAGGACTTTATAATCGTAATAATTATACTCAATATACCGCTAATTTGCGTGAAGAATCCCTTATTTCCCTTGGCGTAATTTGTGCTGATATAAATGGTCTTAAAAAAATAAATGAAGATATCGGCATTGAATATGGTGATAATATTATCAAAGCAACGGCAGAGGAACTTAAAGATGTGTTTGGTGACTATGATATTTTTTCATTATCGGGTGGAATGTATCAAATTATTTGTCAAGACATCAGTCAAGAAGGATTTTGTAATTTAACCAAAGAAATTAAAAATAAACAAAAGGGCAATAAATTATCTGCATTAACAATTGGTTATGCGTGGTCTGACACAGATATGCAGTTGGATAGTTTAGTAAAACACGCTGAAGAAAAAATGCTAATTGAAAAGAAAAATTACAATTTTATTAGAAATAGTATTACTTGCCAAAATCTGGAATTTATTGAAAGAATTAAAAACGAAATTGCGCAAGGAAACTTTTTTGTATATTTGCAGCCAAAAGCAAGAATAGCTGACAACAAAATAACAGGCGCTGAAGCTTTGATAAGATATGAAACAAAAGCGACAGGTCTTGTATTTCCTGACAAATTTATACCTAAAATGGAACGAGCAGGTTTAATAAAATACATAGATTTATTTGTTTTTGAACAGGTATGCAAGCTCATTCAAAAATGGATAAAAATCGGCTCAAAGCCAATTATAGTATCCCTTAATTTTTCAAGACAGACGATTTTGGACGATGATATTATTGAAACAATGGAAAATATTTATGAAAAATATAATGTGCCTAAAAAATATATCGAAATAGAAGTCACTGAAAGTTTAGGAGATGTTGAAAGACAAACTTTAGTGAATTTAGGTCAAAGAATTGTTGATAATGGATACAGAATTTCAATTGATGATTTTGGCTCGAAATTCAGCAATATGTCAATTGTTTCAGCAATGAATTTGAATGCAGTCAAACTTGATAAGAGTTTGGTTAATGACTTGTTTTCAAATTCAAAATCAAGCATTGTTGTGGGGAATTTTATTGCAACTTGCAGACAACTGGGAATTGAAAGTGTTGCAGAAGGTGTTGAAATAATTGAACAATTAGAAATATTAAAAGAGCTAAAATGTGATTATGTTCAAGGATATTATTTCAATAAACCAATACCAATTGAAAAATTTGAAACACTTTATATTGAAAAACTAAAAACAATTATTAATTAGCAAAACAAAAACGCTCTGTCAATAGTTGATAAAATAATGAAAATTAAATAAAAAAATAAAATTAAGCAAGTGATGAAAATTAAAAAGTCACTTGCTTAATTTTATTTTTGACAGGAATTATCGGGTTAAGTTGTTGGCATATTAGTTATTGCTTTCTGATTATTCCATCAATTTATTGTTCTGTTTTTGCAGTTTTAAAATAAAGTACAATTGATAATAATTCAAGCAATAATGATAGGAAAAATCCTGCAATTATTGCAAAAATGGTTCTGGATATTGACCATTGCCTAATGTTAAATCCATAAGCTATGGAAATATAAAACCACTGGTTATGCTGCAAAAATCCCGCTTATACTGCCGCTTAATCCTCTGGCGGTATAAGCTATCTGATTTATAACGTCAACCTATATTGCCTATTTCTTTTAGCTATAGGTAAAATGTATATAACACCATTGGAATATTAATACAAACAATTGGACTTGACAGTTGGACTTATGTATAATCATTGTGGTTTATGTAGTATTTTGTCACATTTTATAGTATAAAATCCATAAAAAATATAAATTTGACTATGGGTTTGCTGTCATAAATGGGACAATTAAGCAAAAAATAGGAGCGGAGGATATTAATGTTAGAAGTATCTGTGAACGATGTCAGCTTTTCTTATGAAGATGAGTTAGTTCTGGGAAACATCAATTTGCAAGTTAAATCTGGAGATTTTGTTTGCCTTTTGGGACAGTCCGGCTGCGGAAAAAGCACATTGCTTAGATTAATTGCAGGATTAGAAAAGCCTAACTCGGGGGAACTTTTAATTGGCGGAAAACCAATTAATGGTGCTGGACTTGATCGTGGAGTTATTTTTCAGGATTATGGCCTTTTCCCATGGATGAGTGCAGGCGAAAATATTACATTAGCTTTAAAACAAAAATATAAGGATAAGTCACCACAAGAACGTGATGTTTTGGCACATCAATGGATGAATGATGTTGGATTGGACGATTCGCTGTTTGACAAGTTACCGCTTTCATTATCCGGCGGTCAAAGACAACGTTGTGCAATTGCAAGAGCTTTTGCAATCGACCCACCAATTTTGCTTATGGACGAGCCGTTTGGTGCGCTTGATGCTGTTACAAAAGCACTTTTGCAAGATACAGTTTTGGGACTATGGGATAAAGAAAAAGAAAATAGAAAGACAATCTTTTTTGTTACGCATAGTGTCGATGAGGCTCTACTTTTGGCAACTGATATTTTTGTATTGGGTCAGTCACCCAGTAAGGTTATTTATCATCACTCGTTTAAAGGTATGGAAAAACCACAGCGAGAAACGATGTTTTCTAACCCAGAGGTTATGGAAATACGCAATACATTAATCAAAATTATTGATGATGAAATTCAAGCAAAGGCAATAGAAAAGAAAAAATAAAAAAGTGAGAGAATAATATGAAAAAATTTAAACAGTTTATGTCCCTTCTAATGGTTACATCTATGATTTTATGTGGCTGCGGAGCTAAGACTACAGGTGTGAACGACAATACAGGTTCTCAGGAATCAAAAGAAAAGGTAAGCACAGATAGTTCCAAAACTTCAACTGATGGGGAAAAGAAGAAATATAAGGTTTCTGTTGCAGCTCAAGCAACATCAGGACAAGTTTTCCAGTATATGGCTGAGAAAAAGGGCTATCTTGAAGAAGAAGGCGTAGAAGTTGAGATGATTTACATCAACAATGGTACAGATGCTTTCTCTGCACTATCTTCAGGTCAAGTTGACGTTATTTCTACATATGGTACAGGAGGTCCACTAATTCAAATTGCAAACGGACAAGAATTTACAATATTTGGCGGATATATGATTATCGGTGAAACACCGGTTTATGGTTTGCCTGATACAAAATGGGAAAGCCTTGAGGATTTCAGAGGCAAAAGCATTGCAATTATGCGTGGAGGAACACCGGATATCGTTCTAAAAGGTATTTTGTTTGATGCAGGATTGTTGGACGAAGTAAAATTTGTTGAACTGAAGAAAAACCCTGACGTCTTGCAAGCTATACAAAAAGGTGAAGTTGATTTTGGGGCAACATCAACAGGCTTCCAAGTGCAAGCTGCTGAAATGGGACTAAAAGTTAAAATGTGGCCTGACGATTTCTGGAACAACCATTCTTGCTGCCGTATGTTGGCAAAAACAGATTGGCTAGAAAATAATCCCGAGGCTATTCAAGCATTATTGCGAGCATATTTACGTGCAGAACAAGATATGCACGAAGAGGGCGGAATGGATCAAGTTGTTGATTTAGTTGTTGAAAATTTAGATTTAGGACGTGAAACAGTTGAAAGCTTTGTCAAGAGTCCTCATATGATTTACGACACTGACCCATATGTAAACAGTGTTGTTAAGATGTGGAACAAGATGCAAGATTTTAAATATATCAAAGACCCAACAGTTAAGATTGAAGACCATATTGAAAATCAAAACTACAAAAAAGCTTTGGACGATTTGTTGGAAAGATACCCTGACAGCACATATTTCAAGGAAAAATTAGAAATTTATAACACAAATAATTCTAAAGCATACAGTAAATAGGTATTAAAAAACTGCACTTTGGGTAATTATTCCCCAAGGTGCGGTTTTCAATATTTATATTTAATCAAGGAGATATTTTATGAAGAAGAAATTAAAAAACAACGCAGGGATTATTTTAATTGGATTAGGAATTATTATCATATATGAATTGCTGACAGATGTTTTTACAGTTCTTGACCCATTTCTTTTCAAAGGACTTTCAATTATAATCCCATTGTTCTTTGAATATATTCCACAATTATTAAATGGATTTGTAAGTTCGATGATTTTGTTGGTTACGGCATATGTAATTTCGCTGTTTTTGGGAATAAGCATTGGTGTACTTGTTGGACTTAATCAAAAACTGCGTAGAAATATTACACCATATATAAACGCTTTCGGTGCAGTTCCTGCAACATTATTGACACCATATGCAATTCATATGTTCCCGTCTTTTCGTTTAGCATCAATATTCATCATTTTTCTTGGTTCATTCTGGCCAATACTTGGCTCAACAATCAGTGCAGTAATGACAATTGACAAGAGATATTTGGAAAATGCGTCAACACTTGAAATACCGCCTTTTGAAAAGCTCTTCAGAGTTATTTTGCCGGCAGCATCTCCTGCAATACTTGTTGGCTGCACAATAGCCTTGAAATTCTCGTTTGTATTGTTGGCAGTAGCTGAAATGTTCGGTGCAACATCAGGTATGGGATATTTTATTCAGTATTATTCGGACTTTGCACGTTTCGATTTAGTTATGGTTGGATTTATATTTATGTCAATCGTATTGGTAATTGTAATGTATCTGTTTGACTTAATTAAAGCTAAAATATTGTTCTGGACAACTAACAACTAAAATAATGTGAGGAAAATTCACATATAAAGGGGTAATTAAAATGTTGAAAGATTCTATGACACCTGCTGAAAGAGGTGCTGCAATTGCCGCAGGAAAACCAGCGGATAGATTGCCTTGTAATCCTAATATTGCTAATGGTGTGGCAAGAATATACGGCTGCAAAATTTCTGAATTTAACCATAATCCAAAAGCAATTGCAGAAGCTCAAATGGCTGCATATCATCGCTTTGGAAACGATAGTCTTCGTGTATTCACTGATTTGTTCACATGGTCAGAGGCTATGGGAGCAGAAGTGCTTTTCCCAGAGGATAATACCGCCGATTTGTTAAAACCCGCAGTGTCACGCATTGAGGATATCGACAAGCTTGTTCCGGCAGACCCATATAAAGACGGTAGATTGCCAGTACATTTAGAAGCTATGAAATATCTGCGTGATTTGGCAGGGGATACAATGAGATGTTCTGCCGGTGTTGTTGGGCCGTTCACCAACGCATTTTTCTTGTTTGGGGTTAATGAAACACTAAAATTAATTCATAAAGACCCTGAGGCTGTGCATAAACTTTGCAAAGTTTCCCTTGAAACTTGTAAGGCATATGCAAAAGCAGCTATGGATATCGGACTCACTCCAACAATTTCAGAGCCGATGTCATCTTGTACTGTTGTTAGTCCAAAAGTGTTTCGTGAATTTTCTTTGCCATATCTTCGTGAACTTGTTCAGTATATTCAAAGTTACAAAAACAATGCAGTTATACATATTTGCGGTCAGACAAATAAAATCTGGAAAGATGTTGCGGATATCGGTGTTGCAGGTTGGAGCATTGACAATGTTGCAAGTATTATTGATTGCAAAAAAGCAGTTGGCAATATGACAAAGATTATGGGAAATGTTGACCCAGGCGGAATTATGTATGGCGGTACAACAAACGAAGTGAAAATAAAAACCCTTGAATGTATTCGTGATGGATATGATTCTCCCAAAGGATATGTAGTTATGTCAGGCTGTAGTTTGCCTGTTGAAACACCATTTGAAAATATTGATGCAATGATGGACGTTGTTCGTGAAGTTGGCTATCCAGTACGTCTTGAAAAAATTGAAGAGCTTATGGATAAATATAAACAATAGAAAGGACTTGAATTATTATGGCAACAAAAGAAGAATTGCTTAAAGAATTATCTGAATGTGTTCTTGAGATGGAGGACGAAAAAGTCATAGCCGCATCAGAAGAATATATTAAATCAGGTTATCCTGCATTGGACGGCATTCTTTATGGCTTAGTTGATGGAATGAATAAAGCGGCTGAACTGTATGAGCAAGAAGAATACTTCATTCCCGAATTGCTTATTTGTTCAGATGCAATGTATAACGGACTTGATGTATTGCGTCCATATCTTGACAAAAACGACGATGAAGAAAAATGCAAGGTTGTTATTGGAGTTGTTGAGGGCGATACTCACGATATCGGAAAAAACCTTGTTAAAATTATGCTTGAAGCCGCCGGATATGAGATTATTGACTTGGGACGTGATGTTCCTGCCGATAAATTCGTGGATATTGTGCGTGAACAAGGTGCAAAAGTTGTTGCTATGTCAACTTTAATGAGTACTTCAACAGGAAATATGAAAAAAGTTGTTGAACTTTTGGTAACTGCCGGTTTACGAGAAAATGTAAAAATTATAGTTGGTGGAGCGCCAATTTCCTCAGCATTTGCTAAAAAAATCGGAGCAGACGGATATTCTGAAAATGCAGTTGAGGCTGTTAAATTGGTAAATCAACTTTTGGGTGCGTGAATATGTCAAAGGAAATTACACAAAAATCACGTTTGCTAAAAGCTATAAAAAAGCAAGAAGTAGACCGTCAACCTTGTATTTGTCCGGGTGGAATGATGAATATGATGTTTTACGAAATTATGGATAAATGCCAGTGCTTTTGGCCAGAAACTCATAGCAACCCAGAGAAAATGGCTAAATTAGCTATGGCACTCAATGAAGAGGGCGGCTTTGAAAATTACGGTGTACCATTTTGTATGACAGTTGAGGCAGAGAGTATGGGCGCAACTGTTAATATGGGCAACGAATATTGCGAACCACATATTATCAATGGTGTGCTAAATTCTTCAAAAGAACTTTTGGCACTTAAACCAATTGATGTCACAAAAGGTCGTGTTAAAACTGTTATTGATGCCATTAAAATATTGAAAAGCAAAGATACAGAAGTTCCGATTGTAGGCAATCTTACAGGGCCAATAAGTCTTGGCGGAACATTAATTGATATGGCGATACTTCTTCGTGAAATGAGAAAATCCCCTGAGGAAGTTACGCAGTATCTCGATTTGATATGTGATAATCTCATTAATTATGCAAAGGCACAAATTGAGGCAGGGGCTGATGCAATCTGTATTTCTGAGCCGTCAGGCACAGGGGAAATAATGGGGCCTAAGAATTTCAGCAAGTTTACAGTAACTTGTCTTAATAAAATAATGGATTCACTTGATGTACCTGTTAAGATTATTCATATCTGCGGAAATCTCGCAAGTGTTTATGATATCTTGCCGCAACTGCATTGTGACGCATTTAGTTTTGATGCAATTGTCCCTGTTAATGAAATCAAAAAGCATTTAACAACACAGTGTGTTATGGGGAATATCAGCACATTTTCCCTTGGCACAATGTCACCAGAAAAGATTGCAACTCTTGTTGAAGTGGCATTAAAAGGCGGAGTTGATATTGTTTCTCCGGCTTGTGGCTTGCCAACGCAGACACCGCTTAAAAACGTTCAAGCAATGGTTAAAGCTGTACGTGAAAGCAAGTGAGGTTTTGATATGTTCGATATAAAATTGCCCAATGAGGGCGTTACAATAAAAGCCAACGAAGGCGAAGTGCTATATGATATTCTGACAAGAGAAGGATTTATTGATGCACCCTGTGGCGGAAAAGGTGTATGCGGTAAATGTGGAGTTACGATAAACGGCGAATTTTATCTTTCCTGTTTGTATCAGATAAAGGAGGATATAAGCGTTTATACAGCCCCCAAAGCTCAAATTGGTGAGATTGTTTCTAATGGTTATCGAGGGGAATTTGCTTATGATTGTTTTGAAAAAGGCAAGTTCGGCATAGCTGTTGATATAGGCACAACAACTTTGGTTGCAACACTTGTGGACTTGTCAAACGGCAAGGAAATATGCTCACTTTCAAAGCTTAATTCGCAAAAATCCTATGGACAAGATGTTATTACAAGAATACATTTTACTCTTGAACATAAAGACGGACTGGAGATTTTGCAACACACTATAATAGGCGATTTGCAGTGCCTTTTTGAGCAATTATACAAGGAAAACAAAGTTAATATCAATCAAATTTGCCGCATAACTATCGGCGGAAACACCACAATGATACATTTACTTATGGGGGCTAATCCGTCAAGTATAGCAAAAGCACCATTTGAGCCATTACTTAAAGGTTCAGTTCGCTGTAAAGCATCGGATTTAGGACTTTTGGCAGCTGATGATTGCGAACTATTTTGCTTGCCATCAATTTCATCTTTTGTTGGAGGCGATATTACCGCAGGTATTCTTGCGTGTAATCTTGCCAATGTTTCCGAAAAAACATTGTTTATTGACATTGGAACAAACGGCGAGATAGTGCTTAGCGACAATGGAAAACTTTCTTGTTGTTCTTGTGCAGCAGGACCTGCGTTGGAAGGAATGAACATCAGTTGTGGTATGCGTGCGGCATATGGCGCAATTGAAGATGTTAATATTGCTGGCGAAAAAGCTTTTGCTGAAACTATCGGTAAAGCTGAACCTCTTGGTGTATGCGGAAGCGGATTGCTTTCAGCAATAGCAGAAATGCGAAAAAACAGGATAATTAATAAATTAGGCAGACTTCAATGCCATAATCTTGTTGAAATGGTTGATGGTAAAAAAGTTTTTATGATTTGTGCAAAAGAACAAATTTATATTACACAAAAAGATATTCGTCAAGTTCAGTTAGCTAAGGGTGCGATTTTGTCAGGAATATTAGCACTTTTAAATAATGCTAAATTGGAAATTAAGGATATTGAAAGAGTAATTGTGGCAGGTCAATTTGGAGCACATCTAAAAGCTGAGAGTTTGACTGGTTCGGGAATTTTGCCATTTCAATGGGCAGATAAAATCTTCTATGGAGGAAATACTTCGCAATCAGGAGCTTATATTTGCCTAATGAGTGTGGAACAATGCCGAAAATCAGAAAAAGCAATTGAAAACATAAAGTATATTGAACTTTCAACATTAAAGGGTTATGAAGATTTCTTTGTTGAATGTTTATCCTTTGAGGAGGAAAAATAATGAGCGAAGCAACAACACTTTCCCAATCATCTTGTCGTTTTGAAAATTCAGACGGGGTAATGGAAACTTTAAATTCACTTCAATTAACTTTTGAAGAAATGTACTCCTCATCAGAAACAATCGCTGATTTTGCTGTTGCACTTAAAGAAAAACGTGGACAAAATTTTTGCACAATCCCATTTTGCCACACAATTGAAGCAGAGGCATTGGGCGGAGAAATACATCTTGGGGATAAAACAGCAGGAAGTCGTGCGGGAAAATTAGTTTATAGCAGTATCGAAGAAATTATTTTACATAAGCTTTTTGAAAAAAATGATGGCAGAATATATTTAATGCTAAAGGCTTGTGAAATTCTTAAAAAACGTGGTGAAACTGTTGTTTTTACAGTCAGCGGCCCTTTTTCAATTTTATGCTGTTTGATGGATACAACATCTTTCTTCAAAATATGGCGAAAAGAACCCGAAAAAGCACAAAAATATTTCGACCATATTTCCAAAGAGGTATTAGATTTTGTCCAACATATTTGTGAAAGTGGGGCAGATTATTTAAGTTTTGCTGACCCTGTTGGGACGCCGAGTATCTTAGGGCCTAAATTTTCAAAAATGATGGCGGAAAATTTCACTGTACCATTCTTAAAAGAACTATCAAAGCAGTGTTTGGGCAAAACCAAAATTTTAATATGTCCTATGACAGCGGCAAGTTTAATCAGTACAAACTTAGGCGAAATTGTTGATATTATTGATGAAGATATAATTTCACCCATAATTCCTGTCTGCATAAAAAGTCCGATATCCCTTGATTTAGTCAAAAAAACATTAAAACTATTGTGATGAGGATATCATAAAGGAAAAAATGGTTGCTATGAAATATGCGTATAGCGCTAAAACATTCGTTGTATTTCCTGTAATTGTTGCAGTATTTTGGGGAAATTAAGGACTTGGTATTCTTCACTATTGCTTGATTGTTCAATTCGATAACAGAATAGCAAACCTCCCACTTCATATTAAAATGATATAAAGTGGGGGGTTAATTTTTAAAATTAAAATATAATTTATATTAAAAGCTTGTAAATATAGCCAAAATTGTATTTTACAATATATTAAACTCATAAAATTTTATATTTTACTTTACTATTTTCACACAAAAAGGTATAATATTATCATATCAAGTCTACTGAAAATTTAATGTAATAATTTTAAGGGAGATTGAATTTATGGAAATATTAGTTAAAACTTATCGTGGCGAATTATTAGATTTATTTACAACGGGTTCAGTTGCCGTTGTTGACTACGAGGGCAAGCTTTTGTATTCCGCCGGTGACCCCGAACAAGTTGCATATGCTCGCTCTTCTGCAAAATTAATGCAGGCTATGGTTCCTGTTACAATGGGTGTTGCTGACGAATATAACTGGACTGAACAAGAAGTTGCACAAATTTGCGCCTCACATTCAGGGGAGCAAATTCATATTGACACAGTTAGGTCAATACTTAAAAAATCAGGTCTTGATGAAAGCTATCTTCAATGCGGTGCACATTTTCCTTTTAAGGCTGATGTTACTATTGAAATGAGGAAAAATGGTATTGAACCAACCGATATACATAACAATTGCAGTGGAAAACACGCCGGTATGCTTGCTACTGTGAAGTTTTTAAATGAGGATTTATCCACATATTATAAGGTTGAACACCCTCATCAAAAACGTATTGTTAAGATGATTAGCGAGATTTGTTCCTACCCCGAAAGCAGTATTGTAATTGGACTTGATGGCTGTGGAGTGCCTGTTCACGCACTTCCTTTGGATAAATTTGCTTTTGGTATGGCAAGAATGGCTAAGCCTGAATCCCTCGGTGAAAAGCTAGCTCCATCAGCAAAGAGAATTGTTGAGGCAGTTATGCACTACCCTGTGAATGTTTCTGGCTCTGACAGAATTGACAATATGATTATGCAAAAATATCCCGGAAGAATTGCTGTAAAAGTCGGTGCAAACGGATATTTTGTTGCCTCCATTCCAGAAATGGGAGTGGGCGTTGCGTTAAAAGTTGATGATGGCAAAGGTCAAAGCAGTGATATTGTATTGCTGGAAACCCTTTATCAGATTGGCTTTATACCACAAGAAGATTTGGAATTTTTCGCAGAAAAACATCGTCCTGTTGTTTATAATCACAAGAAAGAACTGGCTGGCAGAAGTGAAGCTTGTTTCACTTTGAGAAAATACTAAGTTAATAAATGTATAAAATTAACCCTCGAAATTTCAATTGAAGTTTCGAGGGTTATAATTATGAAATTTTAATTTCAATTGAGTTATTATTTAAAATTGCCTCAATTTTATTTGGATTTTCTCCGCATAGTTCAACGAGTGCAGAACATATTTTATCTTCAAATTCCTTGCGGACAACTTTGCTGATAGCTCTTGCACCATTTTTATTTCCGAAAGCTTCTTTGGCGATAAAAGCAACAACTTCATCATTCCACGATAGTTCAGTTTCTTTTTCAAGAAGGGAAGTGCGAAGTTCATTCAACATAAGAACAGCAATCTTCTTATAATCATTTTCATCTAAAGGACGGAAAACAACGATTTCATCAACTCTTGCAACAAATTCAGGTCTTAAAAATTCATTTAAGGATTTAATAGCCTTATCTTTTGATTGCTTGCCCGGTTGTTGGTCAAAGCCGAGAGTATTTTCTCTGATATTGCTGCCTGCGTTTGATGTCATAACAATAACAGTATTTTCAAACGAAACAGTTCGACCATGAGCATCGGTTATTTTTCCCTCGTCAAGAATTTGCAATAAGATATTCAATACATCAGGGTGAGCTTTTTCGATTTCATCAAACAAAACAACTGAATATGGGCGTCTGCGAACCTTTTCAGTAAGCTGTCCAGCCTCGTCATAGCCAACATATCCCGGAGGCGAGCCAACAATTCTTGAAACAGAGTGTTTTTCCATAAATTCGGACATATCAAGTCTGATTAATGGGTCAGTATCATCAAAAAGCTCTTTTGAAAGAACTTTTACTAGTTCAGTTTTACCAACACCTGTTGGACCGACAAAAATAAATGAAGCCGGACGTTTTCTTGCACTGATTTGAACTCTTGAGCGAAGAACTGCCTTTGCAACCAACTCAACAGCATCATCTTGACCAATAATTTTAGTTTTCAGTGATTCAGCAAGACCTGCAACTTTTTTGAGTTCTTTCTCCTTAATTTTGCTTGCTGGGATACCTGTCCATAGTTCAACCACTCTGGCTAAGTCATCAACAGTTACTTCTTTTCCCAAAGCAGTGGCTTCAATTTCTTTTATTTCATTATCAACTTTGAATTTCTCTTCACGCAAATTAGCTAATTTTTCGTAGTCGCCATCGTTACTTTGTTCTTTTTCTTCAATTTCATCTGTGATTGTTTTGAGTTGGCGATTTAGTGTATCGAATTTGAACAAATCCTTGTTTTCCAATGTGCAACAAGAACAAGCCTCATCAAGTAAGTCAATAGCTTTGTCAGGAAGAAACCTATCATTTATATAGCGTTCACTCATCACAACAGTTCTTTTGGCAATATCATCACTAACTTTAACTCGGTGGTAGCTTTCGTAATATTTCTTGATGCCCTTGATAACTTCGATTGAGTCAGCAATTGAAGGTTCATTTATTTTAACAGGTTGAAAACGTCTTTCAAGAGCAGCATCTTTTTCAATATTTTTTCTATATTCTGTAAAAGTTGTTGCACCGATAACTTGTATTTCTCCACGTGAAAGTGCAGGTTTGAGAATATTTGCAGCATTCATAGACCCCTCGGAATCTCCGGCTCCAACAAGGTTATGAACTTCATCAATAAATAAAATTACATTTCCCTCAGCTTTTATATCCTCAATAAGTCCCTTAACTCGGCTTTCAAATTGACCTCGGAATTGAGTTCCCGCAACCATACCTGTTAAGTCAAGCAAATAAAGCTGTTTGTCAGCAAGTCTTGGAGGGATATTTCCGTCAGCAAGTCTTTGTGCAATGCCTTCTGCAATAGCGGTTTTACCAACACCGGGTTCGCCGATTAAGCAAGGATTGTTTTTTGAACGTCTGTTGAGAATTTGAAGAACTCTGTAAATCTCTTCATCTCTGCCGACAATCTTATCAATTTTTCCCTCTCTTGCTTTTATGGTTAAGTTTTCACAATAGCCATCAAGAAATTTTCTTTTTTTATCTTTTTTATCTTTTTTAGGTTCTTTATCTTTAGGTTCTTTTTTTGAATTACCGCTTGATTTTTCAGGAATTTCATTTTGCTGAGAATTATCAGTAGGCATTAATCCACCGAATATATTTTGCAAAAACGGTAGTTGTTGAGCGCCGCCCATTTCAAAGTCGTCGCCCTCGCCTTCGCCACCCATTAGTTCCATCATTTGGTCATTCATATTTTCAATATCGTCATCAGATATGCCCATCTTGTCGATAAGCTCTTTCACTTGTGGAATACCCATTTCCTTGGCACACTGCAAGCAAAGACCCTCGTTTACAGTTTTTCCATTTTCCAAATGGCTCATAAAAATAACAGCCATACGTTTTTTACATTTAGTGCAAAGCATTTCCATTTGCTTAATCCTCCAATCCCTATTTCAATATCGGGAATTTATTTATTACCTCAGAGTATAATTATTTTTAATTTTTAAAATCCGCAATAATTTTCAAAACAACCAACGAGCAATAGGCTTAATTTAAAAAGTTATTAAAATATAAATTCATTCTATACTAATTCTATGAACCTGATATGAAAAAAGTATTCATTTTTGTTTATACTTTTATTTTTTTATAGTGTCTTTTAGCGAAAAAAAGACAGGTATATATAAAACGAAAGAAATAATTGTAAATATTGCAAGAAGCCCCAAAAGTGCGATTTTTACTGTTAATGACATATCAGGTAATATTACAATAAGTAGCATAATAACATAAAATAACACAGTGTATAACTTTCCGAACCATCTAGCTCCTTCTATTTTCACCTTTTTCTTCATCAAAAACAGCGAACCCACCATCATTAGCACTTCTTTTATAATGAAGAATAGATAAATAATTTGAAGTTCAGGTGCTTTGAGGCAAAGACATATACAAACAGCAAATAGTGTTAATTTGTCAGCAATCGGGTCTAAAACTTTGCCAAGTTGAGTTATCATATTATATTTTCTTGCAATAAACCCATCAAGCATATCGGTAAATCCCGAAAGTGCCAATATCGCCGCTGCAAAGTAAAAGTCACTAGGTTCATTAGCATATAGAAATTTGAAAGAAAATATAGGAATCATTATTATACGTATTATTGATAAAGTGTTGGGAATGTTAGCCATTATTAAGCCTCCATTTTGAAAATTATAAACCTATTATTTGTTCAAATGATGTAAATTTTTGGAATAAATTTGTTTGTTCAATTGTTTCTGCGGTTATATAAGGGATAGTATTGTTCGTGATTTTTATAAGAAACATTGTTATGCTGACAATCAAAAACATAACAAAAACCCCTTCAACTAATCCAACAGCACCTCCAAGTAGTCCATCTACTGCTCCTATAACAGGTATTTTCCTAACAAATTTTAATACTGATGATAGAATTTTAAATATAATCTTGCTAAGGATAAATATGATAATAAATAGCAAAACTCTTAAAACAGTTTTAACAATTGGTGCTATCAGAATATTCATAACTGCAATAGCAATTGATTCACTACTTTCGTTTATCATTCTGCTTAATTCATAGGAAAATCCGCCTGTTTCAAATTCCAACATATTGACTACGAATTTAGGCAAACTTGATATTGCTTTTGAAAGTTCAGCCAATAATATTTCCGAGTCAGTTATATCTCCGATGTTTTTAGTTAAAATTGCTAATATATTATTTTTCAACACAACTTCATACAGAAAAACAGCACCTATTCTGCTCAAAATAATTGCAGCAGCAAAAGAAACAATAATTCCAACCAAGGAAACAGCCGATAAAGCAAATCCACGTTTTAGTGAAAAATAAGCGAAAAAGAATATGATAATAATAGTCATAGCATCAATAAGAAATGGCATAAAATTTTGCATAATTCCTCCTATACGTTAAATTATCGTTTTATATTTAATTTATACACTTGATTATGGGTGGTGTAATATAAATTATTTTCAATTATTAGAGCTTTTCTTACAAGTGGAGCATTAATTTTTTGAAGTTCCAACCCCTCGTAGTTATAAAAAATAATTTCATCATTAGCTGTCAAGCATAAACCCTTGTCATCAATTTCAACGGAACTGATTTTTTTATCAGTTTTAAATGTGCCAATTACATTATTTTTTATGTCTAAGTTGACAACATTCAGCTCTCCTGTTTGGTTATGTACACCAAGAACTATTGTTGAATTTTCACTATCGGTAAGGTCAAAGTCATAAATTGATTCATCATTAAAACTATATTCTCCAACCTTTCTTCCAAGATTGGTAACTGTCTTAATTGATTTGTCAGTTAAGACAACAATTTGGGTTGAATTTTTAAACGTTACATCAAGGGGCAATTCATCATCAAATGAGAACATTGATATTTCAGTGCCTGTGTTGATTTTGAAGATGTAAAGGAATGAAATAAGTCCGCCATCGTTACTGTTAACTGCTGTTACAGCTAAATAATTTCCGTCCGGAGAAAGAGAAGCATTAGTGACAACATTTTTTGATGATGACCATTTAAAAATCTGGTCACCTTTTTTATTGAAAGCAACCACCTCGCCAACATAGTTGTTAGATTCGGTTGCAACACAAAATGTTCCACTTTCGGATATATCAGCATTTATTATGGGATTATCAAACTTTTTTTCACATAAAAGTTTACTCAGCGAGTGAAGTTTAAGTTTTGTTCCGCCTAAATCAAAGAGAAGTATTCTTCCGTTGCTGGAATAGGCGATAGGTCGGTTATAGCCATGTTGAATATTCGTTGTTGCTTTGCCTTTGGGGTTATAGACAAATATGTTGCTGTCGTTGACAATTGCAGGCAATTTTGAAACTTCAAACAAGGATATAGCATCTCTTCCGGCAATATCAATAGGAAATCCAGGTCCGTTTCCCATTGATATTATTGTGTCATCAATTTTTGTTTTAACGTCAAATTCTTTAATTTTATCCAAAATCAAAAATAATGCGGCGAATATTACCGCTAAAATCATAAGTATGGTAAATCTTTTAGCATTTTTTTTACGATTGCGTATTTTGCGTATCTGTTTTAATTCGGTTAATTGCCCCATATTTTTCACTTCCTATTATATAAAGAATATTGTGGAATTATTAATAGAAAACTTTATCAAGATATAATCCGCATGGTGGAGCGGTTATTCCCGATTTTGTCCTGTCCTTGCTCTCTATGATTGGAATAATGTCATCAGGCGAGATTTTTCCCTGAGATACCTCCAATAGTGTTCCAACGATAATTCTAACCATATTATATAAAAAACCGTCACCCTCAACAGTGACTTTAATCATATCGCCCTCTCGTACAACGTTGCAAGCTCTTATTGTCCTTACAAAATCGGTTACAGAGGAGTTTGCACTGCAAAAGGCAGAAAAATCATAAGTCCCAATAAATTTTTGCGCAGCTTCGTTCATGAGATTTTCATTGAGTTTATATCTATATTCAAGGCATAAATCAAGCATAAAAGGGTTTCTTATTTGGGAATTGTGAATTAAATAAACATATCGTTTGCCTTTTGAATTGTATCTTGCGTGAAAGTCTTCCGCAACTTCTTCACAGTCAAAAACCGCAATATCATCAGGCAAATTGGTATTCATAGCCACAACAAGTTTTTCACAAGGAATATTGCCATCACATTTGAATGAGATAACAAATTCGTTGGCATGAACGCCTGAGTCAGTTCTTGAACAGCCTTTTATATTATATCTGACTCCAAAAATTTTTTCAATTGCATCTTGCAGCTTGAGTGCGATTGTGGGAAGTTCATTTTGAACTTGAAATCCGCAGTATTTTGTCCCATTATAGGAAAGTTTTAGCATTATATTTCTCATAGTTAACTAAAAATTGAGGGCATAATTGTGTTTAAATAAATAATTCCGCCAGTGAAAAGCAATATTATTACAACTGCAACAAAGTCCACAGCAGAATATTTCAAAACTTTCATTCTTGTTCGACCCTCTCCGCCATGGTAGCATCTACATTCCATAGCAAGAGCCAACTCGTCAGCACGTCTGAAGGAAGAAACAAAAAGAGGAATTAAAATTGGAATTAGAGCCTTTGCACGTTGGATTAATCCACCTGTTTCCATATCAGCACCTCTTGCTTTTTGTGCGGACATTATTTTTTCGGTTTCTTCAATTAATGTTGGGATAAATCTCAACGCAATTGTCATCATCATAGCCAATTCGTGAACAGGTACTTTGAGCTTTTTCAGTGGCGAAAGGAGTCTTTCAATTCCGTCTGTTAAAGCAATAGGCGAGGTTGTATAAGTTAACAGCGATGTGCCTGCTATGAGGCAGATTATGCGAACTGACATCAAAATTGAAATTGTGATACCGCCGGTTGTTATTTTGATAAAGCTCCATTCAAAAACAGGAGTTCCCGCTTCAACAAAAAACATATTCAAAACCGAAGTGAAAATAACTATGGGGATAACAGGCTTTAAGCTTTTTATAATCATATTGAGAGGTATTCTTGAAATAAAATAGCATATTACTACAAAAGCAATTCCAAAGAAAACCGCAGCTAAATTTTTTGCAAGGAATAAAGCGATTATATAAACAAATGTTAAAGTTATTTTCATTCTTGGATCCATTTTGTGAATAGGGGAGTCTCCCGGAAAATATTGACCGATTGTTATATCTTTAAGCATATTTTTCTCCCCTCCTAACGTTTTATTTTGTCAGCAAAAATGCCTAGTATAGCTTTTTTTGCTGCATCAACTGTGTAAATTCCTTTGTCAATATCAAAACCTTTTTCAGCAAGTCCTCTTGCAATTTTGGTTATTTGCGGTAGAGAAAGTCCGATTTTTTCGATTTCTTCATTATTTGCGAAAACTTCTTCAACACTACCGAATGTGAATATTTTCGACTCATTCATTACAAGAACTTTTTGTGCAAATCTTGCAATATCTTCCATACTGTGTGAAACCAAAATAATCGTTTTGTTTTTCTCCTCGTGATATTTCTTGATTAGTTCCAAAATCATTTCTCTTCCCATTGGGTCAAGACCTGCTGTGGGTTCGTCAAGTATCAAAACTCGAGGTTCCATCGCCAAAACTCCGGCAATAGCAACTCGGCGTTTTTGTCCGCCAGAAAGTTCAAAGGGGGATTTTTCCATTAAATCAGCGGTTAATCCAACAGCTTTTGCAGATTCATAAACTCTTTTTTTAATTTCATCATCAGTCAGACCCATATTTTTAGGGCCAAAAGCGATGTCTTTGTAAACTGTTTCTTCAAAAAGTTGATATTCCGGATATTGGAATACCAGTCCTACTTTAAATCTAAAATCACGAATTTTCGATTTATCTGCCCACATATCTTCTCCGTCAATGAAAATTTTGCCATTAGTTGGCTTTAAAAGTCCATTCAGATGTTGAATTAGTGTTGATTTTCCTGAGCCTGTGTGGCCGATTAAGCCGATAAGTTCGCCCTCATTTATTTCAATATTAATATTCTCAATTGCAGTTTTTTGGAAGGGAGTGCCTTCAGAATAAATATGAGTCAGTCCCTCAGTTTTAATTACTGACATTATTTAATAATCCTCCAATTTATTTACTTAATAGCTTTGATATTTCTTCAATACATTCATTATCGGTTATAATATCAGGCGGAATATTTATTCCACATTTAATTAATTCATAAGCAAGTTCAGTTGATTGAGGAACATCAAGTCCAACTTTTTTAAGCACATCAACATGAGAAAAAACATCTTTAGGGGTTGAATTGAAAATGATTTTTCCATTGTCGATAACCACAACTCTGTCACATTGAGCAGCTTCGTCCATAAAATGAGTTATCATTACAACAGTTATTCCAAATTTTTCTCGCAGTTCCTTGATTGTTTGCATAACTTCAACTCTGCCACGAGGGTCAAGCATTGCAGTTGGTTCATCAAGTACAATACATTTTGGACGCATTGCGATAACTCCAGCGATAGCTATTCTTTGTTTTTGTCCGCCTGATAGTCTGTGCGGTGCGTGAGTTTTATATTTTGTCATACGCACATCTTCAAGGGATTCATCAACCCTTTTTCTTATTTCCGCAGGAGGTAATCCCATATTTTCCAGTGCAAACGCAACATCTTCTTCAACGATTGTTGCAACAATTTGATTGTCGGGATTTTGAAAAACCATTCCCACTGTTTGGCGAATTTCAAGCAGTTTGTCCTCATTGGCTGTGTCAATTCCCGAAATATAGCAAGTTCCGCCATTAGGCAAAAGAATTGCATTAAAATGTTTCGCAAGAGTTGATTTTCCCGAACCATTATGCCCTAAAATTGCAATGAGTTCACCTTGTTTAATTTCTATTGATAACTTTTCGAAAACGCTGTGAGGCTTTCCGTCATCATCATTATATGCAAAAGAAATTTTATCCGCATTAATTATGCTTTCCATTTAGATGCCGTCTCCTCTCCAAATTGCTGTACTTCCGCAAGGTAAAACGTACCCGCTAGCTTTAACAGGTAAACCTATTTCAGATGATGAAACTGTTCCACCATGTTCATTTGCCACTGTTACTCCCAGTAAATATTCCATAACTGAGGCACTAAGCCCCGTTGTGTAGGAATTTAGCAAAAGAAAAAGGGAGTCCTTTGTCAAAAGTTTTGCGCAAAGACTGGTTAATGTGTAAACCTGTTCTTCAAGCTTCCAAACTTCTCCGCCCGGACCTCTGCCATAAGACGGTGGGTCCATTATAATGGCATCATAGGTGTTGCCACGACGAATTTCCTTTTCAATAAATTTGATACAGTCGTCAACAATCCATCGAATTGGCTTGTCAGCAAGAGATGAAAGAGTTGCATTATCTCTTGCCCAGCTCACCATACCTTTGCTTGCGTCAACGTGGCATACATTTGCACCCGCTTTTGCGCAGGCAAGAGTTGCACCGCCTGTATAGGCAAAAAGGTTCAGCACATTGACAGGTCTATTAGCTTTTTTGATTATGTCAGCCATCAAATCCCAGTTTGTTGCTTGTTCAGGGAAAAGTCCAGTATGTTTAAAGCTTGTTGGTCTTATGTAGAATTTCAATCCGTTATACTCAATCTGCCATTCTTTTTTCATAACTTGTGGCTTATCCCAACTTCCACCACCTGTTTGAGAGCGAATATATCTTGCGGTTACATTATTCCATTCTTTGCCTTTAGGGGTGTTCCATAAAATTTGCGGGTCGGGTCTGGCAAGAGTTATATCGCCCCAACGTTCCAATTTTTCCCCATTAGAACAATCTATTATTTCAAATTCTTTCCAATTATTGCTGACTCTCATATTTTTGCTCCATTCCGATAATATCCCATATATTTATTTAAGCTTTTTAATTTCATCTGCGATTTTGTTGGCAGAAAAGCTAGTATCTTCGTTTGTTTGTGCCTCCACCATAACTCGAATAAGTGGCTCTGTTCCAGATGGTCTAACAAGTATTCTGCCCTTGTCACCAAGGCGTTTTGTTTCTTCTTCTATTGCATTTTTAACGCAAGCATCTGTTGCATATATTTCTTTTATATGGTTAGTAACTTTTATATTTATAAGTAGTTGTGGGTATTTTTTCATAACTGATTTAAGTTCGTGGAGGGATTTACCGCTTTCGCTCAAAACTTTGAGTAGTTGCAATGCAGAAAGCTGTCCGTCACCTGTTGTCATATAATCAAGGAATATCAGATGACCTGAGTCCTCACCGCCCAGATTATGCCCCTCTAAAAGCATATTTTCCAACACGTATCTGTCGCCAACTTTAGTAGAGTTGACTTTTACGCCATTATTCTCTCCAAATTTGAAAAATCCAAGATTGCTCATAACAGTTGCAACAACTGTGTTATTTTTAAGCAATCCTTTTTCGCTCATATATTTTGCAAATATAGCCATAAGTTCATCGCCCGACACAATTTCGCCCATATTATCAACAGCTAAACATCTGTCGGCATCACCGTCAAAAGCAATAGCTAAGTCAAATTTCCCGTCTATTACTTTTTGGGAAAGGTTTTCAATATGCGTTGAACCACAGTTTGTATTGATATTTAATCCATCGGGTTCAAAATTTATAAGAGTGTAGTCACATTGGGTTGCATCAAAAACTTCCTTTGCAGTTGCATAAGCACTTCCATTGCAGCAATCCACAAGCACTTTCAAACCCCTAGCTTTAGTGTTTTCAAATGACTTGAGAATATGTTGAACATAAACACTGTGTGACATTGAAACATCAGTGTATGTTCCGATTTTATCAAAAGTTTTTTCAGCAAAACAAAAATTATCGGTTAAAATCATTTCCTCAATTTCATTTTCTTGACTATCGGAAAGTTTATATCCTTTACTGCCGAAAATTTTAATTCCATTATACTCATAAGGATTATGACTTGCAGAAATCATAATTCCAGCACTGGCATTGTAGTATTTAACCAGATATGCAACAGCAGGTGTGGGCAAAACGCCAACTTTAATTACATTCGCACCGCAACTTGTTAATCCGGAACAAATTGCAAGTTCAAGCATATCTGAGGATTTTCTTGTATCTTTACCCAAAATAATGAGTGGGGTTTCATCATTTTTGCCTAAAACAGTTGCAGTGGATTTTCCGATTGCCATAGCTAAATCGGCAGTTAGGTCAGCTCCGGCAACACCTCTTGCACCATCAGTCCCAAATATTTTTCCCATAAAATAAAGTCCTCCAAAATTTAATTACTATAATTCAATTTGTTCATATTCATTTGATGAAAGCGGATTTTTTAGTCCCAAATGTTTATATGCTAAAGGGGTGACACATCTTCCCCGTGGAGTACGGCTTAGAAATCCAGATTGCATCAAAAACGGTTCACATACGTCCTCAAGTGTAACAGATTCTTCGCCGATTGCCGCCGCCAAAGTTTCAATGCCAACAGGGCCGCCTGCATAATTTTTTATAATAGTTTCTAACATTCTTCTGTCGATTGAATCAAGTCCAAGCTCATCAATTTCAAGCCTGTCAAGGGCAATTGATGCAATTCGCTTATCAATAATTCCATCGCCCATAACTTGAGCGAAATCTCTTGAACGCTTCAAAAGTCGGTTGGCTATACGAGGAGTTCCTCTTGAACGTTTTGCCAGTTCAATCGCTCCCTCGTCATCACAAGGAATTTCCAAAATGCCCGAGCTTCTTGAAACAATTTGAGTTAGTTGCTCAGTTGTATAAAGCTCAAGGCGAAATACTACACCAAACCTATCACGAAGCGGTGCGGAGAGCTGTCCTGCTCTTGTTGTTGCACCAACCAAGGTGAATTTTGGCAAATCAATTCTGATTGAACGTGCAGAAGGACCTTTTCCAATTATTATATCAAGGGCATAGTCCTCCATAGCGGGGTACAAAATTTCCTCAACAGTGCGATTAAGGCGATGAATTTCATCTATAAATAATATATCATTGGGCAGCAAATTGGTGAGTAGTGCCGCTAAATCCCCCGGTTTTTCGATTGCTGGACCGGAGGTTACACGAATATTAACGTTCATTTCATTTGCAATTATATTAGAAAGAGTTGTTTTTCCAAGTCCCGGAGGCCCATAAAGCAAAATATGGTCCATAGGTTCGCCACGAAGTTTTGCGGCTTCAATAAATATAGATAAATTTTCTTTGACTTTATCTTGACCGATGTATTCCGACAAAAGTTTAGGTCTAAGAGATAGGTCATTATCGCCATCTTCGCTTGTATAATCAGGAGTTATAATTCTATTTTCAAAATCCATTTCCATATTTTATACCTCCTTTAATTTTAATGTTTTATCTCATTGCCAGTGCTTTTAAGCCTATTTTTATCATATCCTCACAGCTTAGTGATGGTTCAATTCCCACAAGAGCGGAGGCAGCTTCAGATTGAGAATATCCAAGTGTCATCAAAGCTGCAACAGCTTCCGCCATAGCACTTCCGCCGACAGCATCAAAACTATTGCTGTCTTTTCTGGAAACAGCTCCCGAAAGGTCAACACCTTTGAATTTATCTCTTAATTCAAGAACAATTCTTGCGGCAATTTTCTTGCCAATCCCAGCACAGCGAGTGAATGATTTTTCATCACCGCCAACGATTGCCAAAGTGACAGCCTCAGGGGTTAGTTCCGACAAAATTGCAAGTCCTGCTTTTGCACCAACACCTGAAACAGTTGTTAAAAGCTTGAAAGTGTTCATCTCTTCTCTTGTTGAAAAGCCGAAGAGGTCAACAGCATCTTGACGGACGTTCATATATGTGAAAAGCATTATTTCCGAGCCAACAGGAGTAAGCCTTGTGTAGGTTGAAAGAGGGATTAGACACATATATCCAACTCCGCCACATTCAACAACAGCAATGGTAGGTTCGCAGTGTATTAAAGTTCCTCTTAATGAATAAATCAAAGTTTAACCCCCAATTGTTTTATGTAATTGCTCAAAGATGAGCCTGAACAGTGTGCGTGACAAATTGCCATTGCCAATGCGTCAGCGGCATCATCAGGTTTTGGAATTTGTTCAAGATTTAGGATAACTTTTGTCATTTCCATAACTTGCTTTTTAATCGCTTTTCCGTAGCCTACAACGGATTGTTTAACTTGAAGTGGAGTGTATTCATAAATAGGGACATTATGTTTCATAGCTGCAAGAAGAACAACTCCTCTTGCTTGTGCAACCATAATGGCAGTTTTTTGGTTAGTTGTGAAAAAAAGCTGTTCAATGCTCAAAACATCAGGCTTATATTTTTCAAAAAGTTCAAAAGTTTCGTCATAAACAATCTCAAGACGTCTTTCAAAAGGAGTTCCTGCATCGGTTGTTATTGCCCCGTAATCAATCATTTTAAATTTATTTTTATCATAGTCCAAAACCCCATAGCCTACTATTGCATAGCCTGGGTCGATGCCCAAAATTCTCAATTAAATTCATACCTCATCTCATTATATAACAAACTATACTAATTTATAATTATATCATAGTAGTGTCAATCAAACAAGAATATTTTGTAAAAAGAACTATTTATTAAAATGTTTAATGTGATTTACAGTTTATTCATATGTTCGTTATAATTTAGTGTTTACTTGATAAAAAAATAAAGGTAGCCTATCTATATAACTATATATCTAATATATATAGTTAATAAACAAAGAAAGAGGCACTTTATGACTAAAAGACTATTAAGCCTATTTGTATCAGTAGTTTTAGTAATGCTTCCAATTAGCGGTTGCTCAAAATCATCTTCTAAAGAAATGGCATTTGTCAGCGAAATTCCAGAAGTATATAATTTAACTGAAGAACAAAAAATTGAAGACTTTTTGGAGTACTATGATACGATGGTTACAAGCTATCCCTCTATTCAAAATGAAAAAGATTTATTAGGTTTGGATTTTGCAGGCAAAAAGGATTTTTATATCGAAGAAATAAAAAAAGCAAAGAGTGATTTTCAATTTTATGTCACAATGAGGGCAATAGCAAGACAACCTCATAGTGCACATTCAGGAATATTATTCCCAAATAAAAATTTTTTAGCTAATGGGCCGGTTAATTCAATGTATTTAGAATCAATTGTTGGATTAGAAGAGCAACAAGTAAAATGGCGAGAATACCTAGCAAATAAATTTCTTGAACTTGGGTCTTTATATGAATCAATGGATACATCTTTTTTATCGGCTGAATATATAGATGGACAATATTTAATATCTTTTGCAGATTCATCTGACAAACTTTCTATCTATGACAACTATACTATTAAATCTATTAATGGTGATTTGCCATTAAATTTTGTGAAAAATCATCTGATACTTGAAGATAGAAAATATGATTTTAAAAGAGATACTATTTATATTAATTCAATTGAATTTAATGATAAAATTGGCGAAGAAGTTAAACTTGAAATGCAATCTCCAGATGGAAAAATTATCAAAAAGAAGTTTAGATATTCCTTAGATACACCTTATCGTGACGTCAAAATAAATCTGACTCCTAAGAAAAATGTAGAAAAAGAAGACAAATCAGATATTATTTACAGCTATGCTGACAAGGAAAACAATTTGGGTTATCTGCGTATTGATGCTATGGAAGATGGCGATAGTGCAGCAACTCAATTACGTTCTTGTTTTAATGATATTAAAAATTTTGATAATATCATTGTTGATTTAAGAAGAAATAGTGGCGGTAGCGCCCTATTTATGAAAGAAGTTTTTTATTCTCTATTTTATACAGATGATGTAGAGGAAATATTAAAAGCTGATATGCCCAAAACCTTAAAAAATGAAACCTGTTTGTCCGAATATGATTATATGGAATCAGCTTTTAATTCTACCCTAGATGGGAATACTTATCATTTTGAAGAAGAACCCTCACAATATTTAATATATTCTGGTAATTCAAATAATAAACGCAAAAAAATATATTATTTGATTGGAACTGATACTTGTTCATCTGCTGACCGCTTTGCAACATTGGTCAAAGATAAAAATCTTGGCACAGTTATTGGACAAAATACATATGGTGAGGGTGCAAATATTGGACGAAATATGCTCCCATTAAAAAACAGCAGGTTCATCTATATGTACAATCCGTTTTTAGGCTTGAACGCAGACGGCACTGATAACTCTATTTATGGCACAACACCCCACATTTATTCTGAATTGTCATTGGAAGACCACAAAAAGAAAGCAGAAATGGGCAAAAAAGGAATAGATATATACGAATATGCAAATATGTTGAGTTATGATACAGTGCTAAATTGTTGCATTGAAGAGATAAAGAAAAATGCTTAAATTTTAATAACAGTAAAAAAGCGACTTGGGCTATCAATTAGCTCAAGTCGCTTTTTATTATAGATTTTTTAGTATTTCATCGTAAATTTCATCTGCTAATGGCAAGGCTTTTGCTAAAATTAATTCACCTTTTTTGCGATATTCTCCAGTGAAATTCTCGTCCTTTATTCCGCCGATATTGATGAGAATATTTAACCACGCACCTTGTACAGCGGCTTTAATGCTAAGGGCAGACACACCTAAATCGCTTGAGGCACTTTTGTTGGATTTGCCGACTATGGAACTTGTGAGTTCAAGGGTTGCAAGAGAAAGTTCCATCATTTCAAAGGGGGTTTTTGTGCAGTTTTTGAGAGCTGACTGCATTGCATCTTGACGAGCGGATTTTTCGCTTTCGGTTTCTTTCGGCATTGCAAAAACAGCACTCATACCATTGAAAGCTTCAGTATCTCTGTCAATTACATCAATAAATTTATTTTTGAGTGCTATTGCGGTTTTGAGGGTTTCTTGGGCGAGTTCATCATATTCCGCATACTTTTTTTTGCCGATTGTAAGGGAGGCAACCATTGCGGTTAATGATGCACCGATTGCACCCTCTAATGCTGCGGCTGAACCGCCGCCGGGGGCAGGTGAGGCAGAGGAAAGCAAGTCAGCAAAATCGGCGATTTTCATATCAACTAATTTCATATAAATTCTCCTATCAAAAAATCTATTTGACATTTCAACATATAAATTGTGAAAAACATCTGCCTTGCCAATTATTATGACAAAAGATGATTTTCAAGAATTTGTTTTTGGTAATCGAACTTTTCAATTTTAAGGTAATATTCAGCACAGTCAACAAGTGCTTTTGATGGGGTCAGACCGATAATTTCACTTCCGATAATTCTAACTCCATAGCGGTCAGCTTCAGCACGAATAGCCTCAAAAACTCTGTAAAGAGGTGTGCCTTCAAAGTTTACCATATTCATAGAAACCTGTGCAATATTTCTGTCTTCAAGCATTACACCGATTGCTTTGCAGTACTTATATCCGCCACTTGAACCACGAATTGTTTTGGCGATTTTGTTGGCAATTTCAATGTCGGAAGTGTCCAGATTAACGTTAAAAGCAACAAGGGGCATTCTTGCACCAATTGCTGTAATGCCTGCTGTTGGGTGGATTTTTCTCTCGCCATAATCAGGAGCCCATTCAGGGAGCAACAATTTTTCAGGCATACCTTCAAACTGTCCTTTTCTAACTTTGGCAAGGTTTTTGCGGTCAGGAGAAGTTGCAGAGTCCTCATATAAAAAGCTTGGAATTTTAAGTTCATCATAAATTCTTTTTGCAACGTTTTTTGATATTTCAATACATTCCTCAACAGTTGCGTCCTTAACAGGTACAAATGGAATAACATCTGTTGCACCCATTCTTGGGTGTTCGCCTGTGTGCTTGGTAAGGTCGATTGTTTCGCTTGCTTTTTTGCAAAGTTGAAATGCAACTTCTGCTATAGCAACGTCATCGCCAACAAGAGTGAAAACACTTCTGTTATGGTTTTCGTCAGAGGCATAATCAAGCAATGTTGCCCCAGCTACACTTTTTGCAACGGCAACAAGACCTTCGATAACTTCTTTATTTCTGCCCTCACTGAAATTCGGGATACATTCTATTAGTTTTGACATAATAAAAACCCTCACAATTCAAATTAATATTTATTTTGAAAATACAATTTCACCTTTTTTGATAACTGTTTCAACGGAACTTACTCCGATATGGTATGGAATATAGCGATAACTTGGAAATTCCAAAATTGCAAAATCAGCTTGCTTGCCAATATCAATACTGCCGATTGTTTTTTCTCTGCCCACTGCCGCCGCTGCGTTTATTGTGATAGCAGTCACAGCCTCTTCAACACGAACGTCCATATAGAGCGTTGCAAGCATAAAAGCTAAAGCCAGATTTTCACAAAAACAACTTCCGGGGTTAAAGTCTGTTGCGATTGCCACAGCACAACCCTCATCAATCATTTTTCTTGCAGGGGCATAGTTTTCCTTGAGGTTAAAAGCAGTACAAGGCAAAACGGTTGCAATAACATTAGCCTTAGCCATATCAGCGATGCCTTTGTCGGAAACGTGCAGGAGATGGTCAGCGGAGCTTGCACCAACTTCAGCGGCAAGTTCAGCACCGCCCAAACTAACTATTTCGTCTGCGTGGATTTTTGTTTTAAATCCCATTTCTTTTGCTTTTGTCAAAAGTTTTCGTCCATCAGCAACGGAAAAGACGTTTTTCTCCACGAAAATATCCACAAATTCTGCAAGTTCACGTTCTTTTACAATAGGCATAACGTTTTCGATTATATAATCAATAAATTCGTTTTCCTTGCCGTTTTTGTATTCTTTTGGAACGGAATGTGCCCCTAAATATGTGCTTACAAGTTCAATGGGTTGTAAATTCCCCAAGTCCTTGTTTATTTCAAGCTGTTTAATTTCTGTTTCAAAATCAAGCCCATAGCCACTTTTTGCCTCAACAGTTGTCACACCATAGGAAAGCATTGACGAAAGACGTTTTAATGCTGTAGCAGTTAAGGACTTTTTGTCAGCATTTTTTGTTGCAGTTACAGAATTGCTTATTCCGCCGCCACGTTCCATTATTTCCATATAGCTGTCGCCACGAAGTCGCCAGTTAAATTCATCAGCACGATAACCGCCAAAAACCAAATGAGTGTGCGAGTCAATAAATCCGGGCAAAACGCATTTTCCTGTGGCATCAATTATTTCACATTCACTTTTGTTGTAGCGGGATAGGATATTTTTGGTAGTGTCAACATCTTTAATTATGCCGTCTTCAATATAAACTCCGCCATTTTCTATAATGTGTAAGTCCATCATTTCTTTGCCTTTTTTTGCATTAAAACCACTGCAAGTTACAAGTTCCTCTGCATTTAGGATTAACTTTTTTTTCATACGTTCCTCCTATATTAGATTTAATATAAACAGCTTGCGTTTGAATAAAAAATCTCACGCAAGGCTGTTAAAGTTTTATTGGATTTTAGAATAATTTTGCTACTTCTCTTTCAACTAAATCATCATCAGCAATATAAGGAATAGTTATGTGGTCAGTTTCAGGGTTGAGCTTATTATATTCAATTGAAGTTTCAATAGCGTGTTCATTTCTTGCCCAACTGCGTCTTGCAACTCCGCCCATAACGTCCCAAAGCATTGCATTAGCGATTGTGTCACCTGCACGTTTGCTTCCGTCAAGAACCATACCAAAACCGCCATTTATCGACTTGCTTGTGCCAACTCCGCCGCCATTGTGAATAGCAACAAGGCTCATTCCACGTGCAGCATTTCCGGCATAGCACTGGATTGCCATATCAGCGGTGACATTACTGCCGTCTTTGATATTTGAAGTTTCTCTAAATGGAGAGTCAGTTCCGCTTACATCGTGGTGGTCACGTCCCATCATAACAGGTCCGATTTCGCCCTTAGCAACCATTTCATTAAACTTCAAGGCAATTCTCATTCTGCCATAAGCATCTTGATACAAAATTCTTGCTTGAGTTCCAACAACAAGTTTGTTTTTCTCAGCATCACGTATCCAAACATAGTTATCTCTGTCTTGAGCACGACGATTAGGGTCAATACAAGACATAGCTGCCTCATCGGTTTTTCTCAAATCCTCTGGCTTTCCGCTCAGACATACCCATCTGAATGGTCCATATCCATAGTCAAAAAGCATAGGGCCCATAATATCTTCAACATAAGATGGCCAGATAAAACCATCTTTTTCATCATGTCCGTTTTTAACGATTTCGCTTACACCGGCATCATAAACAGCTTTCATAAATGAGTTGCCATAGTCGAAGAAATATGTTCCTCTGGAGGTCAGAGTTTTGATTGCATTATAGTGACGTTTCAAGGTTTCATCAACCATTTTATTGAACTTTTGTGGTTCATCTTTAAGCAGTCTTGTTCTCTCTTCAAAGCTTATATCAGCAGGACAATATCCGCCGTCATAAGCTGCGTGACAAGAGGTTTGGTCGGAAAGAAGAGGAATATGTATATTGTTTTTTACTGCATATTCAAGCAAAGTTACAATATTTCCATGATATGCAATTGAGATTGTTTCTTTCTTGTCAATGTATTCTTTTGCAAGAGTGAATGCTTCATCAGCACTTTCTGTGATTTTGCTAACCCAACCTTGATTAAATCTTGTCATTATTCTGGAGTAGTCAACTTCTGCGATGATGCCAACACCTCTTGCAATTTCAACTGCCTTAGGTTGAGCGCCACTCATTCCGCCAAGTCCTGAGGTGACAAAAAGCACACCGGCAAGGTCGCCGTCTTCGGGAATACCAAGCTTTTGACGTCCTGCATTTAAAATTGTATTGAATGTTCCATGAACTATTCCTTGAGGGCCAATGTACATCCAACCGCCCGCAGTCATCTGGCCATAGTTTGTAACTCCCATTTGAGTTGCCTCGTGGAAGTCCTTGTGGGTATCAAACATGCCAATCATCAAGCCATTTGTGATTATTACACGTGGAGCTTCGGGTTTTGACTTAAATAAGCCAAGTGGGTGACCTGATTCAACAACAAGGGTTTGGTCTTGTGTCAGAGCTTCAAGATATTTTTTGAGTAGGCGATACTGCATCCAGTTTTGGGCTACTTGACCTGTTTCTCCATATGTAACAAGCTCATATGGGTAAAGTGCAACATCAAAGTTAAGGTTGTTGTCAATCATTACTTGAAAAGCTTTGCCCTCTACGCAGTTGCCTTTGTATTCATCAATTGGCTTGCCATATATTTTTCCCTCTGGTCTAAAACGATAGCCATAAATTCTGCCCCTAGTTTTAAGTTCTTCCAAAAACTCGGGAGCAAGCTGTGCGTGATATTTTTCAGGGATATATCTAAGTGCATTTTTAAGCGCTAATTGAGTTTGTTGTTTGTTAAGAGTAAAGCCTCTGTTGGGTGCTCTTCTGTAGCTTGAGTCAAATGTTGGCATTGGTGGCAAAACATCATCAAGCTTGATTGTCATAGCATTGGCAATATCAAAATTATTCATAGCAAAACTTCCTTTCACAGATTATAAAATTTATTTTATGCAAGAATTTTTCCGGCAGCATTTTCAGCAGTATTAACAACTGTTCCGTTGATTAAAAGTTCTTCACATTTGTTGATGTCCTCATATAATGGTCTGTCTTCTTCAAGCTTTGTCACAACATCACGAACAGCTTGATAAACAGGTTCTGTACCAATTCCAAGGGATTGTTTGCCACGAAGGTCAATTCCTTGACAAGCACACATCATTTCCATAGCTAATACTCGTCTTACATTTTTGAGGATTTCCATAGCTTTTCTTGCAGCAATTGTACCCATAGAAACATGGTCTTCTTGATTTGCGGAAGAGGGGATACTGTCAACACTTGCAGGGTGAGCTAATACTTTATTTTCCGAAACAAGAGCAGCGGCTGAATATTGTACAATCATAAATCCAGAGTTTAAACCGCCATTTTCAACTAGGAAAGCAGGCAATTCGCTCAATGATGGATTAACAAGTCTTTCAATTCTGCGTTCGGACACATTAGCAAGTTCAGCCAAAGCAATTCCAAGAAAATCAAAGCTTAAAGCCATTGGTTGACCATGGAAGTTACCACCTGAAATGCCTTCGTTTGTGTCAGGGAAAATAATTGGATTGTCTGTAACAGCATTTATTTCAATCTCGATTTTGTCAAGGACATAGCGGATTGCATCTTTGCTTGCACCATGAATTTGAGGTAAACATCTTAAAGAATAAGCATCTTGTACACGAATTTCGCCCTGTCTTGTTGTCATATCACTTTCAGCAAGCAATTGGCGAAGGTTTTTTGCTGTATCTATTTGACCGCAATGTGGTCTTAGTTCGTGAAGACGTGGGTCGAATGCGTCAACAATACCATTTTGTGCCTCAACACTCAAACAAGCAATTATGTCAGCAGCTTTTGATAGTTGCAATGCGTCCCATGTGGCTAATGTGCCAACAGATGTCATAGCTTGTGTGCCATTAATAAGAGCAAGCCCCTCTTTTGCACTTAGTTCCATTGTTTTGATGTTGGCTTTTTTCATAGCCTCTGCACCATCAAGCAATTCACCGTTAAAATAAGCTTTTCCAAGTCCTAACAAAGGCAAAATTAGGTGAGATAGCGGGGCTAAATCTCCGCTTGCACCAAGAGAGCCTTTTTCGGGAACAAAGGGAACAAGATTTTTGTTGAGCATTTCGATTAGTGTTTCAATCAAAATGAGTCTTGCACCGGAAAAGCCTTTTGAAATATTGTTAATTCTCAGCAACAACATACCTCTTACAACTTCTTCGGGAAAAGGATTTCCTGCGCCAACAGCGTGAGTTATAATAAGATTTTTTTGCAATAATGCAGAATCTTCTTTTGAAATTGAAACATTGCTGAATTTGCCAAAGCCTGTTGTAATGCCATAAACAACATCACAATTATCAACAAATCCGTCAACAACAGCTCTTGATTTATTAATTCTCTCAATTGCGTTTGGGGACAGAGAAACTTGAGCTTTTCCTCTTGCTACATTTATAAATTCTTCGATTGTTAGATTTTTCTCTCCGATAATAACTTGATTCATAAATTATCACCATTTCCTTTTATTTTTATGTCTTTATACTTTTAAAATTAAAATGTTTTTCATATTAATTTTATTTTACTACTATAGTATAGAGTACCATTTTACAAATAGTAAATCAAATAAAAATATGAATAACTGCCCAAATTCTGTGTTTTATACAAAAAGAATAATGCCATTTCAACATATGCAACAAGTAAGTTCAACCTTTCAGTTTCACGTGATAACGTGATAAAACGGCACTATATCACCTTACTAAATTATTAATCAGTGTTATATAAAATCTTAATCAATGTTTTAAGCATTATGCCTTATAAAACTAAAATTCATAATATATTACTATATGTATAAATTTTAGTACAATGGTGACTTATCTTTATTTTTTATCAGAAATTGTTTCTATTGATAGCTGAAAATAAGATGCTGAACCGAAATTTCACAAGATATTTATGGTCTTATTTTTAATATAATTCATATAATTAATAAAAACCCATATATTTGTATTTTCTTACATTTGCTATGGTCACAAATTACCAAAAATGTTTAATAATGACTAGAATTTTAACCCAAACGTGGAATTTATTGGTTATAGCTAAAATCAGCAAATAATATTTGTTCATATTTATTCGACAAGAAATTCAAACTTTATTGACAATCTGTACAAAAGATGATAACATTTGTTATAAAGTTTATTGGTTTTGCTGTATATCAATTTAATTAAATTAAGTCTTATATGGTAATACAATTATTCCAGTAAATGTTAATAAAATACATATTTAAGAAAGCAGGGCGAAAAAATGATAAAAGCGAAAAAACTATTGTCTTTGCTACTCAGCTGCGCAATGGTAATATCAACGTTTGCAGGTTGCACTGGCAAAAACCAAACAACTGACGGAAAGTCCGGAACAAAAACCGGTGGCAAACAAATCATCAGAATTGCTCAAGCATCAGATGTTTTATCCTTTGACCCTCACAAAATCAATGATTTTAACACATCAACTGCGTTGCGTCACATTTACAGCACACTTGTAAAATTGACTCCGGACAATCAAATTGTTGGCGATTTAGCTGAAAGTTGGAAAAATATAGACGAAAAAACAATTGAATTTAAACTAAGACCTAATGTAAAATTCCATAATGGTGAAACCCTAAAAGCTGAAGATGTTAAGTTCAGTATCGAAAGAGAAATGGCTTCATCAGCAGCAAGACATATGGTTAAAGACGTTGAGAGTATGGAAGTTGTTGATGACTTAACAGTTATTATGCACTTGAAAAAGCCATCTGCACCAATATTCGCAAGTCTTACATATGCACTTTCGGGAATACTTTGTAAATCACACGTTGAGGCATTGGAAGCTTCAGGCAAAACAATAGACGACAAACCAAACGGTACAGGTCAATATAAGTTCGGTTCTTATAAATCAGGTGACCAAACTGTTCTTGTAAAATACGATGATTACTTCGGCGAAAAAGCAGCTAACGACCAACTCGTATTAAAAATTATTCCTGATGGAGCTGCAAGAACAATCGCACTTGAAACAGGCGATGTTGATATCGTAAATGATGTAAACTTTGTCGATGTAAACAGAATTATTGAAAATGATAAATTAGATTTAATCAATTATCCTTCTACAGGTTTTGAACATGTTCTAATCAATAATCAAAAAAAGCCATTCGATAATGTAAAGGTTAGACAGGCATTAAACCATGCAGTTGAGAGAGCTTCAATTATCAAAGTTGCCGCTAACGGTCAGGCTGTTGCCGCTGATAGCTATATAAGCTCAGGCGCTATGGGATACAGTAAAAACGTAACAGTATATGATTACGATATTGCTAAGGCAAAGGCACTTCTTGCTGAGGCTGGATATCCTGATGGTTTTGAGGCTTCAATCCTTGTATTTACTGACCAAAGAAACAGAACTGCACAGGTTCTTCAAGCTTCATTTGGAGAAATAGGTATTAAACTTTCTATAGAATCTATGGAAAAAGGTGCTTTCTACGAGAAAACCAATGTAGGCGATTATGATATGGCTATTTTGGGCTGGACCGCAGATGCTGACCCAAGTGAAATATTCGATGGTATGTGGCATTCTGCTGCATTGGGCGAAACAGGAAACAGACAACGTTATATCAATCCTGAAGTTGATAAACTTTTGGAAGAAGCAAGCGCTGAAATGGATATGGCAAAAAGACTTGTTACTTATGAAAAAATCCAACAGATAATAACTGCTGATGCAGGCGTTATTCCAATTTATTACCTAAACGGCTTAATTGGCAGAAGTAAGAATGTTGAAGGAATTGTTCCATTCAGTATCGGTTCACACAGATTTGAACAGGCTCATTTTGTAAAATAGGAAAATAGTACTAAAAGCCGCACGGAAATAATAAATTCGTGCGGTTCTTTAAGAAATGTTAGCGAGGAGTTAATTATGCACAAGTATATATTCAAAAGACTGCTGATGTTAATACCGGTAGTTATAGGAATATCCTTCTTAGTGTTTTCTATTATGAGCCTAACCCCAGGTGATCCAGCAATATTGATACTGGGCAATGATGCTACTTCCGAATCCTTAACCGCTCTAAGAGCTGAGTTGGGTTTGGATAAACCGCTGGTAGTGCAATATTTAAGGTATATGCTAAACCTTTTGCATGGAGATTTTGGCACAGGATATACAACAGGAAGAGATGTTCTTACAGAAATTATAGGAAGAGTTCCAGTTACAGTAGTTCTAACTATTATGTCAACTCTTGTAGCAGTTGTTATTTCAATTCCGGTTGGAGTTGTATCAGCAACAAAACAGTATTCATTAATGGACAGCACATCTATGGTTGCTTGTCTATTGGGAGTTTCTATACCGAATTTTTGGCTCGGCTTAATGCTTATTATAGTATTTTCCGTCAACTTACGTTGGTTGCCTTCGGGTGGAGCAGAAAGCTTGAAGAGTTTTATCTTACCAGCTTTAACTTTGGGATTTGGAAGTGCCGCCAGTATTGCCAGAATGATGCGTTCTTCTATGTTGGAAGTAATACGTCAGGATTACATAAGAACTGCAAAGGCAAAAGGTGTAAGGGGCAAAGATGTTATAAGAAAACATGCCCTGAAAAACGCACTTATCCCCGTAGTAACGGTTGTGGGCTTACAGTTTGGTGTTTCACTTGGCGGAGCTGTTCTTACTGAAACTGTATTTTCCCTTCCAGGTTTGGGTCGTCTTATGATTGATGCCATAAGGGGAATGGATACACCGACTGTAATGGGCTGCATTATTATTTTCTCTGTAGCATTCAGTGTGGTGAACCTTTTTGTGGATATATTATATGGCTATCTTGACCCTAGAATTAAATCCAAGTACCAATAAGGGGTGAAAAATATGGAAGTGGCAAAGAAATTTAAAAAGCGCAGCCAAATAGCTGAAGTTTGGAATAGACTCAAAAAGAATAAAATGGCTATAATCGGAATGGTTATAATGGTTTTAATAATTGTTATGGCGTTGGGAGCAGATTTTATCGTAAATTATGAAAAAGACGTTATCAAGCAGGATATCCCCCATATGCTCGAAGGTCCTAGTCGTGAACATATCTTTGGAACAGATGAACTGGGCAGAGATATATTTGCGAGAGTAATCTATGGTTCAAGGGTATCTTTGGAAGTCGGAGTGCTTTCAGTAATAATTTCCCTATCCATAGGCGGAACACTTGGAGCTATTTCAGGATATTACGGTGGAATAACGGATAATATTATAATGAGAATTATGGATATTTTTCTGGCTATCCCCAGTATTATGTTGGCGATTACAATAGTGGCGGCATTGGGTGCAAATATGTTTAACCTTATGCTTTCCATAGGAATAGCCGCTGTACCATCTTATGCAAGAATAGTCAGAGCGGCAGTTATGAGCGTTAAAGACCAAGAATTTATTGAGGCATCACGTGCAATAGGTGCTAAAAATGCAACAATTATACTTAAAGAAGTAATCCCAAACTGTTTAGCACCAATAATTGTTCAAGTAACTCTTAATGTTGCAGATGCGATAATTTCAACAGCAGCTTTAAGCTTCATTGGTTTGGGTGTACAGCCTCCACAACCTGAATGGGGTTCAATGCTTTCAGGCGGACGACCTTATTTAAGAGATGCGTGGCATATAACATTATTCCCAGGTCTTGCGATTGTTGTAACAATTCTTTCGCTTAACCTATTGGGCGACGGCTTGAGGGACGCACTTGATCCCAAACTTAAACAATAATATTGATATTGAGGTTCTAAAATGGAAAATGATAATTTATCCGTCGATTTAAAAGGCCTTGTTATAAAATATATAACAGAGGACGGAATCGTAGAAGCAGTTAATGGAATTGATATTAAAGTGGAAAAGGGTAAGACATTGGGATTAGTGGGAGAAACAGGAGCAGGGAAAACCACAACCGCCCTTTCCATTCTAAGGCTTATTCCTTCTCCTCCGGGAAAAATGCTGGAGGGAACTATAAAACTAGATGGTAAAGATATTTTTGAATACAGTGAAAAGGAAATGGAAAATATAAGAGGCGACAAAGTTTCTATGATTTTCCAAGACCCAATGACATCACTAAACCCTGTTATGACAGTGGGGGAGCAAATTTCCGAAGTAATTTATCTGCACCAAGGTATGGATAAAAAAGCTTCAATGGTGAAAGCAAAAGAGATGCTTGAACTGGTTGGAATACCAGCGGCAAGAAGTATTGAATATCCTCACCAATTTTCCGGTGGTATGAAACAACGTGTTATAATTGCAATTGCCCTTGCTTGTAACCCATCATTGCTTATTGCTGATGAGCCAACAACTGCACTTGACGTTACAATTCAAGCACAAGTTTTATCACTGATGAAGCAGTTGAGAGAAAAATACAACACATCAATGATTTTGATAACTCACGATTTGGGAATTGTTGCAGAAGTTTGTGACGAAGTATCTATAATGTATGCGGGCAAAATAATTGAGCATGGCAATCTTGAAGATATATTTTTAAGACCCAAACACCCATATACAGAAGGACTTTTCAACTCATTGCCTAACATTGCAAAACGTAAAGAGATGTTAAAACCAATAAAAGGCTTGATTCCCGACCCAACAAATTTGCCAACAGGCTGTGCTTTCCACCCAAGATGTAATTATGCTACAGAACTTTGTGCAAAACGAGTACCACAAAACACCAATCTCAGCTCAAGCCATTGTGTTATGTGCTTAGGGTATGAAGAGGGTACAGGTGTGGAAGTTAGCATCAAGGAGGAAACGCTGTGATGGACGACACAATACTTGAAGTTAAAAATCTTAAAAAATATTTTAAAACCCCAAAGGGAATGTTACACGCAGTAGACGATGTAAGCTTTAGCATCGAAAGGGGTAAAACCCTTGGAATTGTCGGAGAATCCGGCTGTGGAAAATCCACAACAGGAAGAGCAATTCTGCGTCTTTTAGAGCCAACATCAGGTGAAGTTATTTTTGAAGGTCAAGATATCTTAAAATGTACAGATAATGAAATGAGAAATTTGCGTAAGGATATGCAGATTATATTTCAAGATCCTTTTGCCTCATTAAACCCACGAAAAACTGTCAGCGAGATTATAGCTCAACCTATCGCTTTGAATAAGATTATTACCAATAAAAAAGATAGGGAAAAGCGTGTTCTTGAGCTTATGGAAACAGTTGGTTTGGCAGAAAGACTTATAAATTCCTATCCACACGAGTTGGACGGCGGAAGAAGACAGAGAATTGGAATAGCAAGAGCATTGGCACTTAATCCAAAGTTCATTGTTTGTGACGAACCTGTTTCCGCATTGGACGTTTCAATTCAAGCACAAATTTTAAATTTGCTTAAAGACCTTCAAAAGCGATTGGGACTTACATATATTTTTATAACTCACAATCTATCTGTTGTAAACTATTTTGCCGATGATATTGTGGTTATGTATTTGGGCAAAGTAATTGAAAAAGCACCCTCAGAAATGCTTTTTGACAATCCCGTTCACCCATATACAAAGGCATTGCTTTCTGCAATTCCTGTTCCAGACATAAGGCATAAACGAGAAAGAATACTTCTGAAAGGTGAGATATCCTCGCCAATTAATCCAAAACCAGGTTGTAGATTTGCCCCAAGATGCAATTATTGTACAGAAAATTGCACAAAAAATGAACCCGAACTCATAGAAATCGAGCCTAATCATTTTGTATCTTGTTGGCTTACACATAACGAAAAATAATTCAAGCCATATTAATCATTTTGGTGCATATGGCAAAGAATAATAACAGCATCTTTTAAGGAAGAAACGATAATTTCGTTTCTTCCTTTTAATATTGCTGCTTCAAAAGGTTTGAGTGACAATTGGTTTTCTAAATCAGCTATAGTCACTTCGCCTGTTGCACAAAAAATCAAAAGATTTTCATAAGATTTTGCTGAAACCTTTTCAGAATTATTGGAAAGATTAAGGACAGTCATATCACCGCAACAGGTGTTTTTCCTAATCATAAGGTTAAAATCTTTGCATTTACCCTCTGAAATTATATCATCGCCGCCATCAAAAGCATAAACTTCATATGGAAATAACCTTAATTTTTGATTTGTTGTTACATTTTCCAACATAATTTCTCCGCTTAAAACTGTAAGGAAACGATTATAATTGGGAAGATTGGTGAAATTTGATTTACCGCCGTCAACTGTAGCCGAGCTGATACGAAAATTAAAATCCCTGTCTGCATAGTTTCTATCTATAGGGAAAATAGCCACTTGAGAGGTTTTACCACCTGCCCAGTTGCTAACTTTAAATTCATTTTCGATAATTTTTTGTATATTCATATGCAACCTTTCTTTGAGCGATTATTCTTATATTTAATTATATAAAAATAATCGCTCAAGTCAACAAAACCGACCATTTATATTCAGTTACTCGTATCGTTATCACAAAAGACAAAAGCTTAGAATTTTTAGGAAAATTTGATAGTGTAATTGATTTATAGCATTTTCAGCGGTGAATAAAAGTTGATTAATACTAGTGGGTTTCAACGTCCAAATCAATGTGATTGCCTAATTTGACGGATTGATATTTATACTCGCCTTGAGAATTTGCGATAAGGGTTAGAGTTCCCTCAGTTTTGGAAAGATAGGCGTCCTTTTCAGAAGTGGATTTTTCATTATATTAGTTTGTAAGATAGATGTATTCAACGGTAATAGTGCCATTGCTTTCTCTTGTGACACCTGTGACAGCTGATTCAATTGGACCACCGCCACGACCTTCTTCAAAATAGGTGTAAATTTTTTCATCAGCCTTATAATATGGAGATAAAATTTTATGAAGTTGCTCGGCAGTAAAATCAAAATGTGAGAGCAAAACATCATCAATGATTTTCTCGGGAAATTTGCCGTTGTATTGTTCCAAAATAGCAGGGGCATCTTTGTTGTTGAATCCTAAGATATCCTCAAAAGCATATAGCAACGCATTGTCGTATTCTCCATTAGAATTAAGGGATATTGCTGAATAATTATCGCTGTGCCAGTCACGCATAAGTAAACCGCTTAGTAGAATTGGGCGGATATATGTTTGATTAAATTGTTGCTGTTCATCGTCCATATCCGGTAAGAAAAAAGCTGTGGATTCAGAGATAGTTGCATTGCTTTCTATGGGATTAACTGGGCTGCTACCCCCAAAACAATCATAAAAATTGTTTACTTTCCAACCTCCGTTTTCATAAATTAACGTAAGTTCAAATTCATATTCTATTTCTTTAGGGAAACTGCTATTCATATTAAGACCATCACAGATAAAGTTTAAAACAATCTTATTTTTATCGTAAGATTGCACTGTGTATGATTTTGGAGGTCCGAATATCCAACCCATTCCGCCAACATTTCCATTATGATAAAGAACGCCATCAATTTCTTTGAATTTCCCATATTTATCTATCAAATCATAAAAAGCATTCTGACAGAAATTTAGTGTAAATACTGATTCTGTGGCTGATTTAAGTTCTGCCATAGTTTTAAATCTGCCGACTTTCTGCCATTCTTGACCATCTGCTTTCAGTGTTTCAGCTTCAAGTTCAATCCCAAGTTTGTTACTTTCCTCGCTATAGTACCATCAAAATACATCTTGTGCTTCTCGCATTAAATTATCAGCTAATGTGGAAATCTCAGTTTCTGACATTTTTTCATCTGTTAAAGTTTGCGGTGGCGCTTTTTGAACAGGGTTTACAAGCAGTCCAATACTGACTACAAATACAATAATTATTGATAAAATAGCCACCCATAATGCAGGCTTTTTATAGTTTAGCACATTTTTAATGCGTGTTTTGGTGTCGTTTTCACCAAAAGTAAGGGGACAAGCATTGACAATGCGTTTACCTGTTGAAAGCGCCAAAAGGGAAGAAGAATAGTCTTGTTTAATGCCATTTCCAAGCATTTTGATAACTGATTCGTCACAAGAAAGTTCCATATCTTTGCTTGACATAAAGAATGAAACCCAGACTAGTGGATTAAACCAATGTACACATAGCACAAAAAAAGCAAATGGTTTAATGAGGTGGTCAAAACGTTTTATATGTGTTTCTTCGTGTTTTATAATATAGTTCTTTTCTGTTTCGGTAAGACCAGTTGGCAGATATATTTTAGGGTGAATAAAGCCAAACACAAAGGCGGTTGGAAGACTTTTCATCTCGTAAAGATTGCTGCTGATATGTTTGGCTGATCTAAGTTTATATGCCAGATGCAACATTGTGAAAAAGCTATAAAGCACCATCAAAATTGCGACAGTAAGCCAGATAAAAGTACCGATTGCCAGCCAAATTTGCATTGGATTTATACTTGTCTGTGGTGTTGCGGCAGGTAAAACAGCATTTATAGCATTATCAATTATAGAAACTCCACTTGCAATCTGTGGATTTTCTGCATAAATGATATTAGGAGGTACAGCTTGACCTGTCACAGGTAAAAGTGCAAAAATGCTATTGAAAGAAAATGGACAGCAAAGTCGGAACAATACCACACTCCACAGTGCATAAGAGTAGCATTTTGGTGCTTTTTTCAAGAGCAGTCGCACCGCAAGTACAAATAAAATTACATAGCTCGAAGTGATGCTCATATTAAGTATTTGCAAGAACAAATTATCCATTTTTAGTCCTCCTTATGTTCTTTGATTAACTTTTCCAACTCATCAATTTCTTGTTTACTAAGACGTTTGTTACGAGTGAAAGCTGCAACAAACTTTGGTAGTGAGCCATTAAAGGTATCAGCTACAAATTTTTCGCTTTGTCTTGCATAAAATTCATCTTTATTAAAGACGGAGGCAACTATGCTGTTATTATTACACAAAATTCCTTTATCACAAAGTCGACGTAGCTCAGTGTACGTAGTGGATTTTTCCCAACAAAGTTTATCTTTTGAAAGCTTTACTAACTCGCCCGAACCTATTGGTTCATTCTCCCAAATAAGTTCCATAAATCGTGTTTCAGCCTCAGTTAATTTATATTCAATTATTTTCAACACCTCTTTTCAGTAATAGGTCTACACTCTGTAAACCTATTACTAGGATATACTTTACAAATGCAATTGTCAAGGGTTTTGAAAATAAATCATTTTAATTTTATACTAAAATGCAAATGAAGTTTCTTGGAGAATATATAAATTAATATTCAAGAAAATGGACTGCTTGGACTATTATATCAATGAAAAAGTGTTTAATATTGGCAGTTTCCTGTAAATTTTATGATGGAATAATTTGCTTGTATGCGGCTTGACTTAACTAATTTAATATGTTAACGTTGATTAAAACTAAAAAGGACGTATTATATGAAAAAACTAATGGCTATATTATCAATAATTACTATCTTGGCATCATTGTCTTCTTGCACAGGGAAAAACGACTATAGTTCCATTGAAAAATCAATTGATTCTATTTCAAATATCGGCTCACGTATTTATGGAAGTGAAGAGAATGAAAAATTTGTAAAAGAAATTCAAACTTATTTGACAGATAATCTTTCAGATAAATGGAATGTTGAACTGCAAAAATATACAATAGCTAATCCTTATAAATGCAAAATTAAATTGGCATTGGGAAATGAAGAAATAGAACTTAATAATGAAAACTGCGTTTTTGAAGAAATAACCCCTTATCTATTTAATGACAAGGATATTAAACTTGTGGATAGTACTGAAAATTTAGATAAAAATCAAAAATATATTTTAATAAGCAATGATAAAAATATGATGTTTGAATTTGTCAAAACTGTAGTGACCCCAATAAGTTAGACTTGATAGCGTAGTAGTAAATCTGCTACGC
>JAVWQH010000007.1:56123-63935 GCA_036635475.1 Oscillospiraceae bacterium | reverse complement strand
CAAAGAACGTTTTTGCTGATTTTAAATATGCAAAAGTTCGCACAAATTAAATTGATATAAAATCCGCAAGCTATTTACTGATAACATTAGTGCCATTAATAATAATTTTTTTCTTTTTAAGTCGCTCAGAAACGGCTTCACCAACTAATTTGTAGATAACAGCAAATGTTGGAGCGCCAATAACCATTCCGGCAATTCCAAAAAGTCCACCACCTGCGGTTATTGCAAAAAGAACCCAAAGTCCGGAAAGTCCAAGGTTGCCACCCACAATTTTTGGTGAGATAAAGTTATTGTCAATCTGCTGTAAAATAACTATCAGAATAATAAAAATCAGTGATTGCATTGGTTTTATCGTGAACAGAATAAATACACCGGGGATTGCACCTAAGAATGGCCCAAAATAAGGAATTATGTTGGAAACCCCAACAATAACGCTTATAAGCATTGCATAAGGCATACGCAAAATCGTCATTGATATAAAGCACAGTAAGCCTAAAATCGCAGCAACAGTGAGCTGTCCGATGATAAAGCTGCCGAAAGTTTTGTGAGATAATCTTGCGATTTTAACTGATTTATCAGCGAAGGATTTTGGGAAAAACGCATATAAAACTCGTTTAACCTGTGATATAATTTTGTCCTGTCCCACTAAGAAGTACACTGAAACAATTGTTCCCACAAAAGTTTTGGTGATACCTGTTGTGACTGATGTTAAAAATGAAACAAAAGATGGTAAAACAGTTGACATCACATTTGCAATAGTTTTTGATAATTCTGCCCAAACTGAATTAAATTCTTGCCATATTTCTCCTGAAAGATTAAATCTGCTTGCAATATTTTGCATAAATTCAGATGCTGTTGCGGAATATGCCGACATATTTGCAACAAGACTTGTGACACTGGTTGCGATTTGGGGGATAACAATGCCTAAAAATCCAGCAATTAATCCCAACAAAAGCAGATAAGTTAATAAAACCGAGCAAGGTTTTTTCAGTTTTCTGATTTTAGGAGATTTGGATTTATCCATAAATGCAAACAGTTGAGTTTCAATGAATTTAAGCGGGCGGTTCAGCACATATGCGATTACAAAGCCAATTATGAATGGGGTTAAAATTTTGAAAATGCTTCCTAAAATGCTGAAAACCGATTTCATATTCAGCACCACCATAAGCAGTCCAAGGGCATAAGTTATGACAATCAACCAGTTTTTAACTGTCATAGATTCGATTTTAGTTTGACCAAAATTATTCTTTTCCATTATACAACCTCATTTCTCTGTTATCTTGATTATAGAATATATTGGCAAATAGTCAACTCATATATTGTAAATTTTAAGATGAAAAAGTTAAAAAATATGTTATAGTATATTTAAAACATATTAAGAATAAAAAGGGGCGATTATATGATTGCAAAAAGGCGAATTTCTTTTATTGATGAATACAGGGGATTTATTGTGGTTTTAATGGTGTTTTATCATTTTATTTTCGATTTGCAGGAGATATTTGGAGTTGATGTATTATTATTCAACACAGCTTATCGTCTTGCATTAATATTTTTTATTGGTGGCTCATTTATTTTAATATCGGGAATTTCAAGCAACTTTTCTAAAAATAATCTTAAAAGAGGATTAATTTGTTTTGGGTTTGGAATGATTTTAACTCTAGCTACAAGGGTTTTTATGCCCGAAATGACGATTAATTTTGGTATTCTGCATTTTTTGGGAGTGGCAATGATTTCATCGCATTTTCTGAAAAAGATAGTGGATAAAATCAATATTAAAATTGGCTTATGTTTTAATTTTCTGCTGTTTTTGTTTACTTTAAACATAGGAAACGGATATTTGGGGTTTGAACAGACATTTTCATTATATCTCCCCAAAAAACTTTATGAATTAAGCTTTCTTTTCCCATTTGGAATTTGTAGGGAAGATTTCATAAGCGGAGATTATTACCCCATAATTCCATGGATTTTCTTGTTTTTTATAGGGACTTTTCTGGGAAAAGCAATAGTAAAATGCAATTTGCCTGAGTTTTTTTATAAAATTCACTGTAAAGCACTTTCGTTTATCGGAAAAAACAGTTTGCTTATATATCTTTTTCATCAACCGATAATTTATGCAATATTATATTTATTATTTTCCATAAAACGATAAAATTCACAAAATATAGGTGGATTATTTTGAAATAATATGTTAAAGTTTATGTATTAATATAAAGGACGGTGTTGAATAATGAATAAAAAGAATAATAAAGGTACAATTTACACTATGACAGTGGTTATTTTGGTGCTTTTAATTAGTGTTGTTGCTTTAATTTTTGTTTTGCTGAACAAAGATAAAGTTAAGGACGTGGATGTTTCTTTGCCACAGTCATCAACAATTGTGTCCAGTTCATCTCAGCCGTCAAGTTCCTCTGAGCCATCAAGTTCATCTGAACCCTCATCTTCAGAAGCTGAAAGTTCAAAGCCTGAGGAGCAATCGTCAAAACCCGTTGTTAATGTGCCAAAAGTATTCACAATATCTAAATCGGGAGAATATTCCGATAAAGAGGAATATCCGTCAGTTGTTATCACAGCCGATAATGTAATCTTGAAAAACAAGGTTATTAAAGGCGACTTGACATTAAATTGCCCAAAAAGCAAGGGATATGTTGATTTAATTGATTCCACAGTTTTGGGAAATATCTACATAAACAGTGGTTCTCAAGTTGTAACTTTGGATAATGTAATAGGCAAGGAAATGAAAATTATAAGCGCTGATGGTGTGCCAACTGTTGAAATAAGAAATGCAACAAATTTTGACAAAACATATATTTATTCGGGAGCTTTGTTGAGAGAAAGCAATCTTGTTACAGGTAACAGCGGTTTTACAAATATAGGTATTGGCGGATATAAAACAACAGCTTATCACAATATCTCTTTTGAAAATGTTATGAACAGCTATTTGACTGTAAATTATCCAGCAAACATAAATCTTCTTGGAAATACAAGAATAAAAGAAGTTTATGCGTACAAAAAATGCTATTTCTACGGAGCAGGCAGTATGGATTATCTATATTGTAAAGCTGACGATGTTTCCTATAATAAAGTGAACACAAAAGTTATAAATATGGAGGGACATAAGGCAATTTCCGATGGAACTCCAATTGGAAATACAGTGGACAATACAGTGGATAATACAGAGGATAGCAAGGTTGAAAATGTAGTTGGAAAACTGAATACTCCGGTAATATCGGATATTCCAATAATCCAAAACTTGACGGTTGGTGTATCATTCGACAGAGTAAAAAATGCAACATCATACACAATTGTTACATACAAAAACAGTTCTCCCGTAAAAACTGCAACAATAAAAGAGGACGGAAAGAATTTTTACACTTATTTTTCAGAGAATGATTACAAAACAGGTGACTATGTTTATTTCAAAGTTACCGCTACAGCCAAAGGAACAGGCTATGAAAATTCTGATGCTGCAACATCATATGCTGTTACAATAGCATAAAACCTAAAAATTAAATATCCAATTTTGAAGTCGGTATCTGTTTAAGTGATATCGACTTCAGTTTTTTTATATAGATTTTTTTATTAAATTTTTTTAAAAAACCCTTGACAAATAAAATAGTTAGTGGTATGGTTAGTTACAGAGGTAATGAACCACATAAGTATCTAAGGGAGGAGGCATTTACTTGAAAATCAATTCAAATGACGGCATATCCATATATATGCAAATTGCTCAAAAGCTAAAAGACGATATTGTTCGTGATATTCTTCTTGAAGAGGAACAAGCTCCAAGTACAAATGAACTTGCAAAAATGCTTGAGATTAATCCTGCAACTGCGGCAAAAGGATTAAATTTATTAGTTGATGAGGGGATATTGTATAAGAAAAGGGGTATAGGTATGTTTGTTGAAAAGGGAAGTAAGGAAAAAATTGCGATGTCGAGGAAAAACGCATTTTACGAGGATTTTATCCTAAATTTAATTGCGGAAGCCAAGGCACTTAATATAACAAAAGATGAACTTATTAATATGATTGAACAGGCTGAGAAATAATTACTGTGGAGGAGAGAGAATTATGATGAAAACATTAAAAGCTGAAAATGTTGTTAAAGCATATAAAAATAAAGAAGTTTTGCACAATGTTTCAATTGAAATTGAAACGGGAAAAATCTATGGTTTGCTGGGCAGAAACGGTGCAGGAAAAACTACATTATTAAGTACATTAACCGCACAAACTTTCCATCAAAGCGGTGAAATAACATATGGCGGAGAAAAAGTTTGGGAAAACGAAAAAGTTTTGGGGGAAATTTGCTTTTCAAGAGAGATTACAGGAACATTAATGATGGGCCCTAATAATTTCACAATTAAAGAATATCTCAAAACAGCCGCAATATATTTCCCACATTGGGACAAAGAATATGCAAACAGATTGCTTGAACTTTTTGAATTAAAGAAAAAGCAAAAGATATGCAAGCTTTCCAAAGGTATGACAAGTATGGTTACAATAATAATCGCACTTGCAAGTATGGCACCAATAACAATGCTTGATGAGCCTGTTGCAGGATTGGACGTTGTTGCAAGAGAACTTTTTTACAAGCTTTTGCTTGAGGATTACGCAAAAACCAATCGTACTTTTATAATTTCAACTCATATAATCGAAGAGGCAGTCAATGCACTGGAAGAAATAATCCTGATAGATAATGGAAATATTATCCTAAAAGAAAACACACAGGAATTAATTGCAAAATACAATTGTGTTTCGGGCAAGGACGAAGTTGTGGATAAAGCAACAAAGGAATTTGAAGTAATTTCAAGTGAAACAGTGGGCAGAAGTAAAAATGTTTGTGTCAAGGCTGGTTTTGAGGAATTAACAAAGCTTAAAGCCACATATGATATTGACATAACCCCTGTCACATTGCAAAAACTCTTTGTTTACCTCACAAGTAAAAGCAAGGAGGAGTCAAAGTGCTAAGAACGCTTAAATATCAAGGCAGAAAAATAGCTGAAAATTTATTGTCAACTATTTTAGTTATTGCCTGCATAATGGCTTTTGCATTACTTTCATCATTTACAATTAGTATTGATGTATCAATGGCGAGAATGGTTTGGATAACATTTATAATTATTTTTGTTATGTCTATTTCAGTTTTTATGTCATTTTATACACTCAATTTTAGTGTTGCGTTGGGATTTGGAGCTACAAGAAAAAATTATGCTTGGAGTTTACAGTTGATGAAAATTGTATATTCTATTATAGCTGCATTTGTATTTGTGGGAGTAAATCTTATCAAAGAGATTGTTACAAAGGAAAATATAAACGCAAACAATCATCTTTTAGGCATCTTTTTTGGAGTATGTATTGCAACATTTTTTCTTTCAGCTATTGGTGAAATGGCAGGAGAACTTACAATAATTTATGGCAAATGGGTTGCAATAGCTATTGGAGTTATAGTGGGTTTATGTTGCGGTGTTTCGGGAGCTGTTGTGGGATTTATGACAGTATCCGTTACATCAAAATCAGCAATGGCTAGTATTATTGATGTGATTTCTAATTTTAATATAGGTTTTAATTCATTTATAATAATGTTGGCAGTTGGAATTATTATAAGCTTTTTAAACGTTTATCTGAGCAAGAAAACTACACTATAATAGGAGGTGAATATTGTGATAAATTCAATAAAAAAAGAATGGAATCTGCATATTGATTATTTAATATTTTCTTTATGTATTGCGGTAGGTGTTTGGTTTTTGACAGACACAATAGTCATATCTTTCTTTGCCATAAGCGGGAAAAGCAATTATATTGTACCCGGTACTTTTATTGTTATGATATGCTTTGCGATGCTTGAAATTATATCGTCCTTTTTTATCTTTACTCAGAACCTATCCCTTGCAATTTCTATGGGAAGAACAAGGAAAGATTATATAATCGGTTCTCTTGTAACTCTTACGATACATCAAGTTATTGTTTATGTACTTTGCGTGTTTTTATCAAATATCAGCGGATTTGCGGCACAATTAATTATCAAAAACGTTTTACCAGATGGAGATTTTTGGGGAGTAATTATGGGGACAAAAATACTAATGAAAGTTCTGATTGCAATAGCAGCGGCTATTTTAGGCTCAACACTTTTAGGTTTAATCGGGGCTGCATTTACTACGAGATTTGGAATGAAAGCTTTATGGGTAATATGGGCAATTTATATGATAGCAATATTTGCCGGCTCTAATTTAAAAGTAATAGTTGAAAGATACTTCAGCTTTTTGCTGAAAATACCGCCTTACATTGCCGTTATAGTAGCAATAATTGCAATAGGTGCAGTTTTAATATATAGTATAAAAGTGCTGCTTAAAGCATCAGCACAATAATTAAGAGGAGTGTGTTTTTAAAAATGAGAGAGATGACATTCAAACAAAAAGTTTCAAGAATGAGTATGGCATATTTTATTTTACTTGTTCTAACGTCGGTATTTCAAGGTATCACAGGCGGTGTTCTTATGGTTTTAGCACCTGATTTTAACAAAAATCCAATATTTATTTGGGTATTAACAACAATTCCTTTGTATTTAATGGCAGTTCCATTTTTCTTATTGATTATGAAGAAAATACCCAATACTTCAGAAGCCCCTCAGAAAAAGGAAATATCTATTGGCAAATTCCTTAAAATTCTTGCAGTTGCTTTTGCATTTATGATGATTGGAAACCTAATATCAATGGCATTGATATCATTGATAGCAGTTCTCAAAGGTTCAGCCATAGTTAATCCGTTGGAAACTGTTGTGGGCGGAAGTAATTGGATTTACACTTTGATTTTTGGAGCAATAGTAGGCCCGATAGGCGAAGAATTATTGTTCAGATATCTGCCATATAAAAAGCTCAGAGAATATGGAGAAAAGGCATATATCCTTGTGTCAGCACTAATTTTCGGACTTTTCCACGCAAATTTATTCCAGATTATTTATGCTTTCTTGATAGGTGCAGTATTGGCTTATGTCTATGCAAAAACAGGCAAAATCATCTACAGTATCTTATTGCATATGGCATTAAACGCTTATGGTATGGTTCTTGCACCGATGATTGCAACAAACGAAATGATGATTATTCCAATGTCAATTTTTATATATGCTCTTATGGCAGTTGGAATATTCTTCTGCATTAAATCCAGAAAAACCGTTACATATGACATAGGAACAACTCCTTTGCCTGAAAAGCCCCTTAAAGCTACATTGGTTAATGTTGGATTTATAGTATTTTTTGTGTCTATTACAGTTTTAACAGTTGCTACAATGTTTATATAGCAAGATAAATTCAGAATATAATCCCCTTAAACTTACGCAGAGTTTGGCAGTAACAAGATTATTTTGCAATAAATAAAGGCACATCATTTTAAAGTGATGTGCCTTTAAAATATCCTCAATTAATGGGATAATTAGTTGTGAATTGTTTCTTTATTTTCGGTATTTTCTTCAGTAGATGGGTCGAGATTAACGTTTATAATAGGGTTGTCATTAACTAATTTTCCGCCCAAAAATCCTGATAGAACAGCGGATAAATCAACACCAGTTGCCTCTTTCAAACCATCAGTCACTTGAGTTACAGAACCAATAATGTCCTTGATGAGTTTGGCAGAATTTCCGTCACCGTACATTGTAATCTTGTCAACCTTAGACAATGGTTCAGCGGCATTTCTAACAACATCAGGCAATGCTTTAAAGTACATTTCCAATACAGCCGCTTGCCCCATTTTTGTCATAGCCTCGGCTTTTTTGTCAATACCCTCAGCCTCAGCCAAAGCCTTAGCTCTGATTGAATCAGCCTC
>JAVWQH010000007.1:38721-56023 GCA_036635475.1 Oscillospiraceae bacterium | reverse complement strand
TTGGCATCAGCACTGGCAATTGCGATAGATTTTCTTTGTTCTTCCTGTTGGATTCTATAAGCCGCATCGGCAACAGCTTGTTTTATATCAGCCTCTTTTTTAAGTTCAGCTTTTTTGATAGCCAATTCAGTGTTTTTCATTTCGATTTCTCGTTGAGCAAAATAGCTCTAAAATAGCTCTAAAATAGCTAATAAATTCAGCTGATAATTCACTTATTATACCATACTGCATAAGATTTTTCAATAGGTGGCATTACAGAATTAGTTATCAAGTTTTTAAATTATAGCATATAATATTAATTTTTTTGAAATATATTAACATAAACTTTCTCTAATCTTATACAATATACCTATATTTAAAAGTGGGTATTTGTGATATAATTAAAAATGTTACATCAATAGTTCCACAGGTATTTGCACATTGAAAAGTAAATTATTCATATTATTCCTTAACATTAATACAATATGAACAAAAATACTTCAAAGTTTTCATCTTATTCGTGAATTGTTAAGGCTTGTTAGTTATGAGTCTTAGTGATATACTTTGTTGAAGTAAATTTTTTGTGAATAAAAGGAGAGAGTTTTATGAAACTTTTAGTGTTAATTCTAAATAAAGTTGAGTCACTTGAGCCGCTCTTGGCGAAATTCGCCGAGATACATATAAATGGTGCAACAATCCTCAACAGCACAGGTATGGCAAGAGCATTAAGCAACTACAAAGACGTTTCAATCCTAGGCTCGTTAAGATTAATTCTTGATCCGGACAGAGAAGAAAACCGAACAATTTTGACTGTTTTGCCTGACCAACAAGTTGAAATGGCTATAAACTGCATTGAAGAGGTTGTTGGCGATCTTGATAGACCGGACACCGCCATCGTTTTCACAATGCCGATTGACCAAATCAGAGGTTTACACGCATAATTTGAATTTTAATCTAAGTAATAGGAGGGAAATAATATGAATATAAGCATACTTTTTTATCTAGCAATTATGCTGTTTGGTGGACTTTTGTTTGGCAGATTGGCAAAACAAGTTAAGCTCCCAAATGTCACAGGATACCTAATTGGTGGTCTTATTATGGGGCCATCACTTTTGGGTCTTATTCCACAAACAATAATTCCTCAATTAAATATATTATCCGATGTTGCCCTTGGCTTTATCGCTTTTTCAATTGGTACTGAGTTTAAGGCAAGCTACTTTAAACGTGTTGGATTTACCCCAATTGTAATTGCGATTTTTGAAGCTATGGTAGCTGTTATCTTTGTTTTCGGCGGACTTTTGGCAATAGGCTGCGAAATGCCTTATGCTTTGGTTTTGGGTGCAATCGCCGCCGCAACTGCTCCCGCTGCAACAATTATGGTAATCAAACAATATAAAGCAAAAGGCCCTGTTACAGAAACGCTTTTAAGTGTTGTTGCATTGGACGATGCTGTTGCGTTGGTTGCCTTTGGATTTGCTGTTGCAATCGCTCAAAATATGACTTCTGCAACATCAACTTCTCTTCTCCAATCAATAATTGCCCCCCTCACTGAAGTAGTTGTTTCCCTTGTTGTAGGTGCAATAATCGGTGCTGTATTCGCTTTTCTGTTGAGATTTACCAAAACCTCGGGAAACAGATTGACAATGGCAATTGCTTTTGTTTTTATAACAATTTCAATTTCAAAAATGCTCAACGCATCTGACCTATTGATGTGTATGGCTATGGGCGGAGTTTTTGTTAATATAAGCAAGTCCTCCACTGACATTATGAATTTAGTGGACGATATAACCCCACCAATATTTATGCTTTTCTTTGTTTTATCCGGTGCAGAACTGGATTTAGCAGTTGTTCCGACAATCGGAATGGTAGGTATTGTTTACATAGTATTAAGAGTTTTGGGTAAATTTGTTGGTGCATGGTTCGGAGCTGTTATTATGAAAGCCCCTGAAAATGTAAGGAAATATTTAGGCCCAACGCTAATTCCGCAAGCAGGTGTTGCAATCGGACTTTCATTGGTTGCAGAAAGTGTTATTCCGCAACATGCCGCCGTTATACGAGCAGTTGTTCTTTGTGCAACATTGATATATGAAATAATCGGCCCTGCAATTGTTAAAATTACACTTAAAAAAGCAGGAGAAATCACTCAATAAGCTGAATTTTCTTTCAGCAGAAATAATCCGCATAAATTTAAAGACGGCGAGTATTTTTATATTCGCTGTCTTTTTGTTTGCTATAATTTTTGGGGTAACTCACCAAAAAAGATATAATTACGAGCAATATATTTTCAGATTTAATTGCAGATTATTATATTTTCATCATAAATATAGTGGCATTATAAGGGGATTGTATTGACAAATATGCCAGATTGACTTATCATTAGATGATGTATAAAAGTTATAAAATAACATATTTTTCAAAAAGCTTAAAAGGAAAAATATAATTGGAGGATAAATATATGAAATTTGACCATGTTCGCACCCGATTTGCACCAAGTCCAACAGGTTATATGCACGTTGGCAACTTGAGAACAGCATTATATGCCTATTTAATTTCAAAATCTCAAGGCGGAAAATTCCTTTTGAGAATAGAGGATACTGACCAAGAAAGACTTGTTGAGGGTGCAACAGAAATTATCTATAACACACTTCGTGAAACAGGACTTATTTGGGACGAAGGCCCTGATATTGGCGGACCTGTTGGTTCGTATATCCAAAGTGAGAGAATGGAATCGGGAATGTACAAGAAATATGCGCTAGAACTGATTGAAAAAGGCGATGCGTATTATTGTTTCTGCGATAAAGATAAGCTTGAGGAATCAAGAATTTTGCAAAAGGCATCGGGACAATCTCCAAAATACGACAGACATTGTTTGTCACTTTCAAAAGAAGAAATTGCTGAAAAGCTTGCCTCGGGTATACCATATGTTATACGTCAACGCATAGCTGACGGCGAAACAACATTCCACGATGAAGTTTTCGGAGATATTACAGTTGAAAACACAACACTTGATGACCAAGTTTTAATAAAAGCAGATGGTATGCCAACTTACAATTTTGCCAATGTTGTAGATGACCACGAAATGGGAATAACACATGTTGTAAGAGGTAATGAGTACCTTGCATCTTCCCCAAAATACAATCTTCTTTATGAGGCATTTGGCTGGGAAATCCCAAAATATATCCACTGTCCACCTGTTATGAAAGATGCAACTAACAAGCTTTCAAAGAGAAACGGTGACGCATCATATCAAGATTTAGTAGCAAAGGGCTATTTGACCGAGGCAATTTTGAACTATATTTTGCTTTTAGGTTGGAGTCCTGTTGGCGAACAAGAATTTTTCACACTTGATGAAATGATTAAATCATTCAATATTGAGGGTGTTTCAAAGTCCCCAGCTATTTTTGATGTTCAAAAATTAAAATACATTAATGCTGAATATTTGCGTAGAAAAACTCTTGATGAATTTCACGAATTGGCTTTGCCATGGATTAGAAAATCAGTTAAATCCGATGTTGATACAAAATTCATAGCCTCCATTATTCAACCTCGCTGTGAGGTTTTGGAGGATATTCCTGATCAACTTGACTTTATTGACGAGTTGCCTGAATATTCAGACGAGCTATATGTGAGCAAAAAAATGAAGACAAATCAAGAAACATCTCTTGAAGTTTTGAAAGAACTGTTGCCGATTATGCAGGCACATAATGACTATTCAATGGATAGTTTGCACGCAATGCTGTTTGCAAAAATCGAAGAAATGGGCGTAAAAAACGGATATATTTTGTGGCCAATACGTGTTGCAGTCAGTGGAAAACAATTTACTCCTGGTGGAGCACTTGAAATTTGCACAATTATCGGCAAAGATGAAACCATAAACAGAATCCAAAAGGGCATTGAAATGCTTTCAAAATAAGTTTTGGCGATAACAAGAAAAATTGTGGCGAAACTAAACTCAATTTTAATTCAAACTGAATAACAGAAAAACCGACAGTATTTTTAATAGCTGTCGGTTTTTTTCATTATATTTAACCTTGATTTAACACAAGATTGCTGTTGGATTTAACATTTTTTATTTAGTATGTAAGCAGACAAGAAATAAATATTGAGAGAGGTTTTTATATGAAAAAAATAGCAACAATTTTTATCTCTACTTTGGTTGTTTGCATTGCATTGGTTGGCTGTGGGGAAAAGGGAAAAGCAAATTCGAGCATTTCTGCTGAAAATAGTGGAAGCATTTTTGATACTAAAAATGATATAACAGTAATATCACGTGAAGATGGTTCAGGAACAAGAGGAGCATTTACAGATATTTTCAAAATTACAGAAAAAAACGCAGAGGGTAAAAACGTTGATATGACAGTTGAAACAGCGGATATAACTCAAAGTACGGGGGTTATGCTCACAAGTGTTGAGGGAAATCAATATGCCGTTGGATATATTTCCTTGGGTTCTCTTAACGATACAGTGAAAGCTGTGAAAATTGATGGAGTTGAGGCTACTGCTGAAAACGTGAAAAACTCATCATATAAAATTTCCCGTCCGTTTAATATTGCAACAAAAGGTGATATTAATGAGGCGACACAAGACTTTATTAACTTCATAATTTCAAGCGAAGGGCAAAAAATCGTTGAAGAAACAGGGTATATTTCAAAAGAAAATAAGGGCGAATTTGTGTCAACCAATCCTCAGGGAAAAATAACAATAACAGGCTCATCTTCAGTAGCTCCTGTTATAGAAAAACTAAAAGAGGCATATGAGGAAATCAACAGCAAAGTGGCAATTGAACTAAGTCAAACCGATTCCACAAATGGTATGAATTCAGTGGCTGACGGGATTTGCGATATAGGTATGGCTTCCAGAGAAATCAAGGATAGTGAACTTGAAAAAGGGCTTAAAAGCACAGTTATTGCTGTGGACGGCATAGCTGTTATTGTAAATAAAAACAACAGTTTTGATGAACTTTCAACAGAACAAGTCAAGAATATTTATATGGGCGACATTATAGCGTGGAGTGAACTTATTAAGGAATAAATAAGCTGACAACTATCGACAAAAGGGGGAAACTTAAATGAAATATAAAGAAGCAATTATGAAATATGTGTTTCTTTTCTCAGCCGCCATTTCTATTTTAGCAGTTGCATTGATTTGTCTTTTTTTATTTGCAAATGGTGTTCCGGCTATGAATAAAATAGGCTTTTTCAACTTTATCGGTGGGGTTAAATGGAAGCCAACTTCAGGCAGTTTTGGCATATTTCCTATGATTATCGGAAGTATTTATATAACAGCCGGAGCAATTATTATTGGTGTGCCGATTGGCTTGTTGTCAGCAATTTATATGGCAAGATTTTGCGATAAACGCTTTTATAAAATATTAAAACCAGCTATCAATCTTTTGGCGGGAATACCCTCGGTTGTTTATGGATTTTTTGGATTGATGGTTATTGTGCCATTTGTTCGTGATATATTTGGCGGCAGCGGAACAAGCATTTTATCGGCATCTTTGGTTTTGGGAATTATGATATTGCCCACTATAATTGGAGTTTCCGAAAGTGCAATTCGAGCAGTCCCAAACAGTTATTATGAGGGTTCACTGGCTCTTGGGGCAACTCACGAACGTTCAGTTTTCAAAGCGGTTCTTCCGGCGGCAAAGTCGGGAGTTGTTGCAGGAGTAATTTTGGGAGTTGGGCGAGCAATCGGCGAAACGATGGCGGTTATTATGGTGGCTGGAAATCAAGCGGTTTTGCCAAGGGGAATTTTAAAAGGAATAAGAACGCTTACCGCAAATATTGTTTTGGAAATGGGATATGCACAGGATTTGCACAGAGATGCACTTATAGCAACAGCTTTGGTTTTATTTGTGTTTATACTCATCATAAATCTTTGCTTTAATCTTGCCAAAAGGAGAATGAGCGAATGAAAAGACAAAAGGCAGAAGCTTTTTTATTGAGGTCATTAGTCAATATTTCAATTGGAATTACTATGGGAATTATTTTGATGATGGTGGGTTATATTTTAATAAAAGGCATACCATACATCACCCCCGATTTATTCAGTTTAAAATATACAAGCGAAAATGTTTCGCTTTTTCCGGCAATATTAAATACACTGACTATGACAGCTTTAACGCTTTTATTTGCAGTTCCAATGGGAGTTTTTTCTGCTATTTATCTTGTTGAGTATGCCAAAAAAGGCAGTAAATTTGTTGCAATTGTGAGAATGACAACTGAAACATTGCAAGGAATACCCTCAATCGTTTTTGGACTTTTCGGATATTTGTTTTTCGTGAAAATTATATTCAAAAATTACTGTATATTAGCTGGAGCATTAACATTGGCAATTATGATTTTGCCGCTGATTATGAGGACAACAGAAGAGGCACTGAAAAGCGTTGACAACAGTTTTCGTGAGGGAAGTTTCGGTTTGGGCGCAGGAAAATTGCGTACAGTATTTAAGATTATTTTGCCGTCAGCCTCACCCGGAATTTTTGCGGGAATTATTTTGGCAATTGGAAGAATTGTTGGCGAAACAGCAGCACTTATCTATACAGCAGGTGCAGTTGCACAAATTCCCGATAATATATTCGGTTCTGGTGCAACATTATCAGTTCATATGCTAAAACTTTGGTCAGAGGGAATTAACACCAACCAATCCTATGCAACTGCGGTTATTTTGCTTCTTAGTGTGATAATTCTCAATGTTATTTCAGATACACTTGCAAAAAAAATTGCAAGCAAATTTTAAGGAGGAAGATATGAACAGAATTGAAGTTAAAAAGCTTGATTTGTTTTATAATAACTTTCAAGCTTTAAAAAATATAAATATGGAAATTTGTCAAAATGAAATAACAGCTTTCATTGGCCCGTCAGGCTGTGGAAAATCAACACTTTTAAAATCAATCAATCGTATGAATGATTTGGTTGAGGGTTGCAGTATTAAAGGAGAAATTCTCCTTGACGGTGAGAGCATTTTCGGGAATAGGGACATTAATATGTTGAGAAAAAGAGTGGGAATGGTTTTTCAAAAACCCAATCCATTTCCAATGAGTATATATGACAATATTGCCTATGGACCTCGAACTCATGGAGTTAAAAACAAAGGGCAATTGGACGAAATCGTGGAAACTTCCCTGACAAATACCGCTATTTGGAAAGAGGTTAAAGACCGCCTTAAAAAATCCGCATTAGGACTTTCGGGAGGGCAACAACAGCGACTTTGTATCGCAAGGGCATTGGCAGTTGAGCCTGATGTTTTGCTAATGGACGAACCCACATCGGCACTTGACCCAATATCCACCTCAAAAATAGAAGACTTAGTTTTGGAGCTTAAAAGCAAATATACAATTGTGATTGTGACACATAATATGCAGCAAGCAACAAGAATTTCCGATAAAACAGCATTTTTCCTAATGGGGGAAGTTGTTGAAATGAGCGATACCGAAACCCTATTTTCAACGCCAATAGACAAGCGAACAGAAGATTATATCACAGGAAGATTTGGATAAGAGGAGGAATATATTATGAGAAATAAATTTGATACACAACTTTTGGAACTTAACAATAATTTGACAATGATGGGTGCATTGTGTGAAAACGCAATATCAATGGCGGTTAAAGCCTTTTTGAATGGCGAACATAACTATGCAGACCGAGCAATTGAAGTGGATTGTGAAATTGACGAAAAAGAAAAGGAAATAGAACAGCAATGCCTGCGACTTTTACTCCAACAACAGCCTGTTGCAAAAGATTTGAGAATAATTTCCTCTGCGCTGAAAATGATTACTGATATTGAACGAATTGGTGACCAAGCCTCAGATATTGCGGAACTGAGCAAATATACGCTTGTGACAGATACTCAAAATTATCCTCATATTAAAAAAATGGCGGAAGAATCCGTAAAAATGGTAACAGATTCAATAGATTCCTTTGTCAAACAGGATTTGGAACTTGCTAATTATGTAATAGCTTATGACGATATTGTTGATGATTTGTTTTGTAAGGTAAAAAGTGATATAATTGAGCTGATTAAAACAGAACATTCTAATGCCGAAGTTATTATTGATATTTTGATGATTGCAAAATATTTAGAGAGAATTGCTGACCATTCAACCAATATTGCGGAATGGGTGGTGTTTTCTATAACGGGTAAGCACAAGGAGGAGTAAAATTTGATTGTTATTGTTGAAGATGATAACAGCATAAGAGATATCGTTTGCTATACACTGGCTCAAACAGGTTTTGATGTTAAAGGATTTGAACGTGGACAGCAATTTTTTGAGTATTTGCAAACCCAAACCCCTGAGCTTGTTTTGCTTGATATAATGTTGTCGGGGGAGGACGGAGTTTCAATTTTAAAAAAGCTTCGAGCAAATGCCAAAACCGCCAAAATGCCAATTATTATGTTGACAGCCAAAGATACAGAATATGATAAAGTTATTGCACTTGATAGCGGTGCAGACGATTATATCACAAAACCTTTTGGTATGATGGAACTTGTTTCACGTATCAAAGCCGTTTTAAGACGTATTAATACCGAAGAAACCCAAAGTGAATATTGTTTTAAAAACCTTGTTCTGGACGATGTTTCTCATATAGTAACGGCAAATGGTAAAATTATCGAGCTAACTTTGAAAGAATACAGTATGTTAAAATTGCTCCTTGCCAATCAAGGGCGAGTTTTGATGAGAGATGTTTTGCTCCAAAAAATCTGGGGCTATGATTTTTATGGCGAAACAAGGACGATTGACGTTCATATAAGAACCTTACGCACAAAACTTTTGGAATGTGGGGATTATATCGAAACAGTTCGTGGAGTTGGGTACAAAATAGGTGTGACAAAATGACAAAAAAAATATGCGAAACAATAATAAAAATCTCCACAATTACATTGCTTGCAAGCATTATTATTATTTTAGGTATTTTGTACGACTATTTTATCAGTATGCAGTTTTCCCAGCAAAAAAATGAGTTGGAACTTGCCGCACAAGGGGTTATTCTTAATGGCGAAGAATATTTTGTGGGTATTAATACTAAGAATTATCGAATTACTTGGATAGAAAATGATGGAAAAGTCCTGTTTGACAGCAAAATTAATGCCAATGATATGGAAAATCATATAAAACGTGAAGAATTTATGGAAGCTTTAAAAAACGGATATGGCGAAAGTCAACGTAAATCCTCTACTTTTGCTGAAAAAACGATGTATAGTGCAAAGAAACTGCCTGATGGTTCGGTTTTGCGAATTTCCTCAACACAAATTTCAATAATTTCCCTTGTGTTTGGAATAGCACAGCCGATTTTATTTGTTTCACTTTGTGCAGTCGGTGCATCAATTTTCTTTGCAAGAAAAGTTTCAATAAAAACAGTGTCACCCCTCAACAGGCTTGACTTGGAAAATCCTCTCAGCAACGAAGTTTATGAGGAATTATCCCCATTGCTTGTGAGGATTGACAGGCAAAATAAAAAAATAAAGTCGCAACTAGACGACTTAGCACAGAAAAATAAAGAAATTACTTATGTCACAGAACATGTAAGTGATGGAATTATTATGCTTAACAAAAAAGGAAATGTTATTTCTGCAAATAAAAAAGCAAAAGAATTGCTGCATTGTTCTGACGGAAATTACTATCTTGATTTTTGCAGAAATCTTGAGTATAAACGCACAGTTGAAATGGCGCAAAAAGGCGAAAAATCCTCTTGCACATTAAAAATCGGGGATTTAGTTTATCGCATATTTGCAAGCTGTATTCATATGAATAATGATGATATTGCAGTTTTTATGTTTATAAGCGATGTAACTGATGAGGAAAACGCACAGCAAATGAGGCGAGAGTTCACAGCAAATGTTTCCCACGAGCTGAAAACGCCCTTGTCGGCAATAATGGGAAGTGCTGAAATAATCAAAAACGGAATTGTTAAACAGGAAGATATTCCCCATTTTGCAACAAAAATTTACGAGGAAGCCTCAAGGTTGCTCAATCTAATTCAAGATATTATCAAGCTTTCCAGATTGGACGAGGTTGGATTAAAAGCTGAATTTTCGCCAATTATTTTGGGAGATATTGCACAAGCCGTTAAGAATGAATTGTGCGAAAAAGCATTGAAAAAGGAAATTTCCATTGATTTAATTTGTGATAAATCAAGAATCCGTGGCTATTTGCCGGTCATTCACGAAATGATTTACAACCTCTGCGACAATGCGATTATTTACAATAATAAGGGCGGAAAAGTTAATATTGAAATAGAAACAAAGGGAAATCAAGGGATTTTGAGCATATCTGATACAGGAATTGGCATTGCTAAAAATGAAATTTCCCATATATTTGAGCGGTTTTATCGTGTGGATAAAAGCCATTCCAAGGAAACAGGCGGAACAGGTTTGGGACTTTCAATCGTCAAACATGGAGCAGAACTGCATAGAGCCACTATTAATATAGACAGCGAAATCGGAATTGGAACAAAAATAACAGTAATATTTCCATTGCAATAAAACAAGCACAGTGAGTATCAAAATTCACTGTGCTTGTTTCTATTCAATTATTCTGCAATCATTTCAATGCAATACAAATTTTCATCAGTTTGAAAAACGTTTTTGTCAACTGAAACAATTGGAAAATTTAGATTATTTCTATTCACCATTTGAACTTTTGCAATAGTTCCATCGGATAATATAACACTCTTTCCAATCAGTTCAACAGGCATTTTTTCAAGAAAAAGTGTGGCTATATTAATATCAAGGTGTGAATGGTGAGATGCGGACATTTCGTGAAGTACTTGAAATGGTGAAAGGGCATTTTTGTATGAACGTTTGTTAATCATTGCATCGTAAACGTCAGAAACAGCAGTAATTTTACCAAATAGTGAGATATTGTCATATTTTAAATTGCAAGGATACCCAGTACCATTGATTTTTTCGTGGTGCTGATAAACACCGGAAATTATATTTGCATTTCTCTCGCCTGAATTTAATAAAATTTCTGTACCTTTTTTAGGGTGATTTTTGACAATTTCAAACTCTTCGGAAGTTAGCGATGTGGGTTTATTTAGTATATGTAATGGCACATAAATTTTTCCTAAGTCGTGTACCAGACCTGTTTTTACTAAATTCACTACATCTTCAGATTTCATATTATTCCATTTGCCAATCATTCCATTTAAAAAAGCAACATTCACACAATGGGTGTAGGTGTATTCGTCAGCATCACGAACTGAATTTATACACTGGATTAATAAACTTCCATCATTTTCAATTATTTTTTCAAATATTTCTGCTGATATAAGCTGAACAGTTTTTTCTGATATTGAACCGTATTTTATTGCATCATCAACAATATTATGAGCTTGATTAATTAAAGCTGTATAATTTGTTCTGATTTCTGCTTTTCTTACTTGGATTTTTCTGAGAGTAAATTCAAGATTTAATCTATCAGCGGTATCGCAATTAACATAAACCAGAGCTTTATCACCGATTTTGCGTTTGATTAAATTGAATAAAGCTTCTGTCATAACTGTGTTTTGGCAAACTAATTTCAAATTTCCATTTTGCAAATCATAAATTTGAAAATCAATTTCCGTTCCGGGAGAAAGATATTCAAGAGGAATAGGTTGTATTTTCATCATTCACACCTCCATAATGTTTTATTAGTTGCATTTGGAGTAGCCACAATTTCTACAGATAACACAACCGCCTTCATGCTGAGTTAAGTGATTACATTCAGGGCAACGTGCTTCAGACGGCTCAGATAAATTCGATTTAACAGGCTGTGGTGCAGTATTAGCAATACTATAATTGCAGTTTTCACAGACCATAGTATCATTTTTAACTGACAGTTTTGCACCACATTTTGGGCAAAAAACAAAATCATTTACGTCTGAAAATATGTGTTCACCCTTTTTTTCAGCCTCAATCATATCAGCAACTTTTCGCACAACTCGAGCGATAGCATCAGGACAGGAACTGCATTTCATATTCTGTTGGCGAATTGTTGAAGGGCAACGAATACCTTTTAGTTGGCTTAAAACCTCGTCTAAGCTAATTCCGGAGCGAAGTGCAATGGAGGCGAGCCTTGCTGTTGCCTCAGATTGGGACGGACAGCCACCGGCTTTTCCAGTTGATGTGAAAACTTCGCAAATTCCTTTGTCATCATAATTTACTGTCACATATAAATTACCGCAACCGATTTTCATTCTTTCTGTGACACCTTTCATAACTTCAGGGCGAGGTCTTGGAACAATATTTGATGGATAATTGACAGTTGAAGCAGCAGTTTCATTAATATTACCAATGTTAAGCACTTGACCATCACGACTTCCGTCACGATAGATTGTGATACCCTTGCAATTTGTTTCATAAGCCAGCATAAATACGTTGCTCACTTGTTCTTTTGTTGCATCGTGAGAGAAATTGACAGTCTTTGAAACAGCATTATCAGTATATTTTTGAAAAGCTGATTGCATTTTAACGTGATATTCAGGGGAAATATCGTGGGAACAAACAAAAACGTCTTTAATATCTTGCGGAATTTCATCAAGATGAGCCAAAGTTCCCTCTTTTGCGATTTTATTGATTAACTCGTCGGAATATAAGCCACGTTGGGTTAAAACATTCTTTAAAATCGGATTAACTTCAACTAAGTGAGTGCCGTCCATAATATTTCTTATAAAAACATAGGCAAAAACGGGTTCAACTCCGGAACTGCAACCGGCAATAATGGATAAAGTTCCTGTTGGTGCAATAGTGGTTGTAGTTGCGTTTCTGCGTTTAGCTGAGGAGGCAAAAATGCTCTCTTCAAACAGCGGAAAAGCTCCCCTTGAGCGAGCCAACTCAATTGTTGCCTCGTGGGAAACACGATTTATAAAATTCATAATTTCTTCGGCAGTTTCAATGCCCGCTTGAGAATTATAAGGAATGTGCAGGCACAAAAGCATATCAGCATATCCCATTATTCCCAATCCGATTTTGCGGGTTTTCTTGGTTGTAATGTCAATTTGTTTGATTGGATAGCGGTTTGCTTCAATAACATTATCTAAAAAGTGAACTGCATTAATAACTGTATTACGCAGTTTTGACCAGTCTATACTATATATATCATCAGATTTTTTCAGCATATTAACAAGATTGATTGAGCCTAAATTACAGGATTCAAATGGCAATAAAGGCTGTTCGCCACAAGGATTTGTGCTTTCGATTAAGCCTTGTGAGGGAACAACATTATCTTGATTTAAGCGGTCTAGGAAAATAATTCCCGGTTCGCCGTTTTTCCACGCACCATCAACAATTTTGTTAAAAACCTCCAGTGCATCAAGACTTTTCACAACATTTTTAGTTGAGGGGTCAATTAAATCATATGTAGAGCCGTTTTTCACAGCTTCCATAAAGTTTTCGGTTACGCCAACAGAAATATTAAAATTGGTGATATCGCTGTTATCTTTTTTGCAGTCGATAAATTCGAGAATATCCGGGTGGTCAATTCTGAGTATTCCCATATTTGCGCCACGTCTTGTGCCACCTTGTTTAACAGCCTCTGTAGCCATATTAAACACACGCATAAAGCTGATAGGACCGCTTGCAACACCGCCTGTAGTGCAAACAGTGCTTCCACGAGGGCGCAGGCGAGAAAAAGAAAATCCAGTTCCGCCGCCCGATTTATGTATTAAAGCAGCTTGCTTGACAGCTTCAAAAATATCCTCCATACTGTCTTCAACAGGCAGTACAAAGCAAGCTGAAAGTTGTCCAAGTTGACGTCCGGCATTCATCAAGGTTGGGGAATTGGGAAGAAAATCCAGATTAGACATCATATCATAGAAAATTTTTGCAGTTGTGCCAATATCGCAGTTGGAATCGAATTTTTCGTCCATTTCAGCAATTGCTGTGGCTACACGCTTGAACATTTGAGGGACAGTTTCGACGATATTTCCCTTGTCATCTTTAAGCAGATAGCGCTTTTCCAAAACTGTCAAACCATTATTATTTATCTCCATTATTCCAGACCTTTCAAAGTTATTATAAAAAATATTAATAATTAATTTAGATATTAATATTATATCAGAAAAGTAAAAAACTAACAACATTAAAATAGATGAAATAAAGGGTTAGAATTTGATAATATTTGATATAAGAGATGAAATATCGGGCAAAATTTGTTATAATAGATAGCAGGATATGATATAAATGCCAAACGGCAGATTGGATTGATTAAATGAAATTATTAGCACTTGATTCTAACAGCATATTGAACCGAGCTTTTTATGGTATAAAACTTTTATCAACAAAAAACGGCGAATATACAAACGCCATTTATGGTTATCTAAACATACTTTTGAGCCTAATAAATGAGGTGCAGCCAGATGCAATAGCCTGTACCTTTGACCTTAGAGCCCCAACTTTCAGGCACAAAATGTTTGAGGGATATAAAGGGCAAAGAAAAGGTATGCCTGAGGAACTTGTGAGCCAAATGCCGATTATTAAAGAAATTCTCAAGGGAATGGGATATAAAATTCTTGAAGTTGAGGGGTATGAGGCTGATGATATTCTTGGCACATTGGCTAAGATTTGTTGTGAAACAGGCAATGAATGTGTGATTGCAACAGGGGATAGGGATAGTTTGCAGTTGGTTAATGATTGCGTAAAAGTTCGATTGGCAACAACAAAAGCAGGAAAAGCAGAAAGTATTATGTATGATAGTGCTGCTGTTTTTGAGAAATATGGTGTCTTGCCCAAAGAGCTGATTGAAGTTAAAGCACTTATGGGGGATACCTCTGATAACATTCCAGGAGTTGCAGGAATTGGAGAAAAAACCGCAATAGGACTGATTTCAAAGTACCACTCACTTGATAGTGTATACGAAAATATTGATGATGATTCCATTAAAAAAGGAGTTCGAGAAAAGCTTGTTAATGATAAAGATAATGCTTATCTCAGCCGAAAACTCGGGGAAATATATTGCGAAGTACCATTGGAACTAACGATAGATAGCTTAATTCCCGAAGAATGTGATAAACAAAGTGTGTATGCAATACTTTCTCGCCTTGAGATGAGCGGAATGATTAAGAAACTATCGCTCGATAATATTGTTCCCACTACCGTCCCCCAAAATGAAGTTTGCGAAAAAATCAGCATTGAGTATATTAAAATTGATGATATAAATAAATTGGATTTTCCGCAAAATAATGATTTATTTTTGAACATAAAATTTGATGATATCAATGCAATAATTGAGGCAACTATATTGTCTGAAAATAGCTGCTATGATATTAATATGGAGAATGTTGACGAAATAAGTTTGATTAAAAAACTATCGTTAGTTAGTAAAAATACAATCTGCCACTCAGCAAAGCCCATATATAGAATTGCATTAAAAAATAAAATTCCTTTTGAAGTGTTCAAATTCGATACAGAAATCGCAGCTTATATTTTAGATGCCTCCGCAAAAGGATATTCAACCGACTGCCTTTTTGAAGAGTATAATTGCAGGGACGAAATAACTATCGACAGTTCGATAGCTTTAGGATTAGTTAAGCTACGAAGCCTATATACAAAGATGTATAAGCTTTTGGAAAGCCAACAAGAACTGCAATTATTAAATGAAATTGAAATGCCCCTAACCTATGTTCTTGCCTCTATGGAGAGCTATGGCTTTGAAATTGACAAGGACGGATTGCAACAATTCGGCGAAGAAATAGAACTAACGATAGATAGCCTAGTTAAAGATATATATGAAACAGCAGGAGTAGAGTTTAATATTAATTCGCCAAAACAAATGGCGGAAGTGCTTTTTGAAAAATTGCAATTGCCTACAAAGAAAAAAACAAAATCAGGTTATTCAACCAGTGCTGATATTTTGGAAGACCTTGTAGACAAACACCCGATAGTTTCAATGATACTTGAATATCGCAAGCTTGCTAAAATTAAATCAACATATATAGATGGTTTTTTAAAGCTTATTGATGAAACAGGACATATTCATACAAGTTTTCAACAGACCGAAACAAGAACAGGCAGAATTAGTTCAACTGAACCTAATATGCAAAATATTCCTGTGAGAACAAAATTAGGTGCAAACCTAAGAAAATATTTTAAAGCCGGAGAGGGAATGGTTTTGGTTGATGCCGACTATTCTCAAATTGAACTAAGAATTTTGGCGCATATGGCTAATGATGAAAATATGCGTGAGGCTTTTATAAACGGCGAAGATATCCACTTAAACACTGCGGCACAAGTTTTTGATTTACCGCCGCTTTTTGTAACCGATGTAATGCGTAGCAGAGCAAAAGCCGTAAATTTTGGAATAGTGTATGGAATTGGAGCATTTTCACTCTCGAAAGATATTGGTGTAACTGTTTCCGAGGCAGATAAGTATATCAAAAATTACTTGCACACCTATAGCGGCGTTAAAGATTTTATGAGTTCGACAATTGAGTTTGGGAAAGAAAATGGCTACGTTGCAACACTTTATGGCAGACGAAGATATATTCCCGAGCTTAAAGCATCAAATAAATTTACAAAAGCATTCGGCGAACGTGTTGCGATGAATATGCCAATACAAGGCACAGCGGCTGATATTATAAAATTGGCGATGGTTAAGGTTTTCAAGAGCCTTGAAAATGCTAATTTAGATGCAAAACTTATTTTGCAAATCCACGATGAATTAATTGTTGAGTGTCCTATTGAAAATGCGGAAAAAGTCAAAGCAATCCTAAAAGCAGAAATGGAATCAGCAGTTTCACTTTCCATACCTATTATAGCTGATGCAAATATCGGTAAAACATGGTACGAAGCCAAGTAATTTGATTTTATAAATCACTATATTAAACAAAAAATATTCTGTTTCTTCAAAATTGAAACAGAATATTTTTAATATATAAAAATTTATCTAAATTTACCCAAAATATTATTAAACACTTGACATTTAGCAATTGAATGTGGTATTATATCTTAGTCAAATGAATATATGCGCTTGTAGCTCAGTTGGATAGAGTATCTGGCTACGAACCAGAGGGTCGGGGGTTCGAATCCCTCCAAGCGCACCAGTCTAAAACCTCGATACGCAAATAACGTGTCGGGGTTTTTGTTATGCCTTAAATAAATTTCTCGCCTCGAAAGCCTTTTTTTAACAAAACTTGACATATTTTATCCTTTTCCCTTTTAGTGACGTATTTTGTCCCTTGCTAATTTGTGCGGGAATTAAAATGTTATTATGGGAAATGCTTTGTTATAATGCACGAATATAGTTTGTTTATTGTTGATTTTAAAATATTGCAATGCACAGCAAAACGTCCTCGAAAATGGCTTTTATCAGCCAAAAACGAGGACGTTTTTTAATATTATC
>JAVWQH010000007.1:30774-38621 GCA_036635475.1 Oscillospiraceae bacterium | reverse complement strand
GATGTTTGAGAAGAAACTTCAACAGAGGATTGACTGGCTAATACAGCCTCTTCTTTTGTCAAACGGATAGGCAAATCAACCTTATCGCCGTAGTTTATATCATATTTTGCAACTTCATATCCGCCCTCACGCCAAAAGTCGATAACATCGCCCAAAATTTCAGCATTGGTTTTTGACACAGCATGAAGAAGATAAATTGCACCCTCATGAGTATTTTTTGTAATTTTTTCAAAGGCATCTGTTGTTGACATTTGCTTGTTAGGGTCCCAGTCCATATAAGCAAAGCTCCAAAATGATGTATCGTAGCCTAAAGCTTGTACCAAAGCAAGAGTTTGTTCGCTGAAAGCACCTTCAGGAAAGCGGAAAAGGTTCATTTTGTAGTCATATTCATCAAGCATATATTGGTGCAGGTCAGTTGTGGCTTTCATAGCTTTTTCAACTGTGACTTTGGTGTAGTTTGGGTGTCCGGCACTGTGATTTCCCACAATATGTCCCTCGTCAATCATACGTTTGATTAAATCGGGATTAGCCTTTGCGTATTCACGAGTTACAAAGAAAACCGCAGAAACTTCTTTATCTTTCAGAACATCAAGGATAGCGGCAGAGTTTCCATTTTCATATCCCTCGTCAAAAGTGAGGTAGATTTTCTTTTCTTTAGGGGCAATAAAATGTGCTGAAAACTTAGTGTATTTTTCCTGTAACCCAACACAAGCAGTTGGACGTCCCTCTTTATCTTTTTGCACGCCTGGCCCCCATGGAACATTGGCAGGGTCAAGAGCCGAGATTTTTTCCAAGTTGGGAGGAAGAATTTCTTGAATTTCCTCTTCAGATGCAACAGGAACATCTTCTATAGTGGTGTCGGTAGGCTTACTGCTTTGAGAATTGTCAGAAGATTGAGATGATTGTTCCTCACTGGAAGAACTTTGACTTTCTTGTTCTTTTGAGGAATCATCACTGCGGGAAACACAAGCTGTTAATGATATTGCAAATGCTAAAACAATAGCAATTAATATAATTTTTTTCATAAATAGCCTCCATAAAATATCTTATCCTATCATATTTTATCACTTTTTGTTGAATTTAACAAAGGAAATTTAAAATTTAATAAAAAGTTCAAAATGACGTTATCGTAGCACTATTGGAAAAGATTTGGTTTTATAGATAACATATAATTATTTGGAACATTCCAAATTTTTGAAAAGCAAAGTTATACACCATATTCCCGCAACAGCAACAAGGATATAAACAATTCTTGAAATAAGCGCTGTTTGACCGCCGAAAAGCCAAGCAACAGCATCGAATTTAAAAACTCCAACCAATCCCCAATTGATAGCACCGATAATAACTAAAACCAGTGCAGTTTTATCAATAGTTTCACTCAAATATACTCAATCCTTTCAAAATAGCAATAGATAATAATAGTATTGTTAGATATAATAATAGAAATATACAATTTATAAAATTTTTTTATAAAAATAGATGTAATTTTCGCAAAAACTTGATATGATAGAAGTATGAGAAATAGTTTAGAGAGGAAAGCGAAATATATGTGGAAAACTGTTGAAGTTGTTGCACCGGCGAAGATTAATTTTCATCTTGATGTTGTTGACAAGAGAAAAGATGGCTACCATAATTTAAAAATGATAATGCAAACAGTGTCGCTTGCTGACAAACTGTTAATCGAAAAAACTTTTGACAGAGAAATAATTTTAACGTCTGATTGCGATAAAATACCATTGGGAAAAGAAAATATTGTTTATAGAGCAGTTGTGGAGTTCTACTCAAAATATATGCAAAAATTCACAGGCATTAAAATACATATTGAAAAAAATATCCCAATAAAAGCGGGATTAGGCGGCGGCAGTTCAGATGCGGCGGCAGTTTTGTTGGGACTTAATGCACTTAACCAAACAGATTTAAGCATTGAATCTATTAAAGATATGGGATTAAAGCTGGGTGCAGATGTGCCGTTTATGATTGAGGGCGGAACGAGTCTTGTTGAGGGAACTGGCGAAAAAATTCAAGAAATAATGCCAATTCCAAAATGTTATATATTGATAGTTAAGCCGAATATTGAAGTTAGTACCGCTGAAGCTTTTGCAAAATTAGATAAAGCGGAGATTATAAATCGACCTGATATAGATATGGCAATAGATTGCTTAGAAAAGAGAAATCTGGTTAAATTTTCAAAAACTTTTTGCAATGTGTTTGAAGCGGTGAATGATGAGCTTGAAATTGGCAAAATTAAAAGTTCTATGATAGAATTGGGAGCAATTAATAGCTCTATGACAGGCTCAGGGCCATCAGCTTTTGGAGTTTTTGCTGATGAAGAAAAAGCTTTAAAAGCAGCACAAAATTTGAGAAAGATATATGATAACGTTTTCGTGACAAAACCTGTTGAGAACGGTGCATATGTAATTTTGTAAAATAAATTAATCTTTAGGGGGCGAGATTTTGGCGATTGGGTTAAATACTGATATAAAATTTTTAAAAGGTGTTGGCGAAAAACGTGCTGAACTTTATAAAAAAATCGGCATTTTGACAATCGGCGACTTGCTCCATTATTACCCTCGTGACTATATTGATGCAACTAATCCATCAGAAATTGCAAGTTGTGATTTTGGTGAAAATGTGGTTTTGAAACTTGTTGTTTCCAAAAAAACAGGGGAACAACGTATTAGAAAAGGTATGTCCATATTCAAAATTCTTGCATATGATGATACATCAAGTATAATAATTACATTTTTCAACACAAAGTATACTGCTGAAAGCCTAAAAATAGGGGAAGAATACTTATTTTATGGGAAAGTGTCGGGAACGCTCCTGAAAAGGGAAATGTCCTCGCCTTTAGTTTTGGCAGGGGGAGATTATAATGGTTTAATTCCAATATATCCCCTCACCGCCGGAATTTCCTCAAAACTCATAAATACTAATGTTAAACAGGCTCTTGACCTTGTATTCACCGAGCCGAAAGATGCTTTGCCAACTCAAATAAGAGAAGATAACAAGCTTTGTCACATTGAATATGCGGTGCGAGAAATCCATAATCCAACGGATAAAGCAACAATGGAAATCGCAAGAAAAAGGCTTATTTTCGAGGAATTGTTTATACTTTCATTGGCACTTTGGGCGATTAGGGGGCAAAGCAATATCAGAAAAGCTCCCAAGATGGAAAAGCAAGATATGCAGAAATTATATTCTTCATTGCCATATGTTTTGACAAATGGACAAATGGAGGCAATTAGCGACATTATAGGGGATTTATCCTCGGGAAAAGTAATGAATAGGCTTGTTCAGGGCGATGTTGGCTGCGGAAAAACAATGGTTGCAATTGCGGCAATATATTTCACATTTTTAAATGGTGGGCAGTCAGCAATGATGGCACCAACAGAAATTTTGGCAACGCAGCATTATAATTCTCTGGAAAAAGTTTTGAAACCATTGGGAGTAAATGTTGGACTTTTGACAGGCTCAATGACGGCAAAAGAAAAACGCATAACAAGAGAAAAACTTCTTTCGGGAGAAATTAATATATGTATCGGAACTCACGCACTTATAACAAAAGATGTGGCGTTCAAGAATTTGTCCCTTGTTATAACTGATGAACAGCATCGTTTTGGTGTTAATCAACGAACAGCATTATCCCAAAAAGGTGAGGCAGTTCATATGCTTGTTATGTCAGCAACACCAATTCCACGAACACTTGCACTTATTATATATGGGGATTTGGAGATATCTCAAATTCGAGAATTGCCAAAAGGCAGAACAGCAATTGAAACAATGCGTATTGATGCAACAAGGCGAAATCGTGCCTTTGGTTTTATAAAAAAGCACCTTGATATGGGATTGCAAGCTTATATTATTTGTCCTCTTGTTGAAATAGGCGAGGTTGATATGGGGCTTAAATCGGCAGTTGAATATGCAAATGATATTGCAAAGGGAGAGTTTAAGGACTATAAAGTTGGGGTTATTCATGGGAAGATGAACCAAAAAGAAAAAGACAAAATTATGGCAGAATTTAAAGACGGAGAAGTTCAAGTTTTAGTTGCAACAACAGTTATTGAGGTTGGTGTTGACGTTCCCAATGCTGTGATAATGCTCATTGAGAATGCGGAAAGATTTGGACTAAGCCAGCTTCATCAGTTGCGAGGAAGAGTTGGACGAGGGGATAAACAATCTTATTGCATACTTGTAAGCGACGTAAAAAACGAGGATACAGCAAAACGACTTTCGGCTATTTGCAAAACGTCCAGCGGATTTGACATAGCGGAAGAGGACTTGAAACTTCGTGGAGCAGGGGATTTTTTCGGAAACCGTCAGCATGGTTTGCCACAATTTCAAATTGCGGATTTATCTAAGGATATTGAGCTTTTGAAGTCGGCTCAAGAAGAGGCAAAAAAGATTTTGAAAGTTGACAGCAACTTATCGGAATATGAGCATAGATTTATGAAAATAAAAGTTGAAAAAATGTTGGAAGCTGTTGGATATATCCCTAATTAGCAATTTTGCCACAGCTTAAATTGGTAGTTTTATCGAGGACAATATGAAAAAATATATTATTTACATTATTTTGCAATGGACTTTAGCGGTTTTATTTATCGCAGGAATGATTATGCAAATTCTCGGAAATACTAATGGCGACAAAATCTTTATTGCATCAATTTTCCTCACATTTTTGTTTAGTCAAACAATTTTTAAATATATTAAAAATTATAAAACAGATGAAATTCCACGATGGATTGATATTTTTCAGAAAATATTGGTTGGAATATTGGTTGCGGTTTCGATTTTATATGTGGTTTTTGCATTTATTGTGTAATAAAGAGTAATTTAAAATAAATAATGCTGATTTGCTATTGCAATGCTGATAAAAAGATGTTACAATTAATAGCAGAAGAATATAAACGATGTGAAAGACTGGGTTTGACCCGGTCTTTCGTTTATATCAGGCTCAAAATGAAGGAGATATGTTGTATATGATTAAAGGCAAAAAGCCGAATACTTGCGACCTTTGTGCAGACATTGCAAAGCCCGTTTTGGAAGAATTAGGATTAACTCTTTGGGACGTTCGCTTTGAAAAAGAGGGTAGTGCTTGGTTCTTGAGATACTATATTGACAAAGAAACAGGTGCAACAATTGACGATTGTGAAAATTTCAGTCGTGGGGTTGACCCTTTGCTGGACGAAGCCGACCCGATTGAACTTAGCTATTATCTTGAAGTTTCCTCCCCCGGTACTGAGCGAGAATTGACAAGAGATTGGCATTTTGAAAAGTGCAAAGATGAGCTTATTAATATAAGACTTATCAGAGCGGTTGAGGGCGAGAGAGATTTTGAGGGAGTTCTAAAAGGCTACAGTGACGGCAAAATTACAATATTACTTGAAAATGATGTTGTTATGGAAATTGCAAAAAGCGATACAGCATTTATAAGACTTTGTGATACCTTTGATATAAATGGAGGAGAAATATAAAATGAATTCAGAGTTATTCGAGGCATTAGCCCTATTAGCACAAGAAAAAGGCATACCAATGGACTACCTAATCGAAAAGATAAAAGCGGCAATTGTTATTGCTGTTAAAAGAGATATGGGTGGATATGACGACAATATTGTTGAAATAGACCCTGCAAACAAAAGATTTTATGTAGCGGTAAGAAAAGTTGTTACTGAAACAGTAAATGAGCCATATGAAATACTTTTGCCTGATGCTCAAAAATACAATAAAAAAGCAATGGTTGGCGACCACGTTGATGTTCCTCTTGAAACAAAACAATTCGGAAGAATTGCCGCACAAACTGCAAAACACGTTATACGTCAAGGTATACGAGAGGCAGAAGTTAAACAGCTTTATGAGGAATACCAGAGCAAACAACACGATATTGTAACAGCAAAAATTATAAGAGTTGACCAACGCAAGGGCAATGTTACAGTTGAAATAGGAAATTCCGAAGCATTACTAACAAAGATTGAACAAGTTCCAACCGAGAAATACATTGAAGGGCAAAAAATCAAGGTTTATATTGCCGATGTTTCCAACTCGGAAAAAGGGCCAAGAATGGTTATTTCCCGTTCGCACCCTGGACTTGTGAAAAGACTTTTTGAAATGGAAGTTCCTGAAATATACGATGGTACTGTTGAAATTAAATCAATTTCAAGAGAAGCCGGAAGCAGAACAAAAATTTCTGTTTGGGCAAAAGACGAAAATGTTGATGCTGTTGGAGCTTGTATCGGACCTAAGGGCGCAAGAGTATCGGGAATTGTTGATGAACTTGGCGGAGAAAAAATTGACATTGTCAAGTATTCAGAAGTTCCTGAAGAACTTATTGCTGCGGCTCTATCCCCTGCAACAGTTATTAACGTTGAAATAGATGATGTTGATGCAAAAAGCTGCAAAGTTACTGTTCCCGATAGTCAGCTTTCACTGGCAATTGGAAATAAAGGACAAAATGCAAGACTTGCCGCTCGTTTAACAGGTTGGAAAATTGATATCAGACCTGAAAGCGGATTTTATGGTGAGGAGTAGGTTCTGATGGCTGAAAGAAAAATTCCTATGAGAATGTGCACCGGTTGTGGTGAACATAAACCAAAAAAAGAACTCGTTAGAATTGTTAAAAGCCCTGAGGGAGAAATTTCCGTTGATTTAACAGGTAAGAAAAACGGAAGAGGAGCTTATATTTGTAAGGACGCAGAGTGCCTTAAAAAAGCCGCAAAAGCAAGAAGACTTGAAAAAGCTTTTTCTTGCCAAATACCTCAAGAGGTATATGCGAGGTTGGAAGGAGAATTATCTGTTGGAGAATAACAGAGCGCTTTCAATGTTGGGAATAGCCAAAAAAGCTTCTAAAATAGCTGTTGGATATGACCCCGTCATTGAGGCAATTATGAAGGGTAACGTTGTGCTTGTTTTATTTTCAAGTGACATTTCGCCGAAGTCTGCAAAAGGGATAACCCTTGCCGCAGAATATGACGGTATTCCTGTTGTTACCACTCAATTTACTATGGAAGAAATAGGCTTTGCCATTGGTAAGCGTTCGGGAATCTTAGGATTAACAGATTTGGGAATTGCAAACAAGCTTGAAAAGCTATTGTCGGAGCAAAAATAATTCTCCACATTTACACGACTGATCGGTTAAAAGAAGGAGGACTGGATATATATGATGGATAAATATCGTGTGCACGAGGTTGCAAAAGATTTGAACGTTCCAAGTAAGGAAATAATAAATTTTTTGGGTGAACATTTTGAAGAACCTAAAAAGCATATGACTGCACTTGAAGAAAATGAACTTAATCTTGTGTTTGAACATTATACAAAACAAACGCAGGTAGAAAATTTTGAGGAGTATTTTAATATGGGTGAAGATAAAAATCAATCCCCTAAGGTTTCTGATAAGCAAGGAAACGACAATATAGAAACAAAACCACAACCAAAAAAAGTTGCTGCAACAACTGAAACTAAAGTTGCAACAGCCAAAAATGATGAAAATAAACAGCCTAAAGTTGAACAAAAGGCTGAGGTTAAGCCAACCCCTAAAACTGAGGTTAAGGCTGAAACTAAACCAGCTCCAAAAACTGAAGCAAAACCAGCTCCAAAACCAGAGGCTAAGCCAATTGCAAAACCAGAGGCTAAAGTTGAAGCTAAAGTTGAGGCTAAACCTCAAGTTAATCAAGAAGTTAAAGCTCAACCAATTCAGCCTAAAAATGATGTAAAACCTGTTGAAAAAGCACCATTTAATAATGCGCCTCATCAAGAAATACGCAAAAATCCAACTCCACAAGAGGGCAGCAGCACAGGTGCAACAACTCAAGGCGGTTACAACAACAATCGTCCACAGGGCGGTTACAATAACAACA
>JAVWQH010000007.1:14117-30674 GCA_036635475.1 Oscillospiraceae bacterium | reverse complement strand
AGCACAGGCACAACAAGCCAAGGCGGTTATAACAACAATCGTCCACAGGGCGGTTACAATAACAACAGCACAGGCTCAACAAGCCAAGGCGGTTATAACAATAATCGTTCACAGGGCGGTTACAATAACAATCGTTCAGCAAACCAAAGCACTTATGTTCCTTCGGGAAATTACAAGCCAGCTCCTCAGCCAAAACCATCAACATTGCCAAGAAAAACCAATCCGAATATTGATATTTCCGATACAAAAGTTGTTGATTTACGTGCTGCACACGTTGATTTGGATAAATACAACGAAAGATACGAGCAAATTGCTCCAACAAATATAGCTGCTAAGGCAAATGATACAATCAAAAAGCAGAAAATTACTCAACGTTCTTCAAGACGTGGCAAGCCTGTTATGTCTAAAAAGGAACAAGAAGCTGAGAAGTTAAGACGTTTGGAACTTGAAAGACAACGTCGTCAAAAACTTGAAATAACAATTCCTCTTGAAATAACTGTTGGAGAATTGGCATCAAGACTAAAAGTTCAATCAAGCGAAATCATCAAAAAATTAATTCCTCTTGGAATTATGGCATCTATCAGCGAAGTAATAGATTATGATACTGCATCACTTGTAGCTATGGAAATTGGCGCAAAGGTTTCTCCTGAGGTTGTTGTTACAATCGAGGAAAGACTTTTTGTTGCTGACGAAGTAGATGTAGAAAATCTGCAACCAAGAAGTCCTGTTGTAGTTGTTATGGGACACGTTGACCATGGTAAGACTTCTCTTCTTGATGCAATCAGAAAAACTGCTGTAACATCAGGGGAAGCCGGCGGTATCACTCAACATATTGGTGCATATCAAGTTGACGTTAATGGCAAGAAAATCACATTCCTTGACACCCCAGGACATGCCGCTTTCACATCTATGAGAGCAAGAGGTGCGCAAGTTACAGATATTGCAATTCTTGTTGTTGCGGCTGACGATGGAATTATGCCACAAACAGTTGAGGCTATTAACCACGCAAAAGCTGCGGGAGTTGACATTATTGTTGCAATTAACAAGATTGATAAACCTGCTGCAAACATTGAAAAAGTTAAACAAGAGTTGACAGAATACAGTCTTGTCCCAGAAGAATGGGGCGGAGATGTTATTTGCGTTCCACTTTCTGCAAAAACAGGCGAAAATATCGACAAACTTCTTGAAACAGTTCAATTAGTTGCTGATATTAAGGAGCTAAAAGCAAACCCAGATAGAATGGCAAAGGGTACTGTTATCGAGGCTAACCTTGATAAGGGACGTGGACCTATTGCAACAATTCTAATCCAAACAGGTACACTTCATGTTGGCGATGTAATCATTGCCGGAACAGCTTTGGGCAGAGTCAGAGTTATGTCTGACGACAAGGGCAACAGCATCGAAGTTGCAGGTCCATCAACTCCTGTCAGCATAACAGGTCTTGACTCAGTTCCAGAAGCAGGCGACATTTTCAATGGTGTTGAAGATGAAAGACTTGCAAAAGAACTTATTGACCAAAGAAAACACGAAGCTAAAGAAGAACAATTCAGTTCATATGAAAAGGTTACACTTGAAAACCTATTCGACCATATTTCCGATGGCGATATGAAGGAACTTGCAATTATCATCAAGGCTGACGTTCAAGGTTCAGTTGAAGCTGTTAAACAATCCCTTGAAAAAATCTCCAATGATGAGGTTAGAGTAAAGGTTATTCATGGAGCAGTTGGAGCAGTAAGCGAGTCCGACGTTATGTTGGCAAGTGCATCAAATGCAATAATTGTTGGATTTAACGTTCGTCCTGACCCAATTGCAAAAGCAAATGCAGAGCGTGACGGTGTTGACATTCGTCTATACAGAATTATCTATGATGCAATTGAAGAAATTGAAACAGCAATGAAGGGTATGCTTGCACCTAAGTTCAGAGATGTTGACCTTGGAAGAGCTGAAGTTAGAACAGTTTATAAGATTACTAATGTTGGAACTGTTGCAGGTTGCTATGTTACAGAAGGCAAAATTGCAAGAAATGCAAAAATCAGAATTGTGCGTGACGGCATCATTCTTTCTGATGATAAACTTTCAACTTTGAAGAGATTTAAAGATGATGTTAAGGAAGTTGCAAAGGGCTTTGAATGTGGTATGACACTTGAAAAGTTCAAGGACGTTAAGGAAGGCGACTTCTTCGAGGCATATTTTGTTGAAGAATACAGAGAAGACTAATCAATTTAGAATATGGGAATAATAAGTGAAAAGTTAGGGTGCTTTATAAAAAAGACTCCTAGCTTTTCGCAATTCTCAATTTTAAATTTCAAAGGAGGATAATTATGGCTTCATACAGACAGGACAGGCTTACAGAGGATATTAAAAGAGAATTAACCGATGTTATGCGTTCGCTAAAAGACCCAAGAATTAAAGGATTATTGAGTATTGTTGGAATTGATTTGTCACGAGATTTGTCGTGGTGCAAAGTTTATATAAGCTCAATGGACGGATTCGAGGCAGCGAAAAGCTCAATTATTGGTTTAAACAGTGCGGCTGGATTTGTCCGCCACGAGATTGGAAACCGCATAGATATGAGAAAAACTCCACAATTTAATTTTATTGCTGATGACTCAATTGAGCATAGTGCAATGATTAACGAAAAGCTTAAAAATCTTTTATAGAGGAGCTTGAGAAAATGAGCGAGAAACTAGACTTGAAAAGTTGTTGTGAGATTTTAAAAAAGATGGAAGATATTCTGATTATTTCCCATAAATCTCCTGATGGCGACACAATTGGTTCTGCTTTTGCCTTGGGTGAAATATTAAAATTGATGGGCAAACGAGCAAGAATTGAATGTAGCGATGAAATCCCACAGAAATATTCATATTTTACAGATGAATTAGCCTATGAGAGTTTTCCACCGAAGTCTATTGTTTCTGTTGACATTGCAGATATAAGTTTATTTGGAGAAAAACTCAACCAATACAGCCAAAACGTTGATTTAGCAATTGACCATCATATTTCCCATAGAGATTTTGCAAAAAACACTTATCTCAATGCGGAAAGTGCAGCCAATACAGAAAACATTTTTGAAATAGCACAAATGCTGGATATAAAAATCAATAAAAATATAGCTAATGCTCTTTTCACAGGCTTAACAACTGATACAGGCGGTTTCAAATATCCCAACACAACCCCGAAAACTCACATTATTGCAGCAGAACTTATGAAGTTAGGCGCAGAAAGTGCAATGATAAACAAGTTGATGTTTGATACAAAAACAAAGGCAAGATTATCATTGGAAAGGCAAGCTTTGGACAATTTGGAATATTATTTCGATAATAAATGTGCATTGACAGTTGTTTCAAAAGCTGTTATGGACTCGTCAGGGGCAACATCTGAGGATTTTGACGGAATTTCAGCATTGCCTCGATTAATCGAAGGTGTTGAAGTTGGCATAACAATTCGTGAAAAAGATGATGGCTACAAGCTTTCTCTTCGTTCAAATGATTATGTTGATGTTGCAAAACTCTGCGGAAAACTGGGTGGCGGAGGACATATAAGAGCTGCCGGTTGCTTCGTAAAAGAAGATTTGAGCAAAACTCGGGATATTATCCTAAAGCTGGTTGAGCAAGACCTTATTAATAATTAAAATTAGTGCAGCCTATCTGATAAAAAGAAGTTTTCAGATAGGCTCTAAGCTATTGGAGGAAGAATATTTGCTACCTTTTGAAGGAATTATTTTAATTGATAAACCTCAGGATTTTACATCTTTTGATGTTGTTGCAAAAATGAGAGGTATGGCAAAGACAAAAAAAGTAGGACACGCAGGCACTCTTGACCCGATGGCAACAGGGGTTTTGCCGATTTTTTTCGGACGTTCCACAAAAGCTGTGGATATTTTGCCAAACCACGATAAGGCTTATCGTGCAAAAGTTAAGCTGGGAATTGTGACAGATACACAGGATATAACGGGTAAAACAATAAAAACAAGCGACAATATTCCAACACTTGAAAAAGTGCGTGAAACAATAAAGGAATTTGTTGGTGAGCAAAAACAGCTTCCACCAATGTATTCAGCAGTTCAAGTTGACGGAGTAAGGCTTTATGACCTTGCAAGACAGGGCATTGAAGTTGAGAGAGAAACGAGAGATATTGAAATTTTTTCAATTGAATATATATGCGGCGAAAAAGACGAGTTTGTGATTGACGTTCACTGTTCAAAGGGAAGTTATATACGAACACTTTGCTTTGATATTGGAGAAAAACTGGGCTGTGGAGCAACTTTGATGGAACTCAGGCGCACTATGGCATCGGGATTTAAAATTGAGGAATGTATCACATTGGAACAGGCACAAAAGCTTACGGAAGAGGGTAATTTACAAGAAAAACTTATTCCATTAAACAAAGTTTTTGAGCATTTACCGAAAATTACACTTTCCCCAAAAGATACCGCACATTATCTAAATGGAGTCAGAATGACTGCAAAAAGGTTTAATGTGAGTATTAGCACAGGGGATATTGCGATTTTTGATGAAAATGAAACACTTTTGGGAATTTCATATGTAGATGAAAAAGGATTTTTAAGAATAAAAAAGCAGTTTGTTTTAATCGGGTGAGAAAATGAAAATAATATATGATATTGATGCTCAAGTTTCAAAAAGTCCAAGAGCAATTGCATTGGGATTTTTTGATGGAGTACATAAAGGGCATATGGCGGTTTTGCAAGCTGCTGTTTCCCACGAAAAAGAAGGACTTTTGCCATCTGCTTTTACTTTTGTTTTTAACGATAAAAGCAGACCTTTTAAAAAGCAAAAAAGTTTAGCTGTTCAAACAGTTAATGAACGTTCTGAATGTATGGAAAATATGGGTATTAAAGAAGTTTTATGCCCCGATTTCACTTCATTTATGGATTTATCTGCGGAGGAATTTGCGGTTGATATTATGATAAATAAATACAACGCAAAGGTGATTTGCTGCGGTGAAGATTTTCACTTTGGCAAGGGTGCAAAGGCAACAGCAAAGGATTTATATGATATATGCAAAAAACATAATATCACTTTGGAAATAGTTCCCGAAGTTTTGTTTGATGGCGAACCAATCAGCTCAACACGCATAAGACAAGCTGTTGCAGATGCCGATATCCAACTTGCAAATAATCTTTTGGGAAGATTTTATTCCTTTACTTCTCTTGTTATTCATGGGAGAAAATTGGGACGTACACTTGGTTTCCCAACAATTAATCAAAGATTTCCTCAAGGGCATACAATACCTAAGTTTGGCGTTTATGCCACAATTATAACCTTGGAAAACGGCGAAAAATACGTTGGTACAACTGATGTTGGAATTAAACCTACAGTAGGAAGTGATGAGATTTTAGCGGAAACATTTATATTGGATTTTGACAAAGATGTTTATGGGCAAAACGTTAAAGTTGAATTTGTGAAATTTTTAAGAGAAGAAAAAAAGTTTGGGGACCTTGATGAATTATCAGCAATGATAAAGAAAAATTCGTCGCAAGCATACGAGCTATGTTCAAAATTAATATAGAAGGAGATAAAAATTATGAATAAAGAAAACACCCAATTGGGTACAGAACCCATTGGAAAATTACTTGTAAAGTTGGCAACACCTGCAATAGCAGCACAGTTAATAAACGCATTATATAATGTAGTTGATAGAATGTATATTGGAAGATTAGAAGAAGTGGGAACACTTGCTTTAACAGGAGTTGGCTTGACATTTCCAATAATTATGATTATATCAGCCTTTTCTTCATTAATCGGAATGGGCGGTGCACCAAGAGCATCAATTAAAATGGGCGAGGGCAACAAAAACGGTGCAGAAAAAATAATGGGAAACTGTTTTTCAGCTTTAGTCATTATTTCGGTTCTTTTAACTGTTGTTTTCACAATATTTAAGCGACCTCTTTTAATGGCATTCGGTGCAAGTGAAAACACAATTACTTACGCATTGCAATATATTGAAATATATATTTTCGGAACAATTTTTGTTCAAATAACAATGGGAATGAACTCATTTATAACTGCTCAAGGTTTTGCAACAATGAGTATGCTCACAACGGGTATTGGTGCAGGACTTAACATTATATTAGACCCAATATTCATTTTTGTATTCAATATGGGAGTTCGTGGTGCAGCTATTGCAACAGTGGTATCACAAGCTGCTTCGGCAATTTGGGTTATGAAATTTTTAATGGGCAATAAAACCACACTTAAAATGAAAAAAGAAAATCTCAAGATAGATTGGAAAATACTTTCTCCTGCCATTGCATTAGGATTAGCTCCATTTGTTATGACATCAACAGAAAGCCTTGTTAATATAGCACTAAACTCAAATTTGCAAAGACTTGGCGGAGATGCTTATGTTGGAGCAATGACGATTATCGGCAGTGTTATGCAAATTGCGATGATGCCACTTCATGGAATGTCGCAAGGTGCACAACCGATTTTAAGTTATAATTTCGGGGCAAAAAACCCAAAAAGGGTTCGCAAGACTTTTAGATTGCTGGCGACAATTTCAGTGTCCTATTCAACATTTATTTGGGCGGCAATTTTGATTTTCCCACAAATTTTTATAATGATTTTCACAGAAGATGCGGCAATAATTGAGGTTACAAAATGGACATTGAAGATATTTGCGTGCGGAGTTTTTGCAATGGGCGCACAAATTGCCTGTCAGCAAACAATGGTTTCCATGGGTCAATCAAAAGTAACGCTTTTCTTAGCACTTTTGAGAAAAGTAATCTTGCTTATTCCTCTTGTTTTCATCTTGCCTGCTTTGTTCGGACTGGGTGTAAAGGGAGTATTTTTGGCAGAACCAATTTCTGATATAATTGCAACAACAGTTACGATTATTTGCTTTGTATTAAATTTCCCAAAATTAATGCGACAAATCAGTGATTAAAATAAAAATATTGCTAAAGGTAAAATAGTGATGTACAATATACTAAATGAAAATAAATGCTTTTTATAATTTAATCAAGAGGTGAAAAGATGACCGATAAACGTAAAAATATAAGGAACTTTTGTATTATAGCTCATATAGACCATGGTAAGAGTACACTTGCAGACAGAATTTTGGAAAAAACTATGACTGTTGCAACAAGGGATATGGAAAGCCAAATTCTTGACAATATGGACATTGAAAGAGAAAGAGGCATTACAATAAAAGCCAGAGCTGTTGCTCTTGATTACAAGGCAAATGACGGTGAAATATATAATTTCAACTTGATTGACACCCCTGGACATGTTGACTTTAACTATGAAGTTTCACGTTCACTTGCAGCTTGTGAGGGCGCAATATTGATTGTTGACGCATCACAGGGCATTGAGGCACAAACCCTTGCAAACACTTATCTTGCAGTTGAACATAATTTGGAAATACTGCCTGTAATCAACAAAATTGACCTACCGGCGGCTGACCCAGAGAGAGTTTGCCAAGAAATTGAAGATGTAATTGGTATTCCCGCAATGGACGCACCAAGAATTTCCGCAAAAAGCGGTCTTAATGTGGAAGAAGTATTGGAGCGAATTGTAAAAGATGTTCCGCCGCCAACAGGCGATGATGATGCCCCACTTAAAGCTCTTATTTTCGACTCATTCTATGACGCATACAAAGGCGTTATAGTGTATGTTCGAGTTATTGATGGGCTTGTTAAACCTGGAATGGAAATAAAAATGATGGCATCAGGCAAAGAATTTACTGTTGTTGAGGTTGGAAAAATGGGCGCAACTGCACCAACACCTTGCAAGGAATTATTTGCAGGTCAAGTTGGATATATTGCCGCAGCAATCAGAAGTGTTGCAGATACAACAGTTGGTGATACTGTAACAGATGCTGAAAACCCTGCAAAAGAGGCACTTCCGGGATATCGCAAGGTAAATCCAATGGTATTCTCGGGAATTTATCCTGTTGATGGAGCAAGATATTCTGATTTGCGAGATGCTCTTGAAAAGCTTCGACTAAATGATGCCGCATTATCATTTGACCCCGAAACTTCAATAGCATTAGGGTTTGGATTCAGATGTGGCTTTTTGGGACTTTTGCATATGGAAATCATTCAAGAACGTCTTGAAAGAGAATTTAATCTGGATATTATAACAACAGCACCGAGTGTTGAGTACAATATTGACTTGACAAATGGCGAAAGAATAACAATTGATAATCCCACAAACTACCCTGACCCAGCCTATATTGCTTCGTCAGAAGAACCGATTATCAAGGCAAGTATCTTCACACCAAGTCAATATATCGGAAACATTATGGAGCTTTGTCAAGAACGCAGAGGCGTTTATCTTGACACAAAATATCTCGACACAGACAGAGTTGAACTGCATTATATCTTGCCATTAAACGAGGTTATCTACGACTTTTTTGACAGTTTAAAGTCCAGAACAAAGGGCTATGCGTCTTTTGACTATGAGTTAAATGGTTATCAAAAATCAAAATTAGTTAAGCTTGATATTATGCTCAATGGCGAACTTGTTGATGCTTTGTCCTTCATTATTCACGCAGATAAAGCCTATGAAAGAGGCAGAAGAATGGCAGAAAAGCTCAAGGAGCATATTCCACGTCAGATGTTTGAAGTTCCTATACAAGCGGCAATCGGCGGAAAAATTATCGCAAGAGAAACTGTAAAAGCTATGCGTAAAGACGTTTTGGCTAAATGTTACGGCGGCGATATAACCCGAAAGAAAAAGCTGCTTGAAAAGCAAAAAGAGGGTAAAAAGAAAATGCGTCAATTGGGTACAGTTGAAGTTCCACAGGACGCATTTATGGCTGTTCTTAAAATTGATGATTAAAATAAAAATGGGTGTGCCTCAATTTAATTTGGGTATGCCCATTATTTATATTTTTAAATTGTGCAATAATTTCCAGTATATTTCTCACTATATATACAAATATACTAAAATAGAAACGGAGAATGAAAATGAAGATTAAGTTTTTAGCGTTACTTTTTGCAACAGCCTTAATTTTGTCAGCTTGTGGAAGTTCTTCAAAAGACAGTGTAATGAACGATGAGTTTTCACCCTCAATGTCATCGTCCTCAGCATCAATGGAAGAGATTGGATTTGATTCAAATACGGCAACACATTCGGATAAAGGTACAATAGAAAACAATTCTAATAATGGTGAAAGTGAAATAACCCAAGAAGAAAAGTTGGATTATAACAGAAAAATCATCAAAAACTCTATGATTTCCCTTGAAACAAAAGAATTTGATAACGCAGTCGTAGATATAGTTAAGATGATTGAGGGAATGGGCGGATACGTTCAAAACCAAACAATTGACGGGATAAGCCTCCATAATCATGGGGATTACAACGAAAGAAGAGCTAGTATTATTGCAAGAATTCCTGCAAAAAGCTTTGAAGATGCAACCGCAACTTTGGGCGAAAAATATAATATTACACAAAAAAGCGATTACATAGACGACATAACCGACAGATATTATGACGTTAAAGCACATATGGAGAGTCTGCAAGCTCAAGAAAAGCAACTTTTATTGCTTCTTGAAAAGGCTGAAAAGCTTGAAAATGTAATTGAAATTCAAAAAGCTTTAGCGGAATGTAGATATCAAATTGATTCACTTATGGGACAAATAAAAAGAATGGATAGTCAAGTTGCATTTTCAACATTGAATTTAGAGATACTTGAAGTAATTGAATATAAAGAAATTAACGCAGCACCAAAAACATTCGGCGAAGAGATTGCTCAATCATTTAAAACATCGGGGGAACACATTTCCTCTATGTGTTCAAGAACATTGCTCTTTGTAATTGAATATTTGCCTGTTCTTTTAATTCAATTTGCAATTTGGGGCGGAATAATTTTCATTATTGTTTGGGTAATTACGAAAGTTTCAAGAAAAATTAAGCCAGGGAAAAACTATCAGTCCACATATGAACAAAAGCCTTTTTCCTATGAGGACGCATATAAAAAACCTCAAGAAATTAATCAAAACAAAAGTGAAAAAACTGAAATAACAGAAAAAACTGACGAAAAATACAAGAAATAAAAGGGATTTATTCCATAAATAACAATAATAATCGGCACTTTAGATAAGAAGTGTCGATTATTTTTTAGCTTTAATAATCTTGATATCATATACAATAAGGAAAATTTATGTTAGAATAAGTTAAGATATAGTAGGAAAGGATTGATCACTATGAAAAAAACAAAATTAGAAAAATTGAATATATCAACATCAAAACTAGGTTTTGGTGCTATGCGTTTCCCCAAAAAAGGCGATGAAATTGACCAAGAACAAGTTAATGAAATGGTTAAATATGCGTTTGACAATGGAATTAATTACTTTGATACAGCTTACGTTTATGGCAAGGACGGAGCAAGCGAAAAGGCTTTGGGAAAGGCTTTGAAACAGCTCAAACGAGAGGATTTTTTCCTAGCTGATAAGATGCCTTTGTTTGATATAAAAGCCGAAAATTTCCTTGAAACAACTTTCAACACAACCCTAAAACGTCTTGACACTGACTATGTGGATTTTTATTTAATGCACGCTTTGGACAAAGAAAAAGTTGCGAATATGAAAACAATTAAGGCGATTGATTGGGCAATTCAAAAGAAAAAAGAAGGAAAAATCAAGTATATTGGATTTTCAATACACGATGACGTGGAAACTCTTTTGGACATTTTGAGCTTATATGACTGGGATTTTGCACAAATTCAATTTAATTATATGGATATAGATGATGCACCTGGGGAAAAAGGCTACGATGAGCTTGCAAAGAGAAATATTCCAATAATTATTATGGAACCTTTAAAGGGCGGAATTTTGTCCGATATTCCCGATAAAATTGCAAAGCCATTTCGTGATTTAGGCGGTTCAAATGTCAGTTATGCCTTTAAATGGCTGGCACAAAAAACGGCAATAGCAACAATACTTTCGGGAATGAGCAATATGGAACAGCTAAAGCAAAATATTGAAGTTTTTAACGATATCAAGCCTCTTAGCGATGAAGAAGAAAAAGCAATAGAAATGGTTAAGAAAAACATCGTTGACAGTCAAAAAATCGGCTGTACAGGCTGTTCTTATTGTATGCCATGCCCAGCAAAAGTTAATATTCCCGAGCTATTCAAATCGTGGAATGTTCAAGCAATGGGGCCATCTGCAAATTGGATTAACGGGGCAGATATTGACATAGATAATGCAAAATTATGTGTTGGCTGTGGACTTTGTGCAACAAAATGCCCTCAACATTTTGACATTCCAGAAAAAATCAGACAACTTATAGCTGAGCAAAAATAATAATATTCAAAATTAGTGGCACTTTTTAGGTGTCACTAATATTTTACTAATTTTCAAAAACTTATATAAAATATAAACTTTTAATACTGATTTTACCGATTATTTGAGGTTAATAATCAAATGTCCTAAAAAGAATATGGTTTATAGTGCAATTTTTATTATAAGTTATTACCAAAAGAATAGGGCAAAATTCTAAGTAGAAAATTCAACTCAAAATACCATTATTATTAGGCATTATTTCTATTGACTTTATTTTGTAAATCATCTATGATTAGTAACGGATTACAATATGTTGTTACCACTTAAAATAATATATACAACAGATAGTATGAAAAACATTTACAGTTTTTATATAATAATATGAAATTTGCGATTTTTATTTATTTCACTAAAGGAGAATGAAGATGATTACACATATCAAAAAGCGTGATGGACGTGTTGTTCCCTTCGATATTAGCAAGGTTACGGACGCAATTTTTAAGGCAGCACAAGCTCTTGGCGGTAACGATAGAGGTATGGCTGAGGAATTAGCACAAACTGCTGTTAAATATGTTGAGAAAAGCGGAACTTTGGATTGTCCAACTGTTGAACAAATTCAAGATGCCGTTGAAAAAGCCTTAATCGAAGAGGGACATTCAAGAACATCAAAAGAATTCATTCTCTATCGTGCTGAACGTACAAGAATTAGGGAAATGAACACTCGTCTTATGAAAACATATGAGGATTTGACTTTCAAAGATGCCAGCGAAAATGACATAAAACGTGAAAACGCAAACATAGATGGCGATACTGCAATGGGCACAATGTTGAAATATGGTTCTGAGGGTGCAAAACAGTTTTATCATATGTTTATGCTCAAACCCGAACACTCTAAAGCTCATTTAAACGGCGATATACATATTCACGATTTGGACTTTTACGGCTTGACAACAACTTGTTGCCAGATTGATTTAGATAAACTTTTTACAGGGGGATTTTCCACAGGACATGGTTTTTTGCGTGAACCAAACGACATACAAACCTATTCTGCTCTTGCTTGTATTGCTATTCAATCAAACCAAAACGACCAGCATGGCGGTCAAAGTATACCAAACTTTGATTATGCTATGGCAAAAGGTGTTGCAAAAACTTATCAAAAACACTATGTTGCCAATTTAGGAAAAGCACTTGAACTTATGGGAGTTTGTGAAGATGGAGTTGCAAAGGCAAAAGAAATTGCAAGCAAAATAAAGAATGATTTTTCATTTGTTCCAACACTTGAAAACGATGAGAAATATATTCAAAAACAAAACGAACTTCTATGTGAAATAACTGATAAAGACACTGTTAAAAAGGTTGAAAACTTTGCTAAGAAATTTGCATTTGAGGAAACAAACCGCTCAACTCTTCAAGCTATGCAAGCATTAATACATAACCTTAACACTATGCACTCAAGAGCAGGCGCACAAATTCCATTCAGCTCAATTAACTACGGAATGGACACCTCTCCCGAGGGAAGAATGGTTATGTTCAACCTACTTCAAGCTACTGATGACGGTTTGGGCAATGGCGAAACACCCATTTTCCCAATCCAGATTTTTAAGGTTAAAGAGGGCATAAACTACAATAAAAACGATAAAAACTATGATTTGTTCAGACGTTCTTGCGAAGTTTCCGCAAAAAGATTGTTCCCCAACTACTCATTCCTTGATGCACCATATAATAAAAAATACTATGTTGACGGTCACCCTGAAACAGAAGTTGCTTATATGGGTTGCCGTACAAGAGTTGTTGCCAATGAATACGATAAAACAAGAGAAACTGTTTATGGCAGAGGAAATTTGAGCTTTACTTCAATCAATCTTCCACGTTTGGGAATAAAATCTAATGGAAATATCGAGTTTTTCTTTGAATTGCTTGAAAATGAAGTGAACTTAGTTTCGGACCAACTTATGGAACGTTTCAAGATACAAGCCTCCAAAAAAGTTAAAAATTCTCCTTTCTTGATGGGACAGGGAATATGGCTTGATTCTGACAAGCTTTCTTGGGAAGATACAGTGGAAGAAGTTTTGAAACATGGCACATTAACAGTTGGATTTATTGGGCTTGCTGAGTGCTTGACTGCTCTGATTGGAAAACATCATGGTGAATCCGAAGATGCACAAAAACTTGGACTTGAAATAATCGGATATATGAGAAAAAAAATGGACGATAAATGCAAAGAAACAGGTATGAATTATTCATTAATTGCAACTCCTGCCGAGGGTTTATCAGGCAGATTTGTTAATATTGACAAGAAAAAGTATGGTATTGTCAAAGGCGTTACCGACAAAGAGTATTACACAAACTCTTTCCACATTCCCGTTAGTTACCCTATTTCTGCTTTTGAAAAAATCAAGTTGGAAGCACCATATCATAATTTAACCAATGGCGGACATATAACTTATGTGGAATTAGACGGTGACCCTACTAAGAATATTGATGCTTTTGAAGCAATAATCCGCTGTATGAAAGAGTCGGGAATTGGATATGGTTCAGTTAATCACCCTGTTGACAGAGATCCGATTTGCGGATTTACAGGCATAATCGACAATGTTTGCCCAAGATGCGGAAGAACAGAGGGCGATGAACCTTTTGAGAGAATTAGACGTATCACAGGTTATCTTGTTGGAACTTTAGACAGATTTAATAATGCAAAAAAGGCTGAGGTTGCCGACAGAGTTAAGCATAATGTCGATATGGAGTTGATATAATTGGTTAGAATTGCGGGAGCTATTCGTGAATCCATTGTTGACGGTGCGGGATTGCGATTTACTCTTTTCACTCAAGGCTGTGTACATAATTGCAAAGGTTGCCACAACAAGCAAACTCACGATTTAAACGGTGGGTATCTATCCACTCAAGAAAAAATCATCGATGAATTTAACAAAAACCCTCTGCTGGCAGGAATTACTTTTAGCGGCGGAGAGCCTATTTTGCAAGCGGAAGAACTAATTCCCATAGCAAAAGCAGTTTGCGATACAGGTAGAAATTGTTGGATTTACAGTGGCTATACATTTGATGAACTCATTAAAATGGAAAATTCAGCAGTAAAAGAACTTTTATCATATTGCGATTTTTTGGTTGATGGAAAATATGTTGAGGAATTACGTGACTTGACCTTGACGTTTAGGGGGAGCAAAAACCAACGTATTATCAACCTTAAAAAATCCCTTGAAAACGGGATTGCATATGTTGAAGAGATGTAAAATAATCAAATATATACACAATCATAAAAAAGTTATTGTTGCTTATGTGACAATAACTTTTTGCTTATATAAAAGTAAAACTAAGTTATAATTGCAAGATTTTAGCTTGAACAGAAATTTAATTCCCACAAATTCACAGCCGATTTTTAAAAGTTCAATAAAAGTAAAGTCCGATATCAGTTCATTAACCGATATCGGACTTTGGAGTGTTATTTTAATTATTTTTTATTAGGGGTATTTTATGAAACTTGATTATCTCATTTTCTTTGAAAGAATTGCCATACCTGCAAGTGAAATCATTGCTAGAGCTGCTGCTGCAATCGGCATTGATGTACTGCCTGTTTCAGGGTTTGGCTTGTTAGGTGTTTCCGGTTTAACTTCTGGCTTAACTTCCGGTTTAGTTACGTTGTCAGAACCACCGAAACCTTCTTCCACAACTGTACCATCAGCAATTTCTTTGTCGCAGATTACAAATCTACCAAGGTCACCAACCTGCATTGAGATTGTGTCTTCGTCCTTATTGAATGTGTTTTGCACCTTTGTAAGAACGCCTTTGTAGTATCTGTAAGTGAAGAATTTGCCTTCAAAATCTTCAGCAATATCAGCTACATCAATTTTAAGCTCGCCACGTGAGAAGCTAGTTCCTGCTGGGAATGATAAGAATTTGAAATCGTGTTGGTCAAATTTTGTGATGATATCTTTGATTGCACTTGTGTTGAAAAGCATATTAACAGATTCCATATCAGTTACATTAACATTATAGCTCCAGTTGCCATCTGTGAAAGTAACTTTTTTGTAGTCGTTAAGTTTAGCGATTCTTTCAAGTTGTTTTGCTGTGAAAACAGGTGCATTTACATCAACTGTAATATCTTCGCCTGCACTTAGGCTGTTGATATAGTCGTCAGATGCTGTTTTATAGCCTGTCAAAAATTCAACTGAACCATTCATAACGTCTTTACTATCTTTTTTGTTTGTAAGTTTTAAGTTGTATTCAACGTTAGTTTGTTTTGCTGACCAACCAGCATTAACCTTTATTTCAAGGTAATGATTTTCACTGCCCTTGATAACTTTAAGAGATTCAAGAGATGTTTTTCCCTTAACCGCTTCAAGCTTTATTGAATAAAGTGCAGCTGTTGCATTGTCAAGTGGTGAAACCTGATTGCCATTTTTAATGTTAAGTGGGAATTTGTATGTGTTGCCGGGGGATAGAACTGTTTCGGAATTTAAGATAATACCGTTTTCATCAGTTCCTACTGTAATTTCATTTTTATTGTCAGTGGTTTGTGCAAAAGATGTTACTGCCAAACTACACGCTGTCGCTACTGCCATAATCATAGCTAATAGTTTTTTCATTTGAGTTCCTCCTAAAAATTTGTTTTTTTGCAACTCTCTCGAGTACATTTTCTATTATATTGATTTTATTTATTGATTGCAATAGGAGATTGTTACCAATCTGTAATACTTTGTAATAATTGAGTAAATAATTAAAGGATAATTTTTTCAAAAAAAGTTGTATAATTATTATATTAAATTATAGGAGGGCTGCTTTATGAACGAGGCATATCAAAATCTTATCAATAGAAAAAGTGTTCGTGCTTTTACTTCTGACTCAATCTCTTTGGAAAATTTGCAAAATATTGTTCGTGCAGGTACATTCGCTCCCAGTGCTATGAATAAACAATCAAGACAATTCACTGTTATCCAAGACCGTAATATTATTACCAAATTGGAAAAAGCAATTGAACAAAACCTAAATCGTGAAAATTATTCTATGTATGGTGCTAATACTATCATTTTGGTTTCCGATGAAAAAGATTTTTCTAATGGCTATGCTGATTGCTCTTGTGCTTTGGAAAATATCTTCCTTGCCGCCTCCTCTTTTGGAATCGGCTCGGTGTGGATTAATCAACTCAAAACTATCTGCGATATTCCCCAAGTTAGAGAAATTCTATCTTCTCTCAAAATTCCAGATAATCACATTGTTTGGGGTATCGCTGCTTTAGGCTATCCCGCAAATGACCTTGAACGCAAACCAAGAACTTCAGTAGTAAACTTCTT
>JAVWQH010000007.1:0-14017 GCA_036635475.1 Oscillospiraceae bacterium | reverse complement strand
GCTATCCCGCAAATGACCTTGAACGCAAACCAAGAACTTCAGTAGTAAACTTCTTCTAGCAGACAGAGGTTGCAGTAGTCTGCAAGTACGATGCCTTGCATATCCTCATCGCAAGCCAAGAAGATACAATCGTAGCCTGCAAGCACGAAGTGCCTTGCATAAACGGAAACAGCGAGTGCATTGTTCGGCTTTACCCGAACAAGCGGCGAGCAAACTTTGAGTAAACTTGTTGAGTTGCACAAACAATAATTTTAGTAAATTTACGCACTGATAAAATAAGTAGAAGAGAGCCAGTCATACATAGACTGAAGTTTTACTCGATTTTTTTCAAAAAATCGGCTCTCGTCAAAAAAACAAAAGTCATAACAAAGTAAAATTTGTTATGACTTTTTGCGTTTAATTAAATAAATTTGAAAATAAATCTGTGAATAAATTTGTGCTAAATCTGTGCTAATTTTGAAGATTTATTTGCGGATAAATTTGAAGATTTATTTGTGGGTTAGTGTTATTTAATATAAGTACCGGTGTAATAATGGGTTAAGATTTCCTCATAGTTGTAGCCGTCTTCAGCCATACCTTGAGCGCCCCATTGGCTCATACCGACACCATGTCCGTAACCGTAAGTTGTAAATACAAAATTACCGTTAGAATATTTAACATCAAAAGAGGTAGATTTAAGAGAAAATCCGAGGAGCTGTTCACGAATATTTCTGCCTGTTATAGGAGTACCTGCGTCAACAGTGCCACCTCTGGATTTGCTATAACCGCCAATTTCCACAGCACCTACATATCCGCCAGGGGCAAATTTAGTTTCATCAATATAAATCCAGTCAGCGGGGTTAATTTCACTTTTATATAAATCAATACCATAAGTGTCATAAACATTGTCGACAAAATCGCTGTCTGAAATGACAAAAGTATTTTTATAATATGGTGAAAGTTTGTCATAAGGGCTGTCAACGGGAACAAGATAAGGCAAAGCATTTCCCCAAACTGATTTTGAAGAAGCGGTTTGACCACGAGAAGTTGAGTGATAAGTGGAGTTAATGAGAGCGCCGTTATATCTGATTGTTTTGCCTAAAACAGCATCAACAGCATCAGTGACATTTCTGCTGACATTAGTTCTTGTCAAAACGGCAGGAGAAATACCTTTTTGGTTATTATATTTAACAAAAGTATAAGCGGCAATAGCTTGAGCCTTGATAGCTTCGGGGTGCATAGAACCGCGGGTTTCATTTTCCACCATTTGGCTTATCAGTGAGTAAGCGTCCATTGACACTTTTTTCCCGTTTACAGTGACTTTCAAAGTTTCGTCCAATATATCGTCGCTAGGAGTGTAGCTGTCATCGGTGGTAGTAGATTCGTCAACGAATGATTCTTCACTGCTTGATGAAGCACTTTCTGATTCAGCAGGCGCTTCACTATTATAGGATAAATCGATGGATTCAGGATTTTCCGGAGTGAGAAGTTGATTTTCTGATGAGGCACTGGAACTGCTCGGCGCAACGGAACTGCTCGGTGCAGTGGAACTGCTTGGTGCAACAGAACTGCTTGGTGCAGCGGAACTGCTTGGTGCAGCGGAACTGCTCGGTGCAGCGGAACTGCTTGGTGCAACAGAACTACTTGAAGTTTCAGAACTACTGGAAATCTCAGAACTACTGGAAACCTCAGAACTGCTGGAAATTTCATCTGAACTTTCGGAAATTTCAGTGGGTTCATATTTAAAAACAGAAAGTGCAGGTGGTTCACCGCCATATAGCTTGTACCAAATGTCAGGCATAAGTGCATTAGGATTGGTTTTAACGTTGTTTGTATCAACGTTCTCGTCTTCACCATCACGCAGTTTTCGTGCCATCACAACAAGTCTGCCGTCTTTAAATTCGTAGGTGCAAGTTGAGAGAGTTAAAAGTTCGTCATTTTCGTTAACATCAACAGGAATTGCCAATAATGAACGAATTTTTGCGTTATGAACATATTCCATAAATTCTTCGGGAGTATTAAAATTAATTCCATTGTGGTAGTCGAAAATTTTCCCATGCTCATCTCTTGTATTAGCAATAAATACGGAGAAAATTTTATATTTTCCCTCGTCATATATAGTGTCAAAATCAATAATAGGGTGAGATTTATAAAAATCACTGTTGCGATAATTTATAAGGTCAGAAAACATCTGCCCATCTTTCATATTATGACTGTAGATAACGGTGTTGTCACTTTGGTTTTCAAAGTCATTTCTGGAATCTGCAAAAGGTATGCCATGACGATTGTCTTTTTTGAAAAAGTCCTTTTTAAGATAAAAATTGTTATCATCAGTTCTTAAAACGGGATAGTTGATGTTTGTATTATCAATGGAAATCCAGCCTACTGTATCATTATTTTGTGCGTAAATTGACTTTAGTTTAGGCAAAATTTCTTTTGGGGCATCAACATTTTCGTCAGGGTGGATAAGTTCTTCTTGAAGTTGATGATTTTTGTTTTCATTTTGATAAGCTTGATAATAATAAAGTCCAAGATAGCCTAAACTTGAAAAAGAAATTGTCAAAAGTATTACAAGGAGTATAATGTAAGCCGTTTTCCGCTTTTTGTATTTTGGCTTATCGGTGTTTTGGTAGCCAAGCATATGCTTTGAGTTGCTTTTTTCTTTTATAATAAGCGGATTAGCAGGTTGGAATTTCTTCAAAAATTCCGTAGCGGCAAGCATTGTTGCTCGAACCGCTCCCTCGTTTCCCGAAACAACAATAACAGTTCCATCAATTGATTTGTAGCAATCAACGCAAGTGTTTTCGTTGTTGAGCTTTTGAAGAGCATTTTTGGCATCAGCAATACTCACGTTAGGAAATAGCAAACGGTCAGTTGTGTATTCCGAATTAGTAATTTGTGCAATATATTTGAGTAATTGGTCGGACATAATATTTTTGCAGTCGCTTTCGTCGGAGGGCAAGCAAATAAGAGATTGCTCTTTGGAAAATAGTGCAAACCCCGATATGCCCTTACATTCAAATATTTTTGCATCTTTAGGGTAGCTTGTTATGCGTTCAAGGTATTCATCGGACATCTGGGGGGATTGCTTTTTAAGGCGATTAAATGTGTTGATATGCAAAAGAGTTTGCAAACTCAGACCGGCAATGATTGAATGTTTTACACTGTCATTGAGGTCTTCACCCAATCCGCCTATTGTTATTATAATGTTTGCCCTTGAAAGGGATTTTGCTAAATCCGATGTAACCGTTTCGGGGTGACTTGAGATATCAGTAACATCAGTAAGGTTAATATTCATAAAAGAAAGCTGATTTGTGATGGCATTAACAAAGGTGTCCTGTGTGTTTCTAAAGTCCAACTTAGATGTCAGATTGATTATTTCAGCTTTTAACAAATTAGAGCACCTCCTTTTATTGATTATCCAATATTTATAATTTCCACATTTTCAATAGCTTTATCAATCATTTCGCTGGCATCAAAACTTTCTTCAGCTTTAAGAATATCAGCAATTTGTGGTCTTGTTTTAGGGTGTTTCGGGGTGAAAACAGTACAGCAATCCTCATATGGCAGGATTGAGGTTTCAAAAGTGTCGATTTTCCTTGAAATTATTACAATTTCGTCCTTATCCATTCCGATAAGTGGGCGAAGTACAGGCATTTCGCAAGCAACATCAGTACAAGCAATTGCAGAAATAGTTTGGCTTGCAACTTGTCCCACACTTTCTCCGGTTATAAGAGCGCCACAACCCTCGTTTAGAGCGATTTTTTCAGCAATTTTCATCATATATCTTCGCATAATAACTGTGAATAATTCGTCAGGACAATTTTCTCTTATGCCCTCTTGAATATCAGTGAAAGGAACAACAAAAAGCTTCATTCTTCCGCAATATGCAGACATTTTCCCACAGAGAGTCACAACTTTTAATTTTGCTCGTTCGCTTGTGTAAGGAGGGCTTGCAAAATGGATTGCAGCAAGAGATAAACCTCTTTTTGACATCATATATCCCGCAACAGGACTGTCAATTCCACCTGAAACCAAAAGAGCCGCTGAACCGCTTGAACCAACAGGTATTCCACCTGCTCCAACTATCTGGTCAGCGTGGATATATGCGGCAAAATCCCTTATTTCAATCATAACTGTAACATCGGGATTATGTACATCAACTTCAAGATGTGGGAACTTTTCAAGGAGAATACCGCCCATTTCCCGACAAATTTGAGGGGAGTTCATAGTGAAAGTTTTGTCGGCACGTTTTGCCTCAACTTTGAAAGTTTTTGCAGTTGAAAGTACATTTTCGAGGTAAGTTGGAGCAAGCTCAACAATATTTTCCCAGTTTTTTTCAGCAACACAAGCTCTTGTGAGGGCAGCAATTCCAAAAACTCGGCTTAGTCTTGAAACCACCTCATCAAAATCACATTCCTCATCTTCAGTTTGGCAATATATTGTTGATTGAGATTTATAAAACTTGAATTTGCCAAGGTCATTAAGTCTTCTTCTGCAATTTTTAATGAGAATATCTTCAAAAGTGGACCTGTTAAGTCCTTTTAGAGCAATTTCACCGTCTTTTATAAGTACAATTTCTTTCACGTTTTTTCTCCTCTTTATAATGTATATATAATAATTTTTAGGTTATTTCGATTTTAAAAGTCTTATCATAGTTTTGTCCAATGCTTCAAAAAATGCGTCAATATCTTGAGTTGTGTTGTCTTTATTGAAGCTAATTCGCAAAGCGGAATCAATCTTGTTTGGAGTAAGTCCCATAGCTTTTAAAACATGGCTTTTCCCGCCTTTTGCACAGGCTGAACCGCTTGAAACGTAAATTCCGTCCTCTTCAAGGGAATGGAGCAAAATCTCCGAACGATACCCAACCACAGAAATATTGCGTATATATGGTGAGGCGTTTTCGGGGCGATTGAGGAAAATGCCCTCACGTTCATTAAGCTTTTTTTCAAAGTATTCGCAAACTTCATTAAGGTTTTTTTCCCCTTCTGAAATTCTTGAACTTGCAAGTTCGGCTGCCAATCCAAATGCACATATTAAAGGTACACTTTCAGTTCCGGGGCGAATACGTGATTGTTGTTCACCGCCAAAATGCAAAGGAATAATGCGAACACCTTTTTTGATATATAACGCACCAACACCTTTTGGCCCATGGATTTTATGAGAAGATATAGTCATTAAGTCCACATCAAGTTTTTTTAGATTAATAGGGATTTTGCAAAAAGCTTGCACAGCATCGCAATGGATTATAACATCAGGTTTTTTTCTGCGAATTGCACAAACAAGCTCCTCAATAGGAAGTATTGTACCGATTTCGTTGTTAATACACATTATACTAACAAATATTGTTTGGCTGTCAACTTCATCAACAACTTCTTGAACGTTAATACTACCTGTTTGGTCAGGTGAAATATATTTTGCCTCAAAACCACGTTTTTCAAGTTCTTGAAAAGAGGCTATAACAGATGAATGTTCAAAAGATGTGGTTATTATTTTATTTCCTCTTCGCTTTTGTGCCTCACAAGCTCCTAAAATTGCAGTATTGTTAGCTTCAGTTCCACCAGAAGTGAAAAACAGACAATTTGCATCACAGGAAAGTGCAGCGGCAATTTGATTTCTTGCCTTTTCAATTGCAAGTTCTGCCTTTAGTCCAAGCTTATGAAGAGAAGACGGATTGCCATAGTTATTAACCATTATATCCAGTGCAAGTTGGGCTACACGTGAATCAACTTTAGTTGTTGCACTGTTATCTAAATATATTTCCCTCAAAGTTACACATCCTAAATTTTATTAAAAAGAAACAAATGCTAATTTACCATTCCTTATTATATACTATTTTTGCAACTCTTTCAATTTATTACTTATCTGTTTACATAATTTTTAGATTTATGGCAAAAATAAGAATGTTATATCCTATACTTATAGGAAAATTCCCTAAAAATTATATGAAAGATGAGGTATATTTTAATAATGGAAAGAAAAAAGACCTCCGTTACACCCTATATTATTATCATAGCAATTGTAGTTGTGATAGCTTTGATATTAAGCACGATACTTTATAGTGAAAATCAAAGGGCAAATAATGGCGAAAGAGCATTGGAAATAACATATACTCGAGCTTTGAATGAACTTGCAAGTTATGTTACGAATATCTCAAACACATTGGAAAAAGCACAATATGTTGGAACAGCACCGCAAATGCAGGAACTTTCCGCTAATCTTTGGAGAGATTCAAGTGCAGCAAAAGCTTCCCTCACAACAATTCCAACAGGAGAAATTGACCTCACATCTATAAATAAGTATCTGTCACAAACAGGAAATTATATGATTTCTCTTGCAAAAAAACTTGAAGAGGGGCAAAAACTCAGTGATGATGAGTATAAAACCATTGTAGATTTGCAAGAAAACGCAGAATCGCTTAAAACTCATATATATAGTATAAGTGATGATATTGCTAACGGAAAACTAAAAGTAAGCCAGTTTTATGAGGGCGACAGCGAAAATAAAAGTGGCGGCGGCGATGATACAAACCCCAAAAATGCTAATGCTTTAAAAAGTCAAGTAGTTGAAATGGAGGAAGGGCTAAAATCTTTCCCGTCATTAATATACGATGGGCCATTCTCCGACCATATTATAAGCCGAACTCCGTCGCTCACAGAGGACAAAGTGGAAATAACAGTTGAACAGGCAAAGGTGGCAGCAGCAGGTGCAGCACAGGTTTCAATAGATAAAATTCAATACACGCAGGACGAAAAATCCAATATGCCCTCATATTGCTTCAATGCGGGCGATACAGCGGTTACAGTGACAAAAAACGGCGGATATATTGCATATATGCTAAAGTCACGTGAGATAGGTGATAAAAAAATTTCAACGGATACAGCTTATAATAATGCGGTTAAATATTTGAGCAATCTTGGCATAAAATCTCTTGAGAGCAAATATTTTGAGATAATAAATGGAATATGTACCTTTAATTTTGCTTATAATTTAGATGGAATTACTTGTTACACTGACCTTATTAAAATTGGAGTTGCAATGGATAATGGGGATATTTTGAGCTTTGATGCAAGGGGATATATAATGAATCACAAAACAAGAGAGATTGTACAACCCAAAATAACTCCCGAAAAAGCCCGAGAGAGCGTCAGCCGTAAACTTGAAATTCTGGAAGTGAACAGGGCGATTATTCCAACTACAGGCAAAAATGAAATTGCAACTTATGAGTTTAAAACTAAGAGTGAAAAGGGAGATAATGTTTTAGTTTATGTCAACGACCAAACAGGGGAAGAGGAGCAAATTTTGATTTTGATTATAAATGAAGATGGAGCATTAACAGTTTAAAATTGGCAAAAATAACAATAAGTTATGGGTATTATTAAAATATTTTAATTAAATTATTTATAAACATAATACACTCACAGGATAATATTAGTATTTTGTCTATATTTAATATATTATTCGACTTTATTGTGTAAACTTATAGTGATAATTCCATCATTTAAAAAACGTGAAAATTTTGTTTAATATTTCCATAATAACTACTCCTAAACTTGTATTTTTTAATATAAATTATAATAAAAAACCTAATTTTGGCTTAATAATGCTGTTTTTTAGAAAATTATGGGAATTATAAAAGTTTGACATCTGGCTTTTCTTGAATATAATTGCAAATGTTAGTCAATAATAGTAAATACAATGGCTTAATCGTTGATTTTGCCATAGTACATACTATTTGGGAGGATTATTATGAACACATTTATTTATATGTTAAGGAAGTTTCTAAACACAATTTCCAGCCGAGGTTTTGCCGCAAGTGCGTTGGCAATAATTATGGCTTTTTCTGTTTTCAAACTTTCAGTAATGACAAAAGCCGTTTATATTAATGACGGCAAGGAAACTACACTAAAGTTTACAACTCAGCAAGATGCAAAAGATATATTAGTTGATGAGGGTATCAGAACTCATGCTTTTGATGTTGTCGATGCGTCGGGATTTAGCGGGAAAGTTGCATATATTAATATTAAACGTGCATTCCCTGTTAATATCGAAGTTGATGGGAAAACTATTTCACTAATGAAAACTGAAGGAACTGTTGCTGATGCAATTGCAGAAGGTCAAATTGAAGTTGGGGAAAATGATATTATTAATTTATCCCTTGATAAACCTCTTGTAGCTGATGAAAACATTGTTATAACAAGAATTAATCAAGAACAGTTCACAGTAAGCGAAATAATTGAACACGAAGTTATCTACAAGGCAACAAGTCTTTTAAAGGCGGGAAAAACAAAGATTTTGGAGCAAGGCTGGGACGGCGAGAAAATTTTGACTTATGAGCAAATAAAAGTTGACGGAGAAAATCTTGAAGATACATTAATATCAGAAGAGATTGTCAAATCGCCTAAAACCACAGTTATATTGCAAGGTGTTGCATCAGCGCCTATTTCTCAGCTTAATCTGGGTTATACACTTGATAGCAATGGTATTCCAACAAGTTACAAATCCGTTTTGACAAATCAAGTTGCAACAGGATACAGTGCCTCAAAAAAAGCAAGAGGTGCAAGCGGAATGAAACTTTCCTATGGATATGTTGCAACAGACCCCAAAGAAATTCCATATGGAACTGAGATGTATATTACAAGTGCAGACGGAAGTTTTGTTTATGGCTATGCAATAGCTGCCGATACAGGCACAGGACTTTTGGAGGGAATAATTGACGTTGACCTTTACTATGAAACTTATCTTGAGAGTTGTTTGAACAGTCGCAGAAATGTTAATATTTATATTTTGGACTAAGCTTTAAATAAAAATTTGGGAAATAATAAAATTATTGCAAAAAATAATGTAAAAATTTTTCAAAAACTAAAAATTATAAAACAAACACCAAAACTATTATTGACATCATATTTTCATTTTTGCCTAAAACATTGTGCAAAATCCGATTTATCCGCATTTAAAAATATTTGCGTGTAAATCGGATTTTTCTTTTGTCAATCATAACAAAATAGTTTCAATATTGTTTGTACTTATCTATGGAAAAGTTTTTATATTAATTTACCTTGGGTTTTATTCGGATTAAAGGTTGATAAAATCGTCTTTGCATATTATAATAGTTATGTAAATTAAAAATATCTCCCCAAAGACGAAAGGAGTAAAAAATAATATGAATTATTCTCAAGAAGTTGAGGGCATGTGTACAGTAAGAAGTGGGTGTAATCATGGACCTGCTCCAATACCTGAAGAGGGAATGTGGGTTAAATCCTACCAGATTACTGATATATCGGGTCTTTCTCATGGAATAGGCAGATGTGCACCCCAGCAAGGTGCTTGTAAATTAACATTGAACGTTAAAAACGGTATCATTGAAGAGGCTTTGGTAGAAACAATCGGTTGTTCGGGTATGACTCATTCCGCAGCAATGGCGGGGGAGATTTTGCCGGGAAAAACCTTGCTTGAGGCTTTGAACACTGACCTAGTTTGTGATGCTATCAATGTTGCTATGAGAGAAATCTTTTTGCAGCTTGTTTATGGCAGAAGCCAAACAGCATTTTCCGAGGGTGGATTGCCAATTGGTGCATCACTTGAGGATTTGGGAAAAGGACTGCGTTCACAAGTTGGAACAATATTTTCAACAACAAAAAAAGGTGTTCGCTATCTTGAAATGGCAGAGGGATATATTTTGTCAGTTGCACTTGATGAAAACGATGAAACAATCGGATATAAATTCGTCAAGACAGGCAAAATGCTTGAAGATATTAAAAAAGGCATTAACCCTTGTGAAGCATATGAGAAAAACCTTGGCACATATGGAAGATATGAAAATGCCCCTAAATATATAGACCCACGTCAAGAATAAGAAATGGAGGAACAATTGTATGGCAAAATTTGAAGGTCAAGAGAGAAGAATGTCCTCCATCGAGGAATGTTTGGCAAAAAACGGCTTTGAATCACTGGAACAAGCAAAAGAGCTTTGTCTTTCAAAGGGCGTTGATGTTGATACAATCATAAAAGGTGTTCAGCAAATTGCTTTTGAAAATGCGTCTTGGGCTTATACTTTGGGAACAGCTATCGCAATAAAAAGAGAACTTAAATTAGCTGATAAAGCCGCTGAGGCAATTGGAGAGGGATTGCAAGCATTTTGTATTCCCGGTTCTGTTGCAAGTGAAAGACGAGTTGGTATAGGTCATGGAAATTTGGGTGCAATGCTTTTGAGAAATGAAACGAAGTGCTTTTGTTTCCTTGCCGGCCACGAATCTTTTGCTGCTGCTGAGGGTGCAATCGGGATTGTAAGAACTGCAAATAAAGCCAGAAAAGAACCGCTGAGAGTTATTCTGAACGGATTAGGCAAAGATGCGGCTTATATAATTTCAAGAATAAATGGTTTCACATATGTTGAAACTGATTATGACTTCAAAACAGGTGAACTCAAAATTGTTCGTGAAAAACCATTTTCAACAGGGGATAGAGCCGCTGTTAAATGTTATGGTTCAAACGATGTTCAAGAGGGCGTTGCAATTATGCGTCACGAAAAAGTTGACGTTTCAATAACAGGAAATTCAACTAACCCCACAAGATTTCAGCATTTAGTTGCCGGAACTTATAAAAAATGGTCAGTTGAAAATGATGTAAGCTATTTTTCAGTTGCCTCTGGTGGCGGTACAGGCAGAACACTTCACCCTGATAATGTTGCCGCCGGACCTGCTTCATATGGCTTGACTGACTCAATGGGACGTATGCACTCCGATGCGCAGTTTGCAGGTTCTTCATCTGTTCCCGCACATGTTGAGATGATGGGGCTAATCGGTATGGGCAATAATCCTATGGTTGGTGCTACTGTTGCTTGTGCAGTTGCCGCAGCTCAAGCTGTTGGAAAGTAAAAAATATAATTGAATTTTGGCTTGTTGGACAAGTCTTAGTGTAAAAAAATAAAGTCGTTCGCTTTTAATTTAAGCGGACGGCTTTTTGCTTGCAAAGGCAATTTATTTTTTATCATATTAGGGAAAAGACAAATCATTTTAACTATTACACCTAATCATACAGCAGAAACGTCAAATTTGCCACTGTACGCAATTTTGTCTTGGCAATGGTGAAATTATGTAAATTAAATCTCAACGCATTATAGAAGTATTATTTTAGCTTAGGATTGATTTGCGGCTTTTTCATGATTTTAGGTTAAAAATTGCACTGAAACTCCACTATATTGCATTGCTTTTTCTGCAAATAACTTAAAAAATGAGGTACCCACAAAAATGGATACCTCACTTAAAAATACTATATTAATCGGGTTTTTATCTGCAATTTAGTTTTTGAAAATTGCAATTATTTGTCAAGTCCCATTTCGTGACGAACTTGTTTGAAGCACTCAACTGCAAATTTTAGGTCTTCTTTAGTATGAGTTGCACAAACTTGAGTTCTGATACGAGCTCTGCCCTTTGGAACAACAGGATAGGAGAAACCTATGCAGTAAACACCTTTTTCAAGCATTCTGTCGGACATCTCAGCGGCAGTTTTTTCGTCATATAGCATAATTGGAACAATTGGGTGAGTTCCGTCAATTATGTCAAAGCCTTCAGCTTTTAGCAAATCTCTGTAGTACTTTGTGTTTTCTTCAAGAGTATCTCTCAAAGCTGTGCTGGATTTTAGAAGTTCAAGAGTTTTGATTGAACCGGCAACAACGGAAGGAGCCATTGAGTTTGAGAACAAATATGGACGGCTTCTTTGTCTTAGCAATTCAATAATTTCTTTATGACCACTTGTAAATCCGCCTGCTGCACCACCAAGAGCCTTGCCGAATGTACCTGTTGTGATGTCAACTCTGCCCATTACGCCGCAGTGTTCAGCAGTTCCTCTGCCATGAGCGCCAACAAAACCTGTGGAGTGGGAATCGTCAACCATAACCAATGCACCAAATTCATCAGCTAAATCGCAAACGCCTTTTAGGTTGCAGATAATTCCGTCCATGGAGAAAACGCCATCAGTAGCAATAAGCTTAATTCTTGCACCAGCCTCGTCAGCAGCAACAAGTTGAGCTCTCAAATCTTCCATATTGTTGTTCTTGTATCTAAATCTCTTTGCTTTTGAAAGACGCACACCGTCGATGATTGAAGCATGGTTTAGTTCGTCGCTGATAATAGCATCGTCAGCACCAAGCAATGTTTCAAACAAACCGCCGTTTGCATCAAAGCAAGAAGAATAAAGGATTGTGTCTTCTGTTTCCAAAAATTCGCTCAAGGATTTTTCAAGTTCTTTATGGCTTGTTTGAGTTCCGCAGATGAAACGAACGGAAGCCATACCATATCCTGTTTTGTCGTATGAAGCCTTAGCAGCCTCGATAATCTCTTTGTTGTCGCCAAGTCCAAGGTAGTTGTTGGCACACATATTGATTACATTAAGTCCTGCTGTTGTTTTGATGTGAGCACCTTGAGGGGTTGTGATTACACGTTCACCCTTCCAAAGTCCTGCCTCTTTGATGTTTTCCAACTCTTTTGAGAATATATCTAAAGATGGTTTCTTATTCATTGAAAAAACTCCTTAATTTTATTTTATTTTGTATATAGATTAAATTAGTCGTGTAGTTTTGTCCAGTCAAGAACAACTTTGCCTGAGTTACCGCTAATCATAGCCTCAAAGCCCTTTTCATAGTCACGAACGTCAAATCTATGTGTGATAATCTTAGAAATATCAAGACCGCCTTGTAGCATAGCGCCCATCTTGTACCAAGTATCAAACATTTCTCTGCCATAAATTCCTTTGATGAACAAGCCGTTGAATACAACTTTGTTCCAGTCAATTTTTGTATTCTTTGAAGGAATACCCAAAATTGCGATTTTACCGCCGTTGTACATATTGTCAATCATTTGGTTAAGAGCTGATTCAATACCGCTCATTTCAAGACCAACGTTAAATCCGTCAGTGATGCCAAGTTCTTTCATTGTGTCAGAAAGGCTTTCCTTAGCTACGTTTACAGCAGCATCAGCACCCATTTGACGAGCAAGGTCAAGACGATATTCGTTTACATCAGTGATGACAACTTTTCTTGCACCGGCATGTTTTGCAATAGCAACAGCCATAATTCCGATAGGGCCTGCACCTGTGATAAGAACGTCTTCACCAACAAGATTATATGATAAAGCAGTATGAGTTGCATTTCCGAATGGGTCAAAGCAAGAGAACATTTCTTCAGGAATACCAGCAGCACATTTCCAAACATTTGTTGCAGGAACAACAAGATATTCAGCAAAAGCACCGTCACGATTTACGCCGACACCAACAGTATTTTTGCAAAGATGAACTTTACCTGTACGGCAGTTTCTGCACTTACCGCAAACGATATGACCTTCGCCTGTTACTTGTTCGCCGATTGTGAAGCCTTCAACGTTTGCACCCATTTCAACAATTTCACCAACATATTCGTGACCGATTGTTAGAGGAGCTTTGATAACGTTTTGAGCCCATTCATTCCAAACATAGATATGAACGTCAGTTCCGCAGATGGAAGTGTAGTGGATTTTGATTTTGACATCATTTGCACCAACACTTGGAACAGGAACTTCCTTCATTGTAACGCCAACTTCAGGTCTTTCTTTTACGATGGCAAGCATAGTTTTTTTATCGCTCATAGTAATATTCTCCTTCTATAATAAAAATCAATAAGTGTTTGTGTGTGAAAAACACTTTATAAATTTATAATACCGCAACTAACCTCAAATTGCAAGGATTTTTTGCAGTTTTTTCTCCTGAAAAAAGTTGCACATAATACAGCAGCATATGTCTTTGAGTGGAGGACATATTCAATATTTGTAAGGGGAAAGAAATATTTTTTAAATTTGTCCACAAAATAAATACGTCAAAAACCATCAGTCTTTTTCACTTTAAAGTAAATTTATGACATTTATATATTATTATACATAAATATTTGTATAATTTACCAAAGCATAAATAAAAATTAGGAATATTTGTGCATATTTTTGTTATATTTATTCATTATAAGTCTTGATTTTGAGAATAAAACAGTATATAATAAAACCATAGTTAAAAC
>JAVWQH010000006.1:17667-66907 GCA_036635475.1 Oscillospiraceae bacterium | reverse complement strand
GATAAAATTAAGAATATATATACAATATTGAATTTATTTTGTGATATAATGTTATGTAAGATTAAATATTTCAGAAAATCATTTTTATATGAATTATTATTTTGTAGACTAAATCTAAAAAAGGAAGTGAAATAATGCCAGATAAATTTATTCTTCATTCTCCATATAAGCCAACAGGTGACCAACCGCAAGCGATTGAAACCTTAGTAAAAGGGATAAATGCAGGTATGCAAGAGCAAACACTTTTGGGAGTTACAGGAAGTGGAAAAACATTTACGATGGCTAATGTAATAGCACAAGTCAATCGCCCAACTTTAGTTTTAGCACATAATAAAACCCTTGCAGCGCAGCTTTGTTCGGAGTTTAAAGAGTTTTTTCCTGAAAATGCTGTTGAATATTTCGTTTCCTATTACGATTACTACCAACCCGAGGCATATATTGCGCATACGGACACTTATATTGAAAAAGATAGTTCAATTAATGAAGAAATAGAACGACTGCGACATTCTGCAACATCTTCACTTTCTGAAAGGCGAGATGTTATAATAGTTGCCAGTGTTTCTTGTATATACAGTTTAGGCGACCCTATTGATTATCGAAATATGGTTATATCTCTCAGAACAGGTATGCAAAAAAACAGAGATGAAGTACTTAAAAAGTTAGTAGAAATCCAGTATGAAAGAAACGATATAAATTTTGTAAGGAATAAATTTAGAGTACGAGGCGATGTTGTTGAAATTTATCCGGCATACACTAATGATAATGCCTACAGACTTGAATTTTTCGGAGATGAAATTGAAAAAATCAGTGAGATAAATCCGCTGACAGGGGTTGTTAAATCAAACGTCAGTCATATAGCGATTTATCCCGCTTCACATTATATTGTTCCACGAGAAAAAATGTTGGCGGCTCTTGAAAATATACGCAATGAATGTGATGAACAGGTCAAATATTTCAGAGAAAATGAAAAGCTTATAGAGGCACAAAGAATTGCCGAGCGAACAAATTATGATTTGGAAATGTTGACAGAAATCGGATTTTGCAAAGGCATTGAGAACTATTCAAGAGTTTTATCCGGAAGAGATGCGGGGAGCATACCTTGCACATTGATTGATTATTTCCCAAAGGATTTTTTGCTATTTGTAGATGAATCTCACGCAACATTACCTCAAGTAAGAGGTATGCACGCAGGCGACAGGGCAAGAAAAGATAACCTTATAAATTATGGTTTCAGACTGCCTTCGGCACTTGATAATAGACCTTTGAATTTTGATGAGTTTTATGGGAAACTTAATCAATCAGTTTTTGTCAGTGCAACTCCCGGAGATTTTGAAAGAGAGCATAGCAGTCAAATTGCTGAACAAATAATAAGACCAACAGGATTATTAGACCCTGAAATAATTGTAAAACCTGTTGAAGGTCAGATAGATGACTTATATTCTGAAATCAATATAAGGTCACAAAAAGGCGAAAAAGTATTGGTGACAACTCTCACAAAAAAAATGGCAGAAGATTTAAGCTCATATTATGAAAATATGGGAGTTAAAATAAGATATATGCATCACGATATAGATACAATTGAAAGAATGGAAATAATTCGAGATTTACGTCTTGGAGAATTTGATGTTCTGGTTGGAATTAACTTATTGCGTGAAGGATTGGATATACCCGAGGTTTCTTTGGTTGCAATATTAGATGCGGATAAAGAGGGATTTTTGCGTTCAGGAACATCATTAATTCAAACGATTGGACGAGCAGCTAGAAATTCCGAGGGCAAGGTAATAATGTATGCAGACCAAGTGACGAAATCAATGGAAAAAGCAATAAGTGAAACAAGCAGAAGGCGAGAAATACAGATTAAATATAATTTAGAACACAATATAACACCTCAAACTATTAAAAAAGATGTGCGTGATATATTGGAAATATCTTCAAAAGACAGTAAATCAAAGTCCAAACGTGGAAAGAAGTTGACAAACAAAGAAAAAATATCATTGATTGAAAAATACACACTGGAAATGAAAAATGCAGTTAAACTTCTTGAGTTTGAACATGCAGCCTATTTGAGAGATAAGATAAACGCATTAAAGGAAGAAAAGTAGTGGAGGTTTATTTTGGGAAGAGATAAAATTATAATTAAAGGTGCAAGAGAGCATAATCTTAAAAATATAGATCTTGAAATTCCACGTGATAAATTAGTTGTATTCACTGGACTTTCGGGTTCAGGAAAAAGTTCATTAGCATTTGATACTATTTTTGCAGACGGCCAACGCAGATATGTGGAAAGTCTTTCTTCATATGCAAGACAATTTTTAGGTCAGATGGAGAAGCCTAATGTTGATTATATTGAGGGTTTATCTCCCGCAATTTCAATTGACCAAAAAACCACATCTAAAAACCCACGTTCAACTGTGGGAACAGTGACAGAAATTTACGATTATTTGAGATTATTATATGCAAGAGTTGGTATTCCACATTGTCCTATTTGCGGCAGGGAAATCAAACAGCAAACAATAGACCAAATGACCGATAAAATACTTGAGTTACCCCAAGGCAAGAAAATTCAAATTTTAGCACCTGTTATTCGTGGAAGAAAAGGCGAGCATACCAAAATATTGGATTCAGCAAGAAAATCGGGATATGTAAGAGTTAGAATAGATGGAAATATGTATGATTTATCGGAAGAAATTACACTGGACAAAAACAAAAAACATACTATTGAAGTAATTATTGACAGATTAATTATTAAAGATGATATAAAATCAAGACTTACTGATTCCCTTGAAACAGGTATTTCTCTGTCTGGCGGTTTGATTATTGTTGACGTTATTGATGGACAAGAGATGCTATTTTCACAAAATTATTCTTGCCCCGAACATGATATTTCAATGGAAGAGCTATCTCCAAGAATGTTTTCATTCAATAATCCATATGGTGCTTGCGAAAAATGCACAGGATTAGGAAATTTTTTAAGAGTAGATCCAGATTTAGTTTTGCCCAATAAAAACCTGTCAATTAAAGATGGAGCAATTCGTGCAAGCGGTTGGTATTATGCCGAGGGCGGAATGGCTCAGATGTATTATGAAGGACTTGCAAAACATTACGGATTTTCCCTTGATACACCTGTTAAAAACTTAGATAAAAAGATAATTGATATTTTGCTTTATGGAAATAAAGGCGAGAAAATCACAATAAAAAGAGAAACAGAAACTTCAAGTGGTTCATATCAAACTGATTTTGAGGGTGTTGCCAATAATCTCGAAAGAAGATTTAGGGAAACCAACAGCGAGTGGATGAGAGATGAAATAACAACTTGGATGAGCAGTGTACCATGCCCCGATTGCCATGGACATAGATTAAAAAAAGAGTCTTTATCTGTTTTAGTGGGTGGAAAAAACATCAGTGAATTGACCAATATGTCCATAGTTGAAGCATTTGAATTTATAGAAAGCATTGAGTTCACTGAAAAGGAAAAACACATCTCAGAACAGATTATAAAAGAAATAAAAGAAAGATTATCTTTTTTAAAAAGTGTTGGACTTGAATACTTGACACTAGCAAGGTCAGCCGGAACGCTATCGGGTGGAGAGAGCCAAAGAATTAGACTTGCAACACAAATTGGTTCATCTTTAGTTGGAGTTTTGTATATTTTAGATGAGCCGAGCATTGGACTTCACCAATATGATAATGACAGATTAATTCAAACACTGAAAAGATTGAGAGATTTAGGAAATACATTAATCGTTGTGGAGCATGATGAAGATACAATGTATGCTGCGGACTATATTGTTGATATCGGGCCAGGTGCGGGAGTTAATGGCGGAGAAGTTGTTTGCGTAGGAACTGTTGAAGATATTAAAGCCTGCGAAAAATCAATAACAGGTCAGTATTTAAGCCACAAAAAGGAAATACCTATTCCAAAAGTAAGACGAAAAGGCAATGGCAATTTTATAACGATAGTGAATGCAAGCGAAAACAACCTTAAAAATGTTACAGCTAAAATTCCGTTGGGAGCAATAACAGTTGTTACGGGTGTGTCTGGTTCTGGCAAAAGCACACTTATCAATGAAATTTTGTATAAATCTCTTGCAAGTCAGCTAAATGGAGCAAAAATAAAAGCAGGAAAACACGAAAGAATTGATGGAATTGAATTTTTAGATAAAGTAATTGACATTAATCAATCAGCTATCGGACGAACTCCACGTTCAAATCCTGCAACATACACAGGCATTTTCACTGACATTAGGGAAGTTTTTGCACAACTTAATGAGGCAAAAATCAAAGGCTACAGTTCGGGAAGATTTTCATTTAATGTTAAAGGTGGACGATGTGAGGCATGTGAGGGTGGGGGAATACTAAAAATAGAAATGCACTTTTTGCCTGATGTTTTTGTTCCATGCGAAATTTGCAAAGGCAAAAGATACAATCGAGAAACATTGGAAATCAAATATAAAGGTAAATCTATAAATGATGTTTTAGAAATGACTGTTGAAGAGGGTGTTGTATTTTTTGAAAATCACCCAAAGATAAAGAGAAAATTGCAAACTTTGCTTGATGTTGGTCTTGGATATATCAAAATTGGGCAATCTGCAACAACATTATCGGGCGGTGAAGCTCAAAGAGTAAAGCTTGCTACAGAACTTTCCAAAAAGCCAACAGGAAGAACAATATATATTCTTGACGAACCAACAACAGGATTGCACACTGCTGACGTTCATAAGCTTATAGAAGTTTTGCAAATTCTTGCAGATAGCGGAAATACAATTGTTTTGATTGAACATAATCTTGATGTTATTAAAGTTGCAGATAATATTATTGATTTAGGTCCGTTTGGAGGCAATAAAGGTGGAACAATTATTGCGACAGGTACACCTGAAGAGATTGCAAAAAACAAGAAATCTCTGACAGGTCAATTTTTGAAACCTGTGCTGGAAAATAAACTTAGAGATAACAAATAATGAGGTGTACATTTTGAATTTAACTAAACGAAACAAGCTTATAATTTACATTTTATGTGTTATCTTATCTATTGCTTTTATTGGACTATCAAATTTGTATATTCAAAAAAATGGTGATTTTAATGTTGCAGGAGAAGAAAGTGTTATTCTTAAAGCGGTTGTCACAAAAGTTTTGGATAAGCGAGTAGAACAGTCCAATTTGGGCGGCGCCAACGACTATATAACGTTTAATGCAATGATAACGGAAGGCTCAATGGACGGTGCAGAAGTTACGGCAACGCAGCTTAATGATATTCATATGGCGGTCAAAATGAAAGAAGTTGAAGTCGGGGATAAAATTATTTTATCATATATCGGCGAGGTTGAAACTGACGGAGAATGGATGCTCGCCGAATATATAAGGACTGATAAACTTATTATGTTGGGCATTATATTTGTAGTTCTTCTGTTGATTTTCGGCAGATTTAATGGTGTCAGCACAATACTTTCCTTATGTTTTACTTGTCTTTCAATTTTTGTAGTTCTTGTACCGGCGATAATCGGTGGGTTTAATGTATATTTCTGGACAATTATAGTGAGTGTGTTTATAATTGTTATGACAATTATTTTGGTGAATGGTATTTCAACTAAGAGCATTGTTGCGGCAATTGGTTGCTTTGGCGGCGTAAGTATATGTGGATTAATAACAATTGTTATGAAACATTTCCTATATTTAACAGGTATGGTTGATGAGGAATCAATGTTTTTATTGATGCTTCATTCCGAAAATCCCATAGATTTGAATGCAATAATTTTTGCTGCTATAATTATCGGAGCAGTTGGTGCAATAATGGACGTTGCAATTTCAATGTCATCATCTTTATATGAAGTTGCTCAACAAACAGAAAATCCGCAGATGAAAACAATATTAAAAAGCGGAATAAATATTGGAAGAGATATCCTTGGAACGATGTCAAATACTTTAATTTTGGCTTATATAGGTAGTTCGTTGACAGTGGTTTTGTTGCTTGTGGCTTATAATCAATCGCTAACAGCATTATTTAACAGAGAAATGATTATAGTGGAAATCTTGCAAGCATTAACAGGAAGTTTTGGATTACTTTTGACAATCCCATTAACATCTGTTGTAGCATCAATTTTTTTCACTAAAAAATGTGAAATAAGCAAATAACTATTAATTTTTCAAGAAATATGCCGACATATATTATATAGTATATTTTAAAGGAGGAGTAAATATGGACATTGCAGCTTATAGTATTCAAAACAATATCAATCAAGTTATGCAAAGTATTTCCATTTCTATGATGGATAAAACAATGGAACAAGCGGAGATAATGATGGATTCACTTGTTGAAACAATGGAAGTATCAAATCCGCCCATAGCATCGGGAAATATTGGTTTTATGCTTGATGTAAGAGCATAAATTCAAATGGCAAAGAAGTATAAATCTTTGCCATTTTTAGCTATTCTAATATTATGGTTATTGAAAGGTCTTATTAAAATGAAAATTGTAGTACTTGAACCTCTTGGCATAGATAAAGAAATTCTTCAAAATAAAATAATAAATGAAATTGGCACAGAACACGAACTTGTCTGCTATGATAACCGAGTTACTGATGATGAAACACTGATTGAACGTAGCAAAGACGCAGATGTTGTTGTCCTATCCAATTTTCAATATAGAAAATCAGTTATAGAAAATTGCAAAAATCTCAAGATGATTTGTGTTGCATTTACAGGTACTGATCATATTGACGTTGAATATTGCAACAAAAATTCAATAATGGTTTGCAATTGTGCAGGATATTCAACAGTTGCTGTTGCAGATATTGTTTTTGCAATGGTTATTAATTTAGCAAGAAATATCATTAAATGCGATAGAGTTTGCAGAAATAATGGAACAAAAAATGGTTTAGTTGGCTTTGAATTAGCTGGCAAAAACTTTGGTATAATCGGTTGCGGTGAAATAGGCACAAGAGTTGCAAAGATTGCAAAAGCTTTTGGCTGCAACGTTTTCGCCTTTAGTAGAACCCCAAAAACAATAGAAGGTATCAAATTTGTGAGTATGAATGAATTACTTGAAATTTCTGATATTATCTCCATACATGTTCCGCAGAACAAAGAAACAATAAATTTAATTGGTGAAAAAGAATTTGACAAGATGAAATCATCGGCTATTTTAATTAATACTGCCAGAGGACCGATTGTCAACGAGGAAGCATTAACAAATGCACTAAAAACGAAAAAAATTGCAGCGGCTGGAATTGATGTATTTGACGTAGAACCTCCAATTTCCGAAGAAAAAGAGCTGTTCAAATTAGACAATGTTGTTGTGACACCTCATATTGCTTTTGCAAGCAATCAAGCTTTTGAAAAGAGAGCAGATATTGTTGCTAAAAATATTTCGTTATGGCTTGATAAAAAGCCACAAAATATAGTAAAATAATCAGAAATTACATATAAATATTAAAAATTTCAATAAATAGCTAAGATATGGTGGGAGCATAAGCAGCCACCATATCTTTTGTTTTTGGCTGAATATCATAATAATATTTTTCATATAATTTTTTAGACATTATTTTAAAATATTATTTATATTTATAAAATTTGCAATAGTAATTAAATATATATCCACTTATCTATTGACCTATTTTGTCTATCGGTGTAAAATTATGAAGAATGTATTTATAGTAAGTGAGGTAATTTATGAAAAAGGCAACTAAATTTATAATAGCGACTACTTTGGCTTTAATAATTTCCGCTTGTAGCAAAACAGAATATAAAACTACCTGTGGAACAATTGATATAATTTCCCCCATGAGTTCAAGCTCAAATACAACATTTGAAACTGAAAATCCAAAAGTTGATGAAACTGTTATTTTGGATAGTGAAGAAAAAACTGATGATGAATTGTCAAAAGAGAGTTCCTTATCTCAATCAAGCATTGATACAACTTCAAAAGTTGAAACCAGTTCTTCATCAATTCCAAAAGTGGAAAGTAGCACATTGTCAAGTTCAAAAACAGAAAATATTTCATCTTCAAGCGAGGTAACATCATCATCTCAGATTGAAGTTGTTTCACAGCCTGATAAATCCAGCAGTTCAATAGATGAGGGACAAAAAGCTGATGATATAGTTACTAACTCGGTTGTATCAAATGGAGAAATGAGAGGGGTTTGGATATCATATTTAGATTTTAACACATTATTGAAAGGGAAGAGTGAGGGAGAATTTAGGACAAATATAAAAAAAGCATTTAGCAATATAACAGACCTTGGTATGAACACAGTTATAGTTCAAGTAAGGCCATTTTCTGATGCTTTATATTATTCGGATATTTTTCCTATTTCCCATATTGTAACAGGAACAGAGGGTGTTGACCCTGGATTTGACCCATTAAAAATAATGGTTGATTATGCTCATAGCTATGGGCTTGAAATAGAAGCTTGGATAAACCCTTATCGAGTTAGAAATTCAGGTACAAAAGCTGAATTATCCAGCGAAAATCCTGCTAAAAAATGGCTTGACAGCGGAGATTTAGCTGTTGTATCCCACCAAACAGGAATTTCATATAATCCTGCAAGTGATAAGGCAATACAATTAATTGTTGATGGAGTTGCCGAAATAGTCCAAAATTATGATGTTGACGGAATACATTTTGACGATTATTTTTATCCAACAACAGAACAAAGTTTCGATTCTCAATCTTATGCTAAATATCAATCCAATGGTGGCTCATTGAGCTTGGCAAATTATCGAAGAGAAAATGTTAATAAACTTGTTAGAGCAGTTTATAGCAAGATTAAATCAATAAATCCAAACGTCAAATTCGGAATAAGTCCTCAGGGAAATCTTGAAAATAATTTTGACCAACAATATATTGATGTAGACAAATGGCTTTCTAATCAAGGATATGTTGATTATATTTGTCCGCAAATTTATTTTGGCTTTGAAAATACAAAATACCCATTTGCTTATACCGTAAAATTATGGAACGATAAAATAAAGGTTCAAGGAATTGAACTATATATAGGTATGGCACCATATAAAATCGGAACAGAGGATAAATGGGCAGGAGAGGGCAAAAATGAATGGATTCAATCCTCCAACACTTTGCAAAGAATGGTGTTAGAATCAAGAAAATACAATAAATGCGAAGGATTTTTTATGTATAGGTATGACTCCTTAATTAATCCAATACAAGGTGTTAAAAATCAAGTTAATACTGAAATTGAAAATCTGAAAAAAGTACTTTAAAAATAAGATTTTTCATAATTCTATAGGATAACAAAAGCAGAATGGAGAACAAAAGTGTCAAGATTTTTAAAAAATAAAAAATTCCTTTTAATTGCCCTTTCATCTTTTATGTTAGTAATAACAATATTACTTGCCGGTGTTGCTATGTTTTTTATGGGCGACAGCCAATCCACATCAAATAGCATATCTTCCTCAGATAATGTTCAAGAGAACGGAGAAAATTCTACAGATAAACTTGATGATACATTAAATTCAAGCGGCGGGGAAGAATCATCTGAAATAAACTCAGACGGAACAAGTTCAGACGAAACAAGCTCAGACGGAACAAGTTCAGACGTAGCAAGCTCAGACGGAGCAAGTTCAGACGGAACAAGTTCAGACGGAGCAAGTTCAGACGGAACAAGTTCAGACGAGAATAGTGGAGATTTAACCACAAGTGATGTCACATTCAATGTTCCAAGTGAAATGCGTGCAGTTTATATGACACCAGGTGAAGATTATTTCTTAAAATCTGATGACAGCGAAGAAACTATTAAATCGCAAATAGATACTGCATTGAAGAGAGCGCAAGATTTATCAATGAATTCGGTTGTTTTTATAACTAAACTAAATGATAAAACAATTTATGCAAATAGTGTTCTGCCGTCATTAATAAATGGTTTTGATGCATTGGATTATGCTGTGAAAAAAGCAAAAGAAATGGCTTTTTATACATATGCAATTTATGATGCAGGAGATATTGCTTCAGATGACAAAATAGTAAATGCTCAGATAATTGACAGTGAAACAATTGACTTTGTTACGCAAAATCTTCAAATGTTTTCAAAAAATTATCACTTTGACGGAATTATTATTGATAATTATTATAACAATTCAAGAGAAGAAAGCTTTAACCAATACGTTAAATACGGCGGTGGTGTTGGCTTTAAAAACTATATGCTGTCACTTTCAAAGACATTATTTCAAGTATGCGCTGATACTATAAGAATAAATTCTCCGGGAACTCAAGTTGGTATGATGACAGAGGCAGTGTGGGAAAATACCGCTGCTAATGAAAATGGTTCAAACACAGCTGCATCTTACACAGCTCTAGGTTCAGGAAACAGCGATAACGTTCAATATATAAACGATAAAATACCTGATTTTGTGCTTGTTAAAGCATTAAATTCAACCATTGATAAAACTGAAAATTTTGAAACTGTTGTTAATTGGTGGGATAATGTGATGAAAGAAAAGGATTTGTCATATTATGTTTTACACGCATCATCAAAAGCCGCAACTGATAATGCGGGCTGGAGTGAATATGACCAGCTAATAAAGCAAGCTATGGCTTGTGAAAAACTTAATTGCTTTAATGGCAGTGTATTCAACTCATTGCAAAGGCTCATAGCTGACCCAAAAAGCAGTACAACAAATTTAATAAAATATTACAACAAAGAGATTAATCCCGATCATGTATTAAAAGAATTAGCAGTTACAAGACCAACTAAACTCCAATATGAAACTTTTGAACCCTCTGTTACATTCAGAGGAGCATCTGACCCTAATACAGAAGTAACAATTAATGGCAAGAAAATACCAACTGACCAAAACGGATATTTTGCTGCGATTTATGATTTAATACCGGGTGATAATGTTTTTACAATTGACCATAAAGGCAAGTCAGTTACATACAAAATATATCGAAGAGTAGTAATCATAAAAGAATTTACCCCAACAGGAAATATGTCTGTAGACGGTGAAATGGAAATAACTGTTTCCGCATTAGCATATGCTGATGCTAAAATTACAGCCACATTAAACGGCAAAACAATAGAACTTGTTTCATCAGACAGACAAAATGATGATACCGACTTAAACTCCAATTACAAGTTGTTTGAGGGTTCGTTTACAGTGCCACCTGCCAAAGCAAAGGCTCAAAAACTCGGAAACATTACATTTAACGGTAACTGGGAGGGAATGAAAGAGAATAAAACAGGTGCTGCAGTTACTGTAAACAAAAAAGCAGAAATAGCTAATGGCAGACCTGTTCGTGTAGTAGCAGCTCAAGCAGAAACATTTTCTACCGATATATTAAATGACCATTCAAATCCACATTATTACCCTCTTCCAAGCGGCACTTTAGATTATGCTGTTGGCTCAGAAATGATTTATAATGATGGAAAGAAAACTTTTTCATATTATAAACTTGCATCAAATCTAAGAGTTTACACAGCTGATATTACGGCTGTTGAAAACGGAGAAGGTGTAAAAAATAATGTGATTAACAGCACAAAAATATCAAGCGATAAACAATTTACATATGTGACAATTGATATGAATCAAAAAGCATCATATGTTGCAAGATACGATGGTAATACATTTACAGTTAAATTTAACTACACAACTAAGCTGCCATCATCAGTTGATGTAGGCACTAATCCGATGTTCACTAGTTCATCATATAATGGCGAAGTATTGACTTTAAATCTCGCAAAATCAGGAGGATTTTTGGGATATAAAGCATATTACAGTGGCGATAATTTAGTATTCAGATTTAATAATCCGCCACAAATAAGCGGAAGCTCACTTGAGGGCGTACGAATATCAATAGATGCAGGGCATGGTGGAATTGACCCAGGTGCAGCAGGATTTTTGCCTGCATATCCGGAAAGCGTAGTAAACTATCAGATAGCATATAAACTATACAATGAATTAGCCTCAAGAGGTGCATCTGTACAGCTTATATACACCAATAGCGGCGAACTTACAATGGCAAAGAGAATATCAATGGCACAACAAAATAATTCTCATTTGCTAATAAGTGTTCACGCTAATTCAGCCCGTAGTGCAATAGGAACAGAGGCATATTATTTCTATCCATTCTCAAAAAATCTTGCCGCATACTTGTCAGCAAATGTAAGTAATGCTTTAGTTACAACAAACAGAGGTGCAAAATACAGCTATATGTATATGACAAGATGTTCGCAATTTGCTTCTGCGCTTATTGAAACAGGATTTTTAAGTAATGAAAAAGAGTATAAAAAATTAATCAGCGATGGGTATCAAGAAGAAATTGCATATGCTATGGCAGACAGTATAACCAGCTACCTAAAATCAGTTTCAACAGGTGGAAACTATGGAACAGTAACAAATCCGCCTGTAGATACAAATACTTCATCAGATTCAACCACTACCCCCGATGTATCAGATAAAGAGGTAGAAATGATTGAATTTGAAGAAGAAAAAGTTACTGTTGGAATTGATAAATCAGTGCAACTAAAAGTTAATTTACCAAGTAATGTAAAAAACAAGAAAATTATTTGGGAAGTTTATGATACTAATATAGCAAAAATAAACTCCAAAGGTGTTGTTACCGGATTAAAAGCTGGCGAAACAATAGTATGTGCCACTTCAGAAGAAGCAGATGAATATGCGGAATGTGTTTTAACTGTAAGCAAAAGTACAATAGATGGCAGTTCTAAAGTAACCGGAATCAGTCTGGATAACAACAAAATAACAATAGCTGAAGGTGAAACACGATTACTTGATGCAAAGGTGTTGCCTGAAAATGCCGCTAATACAGAGATACTATGGTATTCAATTGATAAAAATGTATGCGAGGTTGACAAATATGGCGAAATTAAAGGAATTAATGCTGGTGAAACAACAATTATCGCCGAAACAATTGAAGGTGGATATACCAAGAAATGTACAGTAACTGTAAAGAAAAATAGTAATTCTAAAGTATCGGATATTCAATTAAACATTGAAAATGCAAAGATATTTAAAGACCAAACTGTAAATTTAATTGCAACTGTATATCCAGAAATTGTTAATAACAACAAAGTAACCTTTAAAAGCAGCAATTCCTCCATCGCTGTAGTGGATTCAAATGGTTTAGTAAAGGCTAAAAAAGCTGGCTCGGCAACAATTACAGCTAAAACATCTAATGGCGGTAAAACGGCAAAATGCAATATTATTGTTTTACCGGATAGTTATGATGAAATAATGCCTGATGAAATTATAACTGAAAGTGAATTGACACTTGCAATCAATGACCGCTATGAATTAGAGGCAGAAATATACCCTAATGACACTGCCGACAAAGAAATAACTTGGACAGTTATTAGTTCTTCATCAAATGGCGTTATTGATTTTTCAACAAGTGAAAATTCAGCAAAAATAATTGCGCTTAAAAAAGGAAAAGCTACACTTCGAGCAATGAGCAAATATTATGGATATATTTATTGCGATTGTGTAATTACAGTTGAATAAGGTTATTTGATTTTAATTAAAAAGCTGTTAATCGTCATATCAGTGACGATTAACAGCTTTAATTATTACCACAACAAGAAAACTAATTATAGATTCCGTTAGGATTATATAATATATAATTTTTAATATTATGCTTATCAAGAACATTAATTTGTTTTGTTATTTCATCAGATGACATTGCTTCACCATAAAATTTAAAGCTTTGCAAAAGCGCCATTGATGATTTATTGTCAATCATATTATCAATATTTGTAAGCATTGCATCAATTGATTTATCAGGTTCGTTTTGGTTATTGGGATAGCTAGTTCCATTAAAGAACATTACATCAGCAAATTGAGTAAGCATAAGGCTTATTGTGATATTTTCTTTGCTTAAATCAAGTTGATTTCCACCATAAATTAAATCGTTTGGATTGAAAGCATTGTAAGTTGTTGAATAGAAGAAACACTTATTTTTCAAATTCCCAATTTTATTTATTGCCTTGTCCATAAAGGATTTTAACGCAAATGACCGAGATTTACCAATGGAAATATTTCCATATGTAGCTTTTTCAAGCGCTTCTCCTGTGGGAAATTGAACGTTGTCAAATAATATGAAGTTTACACCTAACTTGATTGAATTATTAGCAATATCAAGGATATATTCTGTTGCTTCGTTTGCATAAGGATTTAACCATTGTTTTCCGCCTTTTTCAGGGGATTTATCAATCCAAGCATAATCAGTATTCATATATTTAATTTGCGCTGACGGAATATTAAAAGGAGAAAGTGGGTCTTTGAATGCTGAAATTCTTCCCATAATTTTAATATTGCTATCTTTTATAATTTTAATTGATTCTGCAATAATTTGCGAATTTTTATTAATAGCTTCAGATTTTATAGCTATCTGATTAGATGTTGGAATGTTGATTATCCCATCTTGCCCCTTAATATCAATCATTATTGTGTTAATATTTGAGTGATTTTTAATGGTATTATTAACAAAAGTTTGTGTTTTCTGAGGGTTGGAGAGAATATCTAAAGGCATATATAATGCTTTTATTTCCAAAGTATCTGCGGCAATTATGTCATCATTAGGCTTAACTTCATTTTCTGTTGAAGATTGTGAAGTATTGACATCTTCAGTATCAACTGCTGAAGAATCAGAAATATCTTCGATTTTATCAACTTTTACCACTTCGTTTTTAGTAAATTGCATAACCAAGTTATAGATTGGAGTATAAGCGCTCCAACCAATAAATATTAAAACACATAATAATACAACTGAAATAACAATCTTAAATGGAGTTATTCCCGCACTTGATTTATAATCATTCATTTTACGATAATGTTTAATTTTTCTGTTGTTAAGCATAGCTTATGCCTCCTACTAATATTTTTTATGATGGGAGTTGATGACCAATCAGTCCATATATAGCAAGGCTTAAAATGCCAATATATAAAAGCATTATTGGTAAGCCTTTAAATGCTTTTGGAACATTCAACATTGAAATACGTTCTTTACCTATATAAATCATTAAAAGTGCAATTGTAAAGCCGATACCTGAGCCAAGAGCATAGGCTATTGACATCACTAAGCTTAGTTTTTGCAAAACGGAAATGATTAGAACACCTTGAATACAACAGTTAAAACTAGCCATTGTGAGCATAATTTTTAAATTGTTGTATTTTTCCGGATATAATTTTTTGGTTACAAAACTGATGATAACAAATGCAAAAATTATTGAAATAACAAAAAGTGTATATTTAATGTAGTTTGGAACTAAAAAATATGTAAATGTTTGATTAAGAAAATAATTTATTATGTTTGAAATTGTGAGAACTCCTGTTATTATCGAACCGAAAATAAGGACTGATTTTACGTCTTTAATCCTAAAGATAATTTGATTAACACCCAAAGCTCTAGTGAAAATTGCATTTTCAAAAGTAATAGCAGCTAACATAATAAATATAAATTCCATTATTTTTTCCGCCATAAATCATCGTCCAATCTGCTAAAAGCATATAATATTTATAATTGATAAAAAATTATTTATTTTCTACCCTAAAAATAACCGTTTTAATCAATCGGTTAAGAGAATTTGCTCCGGCTGTAATAAAAGCTAAAATAATAAAACCTGCAAAGGACATTTTCATAGCTGTGATTTTTATTGGTAGATTAAATGGATATTCAAAGATTGTTCCCGAGGCAAAATATTCTCTGATTATTCCAATAATAACAGCAACAATTAAAAATCCAATTGAACTGATAACACCATCAGTCAACGCATAAAGGGGATTTTTACTGTGTTTGTATTGATTGCTTTTTACAATAATTGCGGAGTTTGTTGCAACAAGAGGAAAATATATTCCCAATGTTTCAAAAATTGCCGGATTAATTAGTTTAACAACATATGACGATGGAATAAGACATATCATTGAAACAAGAAATATTATAACTATTTGTGAGGTATAGTCAATTTTTTCTGAGAATAAACTAGAGATAATCATAGTTGGAACTAGTGTGAAAAGCATAGCTATAGATAAAGCCAATGCACTTTTACCACTGGTAGCAGCACCAACTATAATTGATATTGAAACGCCATATACAAGGACAATATTATCCGAGAATAACCCACCTGTTATATTACAAAATCTTCTGTATTTTCTAAGGTTATCTGCTTTCATTTGAACTTAACCTCAGCTTTCTTTGAATTTCCTCGCAAAACATATCAACTAACCAAACAAATGAATTAGCGATTAGTATTGCAAAAACTACGCCATCTTCAAATTTTCCAAATCTGCGAAACAGCATCACTATCAGACCTGTAAAAGCGCCATAAATAATTCTTGATAAATCTCTTTGGGGCGAAGTGACAGGGTCATTTAATAAAAATATTCCTCCAAAAATCAAAGCACCACTCATCATTTCATAAAGTACTGATTCAATAGGCTGCATTTGAGCTCTTGGAAAAACAAACGCAAAAATCGCTGTAACAGCAAAATATGCACCGCTGATTTTAGCACTTGCGGTTTTTCTTACAATTAGATAAATAAAACAACTGAGCAGTACAAGTATGCTTGTTGCACCCATAGGACCTGCAAAATTGCCTAAAAGCATATCCATATAATCAATGTTAGGAGTTCCACCGAGTTGCATTGTAAAAGTGGGCGATACCAATAATTTTGGTTCAACAACAGAACTTAACGGCAATCTAATAAGAGGAGTTGGATAAGCAAAAATTTCTTTTTGCCAGCATATAATAGCAAAAGCGATACCGGCTGCAGCAGGATTGAAAATATTTTCTCCAACACCGCCAAATGGCTGTTTGGCAACAATTATAGCAAAGATTGATGCTATAATAATAATATTGTAATTTACTGAAGCGGGTAGGAGCAAAGGTATAATCATTCCCGTTATTATTGGGGAATAATCTCTTATAGAGAACTTATTCCGAGAAAGAAGGACACCGATTGTGTCGCAAATAATACAAGTTACAATAGAAATCAGAGCCATAACAACAGTTCTTGCACCGTAAAAATAATAGGAAAGACAGTAAAGCGGTAAAAGTGCAATTATTGTATCAAGCATCATTGAACTATTTGACTCATTTATTCTAATGTGAGGCGGATTGTTAAAACTTGGTTGCAATATTTATTCCTCCCATATTAAAGGTCTATTTACTATAGCTATTTATGAGATTTTGCTTTTTTATTACTTTCTTTTGTTGACTGAGATTGAATTACTGCTTGAGGTTTTTCTTGTAGCTGTTCTTTTTCTTTTTTAGCCTGTCTTCCAATATCAGATTTAACATAGTTAAAAATTGCAGTTGAAAGTTCAAGTTTAGCAGGACAATTATAGCTGCATATTCCACAGCCAATACAAGAAGTTGCATCAAACCTATTAAGTTTGTCAAGCTGATTGCTTTTTATAAGTTTGTAAATATAATATGGCGACAATCCCATAGGGCAATATTGAGTACATCTTCCGCAACCAATACAGTTGTAATTATATTTAATAAATTTATCTTTAAATGCCAAAACTGAGCGTGTCATTGGAGTAATCAAATTTTTATCGGTGTCAATAACGCCAATTCCTGTCATTGAACCACCAATTACAACTCTGTTTGGTAAATCAATCATTCCACATCTTTCCAAAACTTGAGTAATCGTCATACCAAGTGATACTTCAAGATTGGTTGGGTTTGCAATGCAATCTCCGGCAACAGTAATAAATGTAGTTGTTTGAATTCTTCTATATTTAACAGCACGAAATAAGTGGATTAAAGCACAAGCACCAATTATAAGTGCGTTTCTGTATCGAAGCTTTTTTTGCGCTCTTTGTTCAGCGGGATAGCGACCACTAATTTGTCTTATTTCAATATCGTCAGCGAGTTTTGATGGGATTTTTGTATTAATTTCACCAACATTCTTATAAGTGGCAACATAAATCCTTTTAGCTCCAATGGCTTGTTTTGCAAATCTAAGTCCTCCCGCCAATTGTTCACTTAATTGAATAGTAGGACATATTTGGCTGGATATATAAGGCTCATCATCTATTGCATCAGCAACAACTGTAACAACGGATTTACTTTTAGCAGTCACTAATTTTTTGTACAGCAAGATACCGTCAGTTTCATCATAGATATTTGCTGATTTTGCAAATTCGATTATATCCTCATTAGAAATCTCTTCAATTGACGTTTCATAATCATCAAAAAAATTAACAGGGTTGCTGGGATTTAAAAATTCACATATATTTCTTGAAAACGCAGGCTCTTTGTGTTGCTCAAGAATTATTCCTTTTTGAAATAGTGCCAAAACACATTCCCTCCTTTTCAAAATGAAATTAAGCGCAGTAATAATGGAGGTCAAATTTATGACATTTGAACAATCCGATAAAAACCAATTAGTAGCAAAACTCAGTTCAGAAGAAATGTACGAAACAGGTCTTGCATATGCTTTAGCATATAATAATGAATATATGGTTGACGTTATTTCCAACATATTGTTATTGGGAAAACAGAAAATCAACTTCAAAACAAAACAATCAAGAATAGCAGTTGAAATAATTAAAAAAGACAATTTTGACTGTGAAATCAAGTTTAACATTATGCCATCATATAAACTTGAAAACAATACAATTGTAGTATGCGAACCGATTATATTTGCTTTTGAAAATTTGGATAATTTAATATCAGCATCAATTTCTTTGTTCAATAATTATTGCAAATTGGTTTACCACAGCACTTTATTTTTTATGGATAATAAATATTATTTAATAATAAATTCCACCAATGATACAAAAGGTCTTGCAACTAATTTGTTGCTTGAATATGGAAAGTTGTCGGGAAAAGGTGAGGTGGCTGCATCATTTCCTGACGAATATGGAAAGCTATTAATAAAAAATAATGCCATTGATAAGCTGGCTTATTACTTCAAAGGTGCATAGGCACATTCTCTTAATTTTGATATAGCATCTTGATAGTTTTCTTGAGAAAAAAGTGCAGAACCGGCAACAATAACATTTGCTCCCGCACTTGTTGCAATGGCAACAGTTTTTTCGGAAATACCGCCATCAACTTGAATAAGCAAATTTTCTTTATTAATTTCAGCACATTTTGTCTTTAGCTTAATGATTTTATCCATCATATTTTCCATAAAACTTTGACCGCCAAACCCAGGTTCAACAGTCATAACAAGAACCATATCAAGCATATCTAAATAAGGATAAACCTCTTCAATAGGAGTGTTCGGTTTGACTGATAATCCAGCTTTTATGCCAAAAGATTTTATCAAATTAATAGTTTCAACAACATTACTGTTGCTTTCAATATGAAAAGTTATTATGTCTGAGCCAGCTTTTGCAAAATCTTTTATGTATTTATCGGGGTCACTAATCATCAGATGAGTGTCAAAAACAGCTTTTGTAAGTGGACGTAAGCATTTTATAACAGGCGCACCAAAAGTAATATTTGGAACAAAATGTCCGTCCATAATATCTAAATGGAGCATATCAGCTCCGCCTTTTACCATAGCAAGAGCTTCCTCGCCCATTTTTGAAAAATCGCAAGAGAGCATAGATGGTGAAATATATATCATTGTTTAAGTCCTCCACAAATTAAATAGTCTACATCTTATTATTCTAAACTAATGTTGGCAAAACGTCAACCAAAAATGTTATTTTGACAATATATTATTATAAAATTACAAATTTAATCAATTTTTAGCAGATGTTTCCATCACATAAAAAAGCCAACCTTTTAAAAGGCTGACTTTCATTATTAAAAATTATTCTTCAGAAGTGTTTTTATCTAAATCAGAACAATCGAGAGCATTTTCTTTGGTTATATTTTCATTTATATAATCTTCAAGTATTTTGCCGTCCTTAACTCTTATAACTCTTCGAGCGGAGTTAGCAATTTCGTTATCGTGAGTTATTAAAATAACAGTTCTTCCTTGACACCATAGAGTTTTAATAATTTTCATAACCTCTTGTCCTGATTTTGAATCCAAGTTTCCTGTTGGTTCATCAGCAAGAAGTATTGGAGGGCTGGCAGCGATAGCTCTTGCTATAGCGACACGTTGTTGTTGACCGCCTGAAAGCTGATTGGGTTTATGAGTCATTCTTTCTTCCAATCCAACCATTTTCAAAGCATCAGCAGAAGCTTTTTTCCTTATATCTTTATGTTCATTTCTATAAATTAATGGCAATTCAACATTTTCGGCAGCGGATAAACTGGCAATAAGGTTAAAACCTTGAAAAATAAATCCGATTTGTTTATTTCTGATATCAGAAAGTTCATCATCTTTTAGAGAGGCAACATTTACTCCGTCAAGAAGATATTCTCCTTCAGTTGGAACATCAAGACAACCCAACATATTCATAAGAGTGGATTTTCCCGAGCCTGAATGACCTACAATCGCAACAAATTCTCCATAATCAATCTCAAGATTTATTCCGTCAAGCGCTCTGACTTCATTTTCTCCAGGATTATATATTTTGTACATATTTCTTATTTCTATAAGCTTGCTTATTATAATCAGCTCCAATCAAAAACTATATATTCTATATTATGGACTAAAGATAAGATTTTCAAGCCATAATTTGTTAAGTTTATAAATATTTTGCTTATTATTTATGACAATTCATTAATATATTATTTTAAATTGAATTATACATATAAAAAATTGCATAAATGTATTGATTGTTAGCTAAATTATGGTATAATAATCAAGCTGTCCGCAAAAAGATATGTACTAATGAGTACATATTACTCACGTTGGAGCTTATGAAAAGCTCAAATTTATATTATGGGGTGAAATTCCCGTTGATTATGCGATAAATTCGCAGTATCTGTATAAAGCAACATGAGAGTAGTAAAAGTAAAGTTTTTGATATATTTATCAGAGAGATACTATATAGACTCAAAAACGACCTAGAAATTGGATAAATAAAAGGCGAGCTGTAAGAAGAAGGCTATTTGCCCAATCCCAAATTCAACTATAAATAAAACAATAAAAGGCGATATGTTTAAATTTACAGATACAATTAATTTTTTTGAAAGAGGATAGAAAATGAAAAAAATAATTGTATTTACACTTGTACTATGCTTGGCGCTTGCAGGATGCAGTAAAGCTGCTCTTAAAACTGAAAATGAGGCTAAAACAATTGCGGCAGTTTCACCAAAGGGTAACTACACAGATGAAATGAAAATTAAACACGATGAGGACCTCAGTCCTGAAGATGGTGCAGACAGTGTTGAACGTATGGGTGACCACAAAGATAGTCCATATTTCAATCAATTGGATTTTTATAATATGCAATCAACTGAAACATTGACTATTTTGCCTAAATTTAAAACATTGCAACAAACAAGTGAATGGTCTTGCGGAGTTACAAGTGCATTAATGGTGCTTAATCATTATAACAAACTTGGCGATTATAATGAAAAAATTCTTGCACAATTCCGCTCAAACGGACTAACTTCTGAAGGAACAAGCCTTCGTCAACTTATGGAAATTTTTAATGAAGTCGGTGGATTTGACCTTTATTCCACATTCGATTGTGCAGAAGACCCACAAAGTGTTTTTACATTTGATTATATCAAGAAAAACCTTAAAGAGGGAACTCCTATTATGGTGGGCTGGAATGACTGGGGCGGACATTGGCAAGTCATCATAGGATTTGATGATATGGGAACAGAAACAACTCAAGATGACGTTATTATTGTAGCAGATAGCTATGATACAACTGACCATAATCAAGATGGATATGGAATTTACGGAGCTGAACGTTTCATTTATAACTTCACATTCTATAATTTCTTTGAAGAAGCTGAACTAAATGATATGGTGTTTTTAGTAGCAACACCTAAAGCTTAATTTTTTCAATTACTTGCGGACAACAGTAGAAAAGATTAATAATAAAAGCTGTTTTAACTTTTAAGGTTGGAACAGCTTTATTTTTTTACATTATTATATTGTGAGCGAACATATTTTCTTAAACAAATAACATATAAAATACAATAAAATGTAGATTTTTTAATTAATATGTGTTACGATAAAATATAATTATCTTTATAGACCTATAATATGAAAAAGATATTTTATCAGAATGAAATATGACATTTCCGCCGATAACTAAGGTAGTATTTTTAATCAAAAGAGGTGGTTTTTATGAGAGCATATGATATAATAATTAAAAAAAGAAATAATATTGAATTAAGCGATGAAGAAATAAAATGGATAGTAGATAATTATGTTGATGGGGAAATTCCCGATTATCAAATATCAGCATTGCTAATGGCAATATATTTCAATGGCTTAAACGAACGTGAAACATTGTCTTTGACTATGAATATGGCTCATTCGGGGGATATGATAGACCTTTCAAAAATCAATGGGATAAAGGTTGATAAACATTCAACAGGTGGAGTGGGCGACAAAACAACATTAATAGTTGCCCCAGTTGTTGCAAGCTTTGGAGTTCCTGTTGCTAAAATGTCTGGCAGAGGATTGGGATTTACAGGGGGAACAATTGATAAGCTAGAATCAATCAACGGGTTCAAAACGGAAATGAGCGCCGGAGATTTTATTGCAACAATAAATCAAGTTGGCATTTGTGTAATTGGACAAACAGGGGATATAGCACCGGCAGATAAAAAATTATATTCCCTAAGAGATGTCACAGGAACAGTTGAAAGCATACCTCTTATAGCATCAAGTATTATGTCGAAAAAGTTGGCAGCGGGAGCTGATGCAATAGTTTTAGATGTAACCAAAGGCAGCGGTGCATTTATGAAAACTGTTGATAATGCGATTGAATTAGCTCAAACAATGGTGAAGATTGGGGAGGGAGCGGGCAAAAAAACGATTGCACTTATAACCGATATGGACAGGCCATTGGGATATGCAATAGGAAACTCAATTGAAGTTATTGAGGCTATTGAAACACTTAAAGGAAACGGACCTGAGGATTTAACTAAAGTTTGTGTTGAATTAGCCGGAAATATGCTTTTTCTGGCTGAAAAAGGTTCAATTACTCAGTGCAAAATAATGGCGGAAGATGCAATAAAAAACGGCTCTGCTTTAGCTAAATTCAGGGATATGGTAAGAACTCAAGGCGGAGATGAAAAATGTATTGACAATTATAATTTATTTAAAAGAGCTGAAACGATTTATAGTGTAAAATCAACAAAAACAGGATATATAACCCATATGAATACAGAAAAATGTGGTATGTCATCTGTTGTGTTGGGGGCAGGAAGAGAAACCAAAAATTCGCAAATTGATTATAGTGCCGGAATTATTCTTAAAAAGAAAGTCGGGGATTATGTTAAAAGCGGCGAAGAAATTGCTGTGTTACACACTAATAAGGAAAAAAACGTTTTGGAAGCTGAAACAATATTTTTAGATGCAATTACAATAAGCAAAAATAATGTAGAGGAAGAACCATTGGTTTATGCAAGAGTAAGCAAAGATGGTGTTGAAATTTACAACTAAATTCAGACGTAAATATTATTTTAATATAGATTAATTATTTTATTGAAAAAGAGAAGGTTAATATATGAAAGAAAAAAATGTATTAGATTTTGTTAAATCTGAGATGAAGCCAAGTATGGGTTGTACTGAACCTGTTGCCATTGGACTTGCTGTTTCAAACACTTGTCAATATCTTCAAAAAGCGGCAACTAAAATAAAATTAAAACTCAGCTCAAATATTTTCAAGAACGCATATTGTGTAAAAATCCCCAACACAAAAGAGGCGGGTATTCCATTGGCAGCGGCACTGGGGTATTTATTGACAAAACAGGGCAATACAATGGAGATATTTAGCGGAGTAAATGATGATTTAGTAGGCAAAGCACATAGACTTTTATGTGATGGATTGATTGAGATTGAAGCAATTCACGACAATCGCTTTTATATCGAAGTCAACGCAAAAAATGATGATGAAGATGTTACCACAATAACATTGGATAAGCACGATAACTTAGTTAAGGTAGTTAAAAATGGAAAGATTATCATTGATAATGAAATTGAAAATGAAGATTGTCCACAAGGAAATTTTGATATTTCAAACTATACAGTTAAAGAATTAATTGATTTTGCAGAGAAAGTTGATTTAAGTAGTATATTATTTTTGCGTGAAGCAAGAGATATGAATGTGGCAGTTTCCAACGAGGGACTCAAAAAACCATATGGCTTAGGAATAGGAAAAAACATCAAAGAAATGGTGGAAAAAGGCATCTTGCCAAATGATTTAATGTACTATGTGAAGAGCGTTGTTGCGGCTGCGGCAGATTGTAGAATGGGCGGTGGCTCATATCCTGCAATGACAGTTATGGGAAGTGGAAATCAAGGTTTTCAAACAACATTGCCGGTTATTGCAACGGCTGATTTTCTGAAGTTAGATGAGGAAAAATGCTTGAGAGGTATGCTAATCAGCATTCTTATGACAGCAAGGCAAAAAGAAAAAGTTGGCAGATTATCTCCTGTTTGTGGTGCTTTTTTAGCGGGTGCATCTGCGTCTGCGGCAATAACTTGGCTCTTAGGCGGAAATTATGCTCAAATTGAAGGGGCAATGAAAAACATTTATGCAAGTATTGCAGGAATGATGTGTGACGGTGCAAAAGATGGCTGTGCGATGAAACTTGCAACTTGTGCAGGTGAGGCTGTTATTGCGGCAAGACTTTCAATGAATGGCTCTGTTGCAACAAAAACTGACGGCATTGTTAGCGAAACAATTGAGGAAACAATAGACAATATCAGTGTATTATCTAAAGTTGGAATGGGCGGAGTAGATATGAACGTCATAGAAATACTTATGAACAAAGGTAATAATCAAAAATAGTAAACAAAATTATTCGCTATTTTATGTGAAAACACTCATAAATCTGTTGACAAGCCTATATTTGTATGATACAATCATTGTTGCCGCATGTACTGGGCTATAAGTGCTTTATGCCACCCTTAGACAGCGAGTTTATAGAAAGAGGCAGGTGCCTTAAATGTACGCAATCATTGAAACAGGCGGAAAACAATACCGTGTGCAAGAAGGCGATATTCTTTTCGTAGAAAAGCTAGGCGTTGAAGCTGATGCAGAAGTAGTATTCGATAAAGTTATCGCAGTTGGCAAGGAAGATGGACTTCAAGTAGGTTCACCAATTGTCGACGGTGCAAAGGTTGTTGCTAAAGCAATCAAAAATGGTAAAGGCAAGAAAATTACAGTATTTACCTACCGTGCAAAAAAAGATTCCAAGCGCAAATTGGGTCATAGACAACCTTACACTAAGGTTGAAATCACTTCAATTAACGCATAAGTCTTACTATGATTGTAGTAAGCTTTATTGGCAGTAACCCCAAAATCGGTTTTAAAGTCAGCGGACATTCAGGTTATGCTGAAAGTGGCAAGGACATAGTTTGTTCAGCGGTTACTTCCGCTGTGGAAATGACTGCAAATGCCATAACCGAGGTTTTAAAAGTTGATGCAAAGGTTATTGTCGGAGAAAACGAAATTTCGCTATCTCTTCCCACGAATCCTGATGCTAGGTGCTATGATTTTCTTGAGGCTTTGTATCTTCATTTGTCATTGCTAAGTCAAGATTATGGGAAGAACATTAAAGTAATTGTAACGGAGGTGTAATAATGCTTAAATTAAGTATTCAGTTTTTTGCTCATAAAAAGGGAGTTGGTTCTACTAAGAATGGACGTGACTCCGAGGCTAAACGTCTAGGCACTAAGAGAGCTGATGGACAATTTGTACTTGCTGGCAACATTCTTGTTCGCCAAAGAGGTACACATATTCATCCTGGACTAAATGTTGGTAAAGGTTCTGACGATACACTTTTTGCTCTTGCTGAGGGCACAGTTAAGTTTGAACGTTTGGGTCGTGACCGTAAAAAGGTTTCAATTTACCCAGCTAACTAGTTGAACAGAAATCCCCAGCTTTTGCTGGGGTTTTTTCTTGATTATATTTGACCTTTGGTGTAAAATATATATTGGAAAAGAAATAAAACTTGAAAGAAATTTTGCTGGCTGCAAGGAGGAGTTACAATGATTGTTGGTTATATAATTGTAATATTTCTTTGGGTAACAGTTATTTTGCTTTTGACACAAAAAGATATTATTTTTTTGCCAATGTATAATAAGCTAAGCGAGAGTGAAAAAGTGAATTATGACAAAAAGGCTTTGTCGCAAGACTTGGCTAAAGATTTGACTTTAATATCAATTTTTGCAACTTTACTTGTGATTGCTTTGAGTTTTGCATCAACTCAAAAATATACACCTTCGCTGGCAGTTATCACAGGAATTGATTGTTTGGTTTTTGTGCGAAAGATACTTAAAAACAAGCTGAAATTTTATAAAAGATAAAATTGTGAATTTTATAACCGAATATTCAAATAATAAATGTGAAGTAATTGACAGATAAACGGAGGAAAAAAATGTTTGTAGATTTAACTAAAATAAAACTAAAAGCGGGCGATGGCGGAAATGGTGCCATTACTTTTCATAGAGAAAAATATGTTGCCGCAGGTGGACCTGACGGTGGCGACGGCGGAAAAGGCGGAGATATTATATTTCTAGCTGACACTAATTTGTCGACACTGTTGGATTTCAAATTTAAAAAGAAATTTGTAGCTCCAAATGGCGAAAATGGTCAAACAAAAAGATGTTCAGGCAAAAGTGCGGAAAACCTTGTAATTAGAGTGCCAAAAGGGACTTTAGTTAAAGAAGCTAAAACGGGCAGAATATTGGCTGATATGTCCTCAGAAGAAGCTGTTGTTATTGCAAAAGGCGGTAAGGGCGGTTGGGGCAATCAGCATTTTGCAACTCCAACAAGACAAATTCCAAGATTTGCAAAATCGGGTTTACCCGGTGAAAGCATTGAAATTCTGTTGGAACTGAAATTATTGGCTGACGTGGGATTGGTGGGATTTCCAAATGTGGGTAAATCAACACTTATTTCAACAGTTAGTGAAGCTAAACCAACAATTGCAAACTATCATTTTACAACTCTAACACCTGTTTTGGGAGTTGTTCAGACTGACTCGGGAAAAAGTTTTGTAATGGCGGATATTCCCGGATTAATTGAAGGTGCAAGTGAAGGTGCAGGTTTAGGTCACGAATTTTTACGCCATGTTGAACGTTGCAGACTTATTGTTCACGTTGTTGATATTTCCGGAATTGAAGGTCGAGATCCTATTGAAGATTTCGATTTAATTAATAAGGAACTGAAAAACTTTGATGCAGAGTTGGCAGAACGTCCACAAATTGTTGCAGGAAATAAAGCAGATATGGCAACAGAAGAACAAATTCAAAAATTCAAAGAATATGTTGAGTCAAAAGGCTATGATTTTTTTGTAATTTCAGCCGCAACAACTCAAGGTGTGAAACAACTAATCAATAAAATTTCAACTAAACTGGAGTCGCTCCCACCAATCAAAGAATATGAAATTGAAGGAAGAGCTCCACAAGTTTGTGCTACAAAGCCAGATAGCAATTTTGAAATTGAAATTGATGATGATGACGTTTATGTTCTTAAAGCAAAATGGCTTATCCCTGTTTTTGGAATGGTCGATGTTAATGATAATGAATCATTGCAGTATATGCAAAGAGTTCTCATTGAAACAGGAGTTATTTCTAAGCTTGAGGAAATGGGAATTGAAGAGGGGGATACTGTTAGTATCCTTAATTTTGAATTTGATTATGTAAAATAACATCGAGGAAATATTATGATTTTTTCAGAAGAATGTATGGAAAATCCCAAACTTTTAAGTCCACTGACATTGGCATTTATAGGCGATGGAGTTTATGAACTTATGGTGAGAGAGCGACTTGTTAAACAAGCAAATGTTTCAGCAAATGCTCTTCATAAAAAAGCTGTGACTATGGTTAGAGCTTCTGCTCAGTCACGATTATATGAACTATTAGAGCCTATTTTAAGTGAAGAAGAGCTTTCTATAATGAAGAGAGGCAGAAATGCTAATTCAACGAAAGCTCCGAAAAAAACCAATCCGGTTGAATACAGACGAGCAACAGGGGTTGAAACACTTTTTGGCTATTTATATCTATCGGGAAAAGAAGCAAGGCTTAAAGAGATTTTTGACCTTGCTATGACGATTGATTTTAACAGCATTGACGAAAAAATCGTTATCAGCAATAAGGAGATTGAGAGTGGAAACTAAAATAAAAACTAAAATTGACGGAAAAAAATTGTGCATTGATATAATTTATGATATCATCGGTTCATATTGTTATGGCTTAGCTGTAAATATGTTTACTGCCGCTAATCACATTGCTCCCGGTGGTGTTGCAGGTTTTGCAACATTGATAAACTATTTGACGGGAATGAAAATCGGTATGATTTCATTTTTAGTCAATGTTCCTCTAGTTATAATGGCATTTATGTTTTTAGGCAAAAAATTCACCTTCAGAACTTTTAAAACCGTAGCTATTTTCACCTTTATAATGGACTATGGCTATCCAAATATCACTCCATACGTCAAAAACCCATTGATGGCGGCACTATTTGCAGGTGCATTAATTGGAGTTGGTCTTGGCATTATACTTATGAGAGGCTCTTCAACAGGCGGTACAGACATTATTGGATTGCTAATCAAACGCAAAATGCCATATGTTTCAATTGCAAAACTAATCCTTTTAGTTGATTGCAGTGTTTTGTTTATGTCAGTTATTGTTTATAAAAATATTGAATCAGCAATGCTTGGTTTGGTTACAATGTTTGTTGCAAGCACAGTTATGGATAAAGTTATCTATAGCGGCGATAAGGGCGTTATGATGTTTATTATTTCCGATAAGTCCGAACAAATCGGCAAGGAAGTAATCAATACTGTGGGCAGAGGAGCAACACTTATTCAAGCTAAGGGTGCATTTAATGGCGACGAAAGACAGATGGTTTTGAGTGCAGTACGTCCTAGCGAAACAGCTAGACTAAGAGAAGTTGTGAAAGCTATTGACGAAAAGGCATTTATTATGGTAACTGATGCAACTCAAATTATGGGATATGGTTTCAAACCTGTAGAATAATATAGATGAAAAAGTCCAACCTTATGAATTAATTGTAAGGTTGGATTTTTTATGTATTATTATCTTTATTTGACATATATATAATATATAGAATGTTAAATCAGAGAAGGTGTATATATGGTGGAACGAAATAAATATAAGCGAACATACAAAAAACAGCAAAAACCAGATGTAATATTCAACACAATGATATATCAAATAGTTATGGTTGCATTGATAGTGGGATTTTTAATTTATTCGGCACAATCGCCATATAAAATGCTAAACGATTTTGTAGAAGAAGTCAAAAATTCAGCGACAATTTCCATTAGTCGCTTGGATTTAGAAAAACTGGAGAATGAATTTAACATTGAAGAATTTTTCAGACAATTTTTTTCCGAGCAAATAAAAGGGCAAGGTGGAAAACCCAATCCATTTAGAAAAATAGGCGGAGAAAAACTTGTTGCAGCTCCAAAAGGGAATAGTTTCGCTCCTATATTAGTGTCAATGCCAATTAATCCGCCAATTAGCGGTGAAATAACGTCAAGCTATGGCTATCGCATACACCCAATAACAAAAGAAGAAGATTTTCATACAGGAATTGATATTGCGGCCTCAAAAGGCAAGGCAATTCAAGCCATATTAGATGGTGTAGTAACCGATAGCGGTTATTCTCCATCCTATGGTAATTACATAATTCTAAAGCATTGCAGCGGATTTACGAGCTTTTATTGCCACTGTGACGAGATATTAGCGCCAATAGGTACAGTAATAAAAAAAGGTGAAAGAATTGCAAAAGTAGGGACAACGGGAATATCAACAGGTCCGCATTTGCATTTTGAGATTAAATATGAGGGCATATCCTATGACCCCATGTGGCTGCTTAGGGAGGAATAGATGGATTTTAGTATAAACAAAATGAAATTTCATCTTTCATTTTTATTTCCGGCATTGATAGGCTTTTTTGTAATATCAGACCATATTGGATTAGTTCCAATCCTGCTTGTAAGCGTGGCAATACATGAGCTTGCGCATATATGTATTTTATATTTGCTTAAAAATAAAATTGTGAAAATATCTTTTACAGCACTGGGAATATCAATAAAAGCGGATACATATTTTAAAAAATGGTGGTATGAAATTATACTTCATTTTGCAGGGCCATTTGCAAATTTAACTTTAGGGATAATATTTTTTCTTAACGGCAACCACATAATTTTTGCACTTGTAAATATAGTAATGGGACTGTTTAATTTATTGCCAATTGGAAATCTTGATGGGGGAAATATACTTAAAGTTTTGCTGAGAGTATATTTTTTTGAAAAGCAAGACAAAATAAAGCAAATAATAAATTACATAATTTGTATTCCGATGTTGCTTATTGGGATTATTGTTTTCGTGGAACAAAAGGGGAATTTCACATTAATTTTTCTTGCAATATCTATGATACGAACGTTAGAAACGTAAAAATGATAAAAAAAACAGACACCTAAATGTCTGTTTTAAAAATTTATGCAAGATCTTTAATACAATCTTTGCAAACCGTCTTACCTTTATATGTAATAAGGTCATCTGAATTACTGCAGAATATGCAAGAACGTTCAAATTTTTTAAGTACAATTTGGTTGCCATCAACAAATATTTCAAGCGAATCCTTAATATTAATATCTAGAGTTCTACGGAGCTCAATTGGCAAAACAATTCTTCCAAGCTCATCTACTTTTCTAACAATACCGGTCGATTTCATACGACACCGCCTTTCTGACTAATTGTCTAATAGGATAACTTCCTATACATATAATAGACCAGAAAAGCCAATATGTCAAACATTTCAAGTAAAAAAAATAAAATTTTACAATTTTTTAATTAATAATTATACAAATGATAATAAATTCGACAGAATGTGATTGTAATTGATAAAATGTTTGAAAATACAAGAAAAAATTATGAACATTTTATGTATATTTCGTAGTCATATTGGAAGATTATACATAAATTATTCTATTATAATCGAATTAAAGTAAAAACAAAATTGATTAAAATTTTTTACATAAAATAGCTTTCCTAATATGGAGAGATAATTAGGAAAGCTTAATAACAACAAAATAAAAATAAGTAATCAGTAGTATTATTTATTTTCTATGTTGTGTAATCTTCAATTAGTTGTACTAATGTTGAATAATCTTCTACAATTATGCCTTGTTCAAGTTGAAAACGGTCATATTCAGGAAGTTGATGAGTATAGACCTCGAATATTATTTCAGGATTTTTTGAATTTGGGGTGAAAACAGCAATTTTGCCCTCAAATGTTTTTATAAGATAATCATATTTCACATTATTTTCAATTATTTTTTGGCTTGATATGTTTTCATCTACAATAACTTCATCAGAATCACTATAAATTGCAGCAGAATAACCGGAAATTATTCCAACGATAATAAAAAAAATACAAGCAATAAAATTTTTGAATTTATTTTTTTGCATTATAATCTCCCTTTAAAACAAAATAATGGTTTATATACTTATTTTGCCACAAAATATAAATAATATTCCAATGAAGTTAATAATTAGCTAACACTTTTCAAACAAAATATGATATAATACTTTTTAGCTATTGTTATAAAATAAAAAATGATTATAATAAGATATGTGAGTTTTAAAATCAACGTGGGAGGCAATTTAATTATATGAATAATCCAGAAGAAAAAAAGCAAGGAAAACCTAAACGTAAAAAGTCGTTTTGGAAAACTATCGGCAGAACAATATTGACTTTAATGATGATTGGTATAATAACAGGTTCGATTGTTGCCTCAGTTTTGACTGTCTATGTTTTGAAGTCAATTGAAACAGAAGAAGAAATTAGCTTGGAGAATGTTAAATATAACTACACAACAATATTATATGCTCCAAATACTCAAACAGGTGAATATGAAGAATTTCAACGCCTTGCAGCAAGTGAAAACAGGATATGGGTTGACTACGACAAAATGTCGCCATACCTTTCAATGGCAGCTATTTCAATCGAAGATAAAAGATTTATGAAGCATCAAGGTGTTGACTGGAGGAGAACGATTGCGGCAGCTGTCAATCAGTTTATTCCTTTCTCTTCATCAGAGTTTGGTGGTTCAACAATAACTCAACAGTTAATCAAAAATATTACAGGTGATGACCAATACAGAGTTGACAGAAAAGTCCGAGAAATTTTCAGAGCCATCAACCTTGACAAGAATTATTCCAAAGAACAAATTCTTGAAGCCTATCTAAACACTATTTCATTGGGTAATAACACAAATGGTGTTGAAGCAGCAGCAAACTTATATTTTGGCAAAAAAGCAAAAGATTTGACAATTGCTGAATCAGCCTCTATTGTGTCAATAACTCAAAATCCGAGTAAGTGGAACCCTTTTGTATATCCTGAGAACAACAAAAAAAGACGTGAAAATGTCATTGAACAAATGAGATTACAAAAGTTAATAACTGAGGAACAATACGAAACAGCTATGGCTGAAAAACTCGAGTTCAAAACCGAAGAAAATAAATTAAGAATTGAAACAACACAAAACTGGTTTGTTGACCATGTTTTAGATGAAGTAATAAATGATTTGGTAACTGAAAAGAATTTCACCAAGATTTATGCTACTAAACAGGTGTATAATGGCGGTTATCGAATTTATATGACAATGGATAAAGACATACAAAAATATGTTGATGAGCAATTTATTAATATGGACAATTTCCCAGCAGTTTATAACAAAGAATATCCCGAGGGTGCATTTGTATTAATGGATCTCAATGGTAAAATATTGGCACTTTCAGGTTCTAATAGGGAAAAAGTCGGAGCAAGACTTTTTAATCGTGCTACAAGAGCAATTAGACAGCCTGGTTCTGCAATTAAACCATTAGCATCATACACTCCGGCAATGGAAAAAAATCTGATAACATGGTCAACAATCATTGAGGACTCTCCTGTTACAATCAATTCAGGGGGACAAGATATACAATGGCCTCAAAACCACTACAGGTCTTATGTTGGCCCTATAACAGTTGATTATGCTATAAGACGTTCAGTAAATACAATCCCTGTTAAATTGGTTAGTATGCTAACCCCAGATGTATCTTTTGATTTCTTGAGGGATAAACTCAAATTTCAAAATCTTGCTGACCAAGAATATATCGGCGGAAATGTTTATGGAGATAGAAACCTTCCAGGTATGGCTTTAGGTGGATTGACAAATGGTGTAACTCCACTTGAATTAACAGGTGGTTATCAAATATTTGGAAATGGCGGAACTTTCACTAAGCCTTATGCTTATACTAAGGTTCTTGACAGCGAGGGAAATGTTGTACTTGAAAAAGATATAACTCCAATTCGAGTTATAAGTGGAGAAACTTCAGCAGTAATGTGTAAACTATTGCAAAGAGTAACAACAGGACCACTTGCAACAGGTACTACAGCTAAATTTAGTCAAATCCCTGTTGCCGGTAAAACAGGTACATCTGATAAAGACCAAAATCAATGGTTTGTTGGTGTAACTCCATATTATGTAGCAAGTGTTTGGCTGGGATATGATAATCCTGAAACAATAAAATATGGCTATTATCCACCTCCAATAATCTGGAAAAATATGATGGCTCCTCTTCACAAAGATTTAGAAATAAAGGATTTTGATTATGGGGACAATATAGTCAAAGCAACGTATTGCTTAAAAACAGGTGGATTGGCAACATCTGACTGTACAGAAGTTGATGTAGGTTGGTTTAAGAGAAGCAATATTCCAGGCAGTTGCCCAGGGCATGATATAGTTGATGAAGAAATTGCTATCAGTGAAGACGAAAATATGGAAAGCGAGATTTCAATTTCAGATGAAAATGAAGAGCCCTTTGAAGACGATAGTTACTTTTATGAATAATTATCAGTAATATAAACAAATGTGGCAAAGGCTCAAACTAAGACAAAATGAAAAAGAGGGCGGGGATAACTCGCCTTCTTAAAATTTAACATAAAATAAGGAGATAGCTATGAAAGGTATAATTTTGGCAGGAGGAAAGGGAATGAGATTAATTCCAATAACAAAGACAATACCGAAACCTCTTTTACCCGTATATGACAAGCCTCTCATTTATTTTCCATTATCGCTTTTAATTCAAGCAGGTATAAAAGATGTTTTAATAATTGTTCCTCCCCATATAAGAACTCCATTTGAGGATTTATTTGGTGATGGAAGTCAAATTGGAATGAATATATTTTATAAAGAACAACCTGTTCAACGTGGAATTGCTGACGCATTTATTGTTGGAGAAGAATTTATTGGTGATGACAATGTTTGCTTGATGCTTTCTGATAATATTTTTATGGGACCTAATATGGATAATGCTTTAAAAATCGGTGCTAAAACAACAGATGGAGCAACTATTTTTGGATATTATGTTGATGACCCATCACCTTTTGGTGTAGTTGAATTTGACGAGGACGGAAAAGCAATTTCCCTTGAAGAAAAGCCAAAAATTCCAAAGTCTAATTACATTGTGCCTGGAATGTACTTTTATGATAATAGTGTAATTGAAGTTGCAAAAACAATAACCCCTTCCCCAAGAGGTGAATTGGAAATAACAACTGTCAATGAATATTATTTGAAAAATAACAAGCTTAATGTGATTACATTGGATAAAGATACTATGTGGTTCGATGCTGGAACTCCCGATAATTTACTTAAAGCCGCAAATTGCGTTGCAATTCAAGAAAAACTCCACTCAGCAATGATTGGCAATGTAGAAGAAGAAGCTTACAAAGCAGGATATATTGATAAAAACCAATTGTTAAAGCTTGCCAATGACTTGTGCAGAACTGACTATGGGCAGTACCTTAAAACAGTTGCTGAAAATTCATAAAATAATGCCTCATTTAAAATTCGATAGAATACTCGAATTTTAAATGAGGCATTTGCTGTTGTTTCAAATTTTTATACATTAATCCAATAACGTTTTGTTAAAGTGTCACCATTTTGAATTTCATTTTCCAATATTCCGTCATTTGCTTCAATAGTTTTTGCAGAAGCAATATTATTGTGATCACAAGTTATAAGAACTTTATCAGTTCCCATATTTTTATATTTTAATATTGCTAATTGCAACATTTCTTTTGCATACCCTTTTCTGCGTTCACTTTTTCTGACGCAGTATCCGATATTTCCGCCAAATTTTAGAAGATAATCGTTTAATCTATGCCTTAAATCAATCATACCAACGACTCTTCCATCGGATTTTCTAACGGCGATATAAGTTGTTGACGGAACAAGATTTTCTGGAACAGTTTCATCTGACGAACAATTTTTAATATGTTCAAGCCAATCTTCAAATTTATCGATATTTCCATACCCACCGCTACCGCATAAACTGTCATTATTTTCGATAAATTCTTTTTTATAGCTTTCCATTTGAACTTTGTATTCATATGTTGGGACTAATAGTTCGATGGTATCCAAAAAAATCGCTCCTTTAAAGTTTTTGTCATTATAACACAAACTCAAAGTAAACACAATATCAAAATTGAAAAACAGCAGTATTAATTTTTGAGTTAATACTGCTGTTTTGTGTGCTTTTTATTTGTTGATACGTTTGATTGTCATTTTAAAGACAGGGAGAAGAACCATTGCGATAACTATTGCAATAACTGCATTGACTGTTGAGGCAAAAAGTGAAGTCAAACAAGTTGTTATAACAGTTTCTACAGCATTTCCAATTAAAAGACCAGTTATAAATTTTTTGCCTAAGTATAAAACGATGTATGTAACTTGACCAGCAACGCAAGCTAATATGTTGAATTTAATATCATTTGCTTGTCTGTCTTTCAAATTTGCCGTTTTTCCGGCTATAAATGACATTAAAAACTTAAATAGAAAAGTGAAAGGGGCACTTGCAATATAAGCGGGGTTTGTAAAATCGTAAAGCATTGAGCCAATTCCCGCTGCAAGACCGCCGTTTAGTCCTCCAAGAGTTAAGCCGGCAAGCAAACAGAAACCGTTGGCAATGTGTATTCTTGTTGGAGCACCGGCAATTAGTGGGATTTTAAAGGAAATGTAGTTAGTTAAAAATACGATAGCCGCCATAAGACCTACCAATACAATTTGACGTGTGGTGAAGCCTTTTTTAGTTGTTGTTTTGTTGTTTTCCATAATATGACCTCCAAAATATTTTTATTCAAATAACTCATGCAAAAAAGGTTCAAAAGAAATACCATTGCAATAGTTATTTTTTTGATTAACTGTGTATTGCGTTACTTTTGAAATAAATTGAGTAGCTTTCAAAACAGCCTCAAACAAACTTTTGCCATTTGCTAAATATCCACATAATAGCGAAGCAAAGGTATCACCGGTTCCGGAAAAGTGTGCATTTGTTTTTATAAATCCGACTAAATTCATAGGGATTTCACCATCAAAAATAGCATTTAGCATATGGTCATTATCAGGACATACACCGGTTATAACAACTTGTTTCGGGCCGTTTTTTTGAAGTTTTTCTCCAATTTGCTCAACAGATTTCATAAATTCATCTTTTGAAAGTGTGAGCAAATTATCGTAGTCCACTTGAGCCAAAATGCAAGCTTCAGTTAAGTTTGGCGTTATAACAGTGGCTTTTGCTGAAAGTTTTTTAATGGCTAAAACCATTTTCTCATCAAAACAATGATAAACGCAGCCATTATCAGCCATTATTGTGTCAACTAAAACGATTGTATCATCAGAAGCGAAGTCATCAATAAATTTGCTGACAATTTCCAGTTGCTTGTCACTGCCCAAAAACCCAGTATATATTGCTTTAAATTTCAAGTTAAGTTCTTTCCAATTTGCCGCAAAATTTGCAATATGGGGAGTGAAGTCGACTATTTGATAGTTGTCATATCCCGTATGAGCAGATAAAACGGCGGTTGGAAGAGGACAAACTTGAAGTCCCATAGCTGAAATTATCGGAATTGCAACAGTCAATCCACATCTTCCGTATCCGGAAATATCATTAATAGCTGCAATTAGTGGAGTATTTTCCATAAGATTTTTTTCACCTCTTTTAAAAATGCAATATTTATAGTATAATCAATTGTGATATTATTAAAATACCCAGTTTAATATAATTTGATAATACCAGATTGGAGAATATGATGCTAACATATAATTTATCGCTAAAAACTTCAACCCCACTTTATGTCAGATTATATGATTTTATTAAATCTGATATTGAACAAAATAAACTTAAAGCCTGTGAAAAACTTCCATCTAAAAGGGGACTTGCCAAACATCTAAATATCAGCATAATCACTGTCGAAAATTCTTATAATCAGTTACTGTCCGAGGGATATATATATTCAATTGAAAAAAAAGGATATTATGTGGCAAAACTTGAAAATATCAGCACTTTTGTAATTCGTGATTTACCTGTTGAACCCCCAAAAATCGAAAATTCAGATTGCTTTATTGACCTCAGACAAAATACAATTATAGCAGAAAATTTTCCGTTTTCAGTATGGGCAAAGCTTACAAGACAGGTTTTGTCGGGCAAAGATGAAGAAATTTTGCAAAGACAAGATTATCAAGGAACAGAAAAACTCAGAAATGCAATTGCTAATTTTTTGTATCACTTCAGAGGTATGAATGTTAAAAAAGAACAAGTAATAATAGGGGCAGGAACTGAGCAATTATATGGAATGTTAGCAAATATTATAGGGCGAAATAAGCTGATTGCAATTGAGGATCCGGGGTATAAAAAAATATCACAAATATACGATTATAACAACATAAAATACCTGTATATACCTATGGATAATAAGGGATTATCTGTTCAAAAACTCAGTGAAAGCAAAGCGAAAATCGCACATATTTCCCCAGCACATCACTTTCCAACAGGCATTACAACGCAGATAGGCAGACGAATTGAACTTCTAAATTGGGCACAGCAAAGTGACGAAAGATTTATTATTGAGGACGATTATGACAGCGAATTTAGATTTGTTGGCAAGCCTCTTCCAACGATGCAAAGTATAGATAAAAATGGAAAAGTTATATATGTCAACACGTTCTCAAAGAGTATCTCGCCTGCAATAAGAATAAGTTATATGATTTTGCCCGAAAATTTGCTGCGAAAAAGCGAAGAAGTGTTGGGCTATTCGTCATGTGCAGTTTCAAGTCTTGAACAGTATACATTGTCGGAATTTATCGCCAATGGGCATTTTGAGCGACATATTAATAAAATGAGCAGAGTTTACAAGATTAAAAAAGATATGATAATAAATGAAATTAATAAGAATTTTACTAATATTGATTTTGAAATACTTGAGGAAAACTCGGGATTGCATTTTATTTTAAGTGTAAATACAAAACTCACTGATGAAGAATTGATTGAAGCTGCAAAAAATAAGAATATAAAAATTGCTTGTTTATCCCAGTATTACACAGATAAAAGCAAATGTGAACCACATATGATATTGATAAATTATACTGGAATTGAAAATGAAAAAATTGCAGATGGGATTAAAAAACTGTCTGAAATAATCAAATGTGAATAAAATATTAAATATTTTATAATACTTGATTTTGTAAATGTATGATGATATTATGTAGTTGTAACAGCAGTACTATTTAACATAGAACAGTTAATACGGATAATACAGATTATGCTTTAAGAAAGGAGAAAAATTATGTATATGATTGATATAAAAAGTCGTGTGCCAATTTATGAACAGCTGAAAAACCGCACACTAGAGCTGATAATGGCTGGAATACTTGCCTCGGGAGATAAAATGCCTTCAGTCAGAAGTTTGGCAGGAGATTTGGGAGTTAATCCTAATACAATTCAAAAGGCATATCAAGATATGGAAAAAGAAGGAATTATATACACTGTTGCAGGCAGAGGAAGTTTTGTTTCCGAAAATCAAACAATCAATGAAAGTTCCATAAGAAATGCAATAGAAAAACTCGAAAAGTCAGCGTACGAAGCAAGACTTTATGGGGTTACAATAGAAAAAGCAACTTTAATAGTAAAACAAGCATTTGAGAGGGAGTGAGCAAATGATAGAAATAAAAGATTACATAAAAAAGTTTGATGAATATAAAGCAGTAGATGGACTGAACTTGACAATTAGCAAAGGCTCAATTTATGGTTTAGTTGGAACAAACGGTTCAGGTAAATCAACTCTATTGAGAAGTATTTGCGGAGTTTATAAGCCAACTTGGGGCGATATTGAAGTTGACGGGGAAAAAGTATATGAAAATGTTTTGGCTAAATCCAAAGTGTTCTTCGTTTCCGACGATATGTATTTCCCAGAAAATGCAACAATAAATTCTGTTGCGAATTTTTATAAAACTATATATCCAAAATGGTCTAATGAAATATATCTGAATTTAGTTGCAAAATTTCCACTTGACCCCAATAAACGCATTAAAACTTTTTCTAAAGGTATGCACAGACAAGCCGCTCTTATAATTGCGCTGAGCTGTCAACCCGATTATATGCTTTTAGATGAGGCTTTTGACGGACTTGACCCAGTTATCAGAGTTGCAGTAAGAAAATTGATAGCTGATGAGGTTGCAAGCCGAGAAATGACAGTTGTCATAGCTTCTCATAATTTGCGTGAACTTGAGGATTTGTGCGATTCAATCGGAATTTTGCACAAAGGAAAACTGGTTATTGAACAATCTATGGAAAGTATTAATGAGAGTTTTTGCAAGATGCAAGCTGTTTTCAAACCTATGGTAGAAAAAGAAAAATTACTTGGAGATAATATTTTATCAGTTGATATAAAGGGAAGTATGGCAGTAATAGTTGCAAAATCTTCTCAAGCAGAACTAAAAGAAAAAATATCTTCACTAAATCCAATGCTTGCGGAATATATGCCGTTAAGTCTTGAGGAAGTATTCGTTTATGAAATGGAGGCGTCTGGTTATGACTACAACAACATCTTATTCTAATAAACACCTGTTTGTTGCCGCATATAAAAATGCACTCCGCCGACTTTTTGGCATTGGTGCATTATATACTGCAATTTCAATTTTAACCTTTCCAGTAATGTATTTTTTGTCGTTGAATGAATATAGAAAAGGGATTGCCCTAAATATAGAACCATATGCGATTTCGCTATTTGGTACACCAAAAATTTACCCACCGATAACAATTGTAATATATTTTGCACTTCTTGTTATGGCAGCACTACTTATGGGAGTAGTAGTGAATAAATATATGCACAGTAAAAAAGCTGTAGACGTTTATCACTCATTGCCAATTAAAAAAGAAACATTGCTTTTAGCGAATTATAGTGCAGTAATGACAACTTTAGCAGTACCAATGCTCATATGTTATTTAATTGTAATGGTTGGAAATATCTCAGTTTCCGCAGTTACTATGACATCGTCAGTTGACATTATAGTTGAATTTTTGAAAATATTTTCTCTTTTATGCGGATTTGTTTCAATAATAACACTTAGCTGCGTGTCAACTTGTGCATCATTTGATGCAGGAGTATTTGCACTTGCTTTAAACGCAATTGTCCCCGCAGTCGTTTTTATGAAAGAACTAATGATGAATGGATGTATATTAGGATATTCAGCAAATGGATCATTAATGGTACGTTCAGCATATACTTCACCTATCGCCTTGCTATTTGGTTCTTTCTGCAAAGATATATTTACCGACATTGGAATCAGCAATAAGGAAATTACAATAGTGAGCTTTGCTTGGATTTTATTTGCAGCTATTTTGCTTTTATGCTCAATGGCTATATACAAAAAAAGAAATAGTGAGCTTGCACAAAGCTATGATACTTCGGGAATATTGTATAAGATAATTACGATAGTTTCATCTTTTGGTGTTGCAACACTTTTGGCACTTTTAACATCGATATTTGACGGCGGTAAAATTGTAGAAGTCAAAACTGTATTACTTTCAGCAATTTATGGTTTCTTAGCTTACTTTGTAATCAATGGAATATTGGCAAGAAGTTTAAAAACCAATAAAAAGAATGTTTTAACATTAATTTTAAGTACAGTTATTGCACCAACATTTATATTTTTAATAATGTCAGGTTGGTTCGGATATGAAAATTATCTTCCTAAAGTTGAAGATATTAAATCTGTTACAGTAAACTACAGTGGCAGATTTAGAGATATTGTGCAGTATGCTCGAAAAGATGAAACCAATATAAATTCATTTTCGCCTTATTCTTTTCAATCCTTTACTAAAGATAATTCAACATTTGAACAAAGTGAGGGAATACAAACTGTATATGACTTGCATAAGTCAATATTAACTGATAATTCCAAGGATAATACAAAACCATTAAACCAATACAGATGGACAGAAATAACTTATAATCTCAAGAATGGTAAAAAAGTGACAAGAGATTATCATACGAATTGTTCTGATGAAACCCTCAATATTTTAACCGAACTTGAGGATAATCAGGAAATGTTATCACAACAAAGTCCGATTCTTTTTGTTAAATCAGACAGAGTAAAGACACTTCTCTTGACTGATGGATACAATAAATCAAGAGAAGAAATTGACTTATCTCCTGAACAGTTGGATATGCTGTATACTGCAATGGGATATGACTTGCTTGACGAAACTGTGGACGATATGATTCAAACAAAAGGAACTATATTGGGAAATATTTCTATTATTTATGATAACGATTTTACTCACCCTGTTAAAGATAGAAAAGATAACCTATATGAGCATTATGAAAATGTGAATTTCCAAATCAGAGAATATAGTGTAAATACTATAAAAGCTTTTGAAGAATTAGGACTAAAAGAAAAACTTTCAAATGAACTTCCAATTAACACAAAAGCTGTTATAGAATATGCGAATTATTATAAACACGATCGTTCTTCTTCTTTCTCTTATTCAAATTCTAGACAGTTTAATAGAAATGTCTTTGAAAATTTGAAAGGCATGTATATAGAAGAAGACGAAGAAAAAGTTAAAAATCTTTCTTCTATCGTTAAAACAACAGTTTATAGAGATGAGCCGATTTTCGCTGTTTATTTTATAGATAAAAATACAAATTCATATGCGAATGCTTCTGAAATAATAGCTAATACTTATTTCATCACATATTCCGATGCACCACAGGAAATTAAAGATTTCTACAAAGATGAAATTAGAGATGATTTTTATGGAATACCTCAAACAAATAGCGTTGTGGCAGAAGAACCTGTAGTAATAGAAAAATAAAAAATGAACCGCCTCCTGTCTACTTGACGGGTGGCGGTTTATTTTAAACGATACTGCATATTTTATTTTAATAAATTATTTAAGCTGGGAAAGAACCTTTATAAGGAATTGCCAAACTCGCTCCAAAGATTTAAGGTCAAGTCTTTCATCTGGTGTGTGAATATCCTTGCAGTAAGGGCCGTTTGAAACAACGTCCAACTCAGGAATTTTTGACTTGAAAAGTCCACATTCAAGACCTGCGTGTATTGCGATAACGCTTGGTTCAGATGCGTTAAGCTCTTTGTAAATCTTCACGCATAAGTCACGAAGAGGGGAGTTTACAGCATATTTCCAACCTGGGCATTGTGAAGCACGAATAGGTGTTGCACCGAAAGTTTGAGAAATAAGTTCAATTTCGTCAACAACACTGAACAATAGAGAAGCAACAGAACTTCTTGAAAGGGAGTATATTTCAAGGTAATCATTATTCATAACAATGACACCAATGTTATTTGAAGCAACAACTAAGCCTTTAAGTGCCATACTGTTTGCACGAACACCATTAGGAAGAAGTTTTAAAATTGAAATAATCTCACTGCTTGACTTGTCATCAATCATTTTGTCGAATTTTTTATCTTCGGTAATTTCAAGTTTAAGTCCCTTGTCGGAGTCTTCCAATTCAGCGGCAATATCTTTAACCATATTTTCCATAGCAAGTTTTACTTCAGCATATTTGCTATCATCAACAAAAATGCTGGCAACACATTCTCTTGGAATAGCATTATCTTTTGAACCGCCAAAGATTTCAGCAATATTAATCTTAGCTATTTTTTCTGCTGCGAACAAAATTCTTGCCATAATCTTATTAGCATTACCTTTTTCAAGGTTAATTTCTGTTCCTGAATGTCCGCCTGACAATCCCCAAACTTTAAGTGTAACGCATTTACCTTTAGCATTAATTTTTGTGAACTCTTTTTTAATAGTAATTCTTGCATCACCTGCAGAACCACATAAAATCTCGTGTTCATTGTCTGAATCAAGATTTAACATTCTTTTTGCAGTAATTTGGTTTGTATCAAAACCGATTGCACCAATCATACCAACCTCTTCGCCGGAAGTTAGAAGACATTCAAGAGTTGGGTGAGCGATATTATCGGAGTCCAAAAGTGCAAGCATATATGCCACAGCAACACCATCATCAGCACCTAATGTTGTTGAATTAGCTCTGAGATAATCACCATCAACAACTAATTCAATAGGGTCTTTGAGAAAATCATGTTGTTTGTCCATATTTTTTTCGCAAACCATATCGGTGTGACCTTGCAAAAGAATAGGCTGGCTGTTTTCAAAACCTTTGCTGGCATTTTTCCTAATGAAAACGTTGTTTAGTTCGTCACGATATACGTAAAGATTTCTTTTTTCAGCAAAGTCAACAAGATAATCAGCAATAGCTTTTTCGTTTCCTGAGCCTCTTGGAATTTGAGAAATTTCTTCAAAATAGTGGAGAACTGCTTTTGGTTCTCTGTCTTTTAAAATGTAGTTCATAAGGGTAATCTCCATTCTCTCTTTTGAGTTAATATTTTATAGTGATAATGCAGTTTTATACGCATTATAAAGAGCCAGACTTGCGGCGGCAGTGCGGATATTATTGCGTTGATTGGCTGTACCTTTTGCAAGGTTAAATTCAATAGCATAGGACTTGTTTTTTGTTGCAATTCCAACAAAAACTAAACCAACAGGCTTGTTTTCGGAAGTATCAGGGCCTGCATTTCCTGTTGTTGAAACAGCAATATCTGCGTTGGATATTTGAAGCACACCTTTTGCCATTTCGATGGCAGTTTCTCTTGAAACAGCACCAAATTCCTTTACAGTTTTAACTGACAATAATTTTTCTTTTATATTTGAGCCGTAGCTGCAAACACCACATTCAAACACTTTTGATGCACCATTTACATCAGTTAAACGTTTTGAAACCAGTCCGCCTGTGCAGCTTTCCGCAGTAGCAATTTTAAGGTTTTTGCTGATTAAAAGCGATATAACTGCCTCTTCAATAGAGGAAAGGTTTACACCGTAAATAAATTCCGACGGAACAATTTTTCGTATTTCCTCTTCAACTTTGTCAATAAGTTCCTGAGCTTCTTCCTCGTTTTCGGCACTGGCAGTGATACGAATAATGACTTCATTATTGTTGACATATGTTGCAACTGAGGGGTTGGACATATTTTCGGAATAGTACTTTAAAAATTGTGCTATTCTCGATTCACCAATTCCGATTGTGTTGATATTACGGCATACAATAATCTTTTTTTGTTCTTTTTGGAGCATAGGTAAAACAAAATTTTCCATCATAGGAATTAATTCCGAAGGAGGCCCAGGGAGCATTATCAAACGTTTATTGCCTTTGTAGGGGATAATTATACCCTCGGCAGTTCCGTTTTGGTTAGAAATAGGAGTAGCATCAGATGGCATAAAAGCTTGTTTTAGGTTAATTTCGGGCATAGTTTGATTTTTTCTTGAAAAATATTCTTTTAAATTAGCCTCAGCGTCCTTGTTGAGGACAAGGTCTTTGCCAAGAGCTTTGCAGATAGTTTCCTTAGTCAAATCGTCATATGTTGGGCCAAGCCCGCCGGAGGTTATGACAAGGTCGCTGCGATTGATAGCGGTCAATATGGCATCGGTTAATCTTTTTGGATTATCGCCAACAACAACTTGATGATACATATCAATGCCGCGTCCCATCATTTTTTTTGCAATATAGGAGGCATTTGTGTTGATAGTATTTCCTGTTAAAAGTTCAGTACCAACACAAACAATTTCACAAATCATAAAATCACTCTCTTATAAAAAATATTAGTACAATAATTAGCAAGTACTAATTATTATATACCAAATCAGCGGAAAATACCATATTCAAAATAATTTAACATAAAAGTTGCCTTATTTAATTTATAGTACATATTTAACGTATTTACAATATTGAAAACAAAGTGTATAATATATATCAATGTAAATACATAGTTCAAGGAGATTATTTAATTTATGGATAAAACCAACTTAAAAAATTCTCATCGTAAACGAGCTAACAGAAATAAATATGCTGCACCAATCGGCGGGATTTTTATTTTGCTCGCAGTTGTGGGACTTATAACAATTGTTTTGGGAAGCGTAAAATTAACAGGAAAAATTATGGATAATTCAAGACAAATTGTTGAATTTGAAAATATAGTTAAGCCTGTTTTGATGTTTGACCCTGTTCCTTTTGATGATGTAACCAGTGTTGATAATGACACTTTGCTGCAATCATCAGTTTGGTCAGCTCTTTTAAGTGGCGATAAAGCCAGTTTTACATACAGTGAAACAGGTATGTTGCTTTTGCCATCATCTGATATTGACGTTGCTTGTGCTAAGCTTTTTGGAGCAAGTGTTAAGCTAATACACAGGACATTCGGAGATTATGAGATGACTTATTACTATGATGAACAAACAAAAACTTACCAAGTTCCGCTTATGGTTCAAGTGGGATTCTACACACCAAAAGTTGAGAAAATCTCAAAAAAAGGTGATATTGTAAGTTTAATTGTTGGATATTTGCCTCCAGGTAACGTTTGGACAACGGACATAACAGGCAACAAATATGAGCCTACCCCCGATAAATATATGGTATATGAACTTAAAAAGGTTAAGGGAAACTATTTTATTTATGCGATAAAAGACCCTCCACCTGAATATAATCAATATCCGCAGGCTTCATAAGTTTTTCAGAATAAAAAATATTTTTCAAAAACCTATTGACAAACGGATTTGATAGGTGTATTATGATAAAAATACAATAAACTGAAGAGTAAGAATAGTAGCATATGATGTTTGTTATAGAGAGCGGAATGCGGTGGAATTTCCGTACAAAACTTGTTTGTGAATGGGCTTACGAGGGCGACAGGAAAGTGAAAACGAGTAATGGTCGACGGGGTTTCCTACCGTTATCAATGGAACGCATATGATAAGTATGTGAGTGAGTGGGCTTTTAGCCAATTTAGGTGGTACCGCAGAGATTATCAGTCTTTGTCCTATATTTTAGGATAAAGGCTGTTTTTTTATATCTTGTTATGGGAGGTAAGCGATATGTTGATGACAAAACGATGGCGGATTTCAAATATAAACCGCTTTAATAAATATGAATAAAATTGTGAAGGAGAAAATTATTATGACACAGCAGAGAACATATAAAGATTTTGACACTTATTTTAGAGATTTCCCTAATGCCGAGGGACGTTTTGGCGAATACGGCGGACAGTATCTGCCACCTGAACTTATTGTACCTTTTCAAGAAATAACTCAAGCCTATGAGGAAATTTGCCATAGCAGTAAATTCATTAATGAATTACGCAGAATCAGAAAAGAATTCCAAGGCAGACCAACTCCTGTATATCATTGCGAAAGACTTTCAAATATGTTTGGCAGTTGCCAGATATATCTAAAAAGGGAAGACCTAAACCACACAGGTGCTCATAAAATTAACCACTGTATGGGCGAGGGATTGTTAGCACAGTTTATGGGTAAAAAGAAAATTATTGCTGAAACCGGTGCAGGACAACATGGTGTGGCACTTGCAACAGCCGCTGCATATTTCGGACTGGAATGTGACATATATATGGGCGAGGTTGATATTGCAAAGCAACACCCAAATGTTGTACGTATGCAAATATTAGGAGCAAAAGTTATCCCTGTAACCCATGGAATGAAAACACTTAAAGAGGCAGTTGATGCAGCTTTTGAAGCATATTTGAAAGAATATAAAGATGCAATTTATTGTATTGGTTCTGTTGTTGGACCTCACCCATTCCCAATGATGGTTCGTGATTTCCAAAGTGTTGTTGGATATGAAGCTTATGACCAATTCAAAGATATGACAGGAATGTTGCCTGATGCAGTATGTGCTTGCGTAGGCGGCGGCTCAAATTCAATGGGAATGTTTTCCGCATTTTTATCCTCACCTGTAGATATTTACGGAGTTGAACCAATGGGCAGAGGAACAGCAATAGGAGATAATGCCGCTTCAATTACTTTGGGCAAAAAAGGCGTTTTACATGGCTTTGAAAGCTACTTGCTACAAGATGAAAAAGGCGACCCACAGCCTGTTTATTCAATTGCAAGTGGACTTGATTATCCATCTGTTGGACCTGAACACGCATATTTGCACGATTGTGGCAGAGTTAAATATGACAGTGTAACTGACGATGAGGCTATGGAAGCATTCTATCTTCTATCTCGTTACGAGGGCATAATTCCTGCAATTGAAAGTGCTCATGCTGTTGCATATGCAATCAGATATGCCAAAGAGCATAAAAAAGGTTCAATTTTGGTTAATTTATCAGGACGTGGCGACAAAGATATTGACTACGTTTATGAAAAATATGGTGACGGCTCACAATTCTTGAAATAATATTGTTATTATCAAAAGGCAACAGATTAACAAAAGTTGGTCTGCTGCCTTTTTAATTTGCAGAAATTATAGCTAATAAAAAAATAAACTTGCAAAACTTAGTAACAGGTAGTAAAATGTATTAGGCTATATAAATATTGATTACTAATTAACGAGAGGAAAGAAAAAATGAAAGCAAGAGTACCAAAACATCGTGAATTTATTATTTCAATTGATGAAAAAGAAGAGCCACGTTCACAAGAATGTTGGGATAAACTTCAAGAAATAATGGACGCATATAAAAAATTGGGTAAATCAGTTTACACAGAAACTTTTATTGAAGATAACGAAGAAAAAGTTAAGGCTTTGCAAGATGAGTTTAAGTTCACTTATACTATCGAACTTAAATAGTATTTGCAAAAAACAAGTTAATATAAGTTATTGAGAGGTGACAGTACAAATTTATTTTGGCTGTCACTTTTTGATTTTGTAATAATTAAAAGCAGTAGAATATAATTGTATTAAGTTGCCCTCGAATTTAGCAATCAAGCCGAATTCGAGGGCAATTTGTGAATTATAATTAAAAATTAAATTACAATTTCAGAACAAATGTATAAATCAATGCAAGAAATTCTCTAACATAATATGATGGAGCGAGTCCTGTTGGAGATTTGCTTGAAGCACAGTATGGCGTAAAACCATATTGCTTTACGATTTGTGCAGACCGAAATTGATGATATCCGTCACTTGCAATAACTATATTTTGTGAAAGATTATTTTTAATGATAATATCTTTTGAAAATAGTATATTTTCGCTTGTTGAAGTGGACTTATCTTCCAATAAAATTCTATCAGCGGCAATCCCTTTTTCCACTAAATAATTTGACATAACTTGAGCCTCAGACATTGGTTCTCCGGGTGTCAACCCACCGGAAACAATACAGTTTGCCTCAGGATATTTTGCAAGCACTTCATAAGCTTTATTTAAACGGTTAGCTAAAGTTACAGATGGCATACCGTTTTTAACTTGACAGCCTAAAACAATTACTGTTGGAGGTTCTTCTAGTTTATATTGATTTGTATATGAGAAAATTGACATATAATAGCAAAAACCAGCTGCAATAGTTGAAATAATTGCAGTAAAAATCCAAAGATATTTTGCTATTTTCAATGGTTTTTTCTTGTATAAAATAGGGAAAGCAACCAGCAAAAATCCAAATATAGTTGCAACTATTGCTCCGATATGACTGAATCCATAAATCATAAATGGCGCAAGCCCAACAAATAAAAATAAAATACCCGCTATAGTGCTAAAACCGCCTAAAAAAATGCTTAATAAAATGCCGTTCATTATTTTACCTCACAATTATTATTTTAGACAATTCTACCATAAAAAATAAAAAATTACAATAAAGTTAATTTGCGTGTTCGCCCTCAAATGCCATACGGTCAAGATTACAGGATACGATAACATTAAACTTTGATTTTTTGATAATATCTGACCAGTTATCAGCATTTTTTTGGACAAATCTGCTGTATTTTAAACTTGCATATTCGTTAAAATCAAAAACATCGCAACCATTTTCAATGACAGTTTTTTGAATAGCTGATACTATTTCCTCTTGAGCTTCATTGGCACAAATA
>JAVWQH010000006.1:0-17567 GCA_036635475.1 Oscillospiraceae bacterium | reverse complement strand
ATAAACATAACATTGCCTATAATTTCGCAAGAAACACTATCATTTTTACTTGTTGAAGAAACATAACCCAACAAAAAACCACTTTGAATATTATTATTTAATGCAGCAACTGAATGTATGATATTGCTGTCACCGATTGTGCCCATTTCCTCAGCAGCTTGAGCAATATCTGCTATTTCTTGAGCCGATATCAGCTTTCCGTCCGAAGATTTTGAACATACAAATTCATTAGCAGTTGTATTGCAAACAAGTACTTTTGTTTTAACCCTCGTTTGATAATCTCCATTAAAATACCCAAATATTTGTTCAATTGATTCCATAGCAGCTTGCTTTCCTATAATAATTATTTTGCAGTTTCCAATGAATATTAATTTCCCACAGGAATTACCTGCATTATAAACTGCTTCAGATATCGTTTCTCCACTGCCTGTTAAAATTTTGCTGTTAGATTCTTTGTTTTCACTTCCGCCATCAGCAACATTATTATTGAATACTTGAAGAGTTACATAGTATATATTATTTTTAAAATCAACACCAAAACATTGAATTATGCCTCTGTCACGCAGTTCTTCCGTTCTGACGCAACCTGTTAGAACAAGAGGTAAAATGAGAATAAGTGCAATTATTCTTTTCAAGCTACCTTCCTCCTGCTTTTAATTTTTATACCAATTAAAGTTATTATAGGAATTATTATTATAAACGTTAAAAAAGGTATACCTGTCAGCACAAATGATGATAAAGTTGTTAAAGCATTTATTGAGTTTGAAATCATTAAACAAAAAACCACAGCAATACAAGTATTAATAATGACTGCTGACTTCATATTTATATGTGTAAATTGCAAGAGGGCTTTGCAGGAACAATATAAAAATAAAGAGCCTTTTGCAAAAGCCACAGCTACCCATATCATCATATGAATTGAATCCATTCTTTCAAATATAGAAATCTGGGAAATTTCAGATAGGGAATACAAGGGGAATAGAACTGTTTTATTGTAAGGACCTAATGTTGCAGATGAAAAAAATGCTATTAAAACATAATAACTTCCCACAAGCGGCACATATTTTTTGAATGATTTTGTTATATCGCCTTTGATAATGTCATTCATTATAAACAAAAGTACAAAATCAACATTTGATACAATAGATACATAAGTTGTATTGACTAGATTATTAATTGTAACAATTTTCGAAGGATAAAGATGAAATAATTTTGTTTCTGATGTGAGGGGAAAAAATATAATAATCAGACTCAAAACAGTGATAATTATAACAAAACCTGATAATCTTGCAATTGGTTCAATCCCTAATATACAAGCATACATACAAACCAACAGCATTATTATAATAAATGAGGCACTGTCACTGTGAGGATAAACCGCTGTTGAAAGAAAAAATTCAAAATTTGAAATAGTGTTAATTAATATTTGCAGCATATAAATCCAATACATAAAACCAACAAGTTTTCCCCAATTCTTGCTTAATAAGCTTGAACAAGAAATAATATTATTTCCTTTTTGTGTTTTATTCATTATGCAATATGGTGCTAAAGATAAAAAAATAAAAGGAATAGCAATAAATTGGCATAATATAAAAGATATGCTGTCAACACCTTCTTCAATTTTTGGAGAGTGCATCATCGTGAAGAATATATTTGAAATAAACATCATTACTAAGAGTTGAGTGGAACTGATTCTAAACTTACCTATCATTGTTCATCATCTCCTTCATCTTGCAGTTCAGAACCCGGTAAATCTTTTATATTCATATCAGCTTTCCCCAGATTTACCCAGCTTGAACGCATTATAATGTCACGAAAAGAATAAAGAAACATTGGAGATGCCGGAGAGGTTGATGGAATACCATAGTCGTTGATGGCACATAGATTGATAAAAACAACACATAGCATTAATGAAATTCCGTATAATCCAAATGCGCCACCTGCAAAAATAAAGCAAAACCGCAGAAATGAAATGCTTTCATATAAACTTGGAATTACAAAAGAACTGATAGCGGTTAATGCTACAACCATAACCATTGGAGCGCCAATTAATCCCGCAGTAACAGCAGCATCACCAATAATTAATGCACCTATTATGCTCACAGCGTGTCCAACTGCACGTGGTAAACGCAAACCTGCCTCACGCATAATTTCATAAAAAAGATGAATAATCAATGCCTCTAAAACAAGAGGAAATGGTGTACTTTTTTCCGAAGCAGCAACATTATATAGTAAAGCTGTGGGAAATAATTCGGGGTGAAACGTAGCAATTGCTACATACATTCCTGGAAGTAAAGTGCTGATAAAAAACGATATATATTTAATCCAACGTATAATTGTTGCAAAAAATGGTGCAGTTGTGTAATCATCAAAGCTTTGAAAATGCTCCACAAAAAGGTGAGGAATTGTTAAAGCAAATGGAGTTCCATCTACTAAAATGCCCACTCTGCCCTCACAAACCTTTGCACAAAGTGTATCAGGACGTTCTGTTGAACCAATTCCTGAAAAAATCGAAAATGGTTTTCTCTCCAAAAATGGCTGTATATAGCCGGATTCTAAAATATTGTCCAACTTAATCTGTTTAAGACGATATTTTATATCATTTAAAAGTTTTCTTGAAACTAAATCTGTACGATAAACTAAACAAATAGCAGTTTGGCTGTTAATTCCTACAGACATCAGTTCAAAACATAAATTGGGAGATTTAAGTCTTCGTCTAACCATAGTCATATTTATTCTGAGAGCCTCAATAAAGCCCTCCTGTGAACCACGAATATTCATTTCAGAAGTAGGTTCGCTAATACTTCTTGTGGTAAAACCTTGTATTCCCATAGCAATACCGCAGTTTTTCCCGTCTATAAGCATAACCACAAACCCAGACATAATAAAGTTGAAAAGTTCACCCATTGTAAAAAAAACTTTTTGGTCAGTTGCAAGCATAGTTTTGGTGTTTACATATTCAAAAAGTTCTTGAAAATTGCCTTTTTCAAATTTCTTGTTGCTCAGTGGGGTTATAATTAATTTTGAAGTTGTATCTAAATCAAACATTCCCTCGCACATAACAAAAGCTACTTTAATTGATGATATTTCCATTCTTTGAATAATTAAATCGGCTGTATTATTACATAATTGTCTTATTCTTACTGTTGTATCTTCTAAATTTTCAGAAAATTTTTCTCCTGCAAAAGAGTTGGCTATAGGTGGAGAATAGCTTTCTTTTTTTTCATTTGTAAGCAAATCCTTAATATATTTAAACATAAAATCCTCCTTTATCTATCAAAATCTATGTAGTAAATTATTGACAAATCAATTTGGATTTAAACGGAAATATTAATATTTCATTTTTAGCAATTAATTAGATTTATTGATATATGTTTTACGAATTTAATTATAAAATTTGACTTATAAAAATTTATATCAAAATACCAATTTAACAAGAATTACATCTCATTCATAGGATAAAACAAATTATAAAAGTGAAATGAGGGACAATGGAAGTTGAATATTAATCAAAGTACTACTGTGCCAAAAGATTTTAATGAATTGACACAAAAGTACTATAATAGTTTAGTCTTAATGAACAAAGGGAAAAGTACTATGAAAGGCGATAAAATGCAGATGGATAATACGATGAACAGCAATATGTCCGATAAAGTAGATTTTGAAAGTTTTATTAATGGCATAAATTCCAACGGCAATGATAAAGAAAAGCAAAATATGATGCCTGAAGATAAAATGAGAAGATTTTCTTTAGCTATGGCATATGTACCATGGCAGCAATTTCAAAACATATATACAGGTGATGTTGCATTGGCAAGAGGCACTATGTTTAAAGAATTGGATTTCCCTCTATTGAGAGAGGAGGTTACACCTCGTGAACGATAAAGCTATGTTGATGAATAGAATTCAAGTTTGTACATTTAATCTTGACGAGTTGGTACTCTTTTTGGATACACACCCCGATTCAAAAGAAGCAATGGATTTATTTATGAAATACAAAGCACTACTGGAAGAAACACGTATGAGATACATTCAATCCTATGGGCCATTATCTGCTTATGATTTCGATGGGATTAAATGGAAATGGGTAGAAAGTCCCTGGCCATGGGAATTGAGTGAGGTGTAAAGAATATGTGGAATTATTGTAAAAGGTTGCAATATCCTGTTAAAATTGCCAGACCAAATGCCGCTGCGGCTAAAATTATACTTGAACAATTTGGTGGACCTGACGGTGAACTTGGAGCAGCGAACAGATATTTAGCTCAAAGATATAGTGCGCCATATGATGAAACAAAAGCCGTTTTAACCGATATTGGTACGGAAGAATTGTCACACGTCGAGATGATTTGTACAATTGTATATCAGTTAACAAGGAATTTGACCATTGAGCAAATTAAGGAACAAGGCTTTTCAGACTATTTTGTTGAACATACAACAGGGCTTTATCCTTGTTCAGCATCAGGTGGACCATTTAATGCATTAGCATTTGCGTCGAAAGGCGATATTATTACAGATTTGTCTGAGGATATGGCAGCAGATGGTGCAATTAAACAAAAGCAACAAAGTTATTGTAAAATAAAAAAAATTATAAAATATGCTTAAATTATGTACTAATTTGTGTTATAATATATCAACATACAATACTTATCATTATATGACGTATAGTTATTACTTTAGTATATATAGCAAATACTTTTCCAAATATATCCATAATTGTACAAATTCATCAAAAAAGGGGCATATAGTAATAAATTTAGCAGTATATTGCTAATATTTTTCAAATTATGTTGACTTTTTGTAAATAAATGATAAAATTAATGTATAAACTAAAAATAATAATATTGAAAGTTGGAGTCTGTTATGGAAAAAAAAGATAAAAAGTCTATCAAAGATGTTCAAATTCCTAATTGGGTAGCTGCTGTTGTCATTTTAGTTATTGTAATAATAGTAGTGATTTTCTTTGTTTTAAGCAAAAAAGATGTCCCTACTATGAATAGCAATTCAACTCCAACGACGAGCCAAACTGATGGTGCAAGTTCCACAGTTGAAATTACTGATGTTGGGAACAGTACGGATAATGACATTTCGTCAAATCAATCATCATTATCCTCAGACGCAATTTCAATGGAAGTTCTTCCTAAAAGAGAAAGAGCATTCACAGGGACAGACACAAAAAATCCATTTGTATCCTTAGACTTGAGTTCATTACTGCTTAGGGGAATTGTAATTAATTCCAATAATACCAAAACTGCGGTTATTGAAACAAATTCCGATTCGCTGATATTAACAGTCGGTGATACACTAAAGGAAACAGGCTGGAAAGTTGAATCAATTGACTCGGACAGTATCACCTTTATTAATGATACAAGCAAAAAAACTTTGTATATGCTAAATGATTAGGAGAGAATGCAATGAATAGTTTTAAAAAAGTTTTGTCTGCAGCATGTGCAGTTTTGGTTGCCTCCACTTTCAATGTTACTTCTTACGCATCAGGCGGTGATGAAATTGTAGATGCATTAACTGCAAATCAATTTGTTAATGGTGCAAATGCGGCTAAAAACAATACAATATCTTTCAAGTTCAAAGATGCAGACATCAGAGATATTTTGTCAGCGATTGCGTTGAACATTGATTATAATGTTATTTATGCCGATAACCCATTGAGAATGACAGTGGAAATGAAAGATGTTGCTCCAAATGTAGCATTTGATTATGTACTAAAAATGGCAGGATTAGCATATATAGAAGAAGGGTCATCTATTGTTGTTGGCAAAAAAGACACTTTGTTGAGTGACTTTTCCAAAACATTATGCTTGACTAAAATTGAATTGGAATACATAGATACAACTAACTTTAAACAAAAAATAACTGAACTTAAAATTCCGGTTACTGCGGTAACAATGCCTGCTAATAAGACAAGTGTTTGGGTTCAAGGAACAACAAGTGATGTTGCAAAAGTTGGTGAGTTGTACAGAATTTTTGATGTTCCGGAAAATGCAGTAATTGAAGACGGTGAAGTTGTGTCCAATGAAACCGTAGCAGGAGATGCAACGGACACAAAAAAAGTTCTTAATTCTGTTAAACTTTCATACATAACTGCATCAACATTTAATGATTTCATCAGAACTCTTGGATATACAGGAGGTATCGCCAGCGGTGATGCTGACCAGATACTATGGCTGTATACAACAGGAAAAGAATATTATGAAATATTAAGTATTAAATCAAAAGTGGACAAGAGCGATTCACATATTGATATGGGCGGTTTAAAGGAATCATATTTTACTTTTGATTTCAAGCATATGACAGCTGCTGAAGCTCAAAGACGTTTAGCAAGTGTTAAATTTGGAAATGATGTTGGACTTTATACATCAACTAGTGATGAATTTTCAACAACATTGCTTGTATACTGTAACTCAGGTTATCAACAACAAGTTAAAGATGTGCTGGCATCATTTGATTCACAACGAATGAAGACAGTGAATATGCCTGTGTATAAATCACAAGACCGAGATGATGTTGTGAGAATGGCTGAATACCTTGAAGTAATGCTGGGCGATTTAGTAAACTTTACCCCAACAGGCAGTGCTATGGTGCAAAATGAGTTAACTAATAGTGCTATTAATGGCACAAACATCTTGTATTTGAACAATTCTGATGCTGAAACTGTTAAACTTGTTGAAAGTATGATTCAGAAGTTCGATTCAATTAAATCAGCTGATGTTACTAGCAGCAATTTAACATGGAATGCATACTTGATGGCTAATAATTTACCTGATACCACACCTAAAGACCAAACCAATTTGGCAGCATATGCACTTTGGGTTCAAGGTCAAATATAAAAATATCAATGAGAAGGAATTAATGTAATGGATACTATTATTAAACCAGAATATCCGCTATCAATTCAGGAATTGTTGATACGAGCAGTTGAAAAAGAAGCATCAGACTTGCATTTGGTTGTAGCAAGAGCACCTTCCTTTAGGATTTCGGGTGCACTATTGCAAGAAGATTTGCCACAATTGACAACTGTGACTATGAAAAAGCTACTTTATGAAATCTTAACTATCGAACAGCAAGAGAAACTTGAAAGAGATTGGGAGCTGGATTTTTCATATGCAATTCCTGGATGTTCAAGGTTTCGTGGAAATATAATATATCAACGTGGAACATTGGCTGCTGCTTTCAGAGTTGTACCATTTGATATACCTCTTCTTGAAAATTTGACCAACAATCCTGATATTTACAGATTGTGTACACTCACAAGAGGTCTTGTATTGGTTACAGGACCTACAGGAAGCGGTAAATCAACTTTACTGGCAGGAATGATTGATAGGATTAATAGAACAAGCGATGTCAATGTAATTACAATAGAAGACCCTATTGAATTTTTACACTTTCACAAGAGATCAATGATTCGCCAACGTGAAGTTGGAACTGATACACATAGTTTTAGTGCTGCATTAAGACAGGCTTTAAGACATGACCCTGATGTAATAATGATAGGTGAAATGAGAGATTATGAAAGTATCGCAATTGCATTGACTGCGGCAGAGACAGGACATCTTGTATTTTCAACACTACATACACAAAATGCGCCTCTATCAATAAACCGTATCATAGACTCCTTCCCAGATGGCTCCAGAGCACAAATACGACAACAAGTGGCAGGCTCTTTAAGAGCAATTATTTCCCGACAATTAATACCAAGTACAGATGGCAAACGAGTTGCTGCAGATGAATATATGGTTGATACCAATGCAGTGCGTTCAATGATTCGAGAGGGAAATGAACTTCAAATATACAGTGCAATTCAAACAGGAAAAGATCAATATATGCAAACTATGGATCAATCGTTAGCTGCATTGTACAATGCCGGAAAAATAACTTATGAAAATATGATTCAACATTGTATTAATGTAAAAGAAGTCCAAAGATTAACTAAAAATATGTTTTAATTTGTAAGAGAAGGTGACTGGTTGGCACAGTTTAGATATGAAGCAATTAATAAACAAGGAAATACAGTTCAAGGTTCATTAATAGCTAATGATGAACAATCAGCAGCAATTCATTTGACAGAAGTGGGATTAGCTGTTGTTGAAATTAAAATGATTGTCGAAAAAAAAGTAAAGTCTAAAAAAAGTGGAAAAAAAGTAACAGTTGCAGATCTTTCACTTTTTTCACGACAATTATCAGCCATGCTTGGAGCAGGTATACCCATTACACAAGCGATTTCAACACTTTCAAAACAGACTGAAAATATGAAACTTACTTTGGCACTTGAGGATATTGCAGCTCTTATCACAGGCGGAGCAAATTTATCAGATGCTTTTGATAAACATGCCGATATTTTCTCACCATTATATCGTGCAATGATTGGTGCTGGTGAGGTTGGCGGTATATTGGAAATATCGTTGTCAAGATTATCAATTCAATTACAAAAGGAAAAACAACTTAACGATAATATAAAAGCAGCAACATCGTATCCTAAAATGATAGGTGGATTTGCACTTTTAATGTTTTTTGGTATGTTGATAGTATTAGTTCCTATATTCGAGGGATTTATTCCGTCAAATGCAACAATTCCGGCAATAACTAAAATAACATTTGATTTATCCCATAGTTTAAGAACCTATTGGTATACTTGGATTGTAGTTTTAGGTGCAATAGCATTTTTTATAATAAATTTTGTTAAAAGCAAACTGGGAAAATCTCTATGGGAAAACAATAAAATGAGATTGCCACTTTTTGGAAAAATTATTCAAAAATCAGTTATTGCAAGATTTTCACGAACATTAGCAACATTGTTACAAGGCGGTATTCCTGTTGTTCAAGCGCTTGAAAGTGCCGGTCCAACATCAGGAAGTGATTTGATAGCTGTTGCTGTTGAAAAATCAGTTGATAAGATTAAGTCAGGAAAAAATATTTCTGAACCACTTGCTGAATGTGGTTTATTTCCACCGATGGTAATAAATATGATTGCGATTGGTGAAGAAGCAGGTACATTGACCGATTTATTGGATAAAATAGCTGAATTCTACGAAGATGACGTTGCAACTGAAACAAAGAGCCTTGGTGCTATTATAGAACCAATAATGCTTATAGTTATTGGTGTAGTTGTTGGCGCTATGTTAATAAGTCTTTATATGCCAATATTTACCGCAGTTGTGGCTTAATGCCAACATATTAAGAATCCAAACGGAGGAAAGTTGTTATGGCAAACGAAAAACAAATTAAAAATGCCCCCAAATGTGCTACTATAAAGTTATATAAAAAATCAATAGGAATACTTATTGATGCAGCAGAAATTATTGCTGTTGAAACATCAGGAAAACAAAGTGACCCTAAAATTGATACTGTTGCAAAACTATATTTACCAAATGGACTTGTCGAAAGTGGTATGATAACCGATGTCGAAAAATTCTGTCAGTTTCTTTCTAAGTTGTTAAGAGAAAATAGATTTTCTGATGCTCCGTTAATTATAGGCGCAAAAAATCAAAATGTTCTTTTGCGTATTGCTGCATTTCCTAAAGCAGATGATACAAAAATGAAAAATATTGTTCTATATGGTGCACAACAAGTATTGCCAACTGCAGTTTCAGAGTTTATAATTGACAGTGTGTTATATAATGAATTTGAAGAAGATTCAAAATTGATGGTTAACGCACTAATTGTTGCTGCAAAAAAAGCATATGTTGAAAATATAATTTCAGTGGCAGATATGTGTGGAAAAGCTGTTGGAAATATTGACTCGGTTGTTTTGGCAGTTTATAGAAGCTTTTTGCCCATGATTAAACCCGACAAACCAGTTTTATTAGTGTATATTGATTATGAAACAATTAACATAATTATTACATTGAACGGAGATATTTTATTAACGAGAACTGTATTAATAAGCGATACTGTTTATGATAAAGAAATTGAAAATAAAAATCTTCCTTTTGATGAATATTGGAGAACGAAAATAAATAAAGATTTACTATTTAAACAATTAGATTCTGATATTAAAACTTCAATTAACTTTTTCCATAATCAGCACAAAAATGAAATCGATGAAATTTATATTTGTGGCGAATATAATAATATTGATTATATTGCAAAAGAGATTGGCAAAAGTGTTGCTCAAATTGTAAAATGTATTAATGTTTATCCAAGAATACTTGATAACACACAAAAAGATTATACAGCTGCCACAAGCTTGTCAATAAGCGGATTGGAGGAATAAAAATGAAAAATCAAGTTATTTTGCTTCCTCCGGAATACATTAGATCCGCGGAAAAAAGCGATAAGTTAAATATAGTTAAATTGGCATTGCTTGCAGTGCTTGTGGGTGTATTGGCAATTTTAATAACGACAACATTCATTTATTACAACAATAAAGGAAAAGATGAAGATGTCAAAACTGAAATTCAAGCAACCAAGGAAGAAATAACATACTACTCAAAATACAGGGATATGCAAAAAAATGTTGAAGACTATCAGCAATGTTTAGCTAATATCATTGAAACTGACAAGAGATATCTAAACAGTGTGAGCGAAATATCCAATCAATTACCATCAGGAATATGGATTGAAACAATTTCAACTGATGTTGAAAAAGATTTAATTATGGTTGGATGCGGTGGAAACAGTCCAACAGATGTTGGAAGAACCATAACTGCTTTACTTGAATTGCCAAATGTAACTAAAGCATATTGCGAAAGTTCAGGCGATAATAATGGAGCGGTCAGATTCACAATTGCAATACAAATATCACAAAATAAGCAATAAGGGGTGTCAATATGAACTCTCGTAATAATAGAAATTCAATAATTACAATCAGCATTGTTGCATCTTTAATTGTTATAACTATTATATTTTCATCGCTAAATGTTGTGTCTATATTTAAAACACTTGATTCAATAAAGTCAAATGAAGTTGTATTGTCACAACTTAACGATGAGGTAGCAGTACTTAAAGATATTGCTGAAGACGAACCAAAAATGAATAAGCTCATTGAAGAATTTGAAGAAATTTTGCCTGAAAATATAGAGCAATATGAGATTTACAACACAGTTGGTGAATTATCACAAGAATATGATGTTACATTGAATAAAATCGCTTTTGAAGAGGTTATTGTTGATGAAACTGTTGTAGATGCAACAACAACAGGCGAAACCACAGTTTTAAATAGTTCAATGGGGCTTACCCCTCATAAAATCATAATATCATTATCATTGCAAGGTTCATATGAATCCGTAATGGCAATGCTCGAGACTTTGTCTTTGGACTATAGAGTAACTGTTATCTCTTCATTAAATTTGACAAACAGTGAAAAAAATGTAATAGTTGAATCACAACTTTCAATATACTATAGGTAGTATTAATATAAAGGAGAATATTCTTATGCTTAAAACACCTTTGGGGCTTAGGCTTGTAGATAATGGAGTAATTACGGAAGGACAACTTCAACAGGCATTAAAATACCAAAACGATAAAATGTCAGAGGGTGTTTCGATAAAGCTTGGCGGTGTTCTTATTGAATTAGGTTTCTGCAAAGATGAAGATATTTCAAAAGCAAGAAGCGACAATTCCGGTTATGGTTTTACATCATTAAACAATATGAAGATTGACATTAATTATGTTAATCTAATTCCACAAGATTTAGCTAAACGATATAAAGCGATGGCAATAGGCATTGAAGATGGTAAACTTCTTGTTGCTATGGAAAATCCAAATGATTTATTAGCAATTGACGATTTGAATTTTATAACAGGATATCAAATAAAACCTATAATTGTATCAGATACAGAACTTAATACAGTTATTGAACATTACACAACACACCTTTCAAACTTTGAAACAGATGACAATGATGATGAAGATATCCTTGATGAAGTAACAGAAGAATCCGAAAAACCTGCTGTACTTATAACAGGTCAAATTATCAATAATGCCATTAGAACCGGTGCAAGTGATATACATATTGAACCCCAAGAAAAATCTATGAGAGTTAGATATCGTATTGATGGTGTTTTGCACGAAGTAATGGAGCAATCATCAAAAATACACCCATCTATCATTTCAAGAATTAAAGTTTTGGCAAATATGGATATTGCTGAAAGAAGAGTACCGCAAGATGGTCGTGCAACAATAAAAGTTGATGGAAAGACAGTCGATTTACGTATTGCCTCTCTTCCATCAGCATATGGAGAAAAAATTACAATTCGTCTTTTACACAGGGATAGCAAGGTTGTTACAATTCAAGATTTAGGATTTCCGGACTCAGATCAAAAAAGATTTATGTCAACTTTAAAATTGCCATATGGATTTTTGCTTGTAACAGGTCCAACAGGTAGTGGTAAATCAACAACACTGTATGCCTCTTTGGGCGAACTTAATACAGTTGATAAAAATATTATCACTCTTGAAGACCCAGTAGAAAAGAGAATGGAAGGCTTGAATCAAGTTCAAATGAATGCAAAAGCGAATATGACATTTGCATCTGGACTGCGTTCGATTTTGAGAAGCGACCCCGATGTAATTATGATCGGAGAAATTCGTGATAGAGAAACAGCACAAATTGCTGTTGAATCCGCATTAACAGGTCACTTTGTTTTATCAACATTGCATACTAACGACTCCGCAAGCGCTGTAACAAGACTTGGAGAAATGGGCGTAGAAAACTTTTTGACTGCTTCATCTTTAGTTGGTGTAATAGCTCAACGTTTGGTGCGTGTTTTATGCCCAAAATGTAAAGAAGAATATACAATTTCTCGAGAAGAAATATTGGCTCAATTTCCAGATTTTCCAATAGATAAAGATGCTAGAGAAATTAAATTATATAAAGCTCATGGCTGTATATCTTGCAATAGTACTGGCTATAAAGGTAGACGTGGTGTGTATGAATTTATGCAAATCAGCGAAGAAATTCGTCATCTTATCTTGAAAAGAGGTACTAACCATGAAATACAGAAAGTTGCCATTGAAGAAGGTATGACAACATTGCGTGATGATGGTTTTAAAAAAGTTAAAGATGGAATTACTTCAATTGAAGAAGTATTGAGAGTTATTGTATAAGCTGTTCAAATATTAAGACAAAGAGGTGCTGCTATTATGATTAAAAAATTCAAAGATATTAAAGGCTTTACACTGATAGAACTTATGGTTGTTGTTGCGGTTTTGGGAATCCTTACAGCTATTGCTATCCCTTTGTATACTAATGTCACTAAAGATGCTAATATAAAGGCTTTTGAGTCTAATCACAATCTTATTGTGTCCTCAATATCTATGTATGCTTCAGGTCATAATGGAAAATTGCCTAAAAAAGTTGATGATTTAGCACCATATCTTGTAAATGAAAAAGGATATCAACCATCTGAGATAATCTCAAAAGGTTATAACGGCAATCCTAAAGATACAAAATATGAATTAGCATTTTCTGCTGATGGAAAATCAATAGAGCTTACTTCCACTTTTCCTAAAATGGGAGATAATAACAGCGATTTAATATTGAAATATAATAGATAAAAGTAATTGCTTATAACTTTCAATATTCATTTTTATGAAAAGAGATGTAAATATGATTAAACGTATTAAAAATATTTTAAAGAATAAAGACGGAAGTGCGCTTATTTATGTCTTGGTTTTCATAGTGGTTATTATGGTTCTAACTACTGCGGCTTTGGCTAGAAATAAGCAATTGTATAATGCTGTGGGAATACAACAGCTAAATACTCGTGCATATTATCTGTCAAAAGAAGTAGCCTCAGTTGCAAAAGCTTCGTTGATAGGCAAAGATGGAAAAGTTAGACCACTAGATACAATCGGTGAATTAAACAAAACTCAAAATTATGATCATACTAGAACAATTGATGGTGAGGTTACATTGCTTGGACGTACTGCCTACAAGCTAGTTCAAAAAACTATTAATTCTGAAGAATGGGCTGTAGTCTATTTAAAAACCATACTTCCCGGCGGTAATGCTGTTAATACTAATACTACTGGAAATAGTGCGAAAGAATTTGTAATGTACTATGAATTTAGAATAAACATTGATAAACCATTTATTCAAGTGTTCGACATACTTACTGAAGATAAAACATTGTAGTGGAAAGGGTGGACATAAATGAAAAAAATCAGAAAACTGCTTTCAAATAATCAAGGTTTTACTTTGATTGAATTGGTTATTGGTATTGTTTTAACGGCTATTGTCATTCTTATTTCCACAAGAATGTTTATATCAGCAGAATTTGTCGGAACAAACGCAACATACGATATAAAAGAACAAGGCAGACTTGTAACGGAAACTCTTGATAACTCAATTAAATATGCTAATGCTGTTTTCACAGTTCCAAAGAATAGCTTTGTGAATTCCAAGCTTACAAAGGCATGGAGTTATATCGGAGTTAAAGAAAATGTTGAAATTCCACCTGCAATGGTTGACGGAAAAACAGGTGTGGTGGCTAAGGCACTTGTACATATTAAAAGTGTTGGTGATACAGAACCTACTAAATTAAACAAAAATCAAGTTAAAATACAAAATGGCACAAATGGCTGGTTCATCGAAACCATTTTGGGATTTGAATTTGTTGACCCTAAAACAGGATATCAAGTTGAATATAATTTTGTTCTCACACCTTCGTCCGGAAGTAAAGAGGGCATAGCTGACAGTTCAATTAAATATAAATTAAATGTAGCTTATTATGATGTTTCCAGCGGTGCAAAAACCAAAGTTGGAGATGATTTGCTCAACGTGGAAACTGAAATGGGCGGCTTAAATTCTTTGCAAATTGTTTATCGAGGTTCAACAATTAATCCTGCAACCGCTATTGCATTCCACGATGAAGACTATAAAGTCGAGGGTAGCCAAACAGAGACTGTAAAAGCTAATATGGTCTTTATTATGGATATTTCTAATAGTATGAAGTGGTGCTTTAAAGGTGATCATGGGATGCACCCCGTATATGATTTTGATAAATATGATGAAGAGAAAAAAAAGTGGGTTGGCGATGGCATATGCAATCATGAATGGTGCAAAAAACCTGTTGATGATATAGTTCATACACGAACACGATGTGATGATAATGGTGACGGAATATGCGATTTCTGTGGTGGCGAAATTAGAGGTACTGCTCTGAAAAAAAATGCTGTGGCATTAATTGATTCATTAACTAAAACTAACAGTGAAGAGTTAAGAATAGGATTGGTTAAATTCAGTGAAGATGGGCAGGACATAACAGATATAAGGGAAAACGGATCTAAAGCATTGACAAGTAATGCTCAAAGGCTTAAAAAGAAAATAAATGATTTAAAATTTAAACCCAATACAAATATTGGCGGTGGAATAAGAAACGCATATTTTCAATTGAATAAACTCTATAAAACTTATACAAAAGATGAAGATAAGAACATACCAACATTTGTAATTCTTTTAACTGATGGTGAAACTCAAACTATAACTTATACATCTGAAGATTCATTGGATCATGAAAAAGAAATGATAAAGGAGTATGGCGAAGGTTATATGCATAATTATGAGAATTTCTATTGGAAAGGTGATTTTGGCAAGACAAAACGAAACGCTAATGACGATCTGAATTATGTTTACGATGGCAAAAAAAGGTTAAGAGGAACTGATTACGCAATATTCACAGCAGAGCATTTTGTTGCAGAAAAGAATCCTGATCTAAATTTCCCAAAACCAACTGTTTATATAGTAAATTTATCAAGTACAGAGCATGGATTGAATGCTCAGAGTGAAGAAATTATGAAGGCATTTGAGATAAAAGACCCTGAGAAGTATATTTTCAATACAACAACAGGTGACTCACTAACACAAGCAATCACTAAAATTGTTACTGATATTAAAGTTTCATCATCATTTCTTGATGGACCAATGATATAACAAATATCAAGAAAAGCAAGGAGGACTATTGTTTTGAATAATGAAGGCTTTACAATAATTGAGGTAATCATTGCGATGGCTCTCTTGAGTGTATCGGTAATTGTTATGGCAAAGTTTTTCCAATATCAAGAACTTATAAATATTCAAACAACTTTGCTACAAGATAATTTATACTCAGCACAAAATGAAGTTGAAATTGAAACAAAAGCGCTAGATGATAAGCTTAATGCAATTACACTTGGTGATCAATTAGATACAACACTATACGATGAGTCAAAAAAAGTTGTTATGTTTGACAAAGGAATAGCATGCTATTATGTGAGTGCTGACGTAAAGGATAATGTAACAGGCGAAACTACTTTCAGATTAGATACAGGAGTAGCTGATTTTCGAGTTCCTGTTAAGCCAGGTGTGCCAACTATTGAAAATGCAACTTTAAAGATTAATTCAAAGCAACCGGAAGTAGTTTATTTTGCTACCGGCGAAGATGTCACAGCAGATGCTAAGGTAAAAAAAGATGGTAATGAGATTAACTTTCAAAAAAATATTTTTCAATGGTATGAAGCTAATATAAATTTCCATTCAGTACCAACTGGTGAACAGCATTATCTGGTAGTGGAGGATATGATTGATGGTGAATACCCAGTTTGTCCAAATAATTTTATAGCTATTGATGGTGAAAAAAAGAATAAATTAATCATAAAAGATAGATATAAAGGAAAAATATTAGCATGTTCAGTAACTGCGGGCAGTACATATGGTACAATGGGAAATACGTTGGTAACAAATTTCGTATACGTTAGCCCATTGCCAAAATTAACTAAAGGTGAATATAAATTGTTAATAGACCCATCTGTGAATACAGAAAAAATGAAAGCAGATTTAACAGGAACGAATAATTATATTTACAGTGAAAGACCTGATAATGGTGTTCCAAACGGTGAGCATCTTGAAAAAGATGGTAATAAATTGCCGGAAATAAAAGACGGAACAGATATTCAATCAATAACAGGCGGTATCAATCCCAATTTTTATCGAACTCATTATTTATCATTTAATGATGCTGTAATGGAAAATCACGATGCTGATTTTTATACTGGAGATAATGTGTACGCAGTAGCAAAGTCATCTACATCTGCAAATGGCGGATTTGTAAGGCAATACGACCCAGATGATGATGACGATGATAAAACTAAAGATATATTGACTTTTGATTCAAATACTTCCGGTGATTGGAAACTCTATACAGGTGAGTTTACTAATAAAGGATATTGGGCAAAAGCTAAAATCGGCGGAAATGGTCTTGATCTTGCTGAATTAATTATTGTTAAAAGACCATCTAAGGAAGATAACAAAGCAATAATTGAATATCTTAATAATAAACATGGTTTAATGATAAAAAATCCATAAGATTATGCAAAGATTGGCACGTAAATTAGTATATTCCTATGAAAAGACAATTTAACTGAAAATAATACTAATTATTACAAAATATCCCTTGTAAAATAATGACTTATATGTTATGATTACTATAAGCTAATGGAGATTATTTAATGGTTGCATGCAAATTTAAAATTTGCTGACAATAAAAAAAATTATTTTAATGGAGAGTGTAAGAAAATGAAGAAACTATTCAAAAACAAAAAAGGTTTTACCCTCGTTGAACTTATGGTTGTTGTTG
>JAVWQH010000005.1:29118-69351 GCA_036635475.1 Oscillospiraceae bacterium | reverse complement strand
AGCGTAGCAGATTTACTACTACGCTATCAAGTCTAACTTATTGGGGTCACTACATTTACGTTTACTATAGCTGTTCCTTTTATATGTGGAATTGCAAAAGCAATTTGTTTTCACTTCTAAATCAGATTGATTTTCCTCATAGATTCTTGGAGAATTTCAACATTTTCTGCCGACATTGATGTAAGTGGAAGTCTATATCCTCCTACATCTAATCCCAGTAAATTCAGCGCTTCCTTAACGGGTATAGGGTTTACATCTATAAATAAATTATTCATAAATTTAAGCAATTTGAAGTGCATTTTTCTTGCTTCGTCTTGTTCGCCCTCAAACCAGAGTTTGCATATATTATGGGTTTCTTTGGGAAGTACATTTGCTAAAACAGAAATTACACCTTTTCCACCTAAAGATAAAATCGGAATATTTTGGTCATCATTGCCCGAATAGAGATAGAGTGAATTTTCACAGGCTTGTGCAACCTTTGCAATATGTGATATGTCCCCCGATGCCTCTTTTACCGCAACAATATTTCTGTGCTTACTAAGCTTTACATAAGTATCAACAGCTATATTAACTCCTGTTCTTGACGGTACATTATAAAGAATAATCGGAAGATTTGTATTGTCAGCTATCTTATTGAAATGCTCAACAAGACCTATTTGAGAAGCTTTATTGTAATATGGTGTTACCACCAATAGGCTGTCACATCTGCATTGTTCAGCACATTTTGACAGTTCAATGGAATGAGCTGTACTGTTGCTGCCTGTGCCTGCAATAACCGGTATTCTTTTTGCTGTCACTTCAACCGCAAACTTATATAATGATATCTTTTCGCTGTTACTTAAAGTGGCACTCTCCCCTGTTGTACCGCATATAACAATGGCATCTGTTTGATTTTCGATTTGCATTTCTATTAATTCGCTGAGTTTGTCAAAGTTTATTTCGCCGTTTTTATCAAAAGGAGTTATGATTGCAACTGCCGAGCCTTTAAAAGGAAGTGTTTTATTCATATTATTCTCCTGTTTTTTCTGTAATATAGTTATTGGCATATAAAAGTTCCGCAAGCAATATAGCTCCCCCTGCCGCACCTCTTATAGTGTTGTGTGAAAGCCCTATAAAGCTTATATCAAAAATCGTGTCCTCATAAAGTCTTCCAACCGAAACTGCCATACCATCTTCAATTTCCCTGTCCAATTGTGGCTGTGGTCTGTTCAGTTCGTCAAAATAATGTATAAATCTTTTTGGAGCAGAGGGTAACATCAGCGTTTGCGGTAATCCCTTAAACTCCCTCCATATTTTCTTTATATCTTCCAACTTCGGCTTTTTTTCAAAAGAAGCGAACACTGTAGCAAGATGTCCGTCACTTACAGGCACTCTCAAACTTCTTACACTTATTAAAGGGGATTTTGCTGCTATTATTTCATTATTTTCGATATGTCCCCATATTTTTAATGGTTCTCGCTCACTTTTTTCTTCTTCCCCCTCAATATAAGGGATAATATTATCTTGAATTTCAGGGAAAGTGTCAAAGGTTTTTCCTGCTCCTGAGATAGCTTGATAAGTGGAAACAACAATCTCTTTTACCCCGTATTTTTCATTAAGTGGATAGAGCATCGGCACATAACTTTGTATTGAGCAATTTGATTTAACAGCAATAAAACCTCTTTTTGTACCCAATCTTTTACGCTGTGCATTAATTATTTTCATATGAGAATAATTGAGTTCAGGTATTATCATTGGCACATCAGCGGTGTCACGATGAGCGCTGTTATTGGATATAACAACACATTCGTGCTTTGCATAATCTTCCTCCATTTTTCTGATTTCATTCTTATTCATATTCACTGCGGAAAAAATAAAGTCCACTTGGGAACTAATAGTTTCAATATCATTGATATCATATAGTTTCATAGAAATTATAGACTTTGGAATAGGTTGATTCATTGCCCATTTTCCGTCTACAGCTTCTTGATATGTTTTTCCTGCAGAACGTGGACTTGCCGCTAGTAGAGAAATTTCAAACCATGGGTGATTAGTCAAAAGCAATATAAACCTTTGTCCAACCATTCCTGTAGCACCTATAATTCCTACTTTAAGCTTATTCATAATAGTCACCTCACAAAAATATCTGTTATTCATTATATGGTAAAATAAACAAGTGGTGATTATGATGAATGGCTAAATACAATAAATATTGAGCAATATTCCTTTATACTTTGCATTTATTTACTCGCAAAACGTCAAATATTTGATAAGAATAAATTTGACAATTATAGCATTAATGTGTAAAATAAAATAAGAGTTTAAAATTCTAATTCAAAATATTTTTTCAAAGATATAGCAGAAAGTGATGGTGGAATATATGAAAAATGATAATTCAAAAAAACTGATTGATTTTATTGAAAAAAGTCCAAGTGCTTTTCATGTTGTCAGCAATATTCGTGAAAGACTTCTTAGCGAAGGTGTGCATGAACTTAAAGAACATAGTCTTTGGGAAATTAAATCCGGTGAGAGTTATTTTGTAACAAGAAATATGTCCTCGATTATTGCCTTCAAAGTTCCCAATGATGATTATGTTGGATTTAACATTGTTTCAAGCCATAGTGATTCGCCAACATTTAAAATAAAAGAAAATGCTGAAATTGACGTAAACAGCGAATATATAAAGCTTAACACCGAACGCTACGGCGGAATGATTTTGTCAACTTGGCTTGATAGACCTTTGTCTGTTGCCGGAAGAATTGTTGTTCGTGAGGGCAATAATTTCATAACTAAGCTTGTTAATGTTGACAAAGATTTACTTATTATACCTAATGTTGCTGTTCATATGGACCGCACTACTAATGACGGGAAAAAATTCAATGCACAAGTGGATATGCTCCCATTAATGGGCGATATCACTTCTAAAGGTGAATTTTTGAACATAATTGCAAAAGCTAGTGACGTTGATGTTGAAAAAATTATATCAACTGACTTGTATCTTTACGCTCGTGAAAAAGGCAGAATTATCGGTGCGAATGATGAATATGTATGCTCTCCAAAACTTGACGACTTGCAATGTGCATACACTTCTATGGAAGGTTTCATTAAATCTAAAGTCAACAAGAGTATTGCTGTTTTTGTTGTATTTGATAATGAAGAAGTTGGCAGCGGCACAAAGCAAGGTGCAGCTTCAACATTCCTATTTGATACCCTGACAAGAGTCAACTCAATGCTTGGCAAAACTCAAAATGATTATTTAAAGGCACTTGCATCAAGCTTTATGATTTCTGCTGATAATGCTCATGCGGTTCACCCTAACCAAACTTCATTTGCTGACCCAACCAATAAACCTTATATAAACAAGGGCATTGTTATTAAATATAATGCAAATCAAAAATACACAAGTGATGCCATTAGTGCTGCAATATTCAAGGGTATTCTTGATGATATGAAAATTCCTTATCAAAGTTTTGCTAATCGCTCTGACCTATCAGGCGGTTCAACTCTTGGCAATATTTCCAACACTCAAGTTGCTCTCAATACTGTTGATATCGGATTGCCACAATTGGCTATGCACTCAATATACGAAACAGCAGGCACAAAAGATACCGATTATTTCATTGATGTTTGTGAAAAATTCTATGGTTTAACTGTCAGAAAAATTGATAATGACAATTATATTGTTGAATAATAAGCAAAAATAAAAAATATAAAGCCATTTCTATCAACTTTACTGTGATAGAAATGGCTTTTTTATAGCTATTATTAATTAAATTTTCTTTTTAATAATTATTCTGACTTTTTCGCAATCAATGTCAATATCGGTACTGTCCACCATTACTCCGATTAAGAGCAGTTGACTTGTATCGCCATCTTCTCCTGAACCGGCTAACTGCCAGTATTCCTCCTCCAACATCTCATCTTTTGGAGTTGAAAGAAGTCTTGTCATTGTTTCAAATTTATTCGCATATTTAGAGTTGTAATCAGCGGAAAATGTGATTGTTGCAACATTATTTTCAATTTCAATCTTTGATGAAATATCTGTTGCCTCAATACTGAAGAAAAACATCGTTAGTTCCTCAATGATTTTTGCAAGTTTCCTTGTGTAGTGTAACATAAAACCAGTTACCTCCGTAATTTGTGATTCTCATTTAAAAAAGCTTCTAAAAGAGGAATCATAATAATTGCAACTAAGCCTGCTGAAAAACCATTATTATATAAGTTCATTCCACTGTATAAACTTCCCGTATTGCAAACAATTGCTGAATGTAAAAAGCCGGCTGCAATTCCTGCTATAATTCCATATTGTCCCGCAATCGGTGAGAGCGCTCCCGAAAATATTGCTGCCAACTGAAATGATGGGGTTGTTGGCGTATATATTCCAACAATTGAGGCAATGAAAACGCCAATTAAAATTGGTGGGTAGTTTCTTGTGTGAATACCAAAAGCCCCAAACCCTGCAATGGTCAATATTGCACCAACAACAGGCCCCGACAAATCTCCGCCGATAATCAAAATATATCCCAGTGCAATAAATCCAATAGTTGACATATTAATCATTGTTGCACCAATTCCGTCCATTAATAAAAAATCCGCAACCGCTCGACCTGGGTGTTTGAGAAGGTGAAAGTAATCGTCAAGTTTAAAATTACTTAAATATAGTCCATATAAAAATACTATTGTAAAATATGAAAACAATGCAATAATCAGCCAAAGGGGTCTTCCCTCTTGCCAAATTAAAACCGTTTCTGATTTAAAACCCAACATTGATATAACAGTCATAACGCAAAGTGCGATAATTCCAACAGCAAATCCAACATTAAAAATATTATATCCCATATGCATATTTACTGTGTGAGATGATAGCGGAACGATTGTGTAGCCTATTGCAATTCCCACAGAACAGCTTATCAGCATATTTATTGGAGTGGAAAACGGCAAAATCAATGTGAGTTCAGTAATAATAGGTGCAACTCCTGTTGCTAAAAAGCCAATGTAAATGTATTTTGCAGGGTTAGAACCTTGCTTAATTGAATAGAGCATTGTTCCTATAAGAATTGGGAGGATATTAAAGGGTTCTTTGCCAAACAGTGCAAAACCGCCCATAATTATAACCGAAGCAATTGATAAACCCGAAAAATTAAGCTTGGAAATTAGTATTATAGCAAGTGAAATTGTCATAACCATTGCAGAATTAAAAAATGCCGGTCCAATTCCGCCCACAACGAAATAATCCGTAATCAAAACATCTCTTGAATGGACAATTCTAGCAAAACCTTTTAATATTTCTATGGGAGATGAAAGGCAAAACGCAACAATATAAAATGACAAAATTGTAAAAATAAAAAACAGCAGAATTTGGTTGTGAGTGCTAGACTCTTTGATTCTTTTCAGATTATCAACCTCCTAAATTTTAGTTGTTATAAACTTTACAAAGACATTCGGTATTGTCAATGCTTAGGCAAAATCTATTTAATTCCAACAACGCAACGTTCTATTCCCAACATATCTTTTGATGTTGTTATATTGCGATAGGAATTGTTTTTCAATATATCGGATACTATTCCCGATTGGTCAATGCCAACTTCAAAAACCAAAGCACCATTTTGGTTTAGGTATTGGTAATATATTTCAGCAAATTTGCGATAAAAGTCCATACCATCATCGCCGCCATCAAGCGCCATCATAGGCTCATTCAACACTTCTTCATCAAGAGTTGGTATTGTTGAATTTGGAATATAAGGCGGATTGCAAACAATTAAATCTAATTTTACTTTAGGCTGCCATTTTAATCCATCTGCTAAAATTGGTGAGATTTTATTTTCAAAATGATTAAGCAAAACATTCTCTTTAAGATATGGGAATGCCTCGTTAGAAAGCTCTACTGCAAAAATATTATCAGCATTTGTATTTGCAGCGATTGCGATTGCGATTGCACCACTTCCACTGCATAAATCGACAACATTTTTGTAGGAATTATCATTTATTATTTTAATTGCAGTTTCAGCCACAATTTCTGTGTCAGGTCTTGGGATTAAAACACCTTCTCCAACTTTAATCGGTAAGCCATAAAATTCCCATTCGCCCAAAAGATACTGCAAAGGTTGATGAGCTAATCTTTTTTCAAGAATAGATTCAAAAATCTCAACTTTATCGTTATCAACTATTTTTTGCCCATCAATAGGCAAAGTGAGTCTTGTTACTCCAACAACAAACTCTAATATCTGAGAAACTTCAAAAGAATATGAATTTGGCTCAATTATTTTTAATTTCTTACACGCCTCTTCATATAATTGCCTAGCAGTTTTATTTACCATTGGTCAGCACCTTTATTTTTAGGCAAGCAAGGTTTAATCGAAGCTATTGCAACTTCTAGCATATCAGAAGTCGGCTCACGAGTTGTTAATCTTTGCAGCCATAATCCCGGTGCGGATATTATTCTTGTCACAAAATTATCGTATTTACCTGTGATTTTAATTATCTCATAAGAAATTCCAACAACTAAAGGCATTAGTGCAATTTTTAAAACTACTCGTAAAACAGGATTTTCCCAAGATGCCATTGAAAAAATCAAGATTGAAACTACAATTATAATCAGCATAAAACTAGTTCCGCAGCGAGGGTGAAATCTTGTGTATTTTGCTGCATTTTCTGGGGTTAATTCGTCGCCTGCTTCATAGCAAGCAATGGTTTTGTGTTCTGCTCCATGATACATAAAAACACGTTTAATATCATTATTGCTGGAAACTAACGCTAAATATGCAATGAAAATTGAAATTTTAGCAAAAGCCTCAATAATAGTCAATATAAATTGTTGCTCAATAACTTTTTTAAGCAAACTTACAATAAAAGTAGGAAGAATTATAAAAAGCACAACTGTCAAACAAAGTGCAAAAATCATCGTTATTGCCGAAATAAGAGTGGAAAATTTATCTCCCAGCTTATTTGAAAGCCATTTTTCAAAAGCTGATTGTTCCTCTTCAAGTTCTCCCGCTAAATCCGCAGATTTCATCAAGGTTTTATAACCCAACATAAGCATTTCTATGAAATTAAAACAACCTCTGATAAATGGTGTTTTTTTATACCAAGGACGTTTTCCCTCATTAGTTTCCCATGTTTCAACGAATATTTCATCGTCTGGTTTTCTAACAGCAAGTGCTGATGTTTCAGGTCCTCGCATCATAACTCCTTCAATGACAGCCTGTCCGCCAATTGAAGTTTTAAAACATTTTTTGTTCATATATGTTCCCCATTCATTTATATTATATCGTCGTTATTAACAAGATCCTCAGGCTTTTTATTGGCAGGAAGAGTAATTGTAACTGTTGTACCCTCGTTAAGTTTTGATTCAAGTGTCAACGTTCCACCATGTCTTGCAACAATTTCATCTGCAACTGCAAGACCTATTCCCGAACCTCGTCTTGTTAAATTCGCCTTAAAAAATTTGTGCTTAATTTGAGGTAAATCCTCAGAACTAATGCCGCAGCCTGTATCTTTAACTGTAATTACAAAGTAATTATTTTCAAATACCGAGCGAACTGCAACACTATCGCCATCGTCTGAATATTTAAGTGCATTATCAATTATATTAATAAAGACTTGTCTAATTCTGTTTTTGTCGCCATAAATTGGAATTAAAATATCAGGTTCATCATATGTCAGTTCAATGCCTTCACGTTTAGCACGTTCTGTATACATTAAAACTGCATCTCCAAGCTCTGCCAAAACATCAAATTTATCAATAATAAGCCTTAAACGTCCACTTTGCATTCTTGAAAAATCCAATAATTCCTCAACCATTGATGTAAGCCTGTCTGTTTCACTCATTATTACGTGCATACCCTTTTGCAAGGTTAATTTGTCAACATTTTCATCAGAAATAAGAGTTTCACCCCAACCTTTTATTGCGGTTAAAGGTGTTCTCAATTCGTGAGAAACTGAGGATATAAAATCATTTTTAATTTTTTCTGCATTAGAAAGTTCATCAGCCATATAGTTAATAATATCGCAGAGTTCGCCGATTTCATCATCATTTTTCTTCACAAGTTTTGTATCAAAATTTCCCTGTGCAATTTTTCTTGCAATATCTCCAACATCACTTATTGGATTTACGATTGAATTGATGAAATATGAGCTTGACAGAATAACAAAGAATAAAATAGCAATACCAATCATAGTTACAACAAGAATAAGAATTGTTATTTGCCGATTTACTTTTGTAAGTGATACAACCAAACGCATAGCTGCAATATTTGTTCCGCTTACTTTGGAGGCAACCGAAACAGCAATAATTTTTTCGTTTCCAAACTTTCCTTGGTATTGTCCAACTCCGGAATGTGTTAACATCGCTTCTTGAAAATCCGGCATTACTATTGAATTTTCTATTTGAAATCCGCTTGACGTTAAAATAATATTGCCATCAACATCAATCGCCATAAGCTCCATTTTGTCTTTTTCCTCAAAGTTTTCCACCAATGAACGAGCTTGTGATAAAAAATCAGTGGAACTATCTTTTGAATATTTGACTAATAACGCACTTATAGCATTAGCTTGTGAGGTAAGAGATTGACTGATACTGCTATAATAAAACCATCTAATACCAATTGCAAATGATATTTCAAGTATTATCAGAATGAATAATATAGCACCTAAGCTGTTGAATATCCAACGCTTGGTAATTTTTTTGACAGCCAATGACTCCACCTCCCAGGTCGAATTTTAGTTTAAGCATTCCACTTGTATCCAAATCCCCATACAGTCAAAAGGAATTTTGGATTGCCGGGTTCATCTTCAATTTTCATTCTTAATCGTCTAATATTAACATCAACTATTTTAATATCTCCAAAATAATTCTCTCCCCAAACTTTATTGAGAATTTCAGAACGTTCTAATGCTGTGCCAATATTTGATAAAAAATATTCCATAATTTGAAATTCAACTTGCGTTAAATCAATTGTTGCACCATTTTTTGTAAGTGTTCTGCTTTTGGTATTTATAATAAATGGTCCTGATACAATGTCATTGGTCTGCTTATTTTCAGATGCCATTGTTACACGACGATGTATTGCGTCAACCCTTGCTACAAGTTCCGATGGACTAAATGGCTTTGTTATGTAATCATCTGCTCCAATCATAAGTCCACCAACTTTGTCCATTTCCTGTGACTTAGCCGAAAGAAGTATTATACCGATTGAACTGCTCTTTTCACGAATTCTTTTGCAAACAGTAAATCCGTCCGCTCCAGGCATCATTATATCAAGCAATGCAATATCAAAATTTCCATTTTCTTGCTCAAAAACTTTTAAAGCCTGTTCACCATCAGGGACATCTACAACTTCATAGCCAGACCTTTTTAAATTTATAACAACAAAATCTCTTATAACGTCCTCATCTTCAGCAACTAGTATTCTTTTCATAACATTAAAACCTCCTATTTTATAGTAATACAAACATTGATTTTAAATCATCATATGTTATTTTATATTTTTCATCAACATCTTCCGGTATATAAGCATAATATTCAAAAGCACCTTTTATAGCAATATTTTTGAATTGTTCCAGTTCAAATTTGTCCCTATAATCATCTTTTGAGTAAACCCTGATTCTGAGAATTTCAGATGTACTTTCAGAAAGACTGTTTTTAAAAACAACAAAACTGTACTCGCCATTGTGCTGTTGAACTTTAACCGTTACATTATTCACCCAATTTTGTGGCATAATAATTTTATATCCATCTTTTTGGTTCAATATTGCATCTTGCTTTTTTAATAGTTGATTATCAACCAATGAATTATACGTTGTCAGATAAAGATTTTCCAATTCATCTTCATCTCCATATCCCTGCAAAAGTTTTTGGAATGGTATCTCTAAAACTCCATCATTATTAATATCTTCGCAAGAAATCAACTCAGGACGTATAGTGGATAAAAATAATTCATTTTTGGTCAAATCAGTATTAATCATCAAATTTCTCAAAACCGGCTCGTCAAGCATCAAAACTTCAGTTGCAATTGAATCGTCAAACAATATTTCATCAATAAATAATGCTGAACTAGTTTCGTCTATTTTTCCAAGTTTGGCACTATGGTATGACTTTGCCTCTCTGGAAAGCTTAACTGTGCTTGATACCCCCAACTTTTTAGAAGTACGTTTTTTGATTATTTTGGCAGTTGGGTCATTAAGAGAATCTGATAGCACAATTAGTTCTTGCATTCCATCTTTCCTGTCAATCAATTTATAAATGCTATAATCATAATCAATCAGCTTGTTCAGCTTTGCATCATCGTATGAATAAGCTGTCAACGTCGTTTTTGCGGCATTTGAGCCTATTGTCCAACCTATCAAAATATCGAATTTTTTATCATTTATCATATGAGCAAACTCAACAAATTCTACGTCAGTTCCAAGCCCCGGCATATCATAAATTGACCGCCACTCATCATTTTCATTGTCAAGAATATTTATTCTTGCTATGTTTGTAGAACCGATTGACTGTTCATAAAAAACTAAAGCTTCATTTTTCCCATCAGCATCTAAGTCGTGAAGTACAAAAGCTGAACGATAATTTCCAAAACGTGGATATTTTAATTGTATTTGGTCAGTGCTTAATGAGGTTTTTAATGCTTCCATAATTTTTGCTTGTTCATCAGAAAGAGATGGTGGCTGCATTAAATCATCAATATCTAATGCTATTGGACTGCACCCAGTTAGAATAACAGCAGTAATAAGCAAAAATATATATTTTATACGCAAGAATACACCTCCTATAATCAATAACATATACATTATATAACTTTTTGTGTGAAAAGTACAGTCATAATAAATCTGTTTACAAAATTCCTATTTTATATTTAATTTGGAAAATATTAGTTGTTTTTACTAAATTTTATAAAAGAATTTGTGGGAATGTAAGTTAAATTATTTTTTAATTAAAATCAGTTGCAATTTACATTTTTTTATTGTATTATAATATAGCTTGTTCATATAGGGCAAGTTTATAGGCAGGGGCAGTATATACTCGCTCATGCAGATATGCGGGTCCTGTGCGACAATTCATCGTGAACCATGTCAGGCGGGGAACCGAGCAGCATTAAGCGGTCGATATTGTGTGCCGCAGTAAATCTGTATATCTGTATGACCGAGGATATAACATCACTTTTGTGGTGCCCTGTCTATTTGTTTATTAAAAGATGATTTTTACATTTTAAGGAGGCGGCGGAATGCAACAAGCACTTTATCGCAAATATAGACCTAAAACCTTTGAAGATGTTGTGGGTCAAGAGCAAGTTACTTCTGTCCTTAAAAATGAAATTCGTGAAAATAGACCCGCTCATGCCTACCTTTTTACAGGTTCTCGTGGTACAGGAAAAACCAGTTGCTCTAAAATTTTAGCTAAAGCTGTCAACTGCTTAAATCCGCACGATGGCAACCCTTGCTGTGAATGTGAGATATGCCAAGGCATCGAAAATGGTTCGATTTTGGACGTTGTTGAAATTGATGCCGCCAGTAATAACAGTGTCGATGACGTTCGTGAACTGCGTGATGAGGCTGAATATACTCCGGCTATGTGCAAATATAGAGTTTATATTATTGATGAAGCTCATATGCTCAGCACTAATGCTTTCAATGCTCTCCTTAAAATAATGGAAGAACCTCCTCCTCACGTTATTTTTGTTCTTGCAACAACGGAAGTCCACAAAATTCCCGCAACTATTCTTTCTCGCTGTCAATCATTCGATTTTAAAAGAATAACTGAAAACGACATCTACTCTTTACTTGCCAGAGTTGCTGAAAATGAAGAATTTATCCTTGACGAACAAGGCGGTATGCTCATTGCTAATTTAGCTAAAGGCGCATTGAGAGATGCTCTTTCTATCCTTGATGTTTGTTCTTCGGCTAATGAACCAATCACCTCTGACGTTGTTTCAAGATTGACTGGACTTGCGGGGAATGAACATATTTCTAAAATTGTTGATATGCTTATTGATTTGGACTGTGGCGGCGTTTTGAACGCATTCGATATTGCATACGAAAACTCGGTTGAACCTCAAAGGCTTTGTCAACAAATGGTTGAATATTTGCGTGAACTTATGCTCTGCATTTCTGTTTCTACTCCCGAAAAATATGTTTCAGGTGGCAGAAATACTCAACATATGGTTGAACAAGCTGAAAAAATGGGGATTGCTAAGATTTTATCTGCTTTAAAAGAAATGCAGACTGCTTTGGATTCAATGTCATCAACAACAATGCGTGCATTACAACTGGAAATGGGTGTTATGCGACTTTGTTTTTCAAAAGAAAACTTGAAGTCTGATGATAACGTTTCTAAAAGAATTGATATGCTCGAAACTAAACTTAACAAGATTATTTCTGACGGGATTAAGTTTTCTTCCCAAAATCCCCAATCAGCTAATGATAATATAACTAAATCTGCTCCTACCCTTGAAAATCAAGTCGTTAATGTCAAAGAAGCTATGAAGAAAAACGCAACTCCCCTTAAACAATGGGCTGACGTTATCGCTAATCTTGAAAAGGTGAATGGTGCCTTATATGGCTCTTTGATTAATTCCAAAGCTTACATCTCTGATGACGTTTTGCTGGTTGAATGTGAAAATGAGCTTTTCTTATCTCTGGTGCGTGAAAACGAATATGCAAGAAACAGCTTGCGTAAAGCCACATTAGACGTCACAGGCAAAAAATTCAAACTGGGCCCTTTCAAAAAAGATATGTACACTATTTCTGAAAAAGCTGACCCACTTGATGATTTCATTAATAAGCTTGACACTTCTTCGGAAGAAATTGAGCTTAAATAAATTAAAATTTGATCGAGCCTTTAGCTCAAAATGGAGGGTATATTATGAAAGCAAGACTACCACAAGGACTTGGTGGCGGACAACCAAACAATATGCAAGGAATGATTAAACAAGCTCAAAAAATGCAAGAAACTATGCAGGAAAAACAAGACGAGCTTGAACAACTTGAACATACTATAACTGCAGGCGGAGGTGTTGTTGAAGTTGTTATTTCAGGAAAAAAAGAAATCAAAAACATCTCAATAAAACCTGAAATTGTTGACCCTGAAGACGTTGAAATGCTACAAGATTTGATTGTGGCTGCTGTAAACGAAGCTATCAGAAAAGTTGAAGATTTGCACGTTGCTGAAATGGAGAAAATAACCGGCAACCTAAATCTTCCCGGCTTATTTTAACATATGGGATATAATGTTGTTCCTCTTGAAAAATTGGTCAACCAATTTGAACGTTTACCCGGTATCGGCAAAAAATCTGCTCAACGTTTAGCCTTTTTTGTTCTCGGTCTTTCAAAAGAACGTGCTGAGGAATTTGCCTCAACTATTTTGGAGGCTCACGAGAAAATAAAAAAATGCAGTTGTTGCCAAAGCCTTACCGACAAAGAAATATGTTCCATTTGTGAGGACAATTCAAGAGATAAATCAACAATTTGTGTTGTTGAGGACTCAAGAGATTTGCTCGCTTTGGAACGCACAAAAGAATACCATGGTCTTTATCATGTTCTTCTTGGACTAATCTCCCCTATGGACGGCATTGGACCCGACCAACTTTCAATCAAAGAACTTGTTTTGCGTATGAAAGATAATGACGTAAAAGAAGTTATTATGGCAACCAATCCAACTGTTGAGGGCGAAACCACCGCTATCTATATTTCAAAACTTCTAAAACCTATGGGCATTAAAGTTACAAGGCTTGCTTACGGTATTCCTGTTGGAGGAAACCTTGAGTATGCCGACGACGTAACATTATACAGGGCGCTTGAGGGCAGAAGTGAGATATAATTTTCAATAATACATAAAAATAAAGGTGTTGCGGCGAAACTTTCGTTTTGCTACAGCACCTTTTTATGTATTATTCAAACTTTGCTTAGATTATTTCGGATTAAATTTTTGCATTATCAGTATTTATGATTGGATTTCCATTTTCTCCATAATCAACATCATCTAATGTTAGTCCATATTCTTCCAAAAATCTTCCCTCTAGGTATTGATCCAAACCGCCGTCCCAAAAAGAACCAAAAAATGCGTCCTTGAGTTCTTGTGCGTGACTGCCATCAAAGTTAATTGTAAATTTAACCATTTTATAATCCTCCTAATATTTTTTTAGTTTAATAATACTACCTTGGATTTGATATAATACTAACATTCTTGTAAAATTTTGTCAATGGGAATTTGCTTTAATTTAAAAATATATGCAAAAAAAAGACGAGGCTTTTGCCCCGTCTTTTTATTTCTATATAATTTGTATAAATTATTGTAGAAGTTGTAGAACACCTTGAGGTTGTTGATTTGCTTGAGCAAGCATTGCTTGAGCAGCTTGAGAAAGAATGTTGTTCTTTGTGAAGTCCATCATTTCCTTAGCCATATCAACGTCTCTGATTCTGCTTTCAGCAGCTGTCAAGTTTTCACTTGTTGTGCTTAGGTTGTTTACTGTATGTTCTAGTCTGTTTTGAAGAGCACCAAGGTCAGCTCTTGTACCAGAAACTGTATTGATTGCGTCATCAATAATGCCGATAGCTTTATTGGAAGATCCTATTTCCAATAGGCTGATGTTGCTGATACCAATACCCTTAGAAGACATATCGCCAACTTTTAGGGAAACTTGTTGATCCTTAACACCATTAGCGCCGATTTGGAATATCAAGCTGCCTTTACCAGCAGTAGATGAACCAGGAGCAGCTTTCAATTGAATATCATTTGTAGCTACAGCGGAAACCAAACCAGTTTTTTGATTAATTAAGTTAACCATTGCTGCACCATCGTCAGCAGCTACAACTTTATCAACAGCTTTAGTGATAACAACGTTTACATCGCTGCCAAGTTTTTTAGCATTGTCTGCAGATGTTGCAAATGCAAATTTTTGACCATTGATTTCAAAAATATCTTTAGTAGCATCTGTACCGTCAAATGTCTTTAGCTTTGTTATGTCGATACTTTCAAAAGCATCAGCAGGTGGTGTTGTTGTTGTTATTGCAACAGTAGCGTTAGCATATACGCCATCTTTTACAGTTGTAACAGAGTTACCTGTAACTTTAATTTGACCAAGTCCGCCCTCTTTAGCTGTGAATGTTGGAACAGCAGTACCTCCACCAGTAATAGTAAATGCAGAACCTAAAGCGGTCTTTTCAAGTTCTTTAACTGTAGCTCCACCGAATTCAGCAACTGACAACTTAGTGCCATCAGCTAAATCATACTTTGTTCCGTCTGCTGCAACAAGTTTCTTGTTAGCTGAGTCAACTGTAAAGTCCAACTTCAAGCTATTTTCTTTTCCTGCTTCGTCAGTATAGTTTACAGTGTAGCTAAATGTATCTCCATTTTTAAGACCTGTTGCTTCAGCGCCTAAAAGAGCATCTGATGTATATACGCCTTTAACTGCATCTGTTACTTTATAAGCAGCATTAGCTTTAGCCATATTAGAAAGAGTTAGTTCAGCTTGTGTGCCTGCAGTTGAAGAACCGCCGCCCAAAGAACCATCTAGTAGGTTAATGCCGTTGTAGTGAGTTGAAGAAGCAATACGGTCAACTTCGGATTTAAGAGCGCCGATTTCCTTGTCAATGTTTTGACGGTCAACTTCGTTCTTATAAGTACCGTTAGATGATTGAACAGCAAGCTCTCTCATTCTTTGAAGAATGGAGTGAGTTTCATTCAAGCCACCTTCAGCGGTTTGGATAAGAGAAATACCATCTTGAGCATTTTTGTTAGCCATATCAAGACCACGAATTTGACCTCTCATTTTTTCGGAAATAGCCAAACCAGCAGCATCGTCGCCAGCTCTGTTAATTCTGAAACCAGAAGACAATTTTTCAAGGTTCTTAGAAGAAGAGTTTTGGTTAACACCAAGTTTATTGTGTGCGTTTAGTGCTGTAATGTTATGTTGAATTCTCATAACAAATCCTCCTTAAAATTATGGGGGCAACTATCCTTAGCGACCCACTATATTTGTTTTATTTGGGAAGATGAAATATTCACCTCTCAAATGCTTACAATACATATATCGGTTGTAAATAAAAAAAGTTAGCGAAAATACAAAAGATTTTGTGAAATTAAGCAATTTTGTTATTATGTACAATTTGTATCAAATTACCTTGTAAATAATGCTTAAAATACACTATAATGACTAAAAATAAACAAACTTGACAAAATACTGCAAATGACATATAATAGTATAGACATGAAACAGGGGTGCTTAAAAGCTGAGAATGCGTTTAAAACGTATAACCCTAGAACCTGAATCGGGTAATTCCGACGGAGGGAGCTTTCGGTATATTATTGCCTTAATGCGCCTGTGGTTTTAAAATGCCACAGGTTTTTTTATGTCAAAATATATTTTAAAGAGGTAATTATAATGGCAACAAAAACATCAAAGGAAATCCACATTTTGGTCGAGAGTGCAATTTTATTGGCAATTGCAACAGTCCTAAGCTTTTTCCCTAAGTTCGAGGGAATTTGGGTAAACGGCGGAAGTATAACTCTTTGCAGTATGCTCCCAATCATCTTTATAAGCTATCGAAATGGCTTAAAATGGGGCTTGCTTTCGGGCTTCGCATTCAGCTTACTTCAACTTCTAACGGGCGGATTTTACCCAGCAGGCACATCAATATTAATGGTATTTGCAACACTTTTGTTCGACTATATGCTGCCCTACACTTGCATTGGCTTGGGCGGAATGTTCAAGGGCAAGACAAAGAATGTTACAATGGATTTAGTATCGGGAGTTGTGGTTGCGCTTGGGTTGAGGTACGTTTGTCATCTTGTCAGCGGATTTGTACTTTGGAACGATGTTACATATGCAACCGAAATGTTACAAACCCCAGGTTTTGCATTTGGACTAGGTGCAACTGTTGCAGAAAACTTCACAGGCAACGGACTTTTCGCAATATATAATGTACTATATAATGGTTCATATATGATTCCAGAAATTATAATCACTTGTATCGGTGCAGTTCTCCTTGCAAGATTTGCAAATTTCAGCATCGAAAAGAAATAATCTCCAATAAAAATATTGAGGTAATCGGCAAAAGTCGGTTACCTCTTTTTTATTAAATCAAGAAATTTTCTTTTTATATCCATAATCTCTTGAAAAAAAAACTACTAAATGTTAGTATATAAAGTATGAATGATATTGATTATTAAAAGCAAATAATCAAACACTATAATAAAAAATAGGAGTGTGAAAAATATTATGGGATATAAATCAGACATTGAAATTGCACAAGAATGTACAATGTTCCCAATTGAAAAAGTTGCACAAACTCTCGGATTAGAGATGGATTCTTTGGAATTTTACGGCAAATATAAGGCTAAAATAGACATACACAAACTTAGTGATAATAATAATAAAGCCAAACTTGTTTTGGTAACAGCCATAACCCCAACTCCTGCCGGTGAGGGAAAAACAACAACTGTTGTTGGACTTGGCGATGCTTTGCAAAAAATCGGCAAGAAAACTGTTGTTGCATTGCGTGAACCATCGCTAGGACCTGTTTTTGGAATAAAAGGCGGTGCGGCAGGCGGTGGCTATGCTCAAGTTGTACCAATGGAGGACATAAATCTTCATTTTACAGGTGACTTTCACGCAATTGGTGCAGCAAACAATTTGCTTTCAGCAATGATTGACAACCATATTTTTCAAGGAAATCAGCTTCAAATAGACTGTCGCAGAATTACTTGGAAACGTGTTGTAGATATGAATGACCGCCAGTTGAGAAACATAACCTGTGGTCTTGGCGGACGCACAAACGGAGTTCCACGTGAAGACGGATTTGACATTACAGTTGCCTCTGAAATTATGGCAATACTTTGCCTTTCCAACAATATTGCAGAATTAAAACAAAATTTAGCCAATATTATAATTGGTTATACACGTGAGGAAGTGCCTGTTACAGCAGGTCAACTCAACGCAGAAGGTGCAATGGCAGCACTTTTGAAAGATGCTATCAAGCCAAACCTAGTTCAAACTCTTGAACACACTCCCGCAATAATTCATGGTGGACCTTTTGCAAATATAGCACATGGCTGCAACTCAATTATCGCAACTAAAACCGCAATGAAACTGGCTGATTATGTTGTCACTGAGGCAGGTTTCGGTGCAGACCTTGGCGCAGAAAAGTTCATTGATATTAAGTGCAGAAAAGCAGGCTTGCGTCCTGATGCAGTTGTAATTGTTGCCACAGTTAAGGCTCTTAAAATGCATGGTGGTGTTGCAAAAACCGACCTATCTCAGCCAAACTTGAAAGCCCTTGAAGATGGTATGGGCAATTTGCTCAAACACATTGAAAATATAACTCTAGTTTTCGGTTTGCCCACAGTTGTTGCCATTAACCGCTTCCCTACAGACTGCGAAGATGAGCTAAAATTAATTGAAGATAAATGCAAATCAAAAGGCGTTAACGTTGCTCTATCAGAAGTTTGGGGCAAAGGCGGAGATGGCGGAATTGAGCTTGCTAATGAGGTTGTTCGCCTTGTTGAAAATGGCGAAAATAACTTTAAATTCAGCTACGAAGACGACTGCACAATCAAAGAAAAAATCGAGGCAGTTGTTACAAAAGTTTACGGCGGCGATGGCGTAGATTTTGCCCCAGCAGCCAATAAAGAAATTGCAAAATTAACTGAATTAGGCTTTGGAACTTTACCTGTTTGTATTGCGAAAACCCAATATTCTTTCAGCGATGATGCAAAAAAATTCGGACGTCCAACAGGATTTAGAATTACTGTAAGAAACGTTAAAGTGAGTGCTGGTGCAGGATTTATTGTAGTTTTGACAGGAGATATAATGACAATGCCCGGACTTCCAAAAGTTCCGGCTGCGGAAAAAATAGACCTTGATGAAAACGGAAATATCAGCGGATTATTCTAACCGCAAAAATATATGCGCAAAAGCGATTGCAGAGATTTTAACAGTTTCAAAACAAATTAGTTCAGTTCTCCAAACAGTGCTGCAACTGCTGAGGAAAGTTCTGCAACCACCCAAGAATTAACTCAAAACGTTAATCAAGTTAAAACTATGTGCGGAAAAATTAAGATTTAATTGTATTTTTAAAAAAGTTAATGGACGTCATCATATAAATTGATGGCGTCCATTATTTTTTTGTATTAATGTTGTTTCAAAAAAGTAAATATTGCTTTTTATCGGCATATTAAAATTAAATTATGATAATAGCAATTTATCATCTACAGAACTTTCGCCGGAAATTTCAAAGTTTTTGAGTAAATCTTCAACTGTAAGATTTTTCTTTTCTTCTCCGCTTACATCAAAAATTATTCTGCCTTCTGAAAGCATTATTAATCTGTTGCCATATTTGAGTGCATCACGCATATTATGTGTAATCATCAGGGTTGTCAGCTTGTTATCAGTAACGATTTTATCTGTCAATCCCATAACTTTCAGTGCTGTTTTAGGGTCAAGTGCGGCTGTATGTTCATCAAGCAAAAGTAGTTTTGGCTTTTGCAATGTTGCCATTAAAAGAGTTAGTGCTTGTCTTTGTCCACCTGAAAGCAATCCAACTTTTGAATGAAGTCGCTTGTCCAAACCTAAATCAAGATTGGTTAGTTTTTCTCCATATTCTTCGATTTCTTCTTTGGAAATGCCCCATCTAAGTCCTCTTTTTTCTCCACGTCTTTTAGCCATTGCAAGATTTTCAACAATTTCCATATCGGGTGCAGTACCCATTGATGGGTCTTGAAAAACTCTTCCCAACATTTTGGCTCTTGCATATTCTTTCATCAATGTAACTTCTTCATTATCAATAAAAATATTGCCTGAGTCAGAAATAACTGCTCCGGAAATTATCCCCATTAATGTTGATTTTCCTGCTCCATTACCGCCGATAACTGTAACAAAATCGCCATCATTAATCTTCAAATTAATATTATTCAATGCCACTCTTTCGTTTGGAGTGCCTTTGTCGAAAAATTTAATCACATTTTCAATTTTAAGCATTTTGGTTCACTCCTTTTGACATTGATTTTTTATTTCTTGAATTTAGTGTTTTCTTAATTTCAGGTATTGCAAGTGCCAATGCAACAATAATCGCTGTGAAAAGTTTGAGGTCTGTTGAACGCAATCCCAATTGCAATACTATCGCAATAATACATCTATAAATAACTGAGCCAATAACAACCGACATCAGCTTATATGCAAAAGAAAATTTTGCACCGAAAATAACTTCACCTATTATTATAGAAGCGAGTCCCATAACGATTGTGCCGTTGCCCATTCCAACGTCGCCAAAACCCATACCTTGAGCAACTAATGCACCGGACATACCAACAAGTCCATTACTAATCATAAGACCGAAAATTTTTGTTTTATCTGTATTTATTCCCAATGCCCTTGCCATTTGTTCGTTACTACCTGTTGCACGAATTGATGAGCCTTGTTCTGTTCCGAAAAACCAGTAGAGTATTGCAATCATAATCACTGCAAAAACTATACCTATAATCAGCTTTCCACCGTTTTGGCTTACACCGAAAGTTTCAATGCACATATCCATTAATGTTGATTCGCCAAGGAGAGGAAGATTTGATTTTCCACCCAAAACTCTCATATTTATTGAATATAAGGCAATCATTGTAAGAATTCCGGAAAGAATTGCGGGTATTTTGAATTTTGTGTTAAGCATACCGGTAACCCAACCGCTTGCCATACCAGCAAGAGTTGCAATAAAAATAGCAAGTATTGGATTAACACCTTTTGCAATCATAATTGCACCAACACAGCCTCCAAGGGCAAAGCTACCATCAACAGTTAAATCTGCAAAATCCAAAATTCTGTATGTAAGGTACACGCCCATAACCATTATTCCCCAAAGAACTCCTTCAGATGCCGCACCAAATATTGCGGCAAAAATCGCACCAATATTCATTATTCTTCTCCTTTATACGATTTAACAGAGGAACAAATTTCGTCCCTCTGTTAATTTATTTAATTACTTTTTAAGTTGAGCTTTTAGTTCGTCACTAACAGTAATTCCAAGTTTTTCTGCTCTGTCTAAATCAATAGTTAGATTTGTTTCTTCGATGTATTCTATTGGCATATCAGCAGGTTTTGCTTCTCCTCTTAGAATTTTAGCTGCTTGTTTACCTGTTTGAATTCCTAAATTGTAGTAGTTTATGCCATATGTTGCAAGAGCGCCATTTGCAATCAAAGCTTCTTCACCACATATTACAGGGATTTTTGCAGACTCGGTAACCATCGAAATTGTTGCCATACCTGTTGCCATCATATTATCGGTTGGAAGATAAATTGCATCAACTTTTCCAACTAGTGATTGTGCAACTTGTTGAAGCTCATTTGTAGCCGAAACAGTTGCATCAATTGTTTCAAGTCCCAATTTTTTTGCTTCTGCTTTTGCAATATCAATTTGAATTGTTGAGTTGGCTTCATTTGAGGAATACATAAAGCCTATTTTTTTAGCATTTGGAACAAGTTGTTTTAAAAGGTTTAGTTGTTTTGCAACGGGTGTCATATCAGAAGTTCCTGTAACATTTCCACCGGGAACAGCATTACTTTCTACAAGCTGAGCTTTTTCAGGGTCAGTTACAGCAGTTACTAAAATCGGAATATCTTTTGTTGCATTTGCCATTGCTTGAGCAGCAGGAGTGGCAATTGCCAATATCAAATCATTTTTGTCGTTTATAAGTTTTGTAGCAATTGTTGAGCAGTTTGCCATCTCACCTTGTGCGTTTTTATAGTCGATTTTGATATTTTCTCCATCAACAAAGCCTTCTTCTTTAAGTCCGTCAATAAAGCCTTTATATGCTTGGTCAAGAGCTTCATGTTCAACAAATTGAATAATGCCGATTTTCTTTTGTTCAGTTTTTTTGTTTGATTCTTCCGTGTTCGTTTTTGAAGAGCAGCCTGTTGTGAATGAGCACATCATTGCTACCGACAAAATGAACGCAACTAACTTTTTAGTTGTTTTCATTATTATGTACCTCTTTCTTTAATTTACTTTATCAGTTTAAAGCGCCTATCTGCTAAACTATGTTCACAGTATAAGTCCATACTCTTCAAATGTCAAGCTTTTTTTGAAAATAAATTTATCCGATATATAAAATTGATTATATATCGGATATCTAAGCCATTTTTCGTTGAAATATTTTTTTAATATATCACTAAATAATATTAAATCCACGTCCGTAAGCCTCGTTTGTGTTAGTTACAACAAGGAAAGCTTTTTTATCTATGCTTCTAAGTTCGGTTCGCAATGCAGGAATTTGTGATTTTTTGATTACAGTAATAATACCTGTTTTTTCTTCATCAGTATAATAACCTTTGCAATCCAAAATTGTTGCACCTCTATGTAAAACCTTTGTAATAAACTCGCAAATTTCATTCGAATATTCTTTGTTGACTATAACAATGCAGTTTTTCGACAACGTTAGCGAAGACATAACAATATTAACAACAAAAGATTTGCTGACTAAACCCAAAATTGAGAATAATCCTGTTTGAATACCAAACACAAATATTGACATAGTTGCAATAATTGCATCGCTCGCCAAAAGTGCTTTTCCAATATCCATTGTTGAATATTTTTTCAAAATCATTGCAATAATATCAGTTCCACCGCTGCTGGCATTGGAATAAAAAAGAAACGCACTGCCTATTGAAGTAAGCAAAACTGCAAAAATAAGTTCCATTAATGGCTGATTAGTCAAAGGTGCAGTAATTGGAACTATTTTCTCCAAAATAGTTAAAGAAAAGCTGAGTAAAAGACTACAATATACTGTTTTCCCACCAAAACTTTTTCCCAAAAATATAAATCCAATTATCAACAAAGCAATATTAATCATTAATACCATTTGTCCAATGGAAATATTCGGGATTATTTTAGCTAGAATAATTGCTAGACCGCTGACACCGCCTGTGGAAAAATTATTTGGGAATTTAAAAAAATAAATACCAACCCCAGCAATTAAAGTTCCAAGCGTCATAACAACAAAATCTTTTATTTTTTCTTTCATAAATTAGCACCTCTTTCAAGCCTTTAATTCATTATTTTAACTAAGCATTTAATCTTTCATAAAATGTATAGTAATTCAAATTATTATATAATATTACATTGTTATTGTCAATTGAAATTGTAATAAAATCCCCCTATTTTATCACAAATAAGGGGATTTCTATTTTATATATTATATTTTATTTTGCGTATTTTTCTGCAATTTTAACTAACAATTCAACTACTTTATCCATTTCTTGCACGCAAGCATATTCAAATTTACCATGGTGATTATGGGAACCTGTGCCAAGATTAGGACAAGGCAATCCCATAAATGACAAGCGACAGCCATCTGTTCCGCCTCTTATTGGAACGCTTATCGGATTTCCACCAATTTCACGTACTGCTTCATAAGCTGTGTCAATCAAGTGAAAATGTGGCAAAATCTTTTCTTTCATATTATAGTAGCCTTCTTTAATCTCAACGTCAACTGTGCCTACGCCATATTTCTTGTTGAGTTCCTCGCCAACTCGTTTTGCATATTCCTCTTTTAACTTCAACAAAGCTAAATCATGGTCACGAATTAAACAGGAAAAAGTGGTTTCTTCAATTGTTCCATTGAAAGATGTAACGTGGAAAAATCCTTGATATCCTTCTGTTTTATCAGGTCGGCTCATTGATGGCAACAAGGACAAAAATTCCTGACCTACTAAAATTGAGTTGATCATTTTGTCTTTTGCACTTCCTGGGTGGATATTTTTGCCTTTTACTGACACTTTAAGAGTTGATGCGTTAAATGTTTCATATTCAACTTCGCCAAAAGCTGCACCATCACAAGTATATGCAAAGTCTGCACCAAAGCCTTGCACATCAAATAAATCAGCACCTCTTCCGATTTCTTCATCAGGTGTAAAGCCAATTTTGATTGTTCCATGCTTGATTGAACTATCGTTGCAAAGTGTTTCAGCAAATGTCAAAATTTCTGCAATACCTGCTTTATCATCTGCACCCAAAAGTGTTGTTCCGTCTGTAACAAGCAAATCCTTGCCGATATAATTTTTCATAGAAGAAAACTCATCAGGAGTCATAACAATATTTTGTTCTTTATTCAAAACCAAGGCTTTTCCGTCATAGTTTTTGACAACATTAGCTTTTATATTTTTGTATTGGACATCAGCAACAACGTCCATATGTGCAATAAATCCTATAACAGGTGCATCTGTTTTCTCTATATTTGAAGGAATTGTTCCAAAAATATAGCCATTTCTATCCAAAGTTACATTTGAAATACCAATAGCTTTCATTTCTTCAACAAGTGACTCTGCAAACACAATTTGTGACTTAGTTGATGGACAATCAGGACAATTTTCGTTTGATGCTGTTGGAAATTTTGTGTAGTTAATCAATCTTTCGTATGCTTTCATATTTGTTCTCCTTAAAATATTATTACACTATGTCTATTTTTTAATTATAACACGCAATATTAAACTTTCAATTATATTTAAACGAATATTATATTAATACAGCTTAAATATTAGAATTATAAGTTTATATCTGTGCGGATTACTTATCTGACAATTTTGAAAAAGTCATCTTTTTTAGGAAATAATGTCCGAGAATTAGGATAATTAAATTGCTTAATACCATCGAATACCATATACCGCTTCTTCCAAAGTCTGTGAAGTTTTTGAAGAATAGAATAAGAGGAAGTCTGAGCAGCCATAAACGTGCAAGGGAAAATATCATCGTATATTTTGTCATTCCTGCACCATTAAATGTGCCCATATAATTTTGGAACATCGCCATTAATGGCTGCAACAAGATAACCCATATCATATATTCCACTGTTACAGCAATAACTTCACTGCTATTGCTCAAAAGAGCCGCTGATGCCTCACGAAATGGATATAAAATCAAACAGCCAATTACAGAAATAATCAGTCCCAGATTTCTTCCTGTTTTATATGCCGCCATGGCACGTTCTTTGTTGTTAGCTCCGATATTCTGCCCTATATAAGCCGCTTGAACAGTTCCCAATGCTCCAACCGGCATAAGCAACATATTTGAAATTTTGTTACCATTGCTGAATGCGGCAACAACAACAGGGCCATAATCCAATATTAATGCGTTTAGCACTAAAAATCCCAAGGAACTTATTGCTTGCCCTAATGCGGCAGGCATCGCAACATTAAACAAAAGTTTGATTTTCGGAATATCAATTTTTAAGTCACTTAAAGATACATATAATGAACAGTTAGGGTGAAATGAAAGATAAAGTGCAAATGGTGTTATTATTATTTGTGAAATTAAAGTTGAGAATGCTGCACCAAAAATGCCCATATTAAGCACATTAACCATCAACCAAGTTAAAAATATGTTCAATATGACTGCCATACTTGACAAATAAACAGGCGACGACATATCCCCAGAGGCTTGTCGCATTGACTGATAGGCGGTGAAAATCATCAAAAATAACATTTCAAACGACCGCACACGAATATACGTTATCGCACAAGCTAAAACATCTCCCTCCGCACCCATCATTTTCATTACAAATGGAGCTGAGGCATATAAAAATACGTTAATTATCGCTCCCAACATTAATGCCATTGTAAAGAGCAAGCCCGAATATTTCTTCGCATCTTCGTTTTTGTCAGCACCAAGATTTTGGCTGATAATTGAAACACCTGCCACTGAAAAGCCTATACTAAGCGATGTGAAAATCGCAAGCAATGGCCACGAAATGGAAATTGCCGCTTGTGCTGCAACTGAATTTGGAATTTGACCTATAAAAAATGTGTCCACAACATCGTGAAATGATTTTAGAAAATTTGAAAGAAAAACCGGAGTTGCTAAAATTGTAAACGACTTATACAAATTAGGCTCGTTCAGCAAGAGTTCTTGTTTATTTTGTTTCATAAATGAAATTCACCCTCAAATCGGAGATATTTTAGAGATTATATATTAAAATTATTACATTGTCTTTATACATTCTACAACATATTTATTAAATAATCAAGTAAGTTTTAATTGTTTTAGCTTTCGCTATAGCACAACTACAAAATTTCTACCTTTATTCAATATTTTGCAATAATATAATTTACAAACAAGTCTTAAAATGGTATAATTATTTAAGAAATTTGTATAAAATTTTATTTTAGAAGTTTTTTCGCAACAGTATATTCAAAAATACATAGGAGGATTTTTAAAATGGACAAGAACTTTTTTATCAGAAACAGACAAAAACTTATTAACTCTATGCAGGACAATTCTGCTGCTCTGCTTTTTGCAGGGAAAGATGTGGTAAAATCAGAAGATGAAAACTACCCTTTTTATGTTAATAACAATTTTTTCTATATGACAGGTCTTAGCGAACACGACCTCATTCTTGTTATCACAAAAAGAAAAGGTATTGCTAAGCAAATTTTGTTCATCAACGATTACAGCGAAAAATATCAGCTTTGGAGAGGCAGACAGTTGACTGATATTATTGCAAAAGAAATTTCCGGCATTGACGAAGTTAAATATCTTTCAACATTTGAAAATTTTGTATTTAATCTTTTAACTCCAACTATGGTTGAAAACGTTTATCTTGACCTTTATCGTGATGTTTCAGATAAAGTTGTTTATCCGTCGTTTGAATTTGCTGAAAAAATCAAATCAAACTACCCTCACATTCTAATTAAAAATGTATACGAACCAATTTGTCAAATGAGATACATTAAAGAAGAAGAAGAAATTGATGAAATTAAAAAAGCAATTTCAATCACTTATGAGGGGATTAAACGTATATTTTCCGATATTGAACCTAATATGTTTGAGTACCAGCTCGATGCAGCATTTAGCTATGAAGTTGAAAGACGTGGCGTGAAAGAATATTCCTTCCCAACAATCGCTGCCACAGGCAAGAATGCTTGCACTATGCACTATGAATACAACGATTCTCAAATAAACGATGGCGAACTTGTATTGTTTGATTTAGGCGGAAAATGGAATCACTATTGCAGTGATATTTCTCGTACAATTCCAGCCAACGGCAAATTTACAGATAAACAAAAAGAAATTTACAACATTGTTCTTGAAGCTAACAAAAGAGCAATTACCGCCGCAAAACCAGGTATGACTGGCAAAGAACTTGATGCAAATGTTGTCAGACCTTATTTTGTACAAGAACTTAAAAAGCTCGGTCTTATCAAAGAAGACAGCGAACTTAGAAAGTATTATCCTCATTCACTTTCTCACCCAATGGGACTTGATAATCACGATGTTGGATATAATATTGAAACAAACTCCTATGACCTATTGGTTGGCAGTGTACAAACAATTGAACCTGGACTTTACATTCCCGAATGGAAAATTGGTGTCAGAATTGAAGATGACATTTTAATAACAGAAAATGGCTGTATCAATTTAACCGCAGAAGTTATGAAAGAAATTGATGAAATTGAAGCATTTATGGCTAAATAATTAGTTCTGACATAAACTTTTTCCGCTGAATTAAAAAAAAGAGCATTTAGAATTTCCGTTTAAAGGATTTTCTGAATGCTCTTTTCAATATAATAATTGGTTAATATTTAAGACATTTACAATGCTCTGTGTCCGATATCTTTTCTGTAGTGAACGTTTTCCCAGCCGATTTTTTGGCAAGCTTCATAGGATTTAGCAAGGGCATTTTTCAGCGTATCCCCTATTGCAGTAACTCCTAAAACACGTCCGCCATTAGTGAAAAATTTGTCGTCAACAAGCTTTGTACCTGCGTGGTAAACAGTGACACCATCAAGGTTTCCCTCTGGATTAAGTCCGCTGATTTCCAAGCCTTTTTTGTAGCTTTGTGGGTAACCGCCACTTGCCAAAATTACGCAAGCCGCAAAATTATTATCCCATTCAATATTGATTTTATCGAGTTCTTCATTATAAATTGCTTCAATAATATCAATAAAATCTGTCTTGAGAAGTGGCAAAACGACTTGAGTTTCTGGGTCACCAAAGCGACAATTATACTCGATTACATATGGCCCTTTCGGTGTCAACATCAAGCCAAAATACAAACAACCTTTAAAGGCTCTTCCCTCTTTTGACATTGCATTAATTGTGGGCAAAAAAATCTTTTCCATAGCTTCAGTCTGGTATTCAACTTTGTAACAAGGGTTTGGTGCAATAGTACCCATACCGCCAGTGTTTAAGCCACAATCTCCATCAAAAGCACGTTTGTGATCCATTGAAGATACCATTGGTTTAACCGTTTTTCCGTCAGTAAATGCAAGAACAGAAACCTCTGGTCCTGTCAAAAATTCTTCGATAACAATCTGATTTCCGCTTTCGCCAAAGGCTTTATCTTCCATTATTGATTTAACCGCATTAACTGCATCAATATGGTTTTCAGCTATAATAACGCCTTTTCCCAATGCTAATCCATCAGCTTTTATAACAACAGGATACTCATTTTGCTTTTCAATGTATGCAATAGCGTTTTCTTGATTGTCAAACACTTCATAAGCTGCTGTTGGAATATTGTATTTTTTCATAAGGCTCTTTGAAAAGACCTTGCTGCCCTCTATTATTGCGGCGGCTTTGTTTGGCCCGAATGTCATTATATGCTCTTTTTCAAGTGCATCAACCATTCCCAAAACAAGTGGGTCATCTGGAGCAACAACTACTAAATCAATTGCATTTTCCTTTGAGAATTTTACAACACCATCAATATCTTTCGCACCAATATCAACACAAGTTGCGTCCTTTGATATTCCACCATTTCCTGGGCAAGCGAAAATCTCGGGATTTCTTTTGCTTTCTTTGAGCTTTTTTATAATTGCGTGTTCTCTTCCGCCCGATCCTACTACTAATATTTTAATTTTTCTCACTACCTTTCGACTTTTTATTTTAATTGTAATCAAAAATTAGTGATGGAATAAACGAATACCTGTAAATGCCATAGCAATATTGTATTTATTGCAAGTTTCAATAACGTTATCGTCACGAATTGAACCACCAGGCTGAGCTATATAGGAAACACCTGTTCTGTGAGCACGTTCAATATTATCGCCAAACGGGAAGAACGCATCAGAACCCAGTGAAACACCTGTCAATGTGCTAATCCATTTGCTTTTTTCTTCTCTTGTTAATGGTTCAGGCTTTGTTGTGAAGAAATTTTCCCACACGCCGTCAGCCAATACGTCCATATAATCGTCAGAAATATATACATCAATTGTGTTATCTCTGTCTGCTCTTTTAATTCCTGTTTTAAATGGCAAGTCGAGAACCTTTTGATGTTGACGTAAAAACCATATGTCAGCTTTATTTCCGGCAAGACGTGTACAATGAATTCTTGACTGTTGTCCTGCACCAATTCCGATTGCTTGTCCATCTTTTACGTAGCAAACTGAATTTGATTGTGTATATTTCAGTGTAATCAAAGAAATAAGCAAGTCAATTTTAGCATTTTCAGGAATTTCTTTGTTGTCTGTTATTACATTTTGCAACATTTCTTCTGTTATTGCAAGGTTATTTCTGCCCTGTTCAAATGTAATTCCGAAAATTTTTCTGCGTTCAATTGCTTCTGGAATATAATTTTCATCAATTTTTATGACATTATAAGAGCCTTTTCTTTTGGTTTTAAGCAGTTCAAGTGCCTCTTCTGTATAATCTGGAGCAATTACACCATCAGAAACTTCACGAGATATCATTTTTGCTGTTTGAATGTCACAAATATCAGAAAGTGCGACAAAATCTCCGTATGATGACATTCTGTCAGCACCTCTGGCTCTTGCATATGCACAAGCTAGTGGAGAAAGTTCAAGGTCATCTACAAAATATATCTTTTTCAGTGTATCAGAAAGGGGTTTTCCAACAGCAGCACCTGCTGGGCTAACATGCTTAAAAGATGCAGCAGCAGGAAGTCCTGTTGCTTGTTTAAGTTCTTTTACGAGTTGCCAACTGTTGAATGCGTCCATAAAGTTGATATAACCCGGTCTACCATTCAAAACTTCAATTGGCAATTCACCATTTTCAACAAATATTCTTGATGGTTTTTGATTGGGATTACAGCCATATTTCAATTCTAATTCTTTAGACATTTTCATCATTCCTTTCAATTTACAACTATCTTTGTTGCTAACCGATTAGGATTATTAGCAATTTTTATTAATAATTCTTGTTTCAACATCGCCTGTTGCAATATTAATGAATCTTGTGAAAAGCGAAACTTTATTGTCAGCATTAAGGCTTTCCCAAATTTCCCTTGTAAAATCATCTATATTGCCATTAAGTGCAACAAGAGTTGGCTCGCCCTCGAATGATGGGATTGGATTGCCGTCACATTTATATGTATGAATAAAATGTCCCTCTCCCGCTAATGGTGAGGTGTAATCGAAGAAATAACGTTGGTGAGAATTAGGATTTCCGTTTGCACTTTTAAGAATTGATAGCTTATAGTCAAATCCATTTAGCATACCCGAAATTCTCGGTGTAAAATTAGGTTCATCTGGCTCAAATTCTCTTGTTCTTAACGCATCTTCAAATGATATTCCCCTAGACATCATATCGTATACTGTGTCAGTTTGGTCACCATTTGTAACTATTGTTGTGTCGCCTAAAACTCGAACAGGTGAATATATAATAAGTGACGGGTCAGTTAGCTTACTTGGGTCATATGCTTGAGTTTTTATCCCTTGTCCGTCTTTCACAAAAACTCTGTTGCGGCTGTTCACACTACGTCCCATTATAAAATACGCCATAACAGCATTTTCTCCGTCAGCACTCTTGCCAATAATAATGCCTCTTCCCGGATATGTATTTCCTTTTAATTCATCGGAAATTTTAATCATATTCATATTAATATTCCTTTCTTGAAAATAATATGTTAATGCACAAGCAGCGATTTAAAGCGGTTTTGAGGATTTATTAGAATTATTTTGTTGTGATATTTCTCTGTTTTTTTCGATAATTTCACAAACCATTGCAGTAGCTTTAGGCAAAATTTCCCACTCAGCTTGCTCCATAACTCGTCTTTGCAAGGTTTCGGCAGTATCATTCGGCTCAACATAAACAGCCTTCTGCAATATTATATTTCCTCCATCTGGGATTTCATTAACATAATGCACAGTTGCCCCTGTAACTTTAACTCCATATGTAAGAGCCGCTTCGTGTACTTTTAATCCATAGAAACCACTTCCACAAAATGATGGGATTAATGATGGGTGAATATTGATTATTCGGTCTTGATATTCATTGATAATATCTTTTCCGAGAATACTTAAAAAGCCTGCAAGAACAACAAGTTCAATGCCATTATCTTTCAGATGTTTCAAGATTTTTGTGTCAAATTCCTTGCTGTCTTCACATTCTTTACGGCTCACAACAGCAGTTTTAATATTGGCTTTTTCAGCACGTTCAAGAGCATAGGCTTTTCTATTGGAGGCTATTACAAGTTCGATTTTTGCAAGTCCCAATTCCCCCGCATTTTCCTTATCAATAAGAGCTTGAAGGTTTGTCCCTCCGCCCGATACAAGCACAGCTATTTTAACCATTATGATTTCTGTCCCTCTTTCAATATTGACTAGCCAACAATTTCAATTTCATTGTTGCCTTGCTCAATTTCTCCAATGATATAGGCATCTTGACCTTGAGCCTTTAATATTTTAAGAGCCTGCTCAGCATCATTTTTTGAAACAATTGTAATCATACCAACGCCCATATTGAATGTGTTGTACATATCTCTTTCAGGAATATTTCCTGTTTTAGCGATTAAATCAAATATTTCAAGAACACGAACCTTGTTTTTATCTACAACTGCCTTTGTTCTGTCATTCAATGCACGAGGAATATTTTCGTAAAAACCTCCCCCTGTGATGTGAACAATGGACTTTACATTAATTTTTGAAATAAGTTCAAGAATTGGCTTTACATAAAGCTTTGTTGGTGTTAGCAAAACCTCTCCCAGTGTTGAACCCAAAACTTTGTTGAAAACATTTTGAGGCTCTTTTTCAAGGTTAAATACTTTTCTTACAAGTGAAAATCCGTTTGAATGTACTCCCGAAGAAGGCAATGCAATCATAACATCTCCAACTTCAACATTTTCAGGATTAATCATTTTGTTTTTGTCAACAACACCAACACTAAATCCTGCAACGTCATATTCATCTATTGGATAAAATCCAGGCATTTCTGCTGTTTCGCCGCCAATTAATGCACAGCCTGTTTCAACGCAGCCGTCAGCTACTCCCTTAACTATATCAGCAACTTTTTCGGGAACATTTTTTCCCAATGCAATATAATCGAGGAATAGCAATGGCTTTGCACCACAGCAAATAATGTCATTAACGCACATTGCAACGCAGTCAATACCAATTGTATCGTGTTTATCTAAAAGGAAAGCAAGTTTTAGTTTTGTTCCAACTCCATCAGTTCCGGAAACTAAAACAGGCTTTGTTATTCCCTCTAAATCAAGTTCAAATGCTCCGCCAAATCCGCCAATTCCACTTAGAACTCCAGATGTCATTGTTCTTGCAACATGGGATTTCATCAATTCAACTGCTTTGTAACCTGCTGTTACGTCAACGCCTGCTTCCTTATAACTATTACTAAAACTTTCTTTCATAACTTACCTTCCATTCCGCCGATAAGGCTTGATTTATTTTAGCTATTGTAAATCGGTGAATTTAATAATATTATTTCCGATTTAATTTTGTAATTATTTTTTGATTTTACAAGAATATTTGTCGTGACATTCTTGGCAAGCTATCGGCACAGGATATTCTCCTGTAAAACAGCCAACGCAAAAGTCGATATCATCAATTCCTGGGACTTTTTTCATATCCTCGATGGACAAAAATGCTATTGTGTCTGCACCGATTTCCTTGCCTATTTCCTCGATTGACATTCTACAAGCAATTAAATTTTCTTTGCTGTCAACATCTGTTCCAAAATAACAAGGATTTATAAATGGTGGAGAAGAAATTCTTACGTGAACTTCAGTTGCACCGGCTTCTCTCAAAAGATTAACAATTCTTGCACTTGTTGTTCCACGAACAATTGAATCGTCGAGTAAAACAACCCTCTTGCCTTTAACTGTTGCAGCCAAAACATTAAGCTTAATTCTTACAGCATTTAAACGTTGTGCTTGAGTTGGTTGAATGAAAGTTCTTCCAACATATCTGTTTTTGATAAAACCTACACCATATGCTATTCCAGATTCTCTTGCATATCCCAACGCACAATCTAGTCCAGAATCGGGAACTCCAATTACAACATCAGCTTCAACTGGTGCAGCCTTAGCAAGAAATGCTCCTGCACGAAGTCTTGCCTCGTGTACACTTGAACCCTCAATTACTGAGTCAGGTCTTGCAAAATAAACATATTCAAAAACGCATAAATTGCCCTTTTTGCCACAATGAGTTTCGATTGTTCTCATTCCGTTTTCATCAATAACAATTATCTCACCCGGTTTAACATCTCTTATGAATGTTGCACCGATTGTATCAAATGCACAGCTTTCAGAAGCAAAAACATATGCGTCATTAAGCTTTCCTAAGCAAAGTGGTCTTATTCCGTTTTCATCTCTTGCCGCAATCAGCTTTTTAGGCGACATCGCAATAATTGAATAAGCACCTTTTAATTCATACATTGCTTTTTCGATTGATTCTTCAATGGATTTACTTTCAAGTCTTGCCTTTGAAATTTTGTAAGCTATTACTTCAGCATCATTTGTTGTATGAAAAATTGCACCTGTCAACTCTAATTCGTGGCGTAGTTCTGCCCCATTTGTCAATGCACCATTATATCCAATTGCCATCGGGCCTTTAACATGTCTTATGAAAAGAGGCTGAGCATTTGCTCTATCAGCTTGAGCAGCCTTGGAATAGCGAACATGACCCATTGCTATTGTTCCCTTGCCCAATTTGTCGAGTATTGTGCGATTAAAAACGTCAGGTACAAGTCCAACATCTCGATGTAAACTAATAATTCCATCATCGTTTACGGCAATTCCACAGCTTTCTTGTCCTCTATGTTGGAGGGCATAAAGTGCCATATAAGTCATTGAAGCTACATCGGTTTCTCCGGATTTATCGAATATTCCAAAAACGCCACATTCTTCGTGTAAATTATCTAACACAGGTCGTCCTGCCTTTCGTTTTATAGATTTTTTTATTTATAAATTACTGTTTGAAACTTTAATGTATAATGTAATAATAAAATCCTATTTCAGCTTTTCTTGCAATGCTGCATCTTTAGCCAAAACTTCTGCTTCCATTTTAGCTTTCATATCACTGAGTTTTGCGGATAAATCATCATCATAAATCGCCATCATTTGTACTGCTAACAATGCTGCATTATAAGCTCCGTCAATTGCAACTGTTGCAACAGGAACTCCTTTAGGCATTTGAACTGTTGCCAAAAGTGCATCAAGTCCGTCAAGAGTTGAGGATTTAACAGGAATACCTATTACAGGAAGTGTTGTGTGTGCTGCTAAAACTCCTGCTAGATGTGCAGCTTTTCCCGCTGCGGCAATTATTGCTCCAAAGCCGTTTTCCTTAGCACTTGACGCAAAATCAGCAGCTTGATGAGGGGTTCTGTGAGCGCTCATAACTTTCGCTGTAACCTCAATGCCAAGTTCCTTCAATAGTTCGATTGCCGGATTAACAACAGGCAAATCGCTGTCGCTACCCATAATTACTGCTACACGTTTTTTCATCTTTCTTACCTCCACTTTTTATAAAAACAAAAAAGTTGCGAAAAAAAACGCAACTTTACTATGATTGTTTATTATGACGATTTCTTATGGTTAAAAGACACACTAACCCCCAGTGTTTGAATTGGATAAGTATTAAATTTTGCATTATTTGTCTTGTTAGACATTAAATGCTCACAGAAACTATAACCCATCAATTTCGAGAGTATCATTCATCAGCCTCCATAAAAAACTATCTAATTAAATTTTACAATATTCATCATAAAATTTCAATGGTTTAAATTAATATAAATTAATTTTGTTACATCAGTATATTATACATAAAATAAAACGTATTTTTTGGTGTATTTGCTAAAAAAGAATTGCTTTATCGGAAAATTCAGGAGTAAAATCGCTTTTTGCGGAAGTTCTTTCCTGCATAAATCCCTTTATTTTAAGTTCATTAGCTTTCGCTATGACTTTTTCGTACTCAATAGTATAAATTTTTCGATTAAGTTCCTTATATTTACTTTCTCCTTGGGGTGTATATTGGCTCATAATGCTAACTAAAATCTCATCAAGAGGAAATTCGTCAGCAATACTTGTCAGCACCTCAATGGAGTCCTTATATCCCATAGGCATAATCAAATGTCGGATAATAATGCCGTTTTTCATCATTCCTTGCTCATCAAAAACGTTTTTTCCAACTTGCCTTTTCATCTCTTTTATAGCATTTATTGCAACTTCAAAATAATCAGGTGCGTTGGAATATTTATTTGACATTTGCGAGTTTACATATTTTAAGTCCGGTAAATAAATATCAATGTAGCCATCAAGCATTTTAATAGCTTCGACTTTTTCGTAGCTACCTGTATTATATACAATCGGAATATGTAATTTTGGTTTTGCAATATCAAGTGCATTTATAATTTGCAGCAAATAGTGACCGGCTGTTACCAAATTAATATTTTCCGCACCCATATCTTGCAATTGCAAAAATAAGTCAGCCAGTTCATTTATGCCGAGTTCTTTTCCCACACATTCTTTTGAAATTTTTGCATTTTGGCAAAAACAACATTTTAAGTTGCACCCTGAAAAGAAAACTGTTCCCGAGCCGTTTTTACCGCTTATAACAGGCTCTTCCCACTTGTGCAACATTGCTCTTGCAACTTTAATTTTGTCCCCAATTCCGCAAAATCCCAAAGACTTAGTACGGTCAACGCCACAATTTCTTGGGCATAACGTACAATTTTCCATTGAAAAAATCATAATTTTCTCCTGATTAAATAGTAATATAAAATTATTTTGTTCTTTCAAAACTCAAAAATCTTGTCCCTTGAAAGTTAAGTTTGCCCATATCTTGTTCAATTATATATCCATATTCGTTTTCGGGAACAAGAAATTCCATTCTGTCCTTACTTTCAAATTCAAAGGTTGCATAATATTTGGTTGTTGTTGTGGAATGATTAAAATTATCGTTGGAATTATTGCGATTATAATGTTGTATATCTGCCCTTTTGGCAACAACTTTTGCTTCAACTGTCAAAATAGGGGAATTATTGTTTTTATGGTTTTCATTACTACTTCTAACAAGCTGAGATATTATTGATACAAACACTAAAATAAAGCCAATTACAACTATAATTGGTACAATCGTCATCATAATATTACCAAAAAAGCTAAAGCTATTCATACTTTTCCTCACAATACTTTTTGATAAGATTATTATACTATTTTAATAGGAATAAAGCAACAAATTCAACAAATAATAACAGTATAAGTTAGTGATTGGTGGGATATTTTTGTCAATAATTGTTATTAGAACTATTTTTTTGTATGCACTGATTGTGTTTGGTTTAAGAATTATGGGAAAACGTCAACTGGGCGAATTACAGCCCTCTGAATTTGTGTCAACTATTATCATTTCAAATATTGCAACTTTGCCTATTGAGGACGTTAATATCCCGTTTGCAACAGGTGTTATGCCTATTTTAACCCTTATTGCATTTGAAATTTTTATGTCTATTTTAACGTTAAAATCCGAAAAAGCCAGAAAAATTATCTCAGGTACTCCAAGAACAATAATTCGTGACGGTATAATCGACCAAGAAGAACTACGAAATTTGCGTTTTTCTATTGACGATTTAATGGCACAACTTCGTTTTTCGGGAATTTTTGATATTCGTGATGTCGCTTTTGCCATTGTTGAAACAACAGGAAAAATGTCCGTTTATCAGCGATTTCAAGCTAGAAATGTGACAGCTCAAATGTTAGAACTTCCCATCAAAACCTCTGATAATGCCCCTCCAACTGTTATTATAAGTGATGGAATAATCAATTATAATTCGTTAGCTTACTGCAATTTATCCGAAGTTTGGCTTAATAAAATCCTTGCTGAACATAAATCCAAAAAAAGCGATGTTTTTTTGATGACTTGTGACAGAAGTGCTGATTTTCATATTGTACTAAAAGAAAAGGCGGGCAAAAAGTGAATCGAATTATTATTGCCATAATTATATCACTAAGCATTGTCGCTACTTGCACAATTTCAACTGTTTTTTTGAACAATGTCATTGATGAAACCATTGTTAAAATCGAAAAAATTGAAGAGGAAATTATTTCTGACAACACATCAGAAGCTCTTTGCAGCTATGAAGACCTTCTGGATTTTTGGCTAAAAAATGAACAAAAATTGCAAACCAGCATCAAGCATAGCGAAGTTGAACAGGTTTCTGCACTGATTGCGAGAATAGGGAAAATGATAAAATACAGCGATGAAAAAGGAATTATTTTAGGCGATTTAGATGAAATTAAAATATCACTTGAAACTATACAAAAAAGCAGTAATCCAACATTTTCTAATTTAATATAAAGCAAAAGTCGCCTCTAATGTTTAAAAAAGAGGCGACTTTTCTTCTGAAAATATATTATTATTGAGAGTTATTATAGCATTTTTGTTATGGTATTCTTGCCATTTTCAGGCACTACCTCATAAAAGCAAAACATTGTTGGGTCAATTTCATTCAAAATAGCTTGCCTTGCTTTGGGTTCATCGTCATAGCCAAGCTTAATAGAAATGCCACAACTTTGGCTTATATCACGCAATGTGGGCATTATCTCGAAATCAATCACACCATTAAGCAGCTTTTGGGCTGCGATTGCACTATGGGTATTAGCAAAGGTTATTACACAATATTTCATAAATTCACCTATAATGTAATAACTTTATCGGCTATTTTCATCTTGTCGGAAATATCGTACATATTGCTTATTTTGCCAACTTGCGGTTCAACTTGAATTTTATAAAAATTAAGGCAAGTTCCACATATTAAAATCTCTGTTCCACGTTCCTCTAGTGCTTTTAAATGCTCAACAATTTGCTCGTCCATTGTTGCAAGAAAAACACCACTATTCATAAACAAAATATATTTAGGAATATCTGCATCTTCTTTTAATGTGTAGAAAAACATACGAATTAGATTAGTTCCAAGTTCTTTTTCTCCATCGCCGATTGTGTCTTTACCAACGAATAATGCCCAATTTTTAATCTCATTACAACACGCACATTCGCAAGTGGCATCAGCAACTTTATTGAAATGTACAACGAAATTATTGCCATCATTATTTGAAGTTGTTGTGTAACCAACAGTAAGTGCAAAATTTCTTAGATTTTCAACAGCAAATTCATTATCAACTGTTATATCAAATTGCTCAGTGCCTTCTTTTACCTCTTTTTTTGACATTATAACAGGAATAGGACATTGTTTACCAACTGCATCAAGGATTTTCATTGTAATTCCTCCAATTAATATATATTACTGTATAATATTTCTTTTTACTGTTTTAGGTTATCTTATTATAGTTTTTTTGTCAATCGTTATTACAAAATAGAATAGTATAATCGGATTTTATTGCTTTTCATAATATCAAAATGTAATAAAAAGCAGGCACATAAATGCACCTGCTGGCAGTTTTTCCTTCCTATAGAACAGCTACGCAAACGCTTTGAAAGGAAAACTAATAATATTATAAGCTTAGATAATATTATTATACAGAACAAATACAATTAAAATTAATATTATACTATAATAGTGTTAGTTTTATATCCAATATCAAACTTTTATATTTTATGTTAAGTTACCAATATTTAAGTTCGGCATAAAATATAAATGTCACCTTTAATGGAGCAAAACTTTTATGGGTAGAGAAATCTTTTAATAGCCAAATAAGCTAAAGCTCCCTTAAAATAGGGGCTGCATTACAAAAGTTTTGCAGCCTTTTTAGTTATTATGACAAATAAAAACTCTATGGGAAAATTATATGACAAAAGTTGATTTTTTCGCAAATATATTATATAATGTGAGGTACTGTAATTAAAAAATATATTTTGTATGTTCTCAAGGAAGTGATAATATTTTACCTGAACTTAATGAAAAAAGTAACTTGAACCAAAACATGCCCCCCAAAAAGTCAAATTCGCACAATAACTTGGAATTTTATTTCAACACTATTTATAATTATATTTACTTTATAGGTTGCTATATTATACGCTGTTTTAGACATACAAAACGTAACTTAACAATAAATTATTTTGTCTATAAATCTAAAATTAAAAAAAGCTTTATAAGAACTTTTGACAAAATCCATGGGTACTTTTATTCTCAATTTCGCATCATACTCAATCCTGTGCAAGCCTTTGCTACAAAAATTGAAACAATCGAAAAGCTTTGCATTAATGCAGGAAATTTAACAGGCAGTGCCAAGCGAAGTATCTGCATTGAAATTGCAAAATCACTATTTAAAAATCTCTTTTATTATGGACACAAATGCTTTAATTTTATAATTCCTATTATTGCTTTAATTTTCACAATCAATGTATTTAACCACTATAATTCAATAATATATGCTCTTAAAGTTGAATATAACGGCATTGATATTGGATATATTAACACAGAGTCGGAATTCTATAAAGCTGAAAAAATGATGAGAGATAGAATTATTCACGAAAGTTATCAAAAACCTTTGGATACTGTTCCAAGATTTTCTTTGGAAGTTGTGGACAAGACATCTGTTACTTCAATTGATGACCTAACCAATAAAATCATCTCCGCTTCAGGTAATGAGCTAATCGAAGCCGATGGTCTTTATGTAGATAAAAAATTCGTCGGTGCGCTCGAAAATTCATCAAATTTATTCATACTCTTAGACAACATAATTGCTGGAAATAGAACTGGTGAACCTAGCGAAAAAGTTAGTTTTATTAAAAAAATCGACCTTAAAAAAGGCTTATATCCTATTACATCAGTTGTTAAATTTGACACGATGGAATCCATTCTAACAGGATATAATCAGCAACAAAAAACATATATTGTACAAAAAAACGATGTGCCTTCAATAATCGCACAGAAGTTTAATATGCCATATGACACATTAAAGGCTCTTAATCCTAATATTGAAGAAAAACTTTTAATCGGACAAGAAGTTTTAATTTCAAAAGCTGTTCCATATTTGGAAGTTAAACGTACTGTTACAACTAACTATAATGATGAAATACCTTTCAAAATTGAACGAACCGTCAGCAAAGATTATAACACAGGATATTCAAAAGTCACAAG
>JAVWQH010000005.1:0-29018 GCA_036635475.1 Oscillospiraceae bacterium | reverse complement strand
CTATATGGACACAACAGCAAACTTCTTGTTGTTCCCGGTCAATGGGTTGAAAAAGGCGAACTTATTGCATTGTCAGGAAGTTCAGGCAGGTCATCAGGTCCACACTGTCACTTTGAAATCATTAAAAATGGTCAATACCAAAATCCTGCTAAATTCGTAGGAACAAGATAATTAATTAAAGCAGCAACTATCATCAGATAGTTACTGCTTTTTTTAGCCTATTAAGCGTTCTAACGTTAGTTAGTTTATTTACATAAAAAATAGTGGACAGCATCTTACTGTCCACTATTGATTGATAGTCTGCGATTACATTTTACTATGGAAAGTTCGCATAATTACTTCTTTTTGTTGTTCTTTGCTTAACTTGTGAAAATTAACTGCATATCCCGAAACTCTGATAGTTAAATTTGGATATAGGTCAGGATTTTCAAATGCAGCAACAAGCTTTTCCCTATCCATTACATTCACATTGATATGATGTGCCTTCTTTTTAAAATAGCCTGTCAAAATCGACACAAGATTTGTAACTTGAGTTTGCATATCCTTGCCTAATGCTGACGGAATTATTGAAAATGTATTGGAAACACCATCACGACAATAGTCATATGAGATTTTTGCCACTGAATTTAATGAGGCTAATGCGCCATTTATCTCTCTATTGTGCATTGGATTTGCTCCTGGTGCAAATGGTTCACCTTTTTTGCGTCCATCTGGGGTTGCACCTGTCTTTTTGCCATACATAACGTTTGATGTTATTGTCAAAACAGAAAGCTTGTGCTTTGCATTTTTGTATGTTGGTGTCTCTTTTAATGTTGATTCCATATCACGAACCATCTCAACTGCAATTTGGTCAACTCGGTCGTCATCATTGCCATATTTAGGAAACTCTCCAACTGTTTCAAAGTCACAAATTAACCCTTTTTCGTTTTTAATTGGGGTTACTTTTGCATATTTTATTGCACTTAATGAGTCTGTAATAACAGATAATCCGGAAACTCCGAATGCCATTGTATGCTCGATATCTGTATCGTGCAAAGCCATCTGTGTTTTTTCGTAGGCATACTTATCGTGCATAAAATGAATTATATTCATTGTGTTGACATACAAAGCACAAAGCCATTTTCTGTATTTTTCAACGGCTTCCATAACTTCATCATATTCAAGAGGTTTGTCGGCATCGAAAATTTTGCCCTTTGGTCCGAGTTGTATGTTTTTATTTTCGTCCATACCGCCATTCAAAGCAAGCAATAAAAGCTTCGGTAGATTGCATCTTGCCCCGAAAAATTGCATTTGTTTTCCGATTGTCATAGCCGATACGCAACAAGCAATTGCATAATCATCACCATAAATATCTCTCATTATATCATCATTTTCATATTGAATAGCATCAGTATCAATTGATAGTTTTGCACAAAATCTTTTGAAAGCTTCAGGTAGATTTTCTGACCATAGTATTGTCAAGTTTGGCTCTGGGGAAGTGCCAAGATTATATAGTGTATTCAACATTCTATACGACGTCTTACTAACTAGTGTTCGTCCGTCTTGTCCCATACCGCCGACGCTCTCGGTAATCCACATAGGATCTCCGCCAAACAATTCGTTATATTCAGGTGTTCTTAAATGTCTTGCCATTCTCAGCTTCATAACAAAATCATCAATAAGTTCTTGAGCCTCAATCTCGGTCAATGTACCCTCTGCTAAATCACGTTCAATATAAATATCAAGGAATGTGCTTACTCTTCCAAGGGACATAGCTGCACCATTTTGCTCTTTAATTGCTGCAAGATATGCAAAATATAGCCATTGTATAGCCTCTTTTGTATTGGTTGCAGGGTTTGAAATATCAAATCCATACATTTCAGCCATATCTTTTAGATAACCCAAAAATGTTATCTGTTGAAATAATTCTTCAGCAAGTCGAATATTGTCAACGTCCATTGATAATTTGCCTTTTTCCAGCTTATCATTTTGTTTTTCTTTAATTAATCTGTCAATTCCATAAAGTGCAACACGTCTGTAGTCACCAATAATACGTCCTCTTCCGTAGGCATCTGGCAAACCAGTGATTATTCCGCAAGAACGTGCATCTCTCATTTCAGGTGTATATGCTCTAAAAACTCCGTCATTATGGGTTGTCCTATACTTAAATTCAGTTAAAATCTTCTCAGAAACTTCTCTTCCATAGGCTCTACAAGCTTCTTTTGCCATTTTCATTCCGCCAAATGGGTTAACGCCCCTCTTTAAAGGTGAGTCAGTTTGCAAACCAACAATCAGTTCATTTTCTTTATCAAGATAACCCGGCTTGTAAGTTAAAAGCGAAGTAACCGTATCAGCATCTATTTCCAAGACACCATTATTTTCCTGTTCTTTTTTGAATAATTCGTTTAATTTATCCATTAATTTCGTAGTTCTGTCTGTAGCTTTAGCCAAAAAACTATCATCACTTTCGTAAGGGCGATAATTTTCTTGAATAAAATTTCTTACATTAATTTCATCTTTCCAAGTTTCGCCATTGAAATTTCTCCAAGCATTATTATTCATATAAATGCTCCTTTCATTATCTCACATAAACAAAAAAGGGCAATCCTAATTGGATTGCCCAGACGGTCGGCTGATTCATTACTTGTTCCACAGTGTTAAACACTTTATCCGTCAGTCACAAGTAATATATTAATTGTTATCTACAGTATATAGTTTAATTTTAAATATGTCAACAATAATATTAGCAGATAAAATATATTATTTTTCGTTGCTTTTCAGCATAATTAACATACTTATTTATTTCCAAGGCAATGCCTTTATTTTTAGATATCAATTAATTTATTTGATAGTTATATAGTTTAGTAACTAATGATAGTTAGCTAATTGTACGTTAAACAATTGTAAAACTGCATTACAGCAAGCTTTTTAGCAATATTTATTTTACATATTTTGATGCAGCAGCTTTATCCATAACTAATGTAAAATCATTATGCAGTTGCAAAACTGAAGCTGGAACTGTTGAAACAATTGGGCCATTAAAAGCTTGATGTACAGTTAATGCCTTATCTTCACCGCTTACTAGCATAACAATCTTTTTTGCATTCATTATGTTTTTTATTCCCATAGTGTATGATGTTTTTGGTACTTGACTTACATCGGCGAACAATCGTTTGTTAGCATTGATAGTTGACTCTTGTAATTCAACACGATGTGAACTTTTGCTAAATTCTGTGCTTGGTTCGTTAAATGCAATATGTCCATTGTGACCGCAACCCAAAATCTGCAAGTCTATTCCACCGGCTTTTTCGATTGCCATGTCATATTCCTCACAAGCCTTTTTTGCATCATTTTCTTCGCCATCAAACATATTCACATTATCGGATTTAATATTTATATGATTAAATAAGTTATCATGCATAAAGTACCAGTAACTTTGTACATTATCCTTTGGTAAACCACAATATTCGTCAAGATTAAATGATTTTATTTCGCTGAAATTTAATTTACCATTTTGATAGTATTCAACTAACTTTTTATACATTCCAATTGGTGTTGAGCCTGTTGCAAGTCCCAGTACCGTATTGGGTTTTTCAGTGATTTGTTTTGCAAGAATATCAGCTGCAACTTCACTCATTTTATCATAGTCTTCTACAATTATTACCTTCATAAAATTACCTCCACTTAATCATTAAGCTCATAAATTTGAAAATATCACAGTATATAATTTTACACCATTTATCTTTATATGTAAATGGAATTTTATAGAAAATCAAAAAAATATTTTTTTAATATCGTGTCAATCATTAGAACTTGAGTCTAATTTGACCTCAGTCATAAGTTCATCTGCAATAACATTTAACATATATTCAAATTTTTGTAAATCCTTTTCAGGAAATCTATTCATAACTCTTTCAACAATCGTTTCAACATAGTCTGAGCTGAAATTATAACATTTCAAAAATTTTTCAGTTACTTCTAAATAATATTCTCTTTTATCGGTGGTTGACTGCACTTTTTTGATATAGCCTTTTCTAATCAGCCTATTTATTTTATATGCAGCATTTGGAGGAGATATTTTCAAAAATGTTGAAAATTCATTTATAGTTGGTCTTTTCAGTGCATAAATAGTTTCAACGCAACAAGTTTCAATAGTTGTCAAACTTTCTTTGTTTTCTTCCAAATTGCTGAAAATTTTTGAATAAAATGTCAGCTTAAACTTGGTGTAAACAGACGAAAAAGCACTTATTAGCATAATTATCCCCTCTATTCTTCAACACTGTTGTAATAATTACATATAAAATATTACTGCAATTTAATAGATTATTTCTTATATAAATGTGATAAAAAATTGATAACTTGTGTTATTTGTCAAAACTATAGTCTATCAAATCCATTGCCTAAAACCTCTTTAGAATTTCTCGTTACTAGAAAAGCATCGCAATCCAACATTTTCAATTCTTTTTTCAATAATAAATATTGGTGTCTATCAACTATTGTTACCAAAATCTTCTTGTTTTCTCCGCTATATCCGCCCTCTGCCCTATAAATTGTCAAGCCTCGTTTGAGGTTTTCCACAATGAATTTCTGCACTTCTTTCAGCTTTTTCGTCACAATTGTAACTTCTTTTTTGCTGTTAAATCCATCAAGGAAAAAGTTTATAAATGTACTATTTAGCATACAAGCAAATGCGTTAAACGCTGCGATTTCTAAACCATAAGAATAATATGAGCCGATTATCACAACGCTATTAGCCAAAAATAGTCCTATTCCCATATTTATTCCCAGATATTTTTTTAATATTGTGGCTATAACATCTGTTCCACAAGTTGATGCGTTTTGGTTGAAAACGATTGAAACTCCGAATGTTGTTATAATTATTCCACAGATTAAATTGAAGAAAATCTCATTAGTAAGCGGTTTTTGGAGCTGAACAAATTTTTCCATAAGGAACATTGATGAAGATAAAGTCAATATTGAACAAATCGTTTTTCCGCCATATGAAGGCCCTACAAAAATAAATCCGATAATCAAAAGTGATATATTAAGACTAAATGTTATCAATGAAATTGGTACAGAAATATAGCTTGAAATAATCATTGCATATCCTGCAATACCACCAGCGGATAAATTTTGTGGGAACATAAAAAAATACAGCCCAAATGAGAAAATAACTGTTCCCAGTGCGGTTAATAAATATTCGTTGAGTATCTTGTTTTTTTTCATATATTTCACCTAATATTTTGAGGATTTATATAACTCTTTTTCCCACAACTTCTCCAATTTGTTTTAGCTGTTGATATATTTGCTTAAATTGTTCCAAGTCGATTGCTTGTTCCTTATCACATCTTGCCTCGGACGGATTGTGATGAACTTCAATCAAAAGTCCGTTGCAGCCAAATGCTACTGCGGCTTTTGCGATTTTTGGCACACCATAGGAATATCCCATTGAATGTGATGGGTCAATTATCAATGGATATTTTGTTTTTTCTTGTATAACAGCAGCCCCGCATAAATCCAATGTAAATCTTGTTGATGTTTCAAAAGTTCGTATGCCTCTTTCACAAAGCATTATTTTTGAATTTCCCTCTTGTACAATATATTCAGACAGTTTCAAAAATTCTGCAACAGTTGCACCAAAATGACGTTTTAACATCACTGGCTTATCCGATTTTCCGGCAGCACTCAAAAGCGCCGTATTATACATAGATTTTGCACCTATTTGTATAATATCCGTTGATTTCTCAACTGCATCAAAATTCGTCATATCCGAAGTTTCAGTTATTATTTTCATACCGAACTCGTCACGCACTTCTTCAAGCCATTTAAGTCCCAATTCTCTTGCGCCTTGATAAGTTTTGGGGTCAGTTCTCGGCTTAAAAGTTCCTGCTCTGAATATGGTTATTCCCATTTTTGCTAAGCCTTCAGCAGTGAATAAAATCTGGTCACGACTTTCAACCGCACATGGGCCAGCCATAATTCTACAGGTATTTTCATCAAAATATGGTATTCCATCAATTAAAATCTTTTCATTATTTTTATTACTGCTTGTTTGCATCAAATAACCTACCTTTTTATAACAATTATATAAAACATTTTTTGTATTCGTTCATAAATATACAAACATATTATATAGCAAAATATTCAAAATAGCAAGTTTGCCACATCATTTATCGGACTAATTTGCACGATTTTAAATAAAATTTGGCATACAATTTGAACTTGTAAACCCAGCACAATTAAGTTATAATTAAATGAAGAATGAAAAGGAGGAATATTAAAATGGGTATTACTATTAAAACTTTTTTTGAAAATAATGAGAATATTACAAATAAATACGACATCTCGTCAGCTCACCAAAAACTGCACGAAATGAATTGTGCAAAGGAAATGGTTGGTTGGCTTAATTTTAAAGTTTCAGATGATGAAATAACTAAAATTAAGTTACTTGCTGAGAAAATTAAAAGTCAAAGTGATATTTTAATTGTAGTTGGTGCGGGTGGCTCATATTGCGGTGCTAAAGCCATAATTGAAGCACTTAATTCCCAGTTCTACAACGATTTTAATTCAAATTCGCCTAAAATATATTTTGTCGGAAACAATTTAAGCGGCAGTTATATGGACAATATTTTGAAACTTTGCGAAAATAAAAATGTCAGCTTAAACGTTATTTCTAAATCCGGTACTACTCTTGAACCATCAGCTACTTTCCGAATTTTTAAGAATTATATTGAAAATCGCTACGGAAAAGATGAAGCTTGTGAACGAATAATTTGTACAACTGATGAAAAAAATGGTGTTTTGCGTCAACTCGCCAACAAATATGGCTATCAAACTTTAGTTGTCCCATCAAATATCGGAGGTCGTTTTTCTGTTTTAACCGCTGTGGGACTTTTGCCAATTGCTGTCAGCGGAATTAACATTGAACAGCTTCTGGAAGGTGCTTATGATGCTGAAGTTGAATTTGCAAATACAGATTTCTCGGCAAATAACTGTTATCAATATGCTCTGGCAAGAAAATTCTTAGCCGATATGGGAAAAACTGTTGAAATGACAGCTGCTTTTGAGCCTTCAACTGAACTATTTCTTGAATGGCATAGACAACTTTTCGGCGAAAGCTTGGGAAAAAACCGTATAGGTGTCCTTCCAACAGTAGCTATTTATACAAGAGATTTACATTCAATTGGGCAATATATACAAGATGGTTCTCCAATTTTATTTGAAACTATATTCAAATTCGGATTAGATGACAGCGATTGCGTTATCCCTGATATTGATGGAAACGCTGACGGATTGAACTATCTCACCAACCAAAAACTTTCTGTGATTAATGATAAAGCTGTTCAAGGCGTTATCGATGCCCATTGCGGTGGAAATGTACCTGTAATTTTGATTGATGTGCCAAAACTGGATACATATAATTTAGGCAATTTAATATATTTTCTTGAAAAATCTTGTGCTATTAATGGTATTTTAGATAATATCAACCCATTTGACCAACCTGGTGTTGAGGCATACAAGAAAAATATCAAGAGAGTTCTAATTGATGCTAAATTATAAATTAGATTTTATTGGCTATATTATTCCCTGAAATTGCAATCTTTTATTAGGTTACACAGCATTTATTTTTAAAAAAACAGCGGTTACTTTTTGTAATCGCTGTTTTCATATATTAAATTCTAAATTAGCTGATTATTGCTATTCAATGGCAAGTATTTTGCTTAAATCGTGAACAACACTGTTGTCGCAAAGAACAATAACTTTATCGCCGCTGCAAACTTGCGTATTACCACGAGGAATAATCAACGTTCCATCACGTATTATAGAAACTATTACATAAGTTTCCGGCAATTTTAACTGTATCAAAGTTTTTCCATCAAATTTATAATTGTTAGGCAAAAACAATTCGCTTATTGATGCCTCGCCGCTATTAATTGCAAGCAATTGTTTTATTGCGGCAGTATCAACCTCACGTTCCAAAAGTTTAGCAATATTATCTGTACTTGAAATTGCTATATCAACTCCGAAAAGTTTCATAATTTCAACATTTTTGGGGTTATTGACTCTTGCAATCGTTTTGGGAATATTAAAACGTTTTTTGCCCAATTGACAAGCAATCAAATTGTCTTGGTCCTGTCCTGTTACACCTATTAAAGAATCCGCCTCTGATGCACCTGCTAATTCAAGTGATTCGATTGTTGAACCATCTCCGCAGATTACAGGAATATCTAATTTATTTGCAAGTTCAGCACATAATGATTTTGACTTTTCAATCAAGAATGGCTTATGACCATGATTCATCAAAGTTTGGGCAAGATAAAATCCAACTTTTCCTCCACCAACTACAATAACTTTCATTTTATACTGTCCCTTTCTAATTGATAGTTTTTGCTAAAACTAATCTGTCACTTGTGTAAATAACAAAATCGTCATTTCTTCCGATTAGTGTTAACTTGCCGTCTTCGTGAATTACTCCGATTAGCTTTTCGCCGGTGTCTATATGGACAGCATTTACACTGTGTCCGTTTAAATGCTTAGGCACTTTAGCCGTTGAAAATGCAACAGAAGTTGAATCAAAACTTACATATTTAATCTGATCTCGGTCAGTTAATATAGAAATTGCAGATTCAACAGTCAAATTAGTTGGACAGAATGTATGTATGCCAAAGTTTTCAAAAATTTCCTCACGTGACGGCTCGTAAACTCTGGCTAAAATCTTGTTTACTTTAAACACTTCTTTTGCAAGTTCACAAACCATAACATTTATATTATCATTTTTTGTAACAGCCGCAACAGCATCACAACCTTCGATACCTGCCTTTTTAAGCACATCTTGGTCGATGGGTACGCCCGTAACGGTTATTCCATTAAAATCGTCAGCAAGAAGTTCAAAGCTTTCTTTATCACTATCTATAACTGAAACATCGTGACCTATTCTTGAAAGTGTGCTGGCAAGAGTTGAGCCAACTTTACCGCAGCCTATAATTAGTATATTCATTTTATCACTCGCCTCTATTTATATAGTATTATACATTATAACTCAAAAACGTAAAAAATACAGTATTTATTTATAATTTCGCCAAACTTTGGAATATAAATATAAATTCAAATAGTATTAGTATGTTTTAAAGGGAATTACAGTAATCAGTTTGATGTATTATTATGTTTGAAATTACATTTATATCAAGTAGATTGATTATAGTTTAAATGAGAAATAAAAGCAACAGATAAATCAAATTATTTTTTGCACATTATATATGTATATGAAATTGTCCTATTGCGTATTATTATTTTTAATCTCTATTTACTTTTCTTATAATTAAGTTTATACTTTAAGAACATTTGTTCTAGCATTTTAAGTTGCTTTTATTGCACTTTTATTATATAATTAAAAAATGGATAATTAGGTTTAAAACGAATGTATATTATAAATTATCAACAGATTGGAAGGTCATAATATGTCAGACAAACAAAAAGCATTGGATACTGCTCTTGCTCAAATTGAAAAACAATTTGGCAAGGGTGCTGTAATGAAACTTGGACAGCACTCAGCCCTAAACGTTGAATCAATCCCAACTGGTTCATTGTCGCTTGACTTGGCTCTCGGTATTGGCGGTGTTCCAAAGGGACGTATTGTTGAAATATTTGGCCCTGAAAGTTCAGGTAAAACAACAGTTGCTCTCCATATTGTTGCGGAAGCTCAAAGAAATGGTGGAGAAGCTGTGTTCATTGACGTTGAACATGCTCTTGACCCTATTTATGCTCAAGCTTTGGGAGTTAATATTGACAATCTTCTTGTTTCTCAACCTGACACAGGTGAGCAAGCTTTAGAAATTACTGAGGCTTTAGTTCGTTCAGGTGCTATTGATGTTATCGTTATTGACTCCGTTGCTGCTTTAGTAACAAAAGCTGAAATTGATGGCGAAATCGGTGACTCTTTTGTTGGTGTTCAAGCAAGACTTATGTCACAAGCTCTACGAAAATTAACAGGTGCAATCAGCAAATCTAACACTGTTGCAATCTTTATTAACCAATTAAGAGAAAAAATCGGCGTTGTTTATGGTAACCCCGAAACAACCCCAGGCGGTCGTGCCCTCAAGTTCTATTCATCAGTTCGCCTTGACGTTAGACGTATTGAACAACTTAAAGTCGGCGGCGACATTATCGGCAACAGAACAAGAGTTAAAGTTGTTAAAAATAAAGTTGCTCCTCCATTCAAAGAGGCTGAATTTGATATAATGTATGGAACAGGTATCTCCAAAGAAGGAGAAATTCTTGACCTTGCTGCCAAACTTGACATTATTAATAAAAGCGGTGCTTGGTTTAGCTATCAAGAAAATCGTTTGGGTCAAGGCAGAGATAATGTTAAGGAATATATGAAAAATAATCCTGAATTTACTAACGATGTTGCAAGACAAGTTCGTGAACAAGCTGACAGACTTGCCGCTATGCCAAAAACTCCTAAAAAAGCTTATGGCAAAGGAGCAAAAAATTCTGCTGTTTCAGTCGATGTTGATGTTGACGATGACGGCGATAGCGATAGCGATGAAAAAGACAGCTAAAATTATTAAACTATAATATAAAGGAATTGCTATGGTTGTTACTGATATAACTAGAACACAAAGGGGCAGATATTCTATCTTTCTTGATGATGAGTTCTTTGCGGCACTGCATATTGATGTTTATGTTGCATCGGGAATTAAAATTGACGATAATGTAACCGAACAACAAATGCTGGACTTAAAAGCTCAATCTGAGGGCAAAATAACTCGTGACAGAGCATATAAACTTCTGTCTGTAAAATCCTATAGTCGTAACAAACTGATTGAAAAATTGCTCAAATATGGTGAACCTGAGATTTGCGAACAAACTGCAGATAAAATGGAAGAATATGGTCTTATTAATGACTATGATTATTCTATGGCACTTGCAAGAGATATGTACAACCTAAAAGGTTTTTCCGCCAGAAAGATTTTTTACGAACTGATGAAAAAGGGCATTGAAAAAGAAATGTCAAAAGAGGCAAGCGAACAATTTGATGACGATTTGGACAAAGAAAGAATTGCTGCGGTTTTAGAAAAACGTGTTAGAAAATCTCTCACTGACAGAAAAGAAAGAACCAGAATAACTACATATTTAGTACGAATGGGTTACAGCTTTGAAGATATCAACTTTGCCATTCGTGACTATATCGAAAATGAAGATGAATAGGAGATTTATATGTCAATAAAAGTTGGAATGGTGTCACTGGGTTGTGCAAAAAATCAAGTTGATGGCGAACTTATGCTAGCTAAATTAGCTAATGATGGTTTTGAAATAAAATCTAATCCAGCCGAATGTGATGCTGTTATTATTAACACATGTGGTTTTATCGAAGATGCAAAAAAAGAATCCATTGAAACAATATTTGAATTTTGCGGTATGAAAACAAATTCCAACCTCAAGGCTGTCATTGTAACCGGCTGTCTTGCTGAACGATATAGAGAAGAACTCGTAAAAGAAATACCTGAAGTTGATGTTGTTTTGGGAATTGGCAAAAACTCCGATATTTCCAATGCTATAAAAAAAGCTGTTAACGGTGAAAAAATTGCCGAGTTCGGACCTAAATCTGATTTATCCCTTGAGGGAGAACGAATCCTTGCCAATCCTCCCCACTTTGCTTATATCAAAGTTGCAGAGGGTTGCGACAACAAATGTTCCTATTGTGCAATCCCATTAATTCGTGGCGAATTCAGAAGTAGACCAATGGAAAACATCATTAAAGAAATTGAAAGTCTTGCTGAAAAAGGTGTTAAGGAATTTAACATTGTCGCTCAAGATACAACTCGCTATGGCGAAGATTTATATGGAAAATTTATGCTTGCTGAGCTTATTAAAAAGGTTTGTGCAATTGAAAAAGTAGAATGGGTGCGAATTCTTTACTGCTATCCAGACAGAATTACAGATGAATTGCTTGAAACAATCGCCAGCGAAGACAAAGTTGTTAAATATGTTGATATTCCAATTCAACACGCAAGTGGCAAAATTTTAAAGCTTATGAACCGAAAAGGCGATTTTAATTCTATTAAATCACTTATGGAAAAAATCAGAGCAAAAATTCCAAACGTTGCACTTAGAACAACTCTCATCGCCGGTTTCCCCGGTGAAACAAATGAGGATTTTGCCGAACTTTGTGAACTTGTTGAAGAAGTTAAATTCGATAGGCTTGGCTGTTTTTCATATTCCCCCGAGGAAGATACTCCTGCTTTTGAAATGGAAGACCAAATTGATGACCAGCTTAAAGCAAGAAGAACTGATATAATAATGGAACTTCAAATGGAAGTTGCTGAAGACCTTGCTCAATCTATGAATGGAAAAACGCTTAAAATTCTAACCGAAGGCTTTGACTATGACGAAGGAATGTACTGGGGTCGAAGCTATATGGACGCTCCTGACATTGACACGAAAGTTTATTTTATGAGCAATAGCAAGCCTAATGCAGGAGATTTTGTTAATGTTCTAATAACAGATGTTGATGAATATGATTTAATTGGCGAAGAAATGTAGCAGAAACTTTGCTGCAATACCCAATGAAAGGAGATATAATTTATGAATTTACCAAATAAACTAACTGTTTTAAGAGTAATTCTTATTCCTGTTTTTCTTGTATTTATGCTCATACCCAATATACCGAATAATTTTCTTTGGGCATTTATTATATTCGTCCTAGCCTCTCTTACCGACACTTTGGACGGATATATCGCACGAAAATATAATCTTGTTACAAATTTTGGCAAACTAATGGATCCACTTGCTGACAAACTTTTGGTTATGTCTGCATTAATTTGCTTAACTGCTCAAGATTATATTCCTGTTGTTGTAACTGTTGTTATTTTAAGCCGAGAATTTTTGGTAACATCAATTCGACTTATTGCTGCGGGAAATGGCACTGTTATTGCGGCTGATAAATGGGGTAAAATGAAAACTGCCTCACAAATGATATGGCTTAGTTCCTTGATTTTTTACCTAGCATTTACAAGCTTTCTGGGCAACGCTTATTTCTTATGTGAGATTATGCAATGGGTTGCATTCTTTTTCACTGTATTCTCAGGATACAATTACATTAAAAATAATATAAACGTTTTTAAAGATTAAAAGCAAATCAATTGAAAATGAATAATAAAAACCCGATTATCTTAATTGACAATCGGGTTTTTTATTCATTTAATCTTTGAAGAATAATGGCAATGGCTCAAGAAAAATGATATCATCTCTCTTTGCCGCATCGCCTTCAGCAAGAACCGTTGCTTTTCCAATAATATTACCGCTTGACTTGATTACAAGCTGTTCTAATGCTGCAAGGGATTCGCCTGTGCTGATTACATCGTCAACAATCAAAACTTTTTTGCCCTGCAAATTTTTCATATCGCACTCATCAAGATAGAGTGTTTGAACTTTTGTTGTTGTAATTGATTTTACATCAACTGCAACAGGCTTTTTCATATATAACTTTTGACTTTTTCTAGCCAAAATATAGTTTTTGCCTGATTGTCTAGCCATTTCATAGGCAAGTGGAATACCTTTTGATTCCGCAGTTATAATAATGTCAAATTCAGGAACTTTTTTTAAAAGCTCTTTTGCACAATTTATTGTCAGCTCAACATCAGAAAACATTATAAATCCTGCTATTGACATTTTTTCATTCACAGGGCAAATAACAAGTTTACGTTCAAGTCCTGCAACTTTTAGTGTGTAAAATTCTTCCACAGTTTTTACCTCCAAAACGAATTATTGCTATAAATTTAAAAGATTTAAACTAACCCGGAGGCCATGCAAGCATACGTCCGCCTAAAACGTGAAAATGCATATGAAAAACACTTTGACCGCCAAATTCTCCGCAATTATTCACAATTCTATAGCCATCATCAAGTTTAAGTTCCTTTGCTATTTTTGCGATTATCTTGAAAATATGTGCGATAATTTCGCTATTATCATCATTTATTTCATTGCAAGATTTAATATGCTCTTTGGGTATGACCAAAAAATGCACAGGAGCTTGAGGTTCGATATCATAAAACGCTAAGACTTTATCGTCCTCATATATTTTTTTTGATGGGATTACACCTTCTGCTATTTTACAAAATAGACAATCCATTGTATCACCTCGTTTCAGCTGTATTTTAATTCCAGATTAGTTAAGACCAATCATTTTTGCAATCATACTCTTAACCTTAGCCAAAGCCTCATCAACTCTATAAACATCAGTTGTTCCGCCCATTGCGCTGTCAGGGCGACCGCCACCGCTTCCGCCAAGCATTGAAGTGATTTCCTTGACAAGATTTCCTGCGTGTGCGCCCTTTTTGATAGCTTCTTTACCGCAAGCAGCAACGATTGTTGCCTTTTCATCAGCAATAGAAACAAGTACTCCCACCATATTTGGTGCATCATTCTTGATTTTATCAGCCATTTTTCTCATTGCATCAGTTTTAATTCCTGTGAAAGTAGCTGTTACACACTTGATATCGCCAACTATTTGTGCAGTATCGAACAAAGCATTTGTTCTAATATCTGCCAACATTTCTGACATTTTATCAATTTCTTTGTCTTTTTCCTTTAATTCAGCAACGATTGAGGCAGTTTTCTCAGGCAATTCGCTAACACTACCAAGCTTTAGATTTTCTGCTGCTGCCAACATAATTTTGTTGTTTTGCTTGATTAAATCAAGAACTCCAAGCCCTGTTACAGCTTCAATTCTTCTTATTCCTGCTGCGACTGAAGATTCCTTAACAATTTTAAACAAACCAATTTCAGCAGTATTTCCAACGTGAATACCACCGCAAAACTCAATACTTCTGTCCCCTGCATTAACAACTCTTACAATATTGCCGTATTTTTCGCCAAACAAAGCCATTGCTCCCAATTTTTGAGCCTCTTCAATTGGCATTTCTTTTGTGGAAACAGTCATTGACGACAAAATCATATCGTTTACAAGATATTCAACTCTGTCAAGTTCCTCGGAGGTTACAGCATCAAAATGTGAGAAATCGAAACGGCAACCTTGAGTGTCAACCAACGAACCGGCTTGATGTACGTGATTACCCAAAACTTCTTGCAAAGCTTTCTGCAATAAATGGCAAGCTGTATGGTTTCTCATTGAAGCATTTCTGCAAGATGCACAAACCTCAGCTTTTATCTCATCATTTGATGTTATTATTCCACTTACCATCTCGCCAATGTGCATAAATAAGCCTGTTGGGGATTTTTTGCAATCCAATACTTTGAATTTACCATTTTTAGCTGTGATAAATCCAACATCGCCAACTTGACCGCCGCTTTCAGCATAGAAAGAAGTTTTATCCAATATTATAGTGCCAAATTCGCCCTCAGTCATTGATTCAACCTTTTCACTGTCAACAACCATTGCAGTAACAATTGCATCTTGATTTAAGGCATTATATCCTGTAAATTCGGTTTTGAGATTTAATCCTGCAAGAACATCGCTCTTCCAACTTTCATAATTCATAGCTGAACGTGCATCTCTTGCTCTTTTTCTTTGCTCATTCATTCTTTCCACAAATTCATCTTCATTAAGGTCTATTGAACGTTCTTCAAGAATTTCCTTTGTTAAATCAATTGGGAAACCGAATGTATCATATAGTTTAAATGCTAAATCGCCTGATAGCATTTTTTTATCATTAACAGTATCGCTGTCAATTTTGTCGATAATTGAAGTCAAAAGTTCCATACCTTGGTCAATCGTCTTAGAAAAACGTTCTTCTTCAACTCTTATAACCTTAACAATATAATCTTTGTGTGTTAAAAGTTCAGGATATGCACTTGCATTTTCGTTGATAACAGTTTCACAAACTTTATATAGGAATGGTTCTCTTATTCCGATTAATCTTCCATGACGTGCGGCACGTCTTAACAAACGTCTTAAAACATATCCTCTGCCCTCATTTTGTGGAACAACTCCATCACCTATCATAAATGTTGTACTTCTGATATGGTCAGTTATAACACGCAATGAAACGTCTTTTTTCTCATCTTGTTTGTATTTAATTTCTGCGATTTCACATATGTGTTTCATTATATTTTGAACAGTGTCAACTTCAAACAGATTGTCAACACCTTGTGAAATACAAGCCAAACGTTCAAGTCCCATTCCTGTATCAATGTTTGGGTGGTCAAGTGGGGTGTAGTGACCCTCACCGTCAGAATTAAACTGTGTGAATACTAAATTCCAAAATTCAACATATCTGTCGCAGTCGCAACCAACACCACAAGTTGCACTTCCACAACCATACTTTTCGCCTCTGTCATAATAAAGCTCTGAACAAGGTCCGCAAGGTCCTGAACCATGTTCCCAGAAGTTATCTTCTTTGCCCAGTCGAACGATATGGTCAGGAGATACTCCTCTTCTTTCTGTCCAAATTTTGAATGTTTCATCATCATCTTCGTAGATTGAAACCCAAACTTTGTCAACAGGCATTTTGAGTTCTTGAGTTATAAATTCCCAAGCCCATGTTGTTGCCTCTTCTTTGAAATAATCTCCAAAAGAAAAGTTTCCCAACATTTCAAAATATGTTCCATGACGAGCAGTCTTTCCAACTCTTTCAATATCGGGGGTTCTGATACATTTTTGGCAGGTTGTAACTTTTGTATTGGGAGGAGTTTCAAGTCCCAAAAAGTATTTTTTCAAAGGTGCCATACCTGAATTAATAAGCAAAAGGCTTGCATCATCTTTAGGAATAAGTGGTGCACTTGCTAGTATTGTGTGTCCTTTGCTTTCATAGAACTTCAAAAATTTCTCACGAAGTTCGTTTACGCCCATCCAATCCATAATTAATATCTCCTTAAAATAAAATCAAATTTATAACTTGAATGTAATACTGATATTTTTAATATAGCCTTACAAACTAAAATAAAAAAGCCATCGCCCCCAAAAAAGGGACGAAAGCTTTAAATTCCGTGGTACCACCCAAATTACACCCTTAACTAAAAGGTGTCACTTTAGCAGATTTAACGCATCTGGAAACGTCCTTCCTTATTTCGGAGGAAGCTCAAGGGGTGGCGTCCATATATCATCGTAAATAGCTCTCAGCATCACTATTTTCTCTGTAACGTTCAAAAATGGTTTGCCCCATCATCGCTTTTAATAATATAAAAATTTTAACACTTATAAAGTATAAATCTAAATGCAAAAATTGTCAATACAGATTTTAGTTATATGTAAAATCGAACTTTAAATACTTCTAATTTCACATATTGCAACAATAAAATCAGTCTGTTTATTCAAATTCAATGAAATTAGCAGTCAGAATTTTTGTTCTTTTCACATTGACTAAAGTTGGCTTTAACTCATATCTCTCGCAAAAAGCATTTATGATTAAATTAGGATTAATATTCAAAATTATTCCTGAGGCTATTCTGGCATTGAATTTTATTTTATCATCATACATTTCTGCATCTGATAATGAAAAAAGCGGTTTTAAATCTACATATTTATTGCCATTTTTGGATTTTTTGGAAACGATTATTTCGTTCCTTTCACAAAAATCCTCATAGCAATCCCTGAGCTTTTCAGCATTGGTATCTTCAAAGTGTACGAAAATTTCATAATCTGCCCAATCAATTTCCTTGATTTCCATAATTGGATTTGCAACTTTTGTAATTACAATTCCCTCTGGCATTACTTCATTAATCCTTGCTTTTATAACATCATATCCCAATCCGGGAACCATTTTTATTTCAAATGATTCTTGAAGACTTTCATATCCTAACGAAAGTGCCAACGAAAAGTTCATATACATACGTGGGTTAAAACCCTGAGTATGCCATACTGGCAGCTTTGACCTTTTCAATGCACGCTGCATACATCTTGCCATATCTAAATGGGAAATATATTTTGCTCGTCCCATCTTTGAAAAAAATATTCTTATTGGTTTCGCATCATTTTGCATTATTGACACTTGCCTCCTATCGCCATATTTGCTCCACAGCCTGTACATTTTTCTCGACAGTTTGGAGTTGTAATTGAACTTCGGGCAAGTTTATTTTCTTTGATTAAAAAGTCTTTTGAAACAAGATAATCAAGATGACTCCAAGGCGATATTTCCTCATAAGAACGTTGTCTGTTAGCGTAAAATTCAGCGGAAATTCCTGCCTCTGCCATTGCCTCTTCCCATCTGGACATTTTGAAATATTCTCCCCAAGCATCGAGTTTTGAACCTTTTTTCCAAGCCAGTTCAATAACATCACAAAGTCGCCTATCACCTCTTGCAAGAACACCCTCTAAAACACTAATTCCCGCATCGTGGTAACTTATATTTATTTTTTTTGTGGTAATCGAACTTCTAAGCAATTTTTGCTTTCTTTCAAAGTCCAAAACGCTGTCTTGCGGTTCAAATTCAAATGGTGTAAACGGTTTTGGGACAAAGCAAGCACAACTGATTGTAACTGATATTCCCTTGCCTTTTGGCTTGTCCGACATTGCATAAAACAGGTCAACTATTCTTTGACCAAGCTGTGCAATTCCAACTATATCTTCATCTGTTTCTGTTGGCAATCCCATCATAAAATAAAGTTTAACTGCACAGTAACCTGCTTCAAATGCCGTTTTACAGCTTGACATTATGTTTTCTTCAGTGATATTTTTATTGATAACGTCCCTCATTCTCTGAGTTCCTGCCTCGGGAGCAAATGTCAATCCAGATTTTCTCACTCTTGCAATTTTCTCTATCAGTTCAGGTGAAAAATTATCTATTCTAAGCGATGGTAACGATATATTTACTCTTTCAGCTTCACTCCAGCTTAACATTTTATCAAGCAATGGTTCAAGCTGACGATAATCACTTGTTGAAAGCGATGTTAATGAAACCTCTTCATAACCTGTTTTCTCGCAAAGTGAAAAAGCATCTTTATTTATCGTTTCGTAGTTTTTTTCTCGAACAGGTCGATATATAAAGCCTGCTTGACAAAATCTACAACCTCTAATACAGCCTCGCTGAACCTCCGTCATAGCTCTATCGTGAATAATTTCACTATATGGCACAACAAATGTTTTGGGGTAAAACACCTTGTCTAAGTCCTTTATTATACGTTTTTTCACTCTTTGAGGTGCATTGTTTTTTGCAGTAATTGATTTGATTTTATTGTCATTATCATATTCAACATCGTAAAATGATGGGACATAAATCCCCTCAATTTGTGCGGCTTTTTCAAGAAATTCTTTCTTTGAAAGTCCTTGCTTTTTGCAATTTTTATACAAATAAATTAATTCTAAATTGACTTCTTCGCCTTCGCCCAGCACAAAAATATCAATAAAATCAGCTATTGGCTCAGGATTGCACGCACAAGGTCCTCCTGCTATAATAACAGGAAAATCCTCTTGTCTTTGTGCAGACCTAATCGGCAATCCGGCTAAATCAAGCATATTTAATATGGCAGTGTATGAAAGTTCATATTGAAGTGTAAACCCGATAAAATCAAAGTTTTTGATTGGGTCAAGACTTTCTAACCCATAAAGTGGAATGTTGTTTTTTCGCATTGCCTCTTCCATATCTATGTCGGGAGCGAAAACTCGTTCACACCAAATATCATCTTTTGCATTTTTAAGAGAATAAAGTATTTTCATACCAAGATGTGACATTCCAACATCATACATATCCGGAAAACACATTGCAAAACGTATCATATCTTCTGTCGGCATTTTGACAACACTTCCAAGTTCACCGCCTGCATAACGTGATGGTTTTTGAACATTCATTAGTATCTTATCAAGTTCTTCTAATTTCATCTAAATCTCCATTTCAACTATGAATTATTCGATAAATTATCTTTCTGTACCCCAGAAAAACAATGCTATCGTTCCCGGACCCGAATGTGCTCCGATTATCGGATTAACCGGCTGTATTATTATTTTTGCAACAGCTGTTCTTGATTTAATATAATTTTCCAGATATTTTGCACATGCTATATCATCGCCATGGCTGATAAAAATTGTTTGGCTAGGTAAATCAACTGCTGTTTCTATCATCTTTTCCGCCAATGCCTCAAGTGCATTATGACGTCCTCTTACTTTATCAACAAGCATTAAATGCCCCTCATTATCCATATGCATAACAGGCATAATTTTGAGCATACTTCCTGCAATTGCCACAGTTTTGGAAACTCTTCCACCTCGATGTAAAAAGAATAAATCCTCAACAGTGAACCAATGGCAGAGATTTAACTTGGAATTTTCACACCATTGTCTTAGTTGTTCAATATCCATTCCGTTTTTCTTTTTTAAAGCGGCATAATAAACGAACATTCCCTCTCCACTTGAGGCACAAAGTGTATCAACGGCATAAATTTTTCTATCAGTATATTTTTCTTTAAGCATTTCAATTGCAATTGTAGCTGATTGCATTGTTCCACTTAGTCCTGACGAAAATCCCAAATATAAAATATCCTTGCCCTTTGATAATGCCTTTTCAAAATATTCAACATATGTTCGAGAATTAATCTGCGATGTTGTTATTTTAGTTTTTTCCCTCAAGCTTTGGTAAAAATCAGAGACAGAAATATTCTTATAATCCGGATAATGTTCAATTTGGTTTTCATCAAGAAAAAACGGCATATTTATACTTATGACATCTATATCTTTAAGAATTTCGACGGTTAAGTCTGTTGTTACATCTGTAAACAAAACATAATCATTCATAAAATTTCTCCTTTTTGCGGTACTCAATAATTCTATCATATTATTTCAAATTTACAAGACTAAATAAGTAACAACTGTAACATTTTATGCTTTTTTTGAAAATAATTTATCGACATTGTCCAATTTTATGTATGAAAATTCAACATTGTATCCAAAATTTTAACAAATTTTAAAGTTTTATCTCTTTTTTCGATTTCTTATATTCTGCTACTAACAATACATAGATAATAGCAAAATTGCAAAATAACTATCGAAATTTTTCTTAAAATATTTAGTGTTAAAGTTTATTCAATAATACTTCATCTATTACTTTTTGTTTTTTTCATTCACTGAGTAAAGTTTAAAGGCGATATCTACATAACAGATATCGCCTTTATCTTATCTAATTGTTATTGTATTTAAAGCTTATTCCTCAGAATCTGTTGGCTCGATTAAGCCATAATTGCCGTCATTTCTGCGATAAACCAAGCTTACTTCTCCTGTATTGCCATTGGTGAAAATAAAGAATTGATGGTCAACTAAATTCATTCTCAAAACTGCCTCTTCAGGTGTCATAGGTTTTGATGGGAATTTCTTTATCTTAACAATTTTTAGTTCTTCCTCAGGCAAAGAACACTCTTCTTCAATCTCAGCGAATGCGTTTGCACGTACTTTATTATCTAATTTAGCTTTATTTTTAACAATTTGCTTCATAAGTACATCGCAAACTGCCTCTAGCGAAATTGAACGGTCATCAGTTGTTCTTTCAGCTCTATAAATCATACCATTTGATTTTATGGTAATCTCGACAGTTTCTCTTTCTTGTTCGTGGGTTACAGTCACAACTGCAACTACATCACTTGCAAAAAAACGGTCGAATTTTGATAGCCTTTTTTCTGTTTTTTCTTTGAAGGAGTCTTTAATGATAGTTTTTCTTGCTTTAAAATTAATGGTCATAAAATCAGCCCCTTTTATTTTACTGCACAATTTGTGCTATTTTAAAACTATTCCTATTAAGAACAGCTTTAATATCAAAATATAGGATATTTCGCTTATATTTCTCCTTTATTTTAGCATATTTTGTACACAATTACAATATACAATGTTACAAAAAAATCTTAATTTTTTGTCATATTGTATAATTTGTAAGTTTTATTAACATTTATATAAAATAATGCAAGTATCAAATTCATAAGATACTTGCATTTTTGTATAATTAATATTTTGAAACAATTATTTCAGCTGATATTGTAAGAATAACTCTACTTAATAAAAAGATTTTCAAAGTTATTCCATAGTATTTTTTCTTGTTGTTCATGGGACAATGGCAATTTTAAAAACCTGCCCAATTCTTCTTTAGGGTCCCACATTGGATAATCAGTGCCAAACAAAAACTTATCTTCACCGAGTTCATTAATCATTTCAACAGCCTTTAAAGCATCAATGGAAAACAAAGTGCTGCTTGTATCAAACATTACATTAGGAAGACCTTTTAGGTAGTCTAAAACGTCATACCAATGATTATATCCGCCAAAGTGAGCTGCAATACATTTCATATTTGGAACTGCTTTTGCGGCATTTGACATTCTCTCAGGCGATGAGGCATTATATCGCTTATCCCCTGTGTGAAAAAGAATTGGTAAGTTAGCTTCGCTTAATTTCTTATACATTTTTATTGCTTTTTCATCGTCTATATTAAATGATTGAAAATCGGGGTGCAGTTTAACACCTTTAAGACCATAAGAGTGTATTTTTTCAATCTCACAATCAATATCCTCAAAGTCAGGGTGCATTGTACCCAATCCAATAAATTCTTCGTGCAATTCACATTCACAATGGATAAAATCGTTGATGGCTGAAACCTGTTCAGGCTTAGTTGCTGAACTTGAAACAAGATATTTGTTTATATTTGCCGTTGCACCGCTCTCAATAAGTTCATCAGCTGTGCCATTGTGTAGCATTTTACTGTCGTAAAAATTCCCTATTGATTTAACCGCTTTGTCAGCTAATTTATTAGGAAATATATGAACGTGACAGTCTGCAATTTTTGTCATTAAACAGCCCCCATATGATATCTTAAAATATATTATTAAAATACTACTTAAAATACATAAATACCTGACATTTAATCATACCATTATATAGCTTACGTCGTTTGTCAGCCACTTTACCAAAGATTTTTTCAAAATCTTCATGTGGAGAAATAATATACCAAGGAATAGACTCGTCTTTTGAATAAACATCGCCCATAACTTTATATAATTCTTCAGCTTGCTTGATGTCCAGCATACGTTCGCCATATGGAGGATTACAGATAACAACAGGATTATCGCCTTGAGGAACAAAATCCTTGATGTCCCCTTGTGAGGCTTTTACTCTTGCTGCAACTCCGGCTTTACCCGCATTTTCCATTGTTAAATCAATACATTCCTCATCAATGTCAAATCCGTTCGCCATAAATTTGCCATCACGTCTGATATTTGAAAAACATTCTTGTTTCACATCTTCCCAAACTGATTCATCAAAAAGTCCCCAACGTTCAGCAGCAAAATGGCGGCGCAATCCTGGGGCAATTTTCAATCCATGAAGCGCAGATTCAATAAGGAAAGTTCCTGAACCGCAAAGTGGGTCAAATACAGTTGTATTTTCTCTTACTCTTGCTAAATCAATGATTCCTGCTGCAAGAGTTTCTTTAATTGGTGCTGCATTGGAAAGTTGTCTATATCCTCTTTTGTGAAGACCATATCCCGACGAATCCAGCATAACCATAACATTATCTTTATGGATTGAAAACTGAATTTGATGAATAGGGCCTGTTTCTTCAAACCAAGAAAGTCCATAAACTCTTTCTAAACGTCTGACAGCTGCTTTTTTTATTATTGCTTGACAATCCGGCACACTGTGCAGCGCTGAATTAAGTGACCAACCTTTAACAGGAAATGCGTCATTTTTGCCAATAAAATCTTCAAATGGCAATTCCGCTGTATTATCAAAAAGCTCAGTGAATGACGTCGCCTTGAATGAGCCAAGCACGATTAAAACACGTTCCGCAGTGCTAAGCATTATATTTGACTTAACAAGAATAGTTTCATCACCACTAAAAATAACCTTTCCATCAGTGACAACTATATCTTCACCGCCTAATCTTCTGATTTCTGACGATAAAACACTTTCAAGACCGAATAAGCACGGGCAACACAAGGTGAATTTTGACATTATAAGCTCCTTTACAGTTTAACAAAAATTGAATATCCTAGAATATCCCCATTGTTTTATTATATAACATATTGCGACTTAAAGCAATGTTTTATAGGAATTATTGATAAAAAAGTTCAATTTAATTAATAAAATAAGGCATAAAGCTGATAGAAAATCTCAATGTATGTATTTGTTATGTAAGTTGTTACATAGGTTTTGTCCAAAAGCTAAACATAATCATATGCAAAGGAGTTTTCATATGAAAAATAAAGAAAAATCTTATTCTTTTTTAGAGGGTACTGCCGCTTTGATGAGTGCTACAATACTTGCCAAAATATTCGGCGCTGCTTTTAAAATTCCCCTTGCTTCCCTTTTAGGTGGCGAAGGAATGGGATATTATATGGCGGCTTACAGCATTTATGGTCCAATCAGTGCCGTTGCCCTTTCCGGAATGACAATGTCAATTTCAAAGCTTGTTGCTGAATTTCAATCAAAAAGAAATGGATATATGTCGAAACAAGTTTTGAAAAAAGCTGTTTTGATTTACTCTGTTTTTGGTTTATCAGCTAGCAGCTTTTTGTGGTTTTTTTCAAGAGAAATAACAAAAATGTTAGGCAATAGTTTTGCTAGTGTTTGCGTTATGCTAATTGCACCATCACTTCTTTTCTGTTCAATTTCAGCAGCATTTCGTGGGTATTATGAGGGCAAAAGCAATATGTATCCAACTGCTTTCTCACAGGTTGGTGAAAGTTTTGCAAGATTGGTTCTCGGTTCGCTTTTAGCAATTTGGTCGGCTAGATATTCTATTAAAAATCCCCAACAAATTATTGATTTTATTGCGTCAATAGTTGGTGAAACTCCAACATTTCAAACTGCCACACTTGCATTTTCTTCCTCTGCGGCAATTTTGGGAGTGACTTTAAGCACAATAATAGGAACAATTTATATTGGCTTGCGTTATCTAATTCACGACAAAAACAAAATATATTGCATAAAACGTGAATGTACTGACATATCAAAAAAGTTGATTATTACAGCTATACCAATATGTGCCTGCACTCTTATTTCAAATATTGCTTCTCTGATTGACCTTGCAACAATTGTAAATAGGCTGAATTTTGCAATAGCTAAAAACCCTGTATTTTTTCTTGATAAATATTCATATATCGCAAAAAATTATTCTGATTTAGTGGGTTTGCCTATATTTTTATTTGGTGCATATTCAGGCATTGCAATGACTATTTTTAATATTATCCCTGCTTTTTCTGCTACAATCGGTACAACCGCACTTCCAACTATTGCTTCATCTTGCAAAAATGATTGTTCAAGCCGTCTAAGTGAAAAAATATGTGGTATAATAAAATACAGTGCAATAATTGCTTTCGCTGGTGGAATTGGTGTGTCAGTCTTATCAGAAAAGATTTTGCTTTCGCTTTTTCCCACAAGAATTGATGAGGTTATGGCTGCAACCGATATTTTGCGTGTTTTAGGCATTGCTACAATTGCTATTGGAATTTTAATCCCATTAAATAGTATTCATCAAGCTATGGGAAATTCATTTTTAACACTTAAAATGATGGTTTTAGCCAGTATTATAAAACTATCGTTAAACTATATTTTAATCGCTATTCCGAAACTTAATGTTTTGGGGGCAGCTATTTCAACTGCAATTTCCTATAGCATCATTTTGATATTCGAGTTGATTATTTTATCCAAAAATCTAAAGTGGAAATTCAATTTTTATGAGTGTTTAATTAAACCATTGTTTTGTTCAACAATATGCGGGTTCACTGCTTTCTTTTCTGCCAAACTGCTAAGTGGTAAATTATCTAATATTATAGAATTAACTTTAGTTTTACTGATTTCTGCTATGATTTACCTCACTTTTTTGCTAATAACAGGTACTATAAAAGTAAATATTAAAATTAAATACCATTTATTATCTTATTTTTAAAAAAGCACTTGAAATTATAGTTATAATGCGGTAATATATGTATTGCTGACTAACAATTATGAGCTTTGGGGATTTGAAATGATTTGTGAATTTAATTTTAAAAATGAATATACCTGTGACGATTTGCTTAAAATAATGGATATACTTCGCAGTGAAAATGGTTGCCCTTGGGACATAAGCCAAACTCATACTTCCATTAAATCTAATGTGATTGAAGAGGCTTATGAAGTTCTTGATGCAATTGAAATGGAAAATGACGATATGCTGAAAGAAGAACTAGGTGACTTACTTTTGCAAGTTGTTTTTCATTCGCAGATTGCCAAAGAGGAAAAATCATTTAATTTTGATGATGTCGCTGACGGAATTTGCAAAAAATTAATTGAGCGTCACCCACATATTTTCTCGAATGTTGTTGTCAACAGCACTAATGAAGTACTGGACAATTGGGATACAATTAAACAGAAACAAAAAGGACAGAAAACCTGTCTTGAAACTCTGGAAAGTGTGCCAAAAGTTTTTCCGGCACTTATGCGTTCCCAAAAAGTACAAAAAAGAGCTGCTAAATCTGGATTTGACTATCCTGTCCTTCAAATGGCTTTTGACGATTTACAAAGCGAAATTGTTGAGTTACAACAAGCAATTTCAAATAATGACGTCGAAAATATCTTTGAAGAATTAGGAGATGTTGCGTTTTCGGTTGTAAATGTATCACGATTTTTGGGGGTTGATTGCGAAGATGCAACACAAAAGTCCTGTGATAAATTTATTGATAGATTTTCAATGGTTGAAAAACTTGCAATTTCGAATGGCATTGATATGAAAAATGTTTCGATTGACGTTTTGAATGACCTTTGGAAACAAGCTAAACTATTAAAGGAAAATAAGAAAATTTAGGGAGGAAAATACAAAATGACAAAGACAGAACTAATAAGTGCAGTTGCTCAAAAATCTGAGCTATCCAAAAAGGACAGCGAAAAAGCTGTATTAGCTGTAATCGATTCAATCACAGAGGCTCTTGCTTCCGGTGATAAAGTTGCTTTAGTTGGTTTCGGTACATTTGAAGTTAAAGAAAGAGCAGAAAGAAAAGGTGTTAATCCTCGTACACACGAAGAAATCACAATTGCTGCTTCTAAGCTTCCTTCGTTCAAGGCTGGAAAAGCACTTAAAGAATCAGTTGCTAAGTAATTGAAAGCTATTACAGGACACAGAAGTTGTGTCCTGTTTTTGTTTATAAGGAGGAAAATAATATGAGATTAGATAAATATTTAAAAGTTACCAGACTTATTAAGCGCAGGACAATTGCTAATGAGGCTTGTGACTCCGGTAGAATTTCCGTGAATGGCAAAGTTCAAAGAGCTTCCTATGACGTTAAAGAAAACGATATAATTGAAATTGGGCTAGGTGCAAAACCGCTTAAAGTCCAAGTTTTAATCGTTAGTGAATACACCACAAAAGATAATGCTTCAAGCTTTTACACAGTTATTGAATAAACAGGTCAAGCAGTTTGAGTTTATATGTCATAATTATCTCGACAATTCCATATATTTAATTAATCATTTAATAAATGTTTGAAGAATCGAGGAAATAATTATGGCGGATTTTGAATTGGCTAAAATGCCACATAGTGTTGTCGTAGATGGACGAAAAAAGCTCAGAGTGACAGGTGTTAATGATATGGAAAGTTTTGACGAGGAAACAGTCACGCTCTACACAAACGAGGGCGAAATGATTGTCAAAGGCGAAGGACTGCATATGATTAAAATTGATGTGGACAGCGGAGAATTATCTATTGAAGGAATAATATATTCCATAAATTATAGTGATACCCCAACTATTAAAGGTGGCTTTTTTTCTAAGCTATTTCGTTAGGAGCGATTAAAATGGATATTCATATTGAAGTTCAATGTCTTGATTTTTTTCGCTCAATTTTGGCAGGTGTCATTCTTGCTTTTGGATATGATTTTTTGAGAATATTTCGATATTGCTTTAAAATTTCACTTTGGGTAACAAATATTCTCGACACTGTTTTTGCCTTTTTTGCAGCTTTATTTTGTTTTTGTGTTGTACTAATCGCTGATGCCGCAGTACTGAGATACTTTATCTTTTTAGGAATTATTATTGGTATTATTTTATATGAACTAACTCTTAGTCCATTGTTGATAAAATCCGCAACTACAACTATAAACACTATAGCTATTCCTATAATTAAAGTATTTAATTACATTTTTTCACGAATAAATATTATAAAAATGGAAATTCTTATAAAACTTAAAAGAATTCTCAAAAAATGATACTTTTTATTTAAAATCTCTTGAAAGCTTACTCACTATTGTGTATAATTAATCTAAAGTTATGTATCAGCTTAATTTATCAGTAAGGAGTGAACGTTTTGCATAAAGGCAAAAAAATTAAGAAAAGTTTTGTTTTTCGGGTGTGTGTCTTAGTTTTTAGTTGCTATATTTGCGGTTGTCTTATCAATTTGCAAATTGATATAACTAATAAGAAAAATGAACTTTTATTGGTTCGTGAGCAAATTCAACAACAGCATATTGCCAATAGCAACCTTGAACGTTTACTTAATTCTGATGAAGATGATGATTACATTGAAAAGCTTGCCAGAGAAAAATTGGGCTTTGCTTATCCCGATGAAAAAGTCTATATTGATATTTCGGGAAACTAAAGGATTATAATTTTGAGGAGGATTTTCCAAAATATGCAGCAAATTGCGGTAGGAAACATTTTAGAAGGTAAGGTTACCGGTATTACCAAATTCGGAGCATTTGTAGATTTGGGCGATGGAAAAACAGGTATGGTTCATATTTCTGAGGTTGCTTCTACATACGTTAAGGAAATTACTGACCATATTCAAGATGGCCAGATGGTTAAGATTAAAGTTTTGAGCATTTCAGATGATGGCAAAATCAGCCTTTCTATCAAAAAAGCTCAAGAAATTAATCGTCGTGATAATCAAAATTCTAGTCACGCACCAAGAGTTGATTTTGGACTATCTCCTAAAAGGTCAAATGACAATATGTCTTTTGAAGATATGATGGCGAAATTTAAACAAACAAGTGATGATAAGATGTCCGACCTTAAAAAATATATGGACGTTAAACAAAAAGGCTCTTCTAAACGTCCTAAATCTAAAGTTTAATTCTCAATACAATACGGCTCTATAATAAATGTTGGGGTAGCAAAAGAGCCTACTGAAAAAAATATAAA
>JAVWQH010000004.1:0-74554 GCA_036635475.1 Oscillospiraceae bacterium | reverse complement strand
TTATTTTATATGCTGGCAAAAGGAGAGATGGATAGTTGGTTCAAAGAGTTTTGGAATGTATGAGTGCCAGAAATTTGCAATCATTTTTTATTAGCAACATACATAATGTTCGCTATGTTAGTGGATATACAAGCAGTGATGCTTACCTGCTAATGTGTCAAGACGGACTATATTTTATAACTGACCCACGATATACCGAGCAAGCTGAATCCGAATGTAAGGATTTCAAGGTTGTTAATTGGAAAGATATTGGTACTTCATTGGGAGACGCAGTTGCTACACTTGCAAAAAAACATGGTATTACTCAAATAGGCTTTGAGGGATGTATGAATTTCAACACATATAACGCAATCAAAACCACACTTGGAAATGTTGAGTTGGTTGAAGTTGGCGGAATTATAGAAAAATTCAGACAAATTAAATCTCCTTACGAAATTCAATGTCAAAGAAAAGCTTGTGAGATTTCTTGCAGAGCTTTCGATAGGATACTGAACGACATAAAAGTTGGAGTGACAGAAAAGGAAATTGCAGCGAAACTTTCTTACTATATGGTTAATGAAGGCGCAGATTCACAGCCTTATGGCGATATAGTCATTTCCGGAAGCAGAACTTCACTTTTGCATGGTATTCCATCAGACAAGAAGATTGAAAAGGGAGATTTTGTTTTGATGGATTATGGTTGTGCGTACAATGGTTATCTGTCAGATATGACAAGAACTGTTGTTGTGGGCAAGGCTTCTGATGAACAAAAGAAAATCTACAATCTTGAAAGACAAATGATTGAAGATTCTTTGGCAGTTATGAAAGCCGGAACAAAAGGTTCTGATGTTTACAAGGCTTCCATAAAGGCAATTGAAAATACAGAATATCTTAAATATCACTATTCTGGAATTGGTCATGGTATTGGCAGATATGTTCACGAAGATTTATTTATGTCGCCAAAATGTGAAAGTAAACTTCAAGAAAATATGGTTACAACAATTGAACCCGGTCTATACATTCCATTATGGGGTGGAGTTAGAATTGAGGATCAAGTTATAATAACTTCCGACGGCTACATCAATATCGTTACAGCAACAAAAGACTTAATTGAGCTTTAATTCTAAACGATTTGGAGAAAATTAATGCTAAATCGTGAAAACCTTCGCTAAAGCAACATTAAAAACCTTTAGCGGAAAATGTTGTCATAAATGATGTCAACATTCAATATTTGTATCAAATTTTTTAATATATAAAGTTTGAGAATTGCAAAAATAGCAAAACATTATTGGAAAGGGAGAGAAACATGTTTCGATTCATACTTAAAAGAATAGGATACGGTTTGCTGACTTTGTTTTTAATTATTACAGCGACCTTTTTCCTAATCGCAGGAGCACCTGGAGATCCAATAGCATCAAAAGTTGGTCAGATGCCAGAAAAAGCTCAAGCGATTATCAGAGCTAAATACGGTCTAGATAAACCAACAGCATATAGATATGCAATCTATATGAAAAACTTGATTACTAAGGGAGATTTTGGTGAATCAATCATTTACACAGGTAAAACTGCAAATGATATTATTAAAAAGAACTCTCTAGTATCAGCAAAAATTGGTATAGTTGCTATCGTATTCCAACTTGTAATTGGTGTATCGTTGGGACTCGTTGCCGCTATGAACCGTCAGAAGTTTTCTGATCATCTAATTAGAGTCTGCGTAGTATTCGCTATTTGTATTCCGTCGTTCGTATTTGCGGCGTTGCTGCAGTATTTCGTGGCGTACAGATGGAAGTTAGCTCCTATATTTGGTTGGGGAGAGCTAAAGCATTACATCTTGCCAGTTATGGCTTATGCAATCGGTGGTATCGCAAGTTATTGTAAGTATATGAGAAGCAGTACCTTGTCAGTTTTAAGTGAGGACTATATTTTAACAGCACGTTCAAAGGGCTGCAGCAAAACTAAAATTGTTAAAAGACATGTTTTGCGTAACTCATTGATTCCGATTGTTACAATGATTGGACCTGCTATTTCAGGTATTTTCGGCGGTTCATTTGTAATTGAGAAAATGTTTGGTATTCCAGGACTTGGTTCTTATTATGTAAAGTCTGTTTCAGACAATGACTACACAATGGTAATTGGTCTAACAGCATTCTTTGCAATCCTGTATGTATGTGCGCTGATTTTGGTTGACGTACTTTATGGTGTTGTTGACCCACGTATTAGAGTTACAGGCGATAAAAAATAATAAAAACCGAAGTATAGGAGGGAAATATAATGGAGTCTATTAAAGACGTTGATTTAAAGCAAGATGACTTTGTTAGAATTGGTACAAAGGGTATCTCTGCTGAACAACTTAGTAAGCCATCGCTTACATATTGGGCAGATGTTTGGAGAAGATTTAGAAACAACAAATTGGCACTTTTGGGTCTTATTATATTAGTTCTTGTTATTGTTACACTATTTGCCGGACCTATGATTGTGGGCAAAGATTATCAATACATTAACGCAAGCATTAAAGATCAACTACCAAGTATGGAATACATTTTTGGTACAGATGATATGGGTAGAGATATTTTTTCCAGAGTTTGCGTAGGTGGTAGAATTTCAATTGCTATCGGTATTTGCTGTACATTTGTTATGTTTATCATCGGTTCTCTTATGGGAGCTTTAGCAGGTTTCTGTGGCGGTTGGATTGATAACCTAATTATGAGATTCTGCGAATTTATCGGAAACTTACCATATTTGATTATCGTTGTTATTCTATCAATGGTAATGGGTCGTAGTATTTTCTCGCTAGTTTTCGCAATGAGCTTGACTTCTTGGGTCGGAACGACTAGAATGGTAAGAGGTCAAATTCTTCAAATCAGAGAACAAGATTACGTTCAAGCAGCAATTGCTCTTGGTGCAAACACAAACAGAATCATCATGAAGCATTTGCTACCTAACACATTGGGAATCATTATGGTTGATATAACAATGTCAGTTCCTGGATTTATATTCAGTGAGGCATTTTTAAGCTTTATTGGTTTGGGCGTTAGACCACCGGAGACAAGCTGGGGCGCTATCGCATCTGCAGCTCAAGAGAAGCTAATGTTCTTCCCTCACGAGCTATTTTTCCCTTGTATGATGATAGTTCTTACCGTTTTGGCAATCCATCTAATCGGTGATGGTTTATCCGAAGCATTGGATCCAAAGCTAAGAGATTAGTTCAACACAAAATAAATAGCAGTATATTTCCAGAAAGGAATAATGAAAATGAATCAACCATTATTAAATGTAGAACATTTGTCGGTTTCGTTTAAAACGTATGCTGGCACAATGCATGCTGTTCGTGATGTAAGTTTTTCACTTGAACAGGGAGAGACACTTGCTATAGTTGGAGAATCCGGCTGTGGTAAAACTGTTACATCTAAGGCAATCATGGGATTATTGCCAGAACAACAAGCAATTATAGATACAGAAAATTCTAAAATAATATTCGAGGGTCAAGAACTCATTGGCATGAAAGAAGCAGACCTTGCAAAAATCAGAGGTAAAGATATCTCTATGATTTTCCAAGATCCAATGACTTCTCTTAACCCAACAATGAAAATTGGTAAGCAAATCGCAGAGAGCATTTTAATTCACCATAATGTTACAAAAGATGAGGCTATGAAAAAAGCTGAAGAAATGCTTGAAATGGTTCGTATTCCTAATGCTAAAGATCGTATGGGTCAATATCCATTTGAGTTTTCCGGCGGTATGCGTCAAAGAGCTATGATAGCTACTGCTTTGGTTTGTAGACCAAAGATTCTAATCGCTGACGAACCTACAACTGCTCTTGACGTTACAATTCAAGCTCAAATTATGGATCTTATTCAAGACCTTAAAAAAGAGCTAAACATGGGTGTTATTCTTGTAACTCATGACCTTGGCGTTGTTGCAAGTGTTGCTGACAAGGTACAAGTTATGTATGCAGGCAAGATTGTTGAGTATGGTTTGGCTGATGAGATTTTCTATGGTCAAAAACATCCTTACACACATGCATTGTTAAAGTCCGTTCCAAGAGTTTCGACTCAGAACAAAGATGTTTTGTATTCACTAAAAGGTACACCACCTGACTTGCTAGACCCACCTCCAGGATGTGCTTTTGCAGCTAGATGCGAATACGGAATGAACATTTGCAGAAGAATTATTCCTGAATACACAGTATTTTCCGATACACAGAAGAGTGCTTGTTGGTTACATCATGCTTCTGCTGATAAGAGTGGCATTCCAGAGATACTTGTTGGAGGTGCTAAATAATGGATAACAGAGAAGTATTAATCGAAGTTAAAGACCTTAAAAAATATTTTAAGGTTGGTAAAGATAAAGTATTGAAGGCTGTTGATGGAGTCAACTTCAATATTTATAAAGGTGAAACTTTGGGTGTTGTTGGTGAGTCCGGTTGTGGTAAAACAACTTGTGGTAAAACAGTTATGGGACTTTATTCAGCAACTTCAGGTCAAGTTCTATTTAAGGGTGTTGATATTCACTCCCTTAACAAGCAAGAGAAAAAAGACTTCACAAAAAAAGCACAAATAATTTTCCAGGATCCTTATTCTTCACTTAATCCAAGAATGACTGTTGGCGATATAATCGGTGAAGGACTTGAAATTCACCACATCGGAACAGCTCAAGATCGTGAACAAAGAATATTTGATTTGCTAGAGACTGTTGGTCTAAACAAGGAGCATGCTTCTCGTTTCCCTCATGAGTTCTCAGGCGGTCAAAGACAGAGAATTGGTATTGCAAGAGCTCTTGCAATTGAACCAGAATTTATAGTATGTGACGAGCCTATTTCAGCTCTTGACGTTTCAATTCAAGCTCAGGTTGTAAACCTACTAATTGAATTGCAACAAAAGAAGCATTTGACATATATGTTCATAGCTCATGACTTGTCAATGGTTAAACATATTTCAGACAGAGTTGCTGTTATGTATCTTGGAATGTTGGTAGAGTTCACAACAAGTACTGAACTTTATGCAAATCCAATGCATCCATACACAAAGGCACTTATGTCATCTATTCCAATCCCTGATCCACAAGAAGAACACGCAAAGAAACGTATTCCAATTGATGGAGAAATCCCTAGCCCAATTAATCCTAAGCCAGGATGTCGTTTTGCAACAAGATGCAAATTTGCAACAGCAAAATGTAACCAAGAAATGCCACCATTGGTTGAAGTTGAACCAAACCACTATGTGGCTTGTCATCTATTCAATAAATAGTCGTTGTTAATTAGCTTAATTGCTAACTAAACATAAAAAATTTGGAGGTAACAAATTATGAAAAACCTAAGCAAAACAACAGCCGCTTTGTTGGCTGCAATAATTGCTATGAGTGCTTTGTCAGGTTGTGGCAATACAGAACCTAAAAAAGACACTTCTAGTGATGCAACAACAAGCAACTCAACTGACGTATCAACATCATCTACTGCAACAGATGAAATTGATGCTGAGCAAGTATTCAGTTTCAGTGAAGCAAGTGCTGTAATTGGTCTAAACCCAATTATCAACACAACAGGTCCTGATAATGGTGCTGCTGATTTCTTCCTAGAAACACTAGTAAGCGACGTTGCTGATAAAAACAGCATCAGTATCATTAAGCCAGCAGTAGCATCTAGCTGGGATGTTTCAGAAGATGGTACAGTTTACACATTCCATATTAGACCAGAAGCTAAGTGGTCAGATGGCGTTGATATGACAGCAAACGATTTCCTTTATACATATCGTATGATGGCAACACCAGAAATCGCTTCAACAAATGCTTGGTTGTTTGATGGTATCATCAAGGACTACGGCGATGCTCTTTATGCTACAAATGATAAAAAGCCAGAAGATATCGGCGTAAAAGTAATTGACGACAAAACTCTTGAAATTACACTAGTAAAGCCTACACCTTATTTCCTAGAGCTTCTATCTGGTGCTAAGCCAATCCGTCAAGACAAATATGAAGAATTCGGAAACGAATACGGTTCTACATTTACTAAGGTTGCTATGAATGGCCCTTACACAATTGAGAGCTGGGATCAAAACGTTCAAATGACATTCGTTAAGAATCCTAACTACTGGGATGCTGCAAACGTTAAGCTAGAAAAGATTAACAGAAAAGTTATTCAAGAAACAGCTACAAACGCACAAGCACTTCTAAGTGGCGATATCGATATCTTGACAATCAAAGACCCAGAGTGGGTTAAGATGATTGAAGCAGATGGCAGATTTGAAAAAATTGAAGGCGTTGGAAATGGTCCAGAGTTCTTCACATTCAACTGCAGCAACAAATACTTCAAAAATCCTAAGGTTCGTCTTGCATTCTCTCTAGCTATTGATAGAGAAAGATTTGTTTCAGAGCTAAGAGATGGCGCTGCTGAAGCACTATACACAATGATGCCTTCAGTATCCGGTGTTGCTGGTGTTGATGGTAAACTATATAGTGAAATCGTAAACGACAAAAATATGATCATCAAAGATATGATGGCTAAATACCCTGATCCAAAGGCTCTTCTAATCGAAGGACTAAAGGAAGAGGGACTAGATCCAGATCCTGCTAAGATGAACGTAACTCTTATTTCTCGTGGTACATCAGCATTTTCTAAGAAAATGGCTGAATGGATGCTACAAGAATACAGAGAAAAACTAGGCGTTGAGCTAAAAATCGACGTAATTGAATGGAACATCATGTGGGATAGAGTTGACGCTGGTGACTATGAAATAGCTACTGCTGGTTGGGGTCCTTACTTCAATGACCCATATGGCTTGCTATCACTATATGACCCAGTTGATGGTTACTTCGATGCTAAGAAGACAGGCTGGACAGGACCAGATGCTGACAAGTATCATGAATTACTAGTTAAATCCGGAGAAACAATTGATCCAATGGAAAGAACTCAAATTCTTCTTGAAGCTGAGACAATTCTAGTTGGAACAGGTGTTATCGCTCCAACTTATGTAGGTAAATCCAATACATACCTAAACAAGTATGTTAAGGGTTACTATGTAAATCCACACTCTGCTATTGACTATTCTCTAATGTATATTCAAGGCAAATAGTGCAACCAATTAATAAGGGCGGGCTTTTGCCCGTCCTTGTTTTGTTTTATTCGCTAATCTTAATTCTTCATCAATGGAAAGAGGAACTGATATGTATATAATTAAAAACGCAAAAATTCATATAGGCAACGGAGAAATACTGGAAAATTCAGATATAATTATTGATGGAAAAATAATTAAACAAATTGGCAAAAATCTTTCGGCAACTAATGCAGAGATAATTGATGGTACAAATAAAGAAGTATTCCCCGGATTTATTGACCCAACTTCATCAATCGGCGCAATGGGTATTCCAACATCGCACACTGATAATGCTGAAAAAAGCAATCCGTTAATGCCCGAAATGGACATTAGTTACAGCATTGACCCCGATGAGGTTACAAGACAGGAATTTTACAAGAGCGGAATAACTACAGTTGGTCTTTCTCCAAACAATACTTGTGTTGTTGGTGGGCAAATTGCAGTTTTCAAAACAGCTCAAGATAAATTCAGTAACAGACTTGTAGCTAAAAAAGTTGCAATGAAATGTGCAGTAACAAGCGAAGTTAAATCTGTCTATGGCGAACGAAACACTATGCCAATGACAAAAATGGGAATTTTCGGACTAATCAATGATACAGTTTTGCAACTTGAAAATAAAGAGGAAAAAGATTACACAACCAAAGATAAAGAATTTAAAAAGCTTGTTAATGGTGAAATCAATCCTATTATATCAGCTGAAACAAAGAGTGAGCTTGATGCTGCAATCGAAGTTTTTTCAAAAATGTCCAAAAAGCTTACATTTGTTGATGCTTATGAATTTGACAGAAGTTTAGATGCAATTTTGGCAACAAAATCATCACTAATAATTGGCAATATTTCATATTTATCTCAAGCTACAAAACATAATATGCAATTATGCAAACTTAAAGATGTTATTGAAAATGGCAATCTAGTTGCATTTACAAATACTTGTGTTGGATATTCTGAGGGTAGAGAAGTTCTTATTTGGACTGCAATCGACGTTTATAGAGCCGGAATTAAGTCCGAAGATGTTGTTCAAATGTTAACACTAAATCCCGCAAAGATATTAGGCGTTGACAATAGAATTGGTTCAATTGAGGTTGGAAAAGATGCTGATATAGCAATATTTAGTGCAAACCCAGTTGAAACATATGCGGCTAAAGCTGAAACTGTACTTATCAATGGTGAGGTGATTTACAATGTGTAAAATGCTAATAAAAAATGGAAATATATACACAATGACAGAGGAAGAAAACTTTGTTGGAGATTTGCTAATTGAAGATGGTAAAATATCTAAAATAGGTAAAAACATCGATGTAAAAGCTGATAAAACTATAGATGCAACAGGCTTAAATGTTTTACCGGGACTGATTGATGCTCACTCTCACTTAGGACTTTTCAATTTTAACGAAGAAACAGGCATAGACGATGCCAACGAAATGACTAAAGAAAACACACCAACAATGGACGCTAGATATGGCGTAGACATTGATTTACCTGAGTTTAAATCAGCAATAGAACATGGTATAACCACTTTGCTTTTAACTCCTGGCAGCGGAAATGTCATTTGTGGATTGCCTTTTGCTACAAAAACATATGGCACAAATATTTTTGATATGACAATAAAATCGCCTTGTGCGCTCAAAATTGCCTTTGGCGGTAACCCTAAAAATACTTATGGCGCTCGCAAACAGCTTCCAATGACAAGAATGGGTGTTGCTCAAGTCTTGAGAGAGAAACTTTATGCAGCTAAAAAGTATAAAGATGAAAAAGATGAAGGCAAAAACCCTAAATATGATGTGGAATTAGAAGCAATGCTACTAGCTATGCGAGGAGAAGTTCCACTAAAAATGCACTGCACACAATATGATATGCTTACCGCTATTGAGATTGCAAATGAGTTCGGACTTAAATTTTCCCTTGAGCATGCTTGGGGTGCTTGCGATTATCTTGACGAAATTGTAGAAAGTGGTTGTTCAATTTGTTATGGTCCAATCGCAACATATCGTGCAGCCGGCGAGCGAAGAAAAATTGATATTGAAAGTGTTAAAATCCTTGATGACAGAGGCGTTAACGTTGCAATTATCACAGACTCACCAATTTTAAGTATTGAATCACTCTATCATCACCTTGGTGAAGCGGTTCGTGAAGGACTGGACATCAAACGTGGATTAAGAATGATTACCATAAACCCAGCAAAAATTCTTGGTGTTGAGGATAGAGTTGGCAGTCTTGAAGTGGGAAAAGATGCTGATATTGCAATTTTTGATGGTTTGGTTGGTCTAGATACTAACGCATTGGTAAAATATACTATAGTAAACGGTAAAGTAGTTTATAACATATAAACTTTTTAATTTACTAATTTGTATAATATTTTATTGACATATATGATAAATAGTTAGATGCTTTTAATAAACATTAGTGCAATTAAAATAAATATATATTAATACAATATTAAAAAATACATACCATATTAACAAATTAAAATATCAAGTTATGCACCACATATAAAATAATTATATAATAATTGGTCATTATTAAAAGAAAACACAACATTTTATACATTATAACAAAAAAAAGACACAATATTTCTATTAAATATATATATTGACTAATGGAAAGTATTGTGTTAAGATTAAGTAAATTATTTCAGATGAAAATATTTGTTATTGCAAAATTATGAACGATTCAATATCTTCTAATAATTTATAATGTTATTGTATAATATTGAATAGGGAGTTAGTAGGATAAAGTACTTTACTTTTGTTTTGTATTTTATTGTATAACTTTGGCAAATATAAACGCTGAAATTTTATTTTGCTAATCTGTCAAATGATAGATAGCAACAAAAATGATGGAGGTCAATTTAACTATGAAAAATGCAAAAAAATCACTTGCAATGTTGCTAGCTGCAATGGTTGCTATGGGTTCTTTGGCTGGTTGCGGTAGTGATAAACCAGTTACAGACAATTCAAGTAAAGCTGACACTGGTAGTTCTACAGCATCAAAAACTGATGAAACTCCTGTTAAGACAAATGATGTTCAAGAGTTTTCATTCAAAACTGGTGACGAACCAACAGGACTAAACCCAATTCTAAATAACTCAGAGCCTGACTACTCTGTATGCAACATGTTCTATGAAACACTGATTAGATACGGTGCTAACGAAGACAATGCTGCTGTAATTAAGCCTGGTATGGCTGAAAAGTGGGAAATTTCTGAAGATGGTAAGACATACACATTCCACCTAAGAGATGCAAAATGGTCTGATGGCGTTGCTGTAAAAGCTGACGATTTTGTTTATACATATCGTACAATGGCTGACCCAGCAGTTGCTTCAACATGTGCTTTCTTGCTAGATGGTCTAGTTGTAAACTTCAAAGAAGCTTTGTTTGAAAAAGACGGCAAAAAACCTGCTGACATCGGTGTATCAGCTCCTGATGACAAGACAGTTGTTATCGAACTAACAAAACCAACACCATATTTCCTATCATTACTATCAAAGATTAAACCAATTCGTCAAGATAAATACGAAGAATTCGGTGCAGCTTATGGTTCTGATGTTAGCAAGATTGTAACAAACGGTATGTTCAATCTTCAAAGCTGGGATCCAAACGTTCAAATGACATTCGTTAAGAACCCAGAATATTGGAATGCTGCAAATGTTAAACTTGAAAAAGTTAACAGAAAAGTAATTAAAGAACTTGCAACAAGTGCTCAAGCTTACCTAGCTGGTGATATTGATACATTTGGTACAACAGATCCAGAGTGGAAGAAAGCTATCGAAGATGATGGCAATTGTACAGTTATTTCTCAAGTTCAGACTAACCCTGAATACTTGATTATGAACTGTGCTAACAAATATCTAAAGAATGCTAAGATCAGACTTGCTCTTTCATTAGCTTATGACAGAGAAAAGTACATCAACGATCTAAACGATGGTTTGTCAGAGGCACTATATTCTATGATGCCATCTCCTCTTGGTTTGGGCGACGAACTATACACAGACGTTGTTGGTGGTGCTAACCAAAAGATTCTTAAAGACCTAGCTGCTAAATATCCTGATCCAAAGGCTCTTCTAATCGAAGGCTTGAAAGAAGAAGGACTAGATCCAGACCCAACTAAGATGGAATTATCTTATCTATCACGTGGTACTGGTGAATATTCCAAGAAATCCGCTGAATGGCTACTTCAAGAGTGGAGAGAAAAACTTGGTATTGAAATTAAGATAGACATTATTGAATGGAACATCATGTGGGAAAGAGTTGACGCTGGCGATTACGATATCGCAACAGGCGGTTGGACTCCTGACTACAATGACCCAGACGGTTTGTTGAGTATTTTCGATCCAGAGTCAGGTTACTTTGATGCTAAGAAGACAGGCTGGACAGATGATTCTTCAAAGAAATTCCATGAACTAATCATTAAAGAACAAAACGAAACTGACCCTGCTGAAAGAGCTAAACTTCTTCTAGAAGCTGAAACACTTATCGTAGGTGAAGCTGTTGTAATCCCAACATATACAAACATTTCTAACACATATGTACGTAATTATGTAAAGGGTTACCATACAAACCCATCTTGCTACATGGATTATAGCAACCTTTATATCGAAGGTAAATAAGTCATAATTTGTTATAATAAAATATATCAGTTTAAAGTGCAATCATTAATTTGGTTGCACTTTTTACTTTGAAAAAATAAATAAAGCTTTTGGAAATGCAATTATATGAGAAAAAACTTGCAAAAATATTTTAATTTTAAAACAGCTTGATTTATTAAAAAAATGTGGTAAAATGAAAGTTAGTCAAACAGAGTAGGATATTGGGCGTCAAGTGTCGTTTGAACGGGGAGTTGTCAAACGGACGAAGGCATAAAGCCGCGGTTCAATATTCGCATCCCGCTGTTCTTATATAGGGTGTTTTTATACTCCTTAATATAATAATCAGCAGGTTATTTTTAAGGAGGTATTATATGCAAAACGAGATTAATAGCACAATTTACAAAACTCCATTCACAAAAAGCTATTGGAAAGATGCGTTCAGCGAGTTAAAATCAGTTAAAAAAATTATTATCGCCGCACTTTTTATAGCACTAACATTGGTGGTCAGAAGCTTTTTTATTCCAATACCTGTTCTGGGAGGGCAAAGAATTTATTTCACATTTTTTGTCAAAGCATTGGGAGCTGTCATTTATGGCCCGATTTTGAGCGGAATATCGGGAGGAATAAGCGATTTAATCGGAGCACTTTTATTTCCGTCAGGTCCATTTTTCATCGGGTATACGATTACTTCAATATTAAGTTCGTTCATTTATGGGATTTTTCTTTACAGAGTAAAATTGACAGTTATTCGTATTTTTCTTGCAAAATTTTCTGTTAATATTTTGGCTAACGTTCTTGTGAATAGTTTATGGTCAGCAATATTAATGGGAAAAGGTTACTGGCTTTTAGTTATAGCAAGGTTGCCCAAAAACTTAATTTTGCTGCCTTTTGAAGTAGCAATTTTGGTTACATTTTTTGCAATTATGATTCCGATAACAAAAAAGCAAAAAGTTATCAACTATTCACCATTTGAAAAGAAAATAACTTGGTTTTAATATAACAATTTAGAATTAGATGGCATATCAAAAACATACTGATATGCCATCTTTTATTTATGCAGTTGATAAATCATCAAAAATGGATTAGTATAGATACTATATAATATTTGTAACATTAAGGAGGAAAAATGAGATTTAATAGAATTTATATAGAAATAACAAATATTTGCAATTTGAATTGTACATTTTGTTCCCCTTGTAATAGAAAAAAAGAATTTATGAGTGTTGAAAATTTTGAGCATATAATCAATAAAATAAAACCATATTCTCCACATATATATTTGCACGTTAAAGGAGAACCGCTTATTCACCCTGATTTGAGCGAATTTCTTCAAATTGCGGCATTAAATAATCTGCCGGTAAATATAACAACCAACGGAACGATGATAAAAAACTGTGGGGAAATGCTCTTGAATAGTTCGGCGGTAAGACAGGTTAATATATCGGTGCATAGTTTGGGTGAACAAGAATTAACTGAACATTCTGCTTACCTTAAAGAAATCTCGAATTTTGGATTTTTGGCAGCCAAAAATAAAAAGCCATATGTGAGTTATAGAATGTGGAATGGGGAGAAAAATGAGGGGATTAGCCAAGAAGCATTAAGTCAGTTAAATGCTATTGCGGAGGTTTTCAATACAAAACTTGATGGTGATAAAATGGCAAAAGGCAGAGATGCCGGTACATTAGCTGAAAATGTTTTCATAAGTTTTATGGAAGAGTTTGAGTGGCCCAATCTCAGCTTGCCAAAAGTTAGCGAGCGAGGCAAATGCTTAGGCGGAAGAGAAATGCTGGGAATTTTGGTTGATGGAACTGTTGTGCCTTGTTGCCTAGACAGTGATGCTGTGGTTAATTTAGGGAACATTTTTGAAAAAACACTTGAAGAAATTCTTGAAACACAGCGATATAAAAACCTCAGAGATGGTTTTACAGGTGGAAATATAAGCGAGGAATTATGCCAAAAATGTTCGTATAGGTTGAGATTTGATAAAAATAAAAAAGGTATCATCACTTATAAATGATGATACCTTTGCAAATATAATTGTCTATCTGGGCAACCATTGAATTTTAAATTGTTTGGCTCTGCCTAAAATAGATTTTTCATTGTAGTCAAATAAAATGACAGTTTTTTCAAGAGGGTACTCAGGGGCAGTAATATCATAGTCAAATTCTTCAATATGAATACCTGACAATATATCTTTGGGTTGAATTTCACTGTATTGCTTCAAATATTTGTGGATATTATCGCTGTCTAAAAGGAAGTTGAGCATATCCAAACGTGAAATTTGCGATTTTATCAATGCCCATTCAGGGACTTTTTTTGGCTTTTCGTGCCTTATAATATCAAAGCGGCATAAATCTTTAAAAACATCGGGAATTTCGCCAAAATTTTCTTGATAGAAATCCTTTAGAAAATTAAATTGTCCCTCTTTACTCAGTGGAGTTAAGTGGTGGGAATTTTTAAAATAAAGATTGCCAAGATTTTGGTAGAAGTCAAATGGAGAGGGGAATTTTTTCTCCATAAATTTAATTATGGATTCAAACCTGCCGGAATTATAAAAAAGCTCAACAACTTCCTCAATCTTTTTAAGCTTTATCATATCTGTATATGGCAAAACATCAGTGGAAAGCACTTCGTAAGGTGGATAATGGCGAAAACGCATATCGTAGTTTGAGTATGTGGAGTACAGTGAAGAACCTTTTAAAAGCTTCAAAACTCCAAGTTGCAGTTGCTGGGGATTATGGCTATAGACATCATTAAATGAGAACTTGAAAGTATTATAATCCTCAAAAGCCAGTCCGATAATTAAGTCAAGGTGAAGATGAACATTTTCGTGACTGTTAATCCTGTCCACTCTATCAAAAAGTTTTGAAAGGTCAGATGTTCTATGGATAGATTCAAGGGTTTTAGGGTTTGTAGATTGCACACCAACTTCAAGTTGTACAAGACCTTTGGGCATATCAGACAAAATGTTCATCATATTTTCGTCCAATAAATCAGCGGAAATTTCAAAATGAAAATTCGTTATACCATTATAGTTGTCCTTTATGAATTGCCAAATTTCAGTGCATATTTTTTTATTACAGTTAAAAGTTCTATCAACAAATTTAACTTGACGAACTTTTGCATCAATAAATATTTTCAGCTCAGATTTTATTGTTTCAATATCTTTAAATCTGACACCATGTTCAGAACCTGAAAGGCAATAACTGCATTTAAACGGACAGCCACGTGATGCCTCATAGTATAGTGTTCGATTTTGCAGTTTTGGCAGTTCATTTTCATAGGGGAATGGGAGCAAATTCATGTCAAATGGTGATGAACTTTTACAGATTTTTTCAGTGGGCTGATTATTTAAAATCGAGGTTAAAAGCTTGAGCATTTCCCTTTCACCCTCACCTTTTATAAGATAATCGCAATGAAGATTGTCTATGCTATCATAAAAGCTGACCTCAGGCCCTCCAAGAATTATAATGGTGTTAGGAGAAACCTGTTTTATACATTGGCAAATATCCAAAACGATGCCAATATTCCATATATAGCAGGAAAAACTTATGACATCTGCTTCACTTTCCATTAGACCTTGCAAAATGGTATCTCTGGTGTTGTTAATAGTATACTCAACATAATTTGTACTTAGGCTGGTAATGCCCTTGCAGAGTGCATTAAAATAGCGTACAGCAATATTGGTGTGGGGGAATTTTGCATTTATGGCGGCAAAAATAATTTTCATAGTAAACTCCAATCATATGTGATTAACATAAACTAATTCTAACATATTATCAAAGTTTTATAAAGAATAATTGAACATTTTAATAAAATGTGATAAAATATAAGTCTAACTTTTATTAGAGGTGAAGTATGTATATTTCAAAATCCCAGCGTAACCTACATAAGAAAAAAGCATTGTTGGTTTCTATCATTGGTGTACTTGTAATATTCGTGTCAATAGGATTAATTTTGGTTTTAACCCCGCAAAAAGCTGATGCAAAGCAAAATGAATTTGACGGTATAGAGATTGATTTAGCTTGTAAAAAGATTGAAACTGAAAATCCCCCTACAGATTTTGAAAGCGAAAAATCTTTTGATTATAGATTTAACAGTGAACCTGTTTTCAAAAAAAGTAATCTCAGCGGAGAACTAATGCTTGTAAATCCATCATATAATGAATATTTTATGACAGTTGAGATAACGAATGAAAATGACGATTTAATGTACTATTCAAAGCCAATACCGTCTGGATATTGTATTGATAAGGTTAAACTTGTCAACGACTTTGAAACGGGAACTTATCAAGCCACAATAAATATTTCGGCGGTTGACAAGGAAAGTCTTGAAGTAATTGAAAGTAAAAATGAAAATATAACAATAACAATAAAATAACAACTGATTGGAGCTACTCAAATGGAAAAGGCAATGAAAATTGAACGTAATTTGACAATGTTGGTGGATTTTTATGAGTTGACAATGTCAAATGGCTATTTTAAAAATGGTTTTCAAAATAAAGAAGCAGTTTTTGATATGTTCTTTCGCAAAATTCCCGATAAAGGCGGATTTGCAATAAGCGCAGGATTGGAACAGCTTATTAATTATTTGCAAAATTTGCATTTTAGCAACGAAGATATTGAATATTTAAGAGGAAGAGATAAGTTTTCTGAAGAATTTTTGGATTATTTAAAGAACTTCAAATTCGCCTGTGATGTATGGGCATTTACAGAGGGTACACCAATGTTCCCAGGCGAGCCTGTTGTGGTGGTTAAAGGTCCTGTTATTCAAGCACAACTTATTGAAACAATGACACTTTTAACAATAAACTATCAGTCAATGGTTGCAACAAAAGCTAACAGAATTGTTAGAGCGGCGGCTGGAAGAGGAATTTTTGAGTTTGGTTCAAGACGTGCCCAAAGTTACGATGCTGCAATATTAGGAGCAAGAGCGGCATATATTGGAGGTTGTGATGCAACAGCCTGTGCAATATCAGACAGAGATTATGGAATAAAAGCAGTGGGAACAATGGCACATAGCTGGGTTCAACTTTTTGACAGCGAGTATGAAGCTTTTGCGGAATATTCAAGGCTTTATCCTGATGACTGCACACTTTTGATTGACACATATAATGTTTTAAAATCAGGATTGCCCAATGCAATTAAGGTTTTCAATGAAATTGTTCTCCCCACAGGAAATCGTCCAAAGGGTGTTAGAATTGACAGTGGTGACTTAGCTTATCTGTCCAAAAAGATCAGAAAAATTCTTGATGATGCAGGGTTTGAAGACGTTAAAATAATCGCCTCAAATTCCCTTGATGAATATATAATTCGTGATTTATTTATACAGGGAGCAAAAATTGATATGTTCGGAGTTGGAGAAAACTTAATTACAAGTAAATCTGACCCTGTTTTCGGCGGAGTTTATAAGCTTGCCGCAGTAGAAAAAGATGGCGAATTGGTGCCAAAAATTAAAATAAGTGAAACAGAAGAAAAAATAACCAACCCATCATTTAAAACAGTTTACAGACTTTATGATAAATCGAATGGCAAGGCAATTGCTGATTATATCACACTTTTTGATGAAAAAATTGATGAAACAAAACCCCTTACAATATTTGACCCAAAATCTCCTTGGAAAAGAAGAATGCTTACTAATTTTGTTGCAAAACCAATGCTTGTTAAAATATTTGACAAGGGAAATCTAGTTTATGATTGCCCAACAATTGATGAAATTAAATCATATACAAAAAACCAGATTGATACACTTTGGGACGAGGTTAAACGTTTTGAAAATCCTCATAACTATTATGTTGACTTATCCCAAAAGCTTTATGACCTTAAAATGGACATACTAAACAAATACAGCAAATATTAAAATAATTCCAAAAATGATGTTAGCAACTGCAAAAATGTGGTTGCTATATTCATATCCGGCTAAAGAAGGAGTGAATTTTATGCTAGAGCTTATTTTAGGTAGAGCAGGAACCGGAAAAACCACAAGACTTTATGAAATTTTGAGTGAGAGAGTTAAAGAGGGAAAAGAAGCAATATTTTTGATGCCCGAACAATTTTCATTTGAAACAGAAAAAGCAATTTACCGATTACTTGGAGCAAATCTTGCACAAAAAGTAAAAGTTTTAAGTTTCACAAGGCTGTCTTATGAAATTTTCAAGCAATATGGCGGACTAAAAAAGCAATTAAGTGATATGGAAAAGCAACTTCTTATGGCTGTGACTTTGAATGAATTGAAAGATAACTTGAACGTTTATGGAGCATATAAAAAAAGCTCGTCTTTTATCACATCAATGGTTACAACGATTGACGATTTTAAGTCAGCGGGGATTAGCGACGTTAACTTGCTGGAAATCACAAAAAACGGCTGTGAAAGAGAGCTATCAGAGAAACTAACAGATTTATCAATAATTTATTCGGCATACAATGCTGTGTTGGAGAGAAGTGGAGCTGACCCAAAAGATAATTTGACAAAATCTTGTGAAAAGGCAGCAGAGAACGGATATTTTAACGATAAAGTAGTTTTCATAGATTGCTTTATGGCATTTTCTCCATCAGAACATCAAATGTTATCAATAATTTTAGAACAAGCAAAAGAAGTTATCGGAGCATTTTGTTGCGATGGAATTAATGATAAAACAGGCGGAATGGGAGTGTTCAGTCCGGTTAATTTAACACTTGAAAAGATGATTGCAAACTGTCGAGAAAATGGGATTGAAGTTAAGATTCCAGAAGTTTTACTCAGTCAAAAAAGATTTACCAATGAAAGTTTGACTGAGCTTGAAGAGCAATTTATGTCGGAGCATTTAGAGGGCGAAAAGCTTTCAAGGGGAATAAAAGTTTTTGCAGCACAAAACCCATACAATGAAATGATGTACATAGCTGCGGAAATCAAAAAAATCGTGTCAGAGAAAAAAATGAGATACAATGAAATTGCAGTCATCACAAGGGACTTTTCACGTTATAAATCAGTGATACAGCGAATTTTTGATAGATATAAAATCCCTTATTATATGGACAAACGTGTTGATATTTATACAACCCCACTCATAATAGGCATAAAAGCTGTGATAGACAGCGTATATAACAACTTTGAAACAGAACATATTTTGAAATTTGCAAAATCGCCTATGAGCAAGCTTACTCCAATTGAAGCTGCAATGCTTGATAATTATTGCTACACATGGTCAATTAACGGGAAAAAATGGACAGAAGAATTTACAGGTAATCCAAATGGAATTAGCGACAAAATGACAACGGAAGATGAAGAAACCCTCAAAAAGATAAATTCCTACAGACTTTCAATCATAGAGCCGATTTGTCAGTTTAAAGACAATACATCAAATTGTGACGGAAAAACATATGCAAAGTCCTTGTTTGAATTGATGAATTACTTTGAGCCATTCAATAGAATGACGGAGTTATCGGAAAATATTGGCGAGGATAATATGGGATTTATCCAGTTGCAAGGGAGAGCGTGGGAGTGTCTTGTTGATATTCTTGACGTATTTGCAAGGGTTATCGGCGACAAAAAGATGTCATTTCAGGTTTATAATGAGTTGCTTTCAATCTGCCTATCGAGCTGCGATTTAGGGCAAATACCCCAAACTCTCGACCATGTAATTGTGGGTATGGCTGACAGAGTTCGTCCTGATAAGGTTAAAGCTGTTTTTGTAATGGGTTGCATTGAGGGGGAATTTCCTTTAAACATAAACGGCGGAGGGATTTTGTCGGACAAGGAAAGACGAAAAATCGGAGAAATGGGACTTGAATTGACCGCAAGTATTCAAGAGAGGGAATCTTACGAAAATCACTACGCATATTTTGCAGTTACAAGAGCATCTGAACTTTTATTTGTAAGCTACCCAATGTCGGATTTAACAGGAAAAGACCTTTCTCCGTCAAGAATTTATGAGGAAGTTTTGGAAATAACAGGGTTGTCACCATTCAAAACATACCAAGGGGAAAGAGCGGATTTGGTGTGGAACTGGCAAACAGCAATGGAACAATTAGCAGAAAATTTTGATATAGATGATGAATATAAAGCCTCTATGGAAGAATTTTTAAGGCAAGAGGGAAAAGAAAAACTTATAAAGAACATTGAAAATGGTAGAAAAAAGCTGCCTAAAAATATTGACGACAAAAGAACAATACAAGATATTTTTGGCAAAAACATTGTTATATCACCATCAAAACTTGAAAAGTTCTATAATTGTCGATTTTCGTATTTTGCCAATAATGGACTAAAAATTCGAGAGAGAAAAAAGGTTGAAATGTCGCCCATTGAATCCGGTCTTTTGATACATTATGTATTAGAAAAAATGGTTGAAAAATATGGAAGAGGACTTTCAAAGCTTGAACCCAAGGAGCTTAAAACAGAAACAACAACTTTGCTGGAAAAATATCTTAGCGATAGAATTGACGAAAAAAACTTAACCAGTCGACTGAGATATTTATTTGACAGATTGCGTGATACACTGGTGATAATTCTTGAACATTTGGGAAGAGAACTTGAACAAACTGCATTCTTGCCTATGTATTTTGAGGAGAAAATCGGAAAAGGTCAAAGATTTGAGCCACAAACTTTCGTGGGAACAGATGGAACTCAAATAACAATTGAGGGATATGTTGACAGAATTGATGTAATGGAACAAGAGGGAAAAAGCTATATTCGAGTTGTGGATTATAAGTCGGGGAACAAAGCTTTTAATATATCAGACGTTAAATTCGGACTTAATATGCAAATGCTGATTTATCTTTTTGCAATTTGTCCCGAGTGTATGCCATATTCGGAAATGAAACCCGCAGGAATACTATATATGCCTGCAAAAAATGCCATTGTAACAGTGAGCGGAAGACATTCCAATGAAGAGATAAAACTTCAAAAAGATGAAACGCTTAAAATGAATGGACTTGTGCTTAAAGAACAAGCAGTTATATATGGAATGGAACAAGGCGGAAACGGCATATTTGTGCCTGCAAAAATGACGGATAAAGATGAAATAGACGGTAAATCCTCCGTAATAAGCCTTAAAGAAATGAAAAAATTAAAAGAAATTGTTGAAGAAAATATTATTGCAATGGCGGATATACTTGGAAGTGGCGATGTTGAGGCAATTCCTGTGAACGGAATGGGATATGACCCTTGCGAGTACTGTCAATACAAGGTGGCTTGCGGTCACCAAGACGATGATAAAATAAGGCTTATAACCAAAATTCCTAAACAGGATTTATTGGGAGGCGAAGAGAATGAGTAAAATGCAATGGACTGCTCAACAAGAAGATGCGATTAAAACAAGGGATAAGACTTTGCTTTTGTCAGCAGCCGCCGGAAGTGGAAAAACAGCGGTTTTAGTTGAAAGAATAGCGGGACTCTTGCTTGATAAAGAAAGACCAATAGGTGCTGACGAATTAGTTGTCGTAACTTTCTCCAATGCGGCAGCGGCGGAAATGAAACAAAGGCTTGTTAAAAGACTGTTTAATGAAGAAAAAGAAAACCCATCAAACCAGATGCTTAAACAGCAGTTGCGTTTGCTTAAACAGGCGAAAATCAGCACAGTTCACGCATTTTGTTATGATTTAATAAGAGAAAACTTTTTCGAGTTAGGACTGCCTGCTGATATACATATTGCAGATGAAAGAGAAATGCAGATTTTATTTCAAGAAAGCCTTTCAAGAGCCATTGAACAAAATTACGATAAAAACAATGAGGACTTTTTTAATTTAGTTGATATGCTGTCAGTTGGACGTGACGATAAAAAGCTGCGTGAAACAGTTGAAACATTATATAAATTCATAAGAAGTTATCCCTTTTACACAAGTTGGTTGGATAAACGTTTAAAAGATTTTGACAACGTTGATTCTCCCGAAAATTCTGTGTGGGGAGAAATAATAATTGAATATGCAGAGAGTATTTTCAAATATGCAGTTCAAATTCTCCAAGGTGCAATTGCAATTGCGAATAACGATTCATATGTAATGGAAAAATACAATCCGCTTTTACAAGAGGAATTATCGCAAGCACAAAATCTGGTTTTACTTGCTAAGGAAAAAAACTGGGAGGGAATATACGAAAGTTTGTCGGAATTAAGATTTTCAACTTTGCCAAGAATTCCTAAGGAAGCAAACCCCGAAATTAAAAATTTGGCACAGGCACAACGCAACCTTACAAAAAAAGTTTTGACAGATATTGCAAAGGAAAATCTCTTTTGTGAAGCGGAGGATTTTCTATCTGATAATACTTATATGAAAGGTCTTATTGCGGGAATATTCTCATTAACAAAGGACTTAGATAATCAATTCTCAAAGGATAAACTGGAAAGAAAACTTTTGGATTTTTCCGATTTAGAGCATTTTGCACTTAAATTATTGGTGTCGGAAAAAAATGATGATTACAAGTTCAGCAACCTCGCTAAGACATTGAGCCAAACATATAAAGAAGTTCTTGTTGATGAATATCAAGACACAAATATGATTCAAGATTTGATTTTCAAGGCTGTTTCAAATGAGGGCAAAAACCTTTTTATGGTAGGTGACGTAAAACAGAGCATATATGGATTTAGACAAGCTATGCCTGAAATATTCCTGAATAAAAAGCAGACTTTCAAGTTGCTTTCCGATAATGCCGATACAGCAAAAATTATTTTGTCAAAGAATTTTAGAAGTCGCAAGGAAGTAACAGACGGCATAAATTTCATATTCAAACAAATAATGAGCGAAGAAGTGGGCGGTCTTGATTATGGGGAAGAGGAACAGCTTGTTGTGGGTGCACTTTACCCCGAAGCCAACGACAGAGGTTGCGAGCTTGCAGTTATTGATTTAGGCTCAATAGATGAGGAAGATTTGAGTTCAAGAGAGATAGAGGCTAACTATATAGCGGACAGAATTAAGCAGCTTATTGATAGCGGGTATGAGGTTTTAGGCAAAAATGGTATGAGAAAAATTGAGCCATATGACATTGCAATTCTATTGCGTTCAGCAAATAATAAAGCACCAATATATCAAAATGCACTCAAAAAAATCGGATTAGACGGCGATTATAGTCCGGATTCGGGATTTTTGAGTTCGATTGAAGTAAGCTGCGTTATTTCGCTGTTAAAAGCAATTGACAATCCTCTTTTAGACATTGATTTATTCGGAGCAATGATGTCACCACTGTTTGACTTTTCCGCAGATGATATGGCAAAATTAAGTGCAAAAAGAACAGATAAACCGCTGTTTTTGAGGTTGATGGAAAATTATCCCCATAGTGAAAAAGCAAAGAACTTTTTGGAATTATTCAGTGAGTTAAGAGCTTTTTCAGCAACAACAAATACAGCGGAATTAATATACAAAATTTATGATATGACAGGTTTTGAAACCATTGTCAGAGTTATGAAAAACGGAAAAACTAAGAGCCTAAATTTAAAATTGCTTGCGGATTATGCTGCTGAATTTGATGCAAACGGCTACAAAGGATTAAGTGCATTTGTTAGGTTTATCAACAAGTTAGATGAAAGCGGTGGAGATTTATCGCCGGCGATTATAAGTGAAACAGGGGATAATTCCATTAAAATAATGAGTATACATCGCTCCAAGGGACTTGAATTTCCTGTGGTTTTTCTGGCAGATAGCAGCAAAAAATTTAACACAACTGATTTAAGGGCAACATCAATGCTCCATTCAAAATTGGGATTTGCCTCAATGCGACGTGATAACGAATTGGGAATACAATATAAAACAACGCATTTGAATGCAGTTTCAATACAATCTGAAAAGGATTTATTGTCGGAAGAAATGCGAGTTTTGTATGTTGCGTTGACAAGAGCAAAAGAAAAGCTGATAATTGTAGCATCAATCAGTAATTTGGCGAATAATGTAAAAGGATTAAATATTCCGATTAATTCCGATAAAAAGTTGCCATCGGGATTGGTTAAATCTAAAATGTCATATTCAAGTTGGATTATTTCGGCTTTACTTCATCACGAATATGCAACTCCGCTTTTGAATATTGGTGAAACAGAAGCATTGGGTACAATTGAAAATTGCGGAAAATTTCAAATAACAATTGAAACAAATCTTCAAAAAAATCAAGAGAAATTATTGGAAAACAAGGAAAATGAGCTGTTGCCATCGGAAGAAACAGTGAGCATTTTCAAGGAAAGAGAAAAGTTTGTATATCCTTTTGAGGCAGAAACAAAAACTCCCACTAAGCTTGCAATTTCGTCAATTGGCAAGGAAGAGAACTTTGCTGATAAATTTTCAATGCGCCCAAAGTTTTTGCGTGAAGAACAAATGACAGGTGCGGAAAAAGGAAGTGCAACGCATAAGTTTATGCAATTTGCAAGATACGAAAAGCTGGCTGATGATATGGAAAACGAACTTGAAAGGCTTGTTGAATTTGAGTTTTTATCGAGAGAAGAAGCCGACAATGTTGATACAAAAAAAATCAAGATATTATCTCAATCCAAGCTTTTTGAGAGAATTATGTGTGCCGATAAAGTTTTGCGTGAGTATAGTTTTTTGGCGGAAGTTTCGGAAAAAGAACTTGCCCAATATACTGATAAAATCAAGGAAAATGCCGTTGTTGCGGTTCAAGGTATAGCAGACTGCATAATAATTGAAAACGGGAAAGCAACTGTTATTGACTACAAAACTGATTTTGCAAAGGCAGAAGATGAATTAATTTCAAAATATGCAACGCAGCTTAACTTATACAAACTATTGTTGAAAGAAAGCTTGAATTGTGAGGTTTCCCAAAGTATTATTTATTCTTTCAGCTTAGGCAGAGAAATTAATGTTTAACCTTGATTAATTGGGGAAAATGCTGTATAATGATTAAAAATAGTATATGGCTAAAAGGCAAATAAAAGATGTTTTAAAATATCAAATATTTTTCTTGACAAGAATTAAGTTATCTGTTATTATACTATAGAAAACGAAGTAGAGTTATACAACTCTCACCTGTGCATGTTTATATGACACATGGTCAATAAGATAGTCCTTTTTGGATATACTTTATTGAATTTATGGTGCATGCGTTTTTCGTATGCACCTTGTCTTATTTATCAAGAAACAGGTATCACACTAATTTACAGGCTTATGGAGGTGCTTATCATTAGCAAACAAGAACTGCTCATCAATGAGGAGATTAGGGACAAGGAAATAAGAGTTATTGATTCCGATGGAGGGCAATTGGGAGTTATCTCATCAAAAGATGCTTTGAAAATTGCAATGGATAAAAATCTGGATTTGGTTAAAATTGCTCCGCAAGCTGTTCCGCCGGTTTGTCGTATTATGGATTATGGCAAATTCCGTTTTGAACAAGCAAAAAGAGAAAAAGAAGCTAAGAAAAACCAGAAAGTTATCGAAATCAAAGAAGTACGTCTTTCTCTTAACATTGATACACACGACTTTGAAACAAAGTTAGGCCATGCTAAAAGATTCCTTAATGAAGGAAACAAAGTCAAGGTCAGCATTAAATTCAGAGGACGTGAAATGGCTCATCCTGAGCTAGGCGAGGTAATTATTAAGAAATTCGCTGAGAGCTGTTCTGAGATTGCCAATGTTGAGAAGATGCCTAAGATGGAAGGACGTAATATGCTTATGTTCTTAACATCAAAAGTCGCAAAATAACTAAGGAGGAAATTGAAATGCCTAAGCTAAAAACACACAGCGGAGCTAAAAAGCGTTTTAAGCTAACAAAAAGCGGAAAGGTTAAGCATATGTCTATCTACAGAAGACATAGACTTACTCAAAGAAGCACAAAGCGTAAGAGAGCTTTAAGAATGCCAGCATACGCAGATTGCACAAATACAAAGACAATTAAGCTACTGATTCCTTACAAGTAAAAACCACAAAATTAAGAATTTTCCAACGGAGGTAAATAGATATGGCTCATATTAAGGGAGCAATGATGACTCGCAAGAGAAGAAAAAAGACTCTTAAACTTGCTAAGGGATACTTTGGCGGAAAGAGCAGACTATTCAAAACAGCTAAACAAGCTGTAATGAAGTCGGGCCAATACGCATATATTGGAAGAAAACAGAAAAAACGTAATTTCAGAAGTCTTTGGATTACAAGAATTTCTGCTGCATGCCGTATTAATGGTGTGAACTACTCAACATTTATGAATGGCCTAAAGAAAGCAAACGTTACATTAAACCGTAAAATGCTCTCTGAAATTGCTATCAATGATGCTGCTGCATTCACAGCACTAGTTGAGAAGGCTAAGGTTGCTAAGTAAGAATGTTTGACGCCCGCTTTCGTTTGCGGGCGTTTTTTGCTAATTATAATTCTTTCTTAATTTCTCCCGTAAATTTAATTAACTATGATTTGGAGTTATTAGATGAAATTAATAACATCAAAAGACAATACAATTATAAAAGATTTATCAAGGCTTTTATCTTCCAAAAAAACAAGGAATGATAAAGGTCTGTTTGTGGTTGAGGGCATAAGAACGGCGGTTGAAGTCCTTAAATGTGGGACAAAAATCAAGTCGGTTTTTGTGACTAAAACTGCTAATGAAAAATTCAGCAGTCAAATTTCCCAGCTACTTGCTGTTGCTGATGAAACTTTTGAAATTTCTGACGTTATTTCATCGAAAATTTCAGATACAAACACCCCTCAAGGAGTTTTTTGTGTTTGTGAAATTCCCGAAAAAGAACTTGAAATAGAAAAAGATGGGAAATATATATTGCTTTGTTCATTGCAAGACCCCGGAAATTTAGGAACGATAATACGCAGTTGTGACGCATTTAACATCAGCGGATTATTGATGACGTCAGATTGCCCTGATATTTTCAGCCCCAAGGTTTTGCGTTCAACAATGGGTACAGCGTTAAGATTGCCGATTAAGATTTATGACGATGCGGCTCAAGCTGTTTTGGAAATGAAGAATATGGGAATAACTGTTTATGCGGCGGCTTTGACAGAAAATTCAAGGGATTTAACTGAATTTGATTTAACTTCCTCGTCCTGTGTAATGATTGGAAATGAAGGAAATGGGTTGTCAGATGAAAATATTAAAATAGCTGACCAAAAAATAATTATTCCAATGAATGAAAAAAGCGAATCATTGAATGCGGCAATAGCAGCCTCAATATTTGCGTGGGAAATGTCAAAGAAAAAATAAAGTTGGGAGGTGTATTGTAGTGGTAGAAAGCCATTATTGGATATGGATGCAACAACTTTTTGGGATAGGTACTGCAAGAAGTGATGAGATACTTTCAAGATTTGATTCTCCAAAAGAAATATACGATATGAATAGGGAAGAACTTGTTGCGTCATCTTGTTTTACAAGCGGAGAAATTGAAAAAATAATGTCAACAACTCTTGAAAAAGCTAAAGCAGCAGTTGAAAAAGCAAGAAAATTAGGTGCTAAAATCCTGACACCTGATTGCGAAAACTATCCAATAAGATTAAGAAATATTTACTCCCCACCGCTAACTTTATATATTTTAGGTGAATTGCCAGATGTTGACACTAATTTGTCAATTGCTATGGTTGGAACAAGAAAATGCACAAAATATGGTGAAGTGACTGCCAAGAAAATATCAGAAGAACTTGCTGAGGCAGGAGTTATAATTATAAGTGGACTTGCTGTTGGAATTGATGCAATAAGTCATCAAGCGGCAATCGACAAGGGCAAAAAAACAATTGCAGTAATCGGCAGCGGAATTGATAACGACTATCCAATCGCAAATTTATCCATAAGAAGAAAAATCATCGAGGGAAATGGTGCAATCATAACTGAATTTATGCCCGGAATTATGCCAAACCCTTTTAACTTTCCAATGCGAAATAGAATTATATCGGGACTTTCCTCAGGAATTGTAGTGGTTGAGGCGGCAAAAAAGAGCGGAACATTAATCACAGCAGGACACGCTCTTTCTCAGGATAGAGATGTATTTGCAGTTCCCGGCAGCATATACAAAGAAATGTGCGAAGGGTCAAATATGCTAATCAAACAGGGAGCAAAACTTGTTACTTGTGGTGCAGATATTCTTGATGAATATTCACTTTATTATAATTACATATTGAAACCTTTAGATAAAACCCTTGTTCAAGAGGAAGAAATGCCTGAACAAATGACACTGATTAAATCAGAAACTCAAAAAATTACAAAGAAAAAAGTAGCTCCTCCGCCATACTTAAATCAAGAGCAATTGTTGGTTTTCAATACGATTTCAGATGGGGAAAAAACATCGGAGGAAATATCAGAAATACTTGATGTTCCAATTAATGTTGTACTCTCAATTTTGACGGAACTTGAAATATTCGGAGCGATTAAAACAATATCGGGAAGAAAATTTACAGTATAATGTATATTTTTTCGAGAAAAAAGCATACAATAATTTTGTAAAATATCCCCCATTTAACCACAACTCGGGGTTTAACATATATAAAATGAAATGACAGTTAATGTGGTAACTGCGGACTGGAGAAATGAAATGTCTAATCTGGTAATAGTGGAGTCCCCTGCAAAGGCAAAGACAATCAAAAAATATCTCGGAGAAGGATTTGAAGTTGTCGCCTCAAACGGACATATAAGGGATTTGCCTAAAAGCAAGCTAAGCGTTGATATTGATAATGATTTTGAACCTAACTATGAAAATATAAAGGGCAAAGAAGACCTAATCAAAACCCTTAAACATATGGCACAGTTAAGCAAAAAAGTTTATCTTGCAACCGACCCCGACCGAGAAGGAGAAGCAATTTCTTGGCATCTTGCACATATTCTTAATTTAAACCTTGAGGACGATAACCGTATCACATTTAACGAAATCACAAAATCGGGTATAGAAAGTGGTATGGAACACCCACGAACAGTTGATATAAATTTAGTTAATGCTCAACAAGCAAGACGAATTTTGGATAGAATTGTTGGATATAAATTAAGTCCATTTTTGTGGAGAAAAGTTAGAAGAGGGTTATCAGCAGGACGTGTACAATCTGTTGTTGTCAGATTAATTGTTGATAGAGAGAAAGCGATTGAAGCATTTATTGCCGAGGAATATTGGTCAATTGATGCAAAACTTAATGCAAAGAGCAGTCGTAAAGCATTTGATTCAAAGCTTGCCTCAAAAAACGGTAAGAAACTTTCAATATCCAACGAGGCTCAAGCATCAGCAATAATGGAAGAGTTAAAAGATGCTGAATTTTTCGTAGAAAAAGTAAAAAAAGGTGTGCGTAAGAAATCTCCTGCACCTCCATTTACAACCTCAACACTTCAACAGGAAGCTTCAAGAAAGTTGGGCTTTCAAGCAAAGAAAACTATGAAAGCTGCTCAAGAACTGTATGAAGGTATTGACATTGATGGAATGGGCGATGTGGGATTAATAACATATATGAGAACTGACTCTTTGAGAATTTCCGAAGAGGCTATGCAAGGTGCAGAAGAGTTCATTTTGGAGAGATATTCAAAGGAATATCTGCCACCAGCAAGAAGATACTATAAGCAGAAAAACGCATCACAGGATGCTCATGAAGCTGTTCGACCAACAATGCCGAGCTTGACACCTGAAGTGGCTAAAAAGAACTTGACAGGTGAACAATATAAACTGTACAAGCTTATTTGGGAAAGGTTTATTGCCTCACAAATGGCAAATGCACTTTTCAATACAGTTTCTGCTGATATAAAAGCAAACGAATATATATTCAAATCATCGGGATATACTGTTCAATTTGACGGATTTACTGTTCTATACGAAGAGGGTAAAGACGAAGAAACAGAAGAGGGCGGAGCATTGCCAGAATTGGCCGAAGGTGCACCTTTAAAAGTAAAAGAACTTTTGCCTAATCAGCATTTTACTCAGCCACCTCCACGTTACACTGAAGCATCACTAATTAAGATGTTAGAAGAAAACGGCATTGGACGACCTTCAACATATGCCCCAACGATAACAACAGTAATCCAAAGAGGATATGTTGAACGTGATGCAAAAGCGCTTAAACCAACAGTTTTAGGTGATGTTACAACAAAACTTATGGAAGAACAATTCTCTAATATAGTAGACGTTGATTTTACAGCTAATATGGAAAATAGCCTTGATGATGTGGAAGCCGGAAGTGCAAATTGGGTTGATACATTGCGAAAATTCTATGATGAATTTGCAGAAACTCTTGCCAGTGCCGAAAAAAATATGGAGGGAACAAGAGTTAAAATTCCCGATCAAGAAACTGAAGAAATATGCGAGCTATGCGGAAAAAATCTCGTTATAAAAATAGGCAGATTTGGCAAGTTCTTAGCTTGTCCTGGATTTCCAGATTGTAAATTCACTAAAAAGATTATTGAGCCAGTTCCGGGAAATTGTCCAATATGCGGCAAAAAAGTTGTTGCACAAAAGACAAAAAAGGGAAGAACATTTTATGGTTGTTCGGGTTATCCTGAATGTAACTTTATGACATGGGATAAACCACTTGAGGATTTATGTCCAAAATGTGGTGGAACGCTCTTCAAAAAAACGGGCAAGTTGAGTAAAATTCACTGCTTAAAAGAAGGCTGCGATTTTGAGAAGGGAACAGATGAATAATGGTTACAGTTTTAGGAGCAGGACTTGCAGGCTGTGAGGCGGCTAATGCACTTGCAGCACGTGGCATTGCAGTTACATTAGTTGAGATGAAACCCAAAAAATTCTCCCCTGCACATAAATATAATGGCTTTGCAGAGCTTGTTTGCTCAAATTCTCTAAAAGCAGAAAGAATTGGCTCAGCGGCTGGAATGCTTAAAGAAGAAATGAGAATTTTGGGTTCAATAGTGCTAGATGCCGCCGCAAAAACTTCGGTTGGAGCAGGTGGAGCATTGGCAGTTGACAGAGAAAAATTTTCCGACACAATAACGCAAGCAGTAAAATCCAATCCGTTAATCACTGTTGTGGAAGAGGAAGCCTGTGAAATACCAAAGGAAAATGCGATAATAGCAACAGGGCCATTAACGTCACAGCCACTTTCCGACGCAATAAAAGCTCTTTGCGGAGAAGAATATTTGAACTTTTTTGATGCAGTTGCACCAATTATTTCGTTTGAATCAATTGATATGGAAAAAGCGTTTTATGCTGCACGTTACGACAGAGGAGATGCTGATTATATCAATTGTCCTTTCAACAAAGAGGAATATGAAAATTTTTATGAGGCACTTGTTGAGGCTCAATCTGCACCATTAAGTGACTTTGATAAACAGATTTTCAAGGTTTATGAGGGTTGTATGCCAATTGAAGTTATGGCAAAACGTGGAGCAGATACTATGCGTTTTGGACCGCTAAAACCTGTTGGAATAATAGACCCCAAAACCGACAAACGTCCTTGGGCAGTTGTACAATTGAGAAAAGAAAACTCTCAAGGAAGTATATATAATATTGTTGGATTTCAGACAAACCTAAAATTCCCTGAACAAAAACGAGTTTTTTCAATGATTCCCGGACTTGAAAATGCTGAATTTATGCGGTATGGAGTTATGCACAGAAACACTTTTATCAATTCCCCAAAACTGCTAAAACAAAGTTTTGAGATGAGAGATATAGATGGATTGTTTTTTGCAGGACAGCTAACAGGAGTTGAGGGGTATATTGAATCGGCGGCATCGGGAATTTTGGCTGGAATAAATATGGCACAAAAATTGCAAAATAAAGAGCCTCTTATATTGCCAAAAACAACAATGCTAGGTTCATTATCCGCATACATAAGCGATAATCTAAACGAAAAATTCCAACCGATGGGGTGCAATATGGGAATATTACCTCCAACAGAGGAAAAAATTCGTGACAAAACTTTGCGTTATGAGCAGATGGCACAAAGAGGAATAGAAGACTTGAAAAACTATTTAACTGAAAGGGAATTTGAAATAAATGAAAATTGTAATTGATGGATTTGGTGGCGATAATGCCCCACTTGATGTTCTGCTTGGAAGTGAAATGGCAGTTAAAGAGTATGGAATTGAGCTTGTTATAACCGGAGATGAAAAAAAGCTTAAATCCTTGGCAAGTGAAAAAAACATATCATTGGAGCATATTGAAATCGTTGATGCGCCAACAATTATTCCTGTTGAAGAAGACCCGACTTTTATACTCAAAAAATACAAGGATTGTTCAATGAGTGTTGGACTTCATATGCTTAGAAACGATGAAGCAGACGGCTTTGTTTCAGCAGGAAGTACAGGGGCATTGATTGTGGGTTCGGCAACAATTGTAGGAAGAATTAAAGGAATAAAAAGACCGGCAATTGCAACATTAATACCAACTTTAGTGGGAAAAGAAGGTTCATATTTGCTGATAGATGCAGGTGGAAACCACGAATGTCGTCCAGAAATGCTTGCACAATTTGCAATAATGGGCAGTGCATATATGGATAAAATTCTTGCAAGACCCAACTCAACTGTTGGAATTTTGAACATTGGAACTGAAGAAACAAAAGGTCTTGCTTTGCAAGTTAATGCTTATCAAATACTTAAAAAATCCCCTGTTAATTTCATCGGAAATGTTGAGGCAAGAGGACTTCCTCTTGAAGAATGTGATATAGTTGTCACAGATGGTTTCACAGGAAATATTGCACTCAAATTAACTGAGGGTATGGCTATTTCATTTAGCAAGGCATTAAAAGGAATTTTCAAAAAATCTCCTATAACTATGCTTGGTGCAGTGTGTGTAAATGGCGGTATTGCTGATATTAAAGAGAAAATGAACACATCAAAAGCAGGTGGAGCACCAATTTTGGGACTTAAAAAGCCTGTAATAAAGGCTCACGGCAATTCAAATCCTGAGGCTTTCAAAAACGCAATCAGACAAGCAAAGTTATGCGTTGAACAAAATGTTGTTGGTGAAATTGAAATATCATTAGCTAAATTGACGGAAGTATCACCTCAAAACGAGGAAATAAGCCAATAAAATAGGCTATATTGCACATTAATCTGACAAATAATCAGGTTAATGTGCAAAAAACCAATATAAAAAGTTTTCAACAGGGGTTTTATGAAAAGTTTAAAATAAGTTTTATCGAAAATATCTCTATCAATAAAATTAGACTTAGAATTTTTCAAAGAATCTCTGTGATATATTAAATCACAGAAAGGTTGTTTTAAAAATGGAACTGGAAAACATAATCAATTATAAATTTAAAAACCCAAATTATCTTAATATTGCTTTGACTCATTCGTCTTATGCTAATGAATCAAAAGAGAAAATGTTATACAATGAACGTCAGGAATTTTTGGGAGATGCGGTGCTTTCGATAGTTGTGTCAGACTTTTTGTTTAACAATTACTCCTTAGCTGAGGGTGATTTAACAAAACTTCGTGCAGCAATAGTATGCGAAAAATCCTTGCATAAACTTGCAAAAGAGATACATTTAGGCGAATATATAAGGCTTGGAAAAGGCGAGGAAATAACGGGCGGAAGAGAGCGACCTTCGATTTTAGCTGACGCATTTGAGGCAGTTATAGCCGCAATTTATCTTGACAGCGGAATTGAAAGTGCAAGAAATTTTATTTTGCCTTTTGTACACGAAATTTTGGAAATTGAAAAGAAACTAAGCTTTAACGACTATAAAACAATACTGCAAGAAATTGTTCAAAAAAATCCCGAAGAGAAATTGAGCTATCAACTTGTTAGTGAGGAAGGCCCTGACCACGACAAAAGATTTTGTGTTGAGGTGCATTTGAACTCAAATGTAATAGGAAAAGGAACAGGAAAGAGCAAAAAAGATGCTGAACAATTGGCTGCAAAAGAAGCTTTGGAGTTAATGGGAAGATGAGTGGAAAAGGGAATATAGCTATTTTTGTGCCGCATCAAGGCTGCCCAAACCAATGTAGTTTTTGCAATCAAAAGACAATAACAGCAACATCAGTCCAGCCGACACCGGAATTTGTTAAGGCTGAATGTGAAAAAGCAATTGAAATTAACAAAGGAAAAGATGTTAAATGTGAGATAGCATTTTTCGGAGGTAGTTTTACTGCAATTGATGAAGAATATATGATTTCACTTTTAGAGGCAGCAAGTTCTTTTTTGAAGTACGAAATTTTCAGTGGAATTAGAATATCTACAAGACCTGATGCAATTGATGAAAAAATATTGGAGCTTTTGAAGTTTTATGGTGTAACTGCAATAGAACTGGGGGCGCAATCCCTTAATGATGAGGTTTTAAGCCTAAATAAAAGAGGTCATACTGCGTTAGATGTTGAAAACGCATCAAGATTAATCAAAAAATTTGGGTTTTCATTGGGACTTCAAATGATGACAGGTTTGTTTGGGGACAGTGACGAAAAAGCTATAGATACAGCAAGAAAAATAATAGAAATTTCCCCAGAAACAGTGAGGATTTATCCAACAGTTGTTTTGAAAGACACATTACTTGATGAATTAAGAATTAATGGGATTTTTAAGCCTAAAACAGTTGAAGAAAGTGTGCCATTATGTGCAAAACTTATTGAAATGTTTGAGGCGGCTGAGATAAAAGTAATACGAGTTGGACTACATTCTGAGATGTCTGTGGAAAAAAATATGACAGGTGGGGCATATCATCAATCTTTTCGTGAACTATGCGAAAGCGAGATATTTCTCAAAAACGTCAAGAAAAAGCTTGAAGAAGAAAAAATTCCAAAAGGAAAAATAATAATATATGTAAATCCAAAGTCTATCTCCAAAATGACAGGTCAAAGAAAATCAAATATTTTCAAATTGAATGAAATTGGTTATGATGCAAAAATTTCTCCAAACATTGACTTGAATAACTTTGACACATTTATCACAAGAGGATAGGAAGTGAAAATTTGAAACTTAAATCAGTTGAAATACAAGGGTTTAAATCCTTTCCCGATAAAACAAGGCTTGAATTTAGCCAGCCAATAACCGCAGTAGTTGGGCCTAATGGAAGCGGAAAAAGCAATATTGGCGATGCAATACGTTGGGTTTTGGGAGAGCAATCTTCAAAAACTTTGCGTGGAGCAAAAATGGAAGACGTTATTTTTGGCGGAACTCAACAAAGAAAAGCTATGGGATTTGCCAGTGTAATGCTCACGATTGACAATGACGACAGAGCAATTGACATACAAAATGATGAGGTTGCAATAACAAGAAAAATCTATCGCTCAGGTGAAAGTGAATATAAAATAAACAATTCAACAGTTAGGCTCAAAGATATTCACGAACTTTTTATGGATACAGGTCTTGGACGTGACGGATATTCCATAATTGGACAAGGCAAAATTGCGGAGATTATTTCATCGAAAAGTACTGACCGAAGAGAAATTTTCGAAGAGGCAGCAGGAATAGCAAAATACAGATACCACAAAATAGAAGCACAAAAAAGGCTTACTATGGCGGAGGAAAATCTAAACAGGCTCAAAGATATCCTTGTTGAACTCGAGGAAAGAATTGAACCATTGAAAAAAGACAGTGAAAAAGCATCAAAATTTATCGTGTTGGCTGAAGAAAAGAAAACACTTGAAATATCAATTTGGCTTGATATAATCGAAAAATCTAAGGCATCAATCAAAGAACAAGAAGATAAAATAATGATATGCAAAGCGGATTATGATGAAATTGTAGGACAAATTGACGAGATTGAAAAAAACATTTCTGATATATTCCTGAAAATGCAAAATTGTTCAGTGCAAATGGAAGCTGACAGAGCTAAAATCAAGGAAACAGAAGCATCAATCAGTGAGCTGACAGCCCAGAAAGCAGTTGCAGAAAACAATATCGAACATAACAGTAAATCAGCCGCTGAGGTTAGAGATGAGCTTTCTAAGCTTAATATTTCAAAAGATGATTTGAACGTTGAAATAGAAAATCGCAGGGAAAAAATTATTGACATTGAAAAAATTTTAAAAGGTTTGTCAGATGAAAAAAACGACATCAGCCAAAAATCAAATAATGAAAACGAAGAGATAAATACATTAAATTCTGAAATAAACCGCTTTAAAGCACAACGAGCCGCACTTTACACAAAAATAAGCGAGGCAAAATTAAAGTCTGCAACATCATCAACTGTTGTTGACCAGTCATCAAGAAGGCTTGATGAGGTAAGACGAGAAATTGAATTAAGCGAAGAAAATGCCAAAGAAAGACAAGAAAATTTTGAGCAGATTAACGATGCAATCCTAACATTGGACGAAAAAAAGCAAGAGTTGACCAATGAAAAAAGCGGATACACAATTAAATTACAATCACGAAATTCAAAATTTGATGAGCAGAAAAAAATGCAAAATCAAATTCAGGACAGCATAAAAGAAAAAAATCAGAGGTCAAAGTTGCTATCTGATATGGAAAAATCAATGGAAGGTTTTTCTTATAGTGTAAAATTCATTCACAAGGCAAGTGAAACAGGGGAATTAATGGGAATTTCCGGCACAGTTTCATCTGCAATTGAAGTGGATTCAAAATATTCATTAGCGATTGAAACGGCATTGGGCGGTGCATTGCAAAACATAATTGTTAAAGACGAATACATAGCTAAACAGGCGATTTCACTTCTTGCAAAAAACAAAGCAGGACGTGCAACGTTTTTGCCAATCACATCTGTTAAAGGAAATTTTCTTGACATAAATTCAATCAAAAACAGTGATGGATTTGTTGGACTAGCGACAAGTCTTGTTAAATATGACGAAAAATTCAGCGGGATTATGGCGAGCCTTTTAGGTAGGATTATCGTTGCAACAGACCTTGATTCTGCAACAGATATTGCAAAAACGAATGGATATAAGTTTAAAATTGTAACACTTGATGGGCAAGTTATCAATGCAGGCGGTTCATTTACTGGAGGTTCTCATTCTCAATCTGTTGGAATTTTGTCAAGACGTGCTGAAATTGACGAGTTGACAAAAAAGGCTCTTGAACAGCAAAAAGATTTAGATATAATATCCCAACAAATAGAAAAACTTCAAAGAGAAATCAGTGCAATTAATGCTCAAATTCACGCATTAGAAAGCGAAATTGAGGTTCTTGAAGAAGACCGTCAAATGATGATTTCCGAGCGAATGGGACTTGAATATAACATTAAAAATGAAGACAAAAAGTTGGAAATGTTCGCTCAAGAGAAAAAATCATTGCAAATTAAAATAAATGAATTTAATGAAAACAATAATACAGCGAAGAATTTACTTGCAAGTCTTGACGATGAACTTGTAAAATCTGAGGAAAATATAACGCAAGCTACTCAGCAAAAAGAAAATTTAAGCGTAAGTCTCAATGAAAATTCAAGTAAACTTAATGAAATTGAAATGAAAATATTGGCACATAATAAAGACGGAGAGCAATTAATCCAGTCGATTTTCAATTTAACTTCCCAACAAAGTGAACAAGAACAAAAGAAATTGGACTTAAACGAAAAAATAAAGAAATATGAAAATGAAAATTATGAGATAACTCAAGCAATCAAAAATTTTGCTGATAAAACAGTAATCGGTGAAAGTTTAATTGAAAAATTGCAGGAAAATATCAAAATTGTCACAGCTCAACGAACAGCATTTGAACAGGAAACAACAAATTTAAGAAATAGCACAAAAAATATTTCTTCAACAAAAGAGAAATTATCCGCTGAAATGGGCAGGCTTGAGGAAAGAAAAATCTCACTTCAAAATGAATATGACAGCATTATTTCAAAGCTTTGGGAAGAATACGAACTCACAAGAACTGAAGCTCAAAAATTCGCACAAAAACTTGAGGACACACAAATTGCACAAAAACGTTTAATGGAATTAAGAGTGAAAATAAAATCTCTTGGAAATGTAAACGTTGGAGCAATTGAGGAATTTAAGGAAGTCAGTGAGCGTTACAATTTTATGAAGGCGCAAGTTGATGACGTTTTGAAGTCAAAAGAACAACTGAACAAGCTGATTTATGATTTGACAAGTCAGATGTGCGAGATTTTTTCCAACCAGTTTAATTTGATAAATCAAAATTTCAAGAGGATATTTGTTGAACTATTCGGCGGGGGAAAAGCAAGTCTTTACCTCACAACCCCCGAGGATATTTTGGAATCTGGAATTGAAATATCTGTTGAACCACCGGGAAAAATCATCAAAAATTTAACAGCACTTTCAGGCGGCGAACAATCTTTTGTTGCAGTTGCACTTTATTTTGCAATATTAAACGTTAATCCATCTCCATTTTGTATTTTGGACGAAATTGAGGCTGCACTTGACGATGTAAACGTAACCAAATATGCTAAATATTTAAGAAAACTCTCAAATAACACACAATTTATTGCAATAACTCATAGACGTGGTACAATGGAAGAAGCAGATACACTATATGGTGTTACAATGCAAGAAGAAGGAGTTTCAAAGCTTTTGGAACTTAACGTTACAGAAATTGAAGGGCGTTTAGGAATGAAAACCGAAAGTATTTAGTATAATATAATTGGAGGAAAAAAAATGGGCTTTTTTAGTAAGATAACCGAGGGACTTAAAAAAACCAGAGAATCTTTTGCAAAAAAGATAGAAAATATTACAAAATCTTTCAAGAAAATTGATGACGAATTATTCGAGGAATTGGAAGAGGCTTTGATAATGGCTGACGTTGGGGCATTGACATCAGAAAAAATTTGCAGTAATGTTAAAAAACTTGCAAAAGAAAGAGGTCTGTCCGATGCTCAAGAATTAAAAGGGCTTATCAGTGAAGTTGTTGCAAAAATTCTTGAGGGAGATTATTCCCTAAAGTTAGCAACAAAGCCATCAGTTATCTTAGTAATTGGCGTTAATGGAGTTGGAAAAACAACAACAATCGGAAAACTAGCGGCTAATTTAAAAAATGAAGGTAAATCAGTTATTTTGGCAGCAGCTGATACTTTCCGAGCAGCAGCAATCGACCAACTACAAATTTGGGCAGAGAGAGCTGATGTTTCTATCATAAAACACGCAGAGGGTTCAGACCCGGCGGCTGTTGTTTTTGATGCAATTCAAGCAGGAAAATCAAGAGGAACAGATGTTATAATTTGCGATACAGCAGGAAGACTTCACAATAAGAAAAACTTGATGGACGAGCTTGCAAAAATCTCCAGAATTATTGCACGTGAATGTCCAGATAGTGATGTTGAAGTTTTATTGGTTCTTGATGCAACAACAGGTCAAAATGCTTTAAATCAAGCCAGAGATTTTAAAGAAGCGGCAGGACTAACAGGAATTGTTTTGACAAAACTTGATGGAACAGCTAAGGGCGGCGTTGTAATTGGAATTAAAGAAGAACTTCAAATACCTGTTAAATATATTGGCGTTGGTGAAAAAATTGATGATTTAAGACCATTTGATGCAGTTCAATTTACTAATGCTATTTTTGAAAACATAAGTGATGAGGAGGAACAAGATGATAGTAATAGCAGCAACGAAGAATAATGGAAAGCTAAAAGAATTGAACAGAGTTATGTCGGATTATGATATAACATTAATATCAATGAAAGATGCAGAAATTGCAGTGGAAATAGTGGAAGATGGAACAACATTTGAAGAAAATGCACTGATAAAGGCAAGAACACTGCATAAAATAACAGGTAAGCCGGTTATTTCAGATGATTCGGGCATATGCGTAAACTGTCTTGACGGCAGACCTGGGGTTTATTCGGCAAGATATGGCGGAGAAGATTTGCCTTATCCAGAAAAAATGCAAAAGCTCATTGACGAAATTGCTGCAAAGAACACAACAGATAGAAGTGCATATTACAGTTGCGTTATTGTTTATATTGACAAAGATAGCAAAGAATATATTTTCAATGGAAGATGCGATGGCAAAATTGGATATGAGCCTAAAGGAGATAGCGGTTTTGGATATGACCCAATTTTTGTTGTTGGCGAAAAAACTATGGCGGAGATGACTGACGAAGAAAAAGATGAGATTAGTCACAGAGGAAAAGCATTGCGACTTCTTGCAAATAATTTGCCTGAAATAATAAAAAATGCAGAATAATTTTAAAATATAAAAGATAATCTACACACTTGAAAGGTGAAAAAATATATGATTACAAGCAAACAAAGAGCTAAACTAAGAGGAATGGCAAATGGTATTGACACAATTTTGCAGGTTGGAAAAGGCGGCATAGGTGATGCACTTATCAAGCAAGTTGATGACGCATTAACAGCGAGAGAGATAATTAAAATGAGAGCATTGGATAATTCACCTGCATTTTCAAGAGAAGCTGCACAAGAAATTGCAGAAAAAACCCATTCTGATATTGTACAAGTAATAGGTTCAAGGTTCGTTCTCTACAGAAGAAATAATAAAGAACCAAAAATTATTATTGACTAGGGTGGGGAATTTATGAAAATTGGAGTTTTTGGGGGTTCATTTAACCCAATTCATATTGGACACATCAAGCTAGCCACTTTTGCAAAAGAAAAGCTGGGACTTGATAAGCTTATTATTGTTCCTGTGGGAAATCCATGCCATAAGGAAAGTTCAAATCTTATTGACGGAAAAGACCGTATTAATATGTGTAAATTGGCTTTTGAGGGATATAATAACATTGAGGTTTGTCCTTTTGAGGTTGAACGAACAGAGCAAAGTTACACATCAACAACAATTCATATGCTTAAAGTGCAGTACCCAGATGATGAATTTTTCCTTATTATGGGCAGCGATATGTTTTTGCATTTTGATAAATGGCATTGCTACGAAGAGCTTAAAGATATGGTTACTGTCTGCGTTGGAGCAAGAACAAGTGATGTTATAGACCCAATTGTCGAATTTGCAGAAAAATTAAAGGAAGATGGTTGTCGGACTATTGTCTTTAATGGTGGTATATTTGAGGTAAGTTCAACGGAAATTCGAGATAGTTTTAACAAACATTATCTTGAACAAATGTCAAGTTTGATAGTTCCTATAAAAGTAATTGAATATATTGTCCAAAACGGACTTTATGGCTGTGACAAGATTGCATATGAATACGATTTTGAATTTTATAGTGAAAAAGTCAAAGAAATGGTTGATGAAAAAAGGTATATACATTCCCTTGCCGTTTCAAAAAGAGCAGTTTATCTTGCACAAATATATGGCTGTGACACAAACAAGGCGAAAGTCGCTGGAATTGTTCACGATATTTGCAAAAGTATGACTCATGATGAAATGTTGCATTGGATTAAAAAATCTGATATAATCTGGGATAATGCAACTTTGGCTCAAGAATCAATTCTCCATGGAATAGCTGCTTGCGAGTATATTAAAAGTGAACTCAGAATATATAATACTGACATAACTCAAGCGGTTATGTGGCACACAACGGGAAAAGCGAATATGAGTCTTTTTGAGAAATTGATATTTGTTGCAGATTTAACAAGTGAGGACAGGACATATCCGGATTTTGAAAATATCCGAAAAATTTCTGAGGAAAATTTAGATGAAGCTGTTGAAGAAATATTGAGATTTAACCTTAAAAAAATACTTGAAAAAGCAAATCCCATAAGCCTTGCAACAGCACAAACATATAATTTTTATTGTGTAAAATAGTTTTAATCAATACATAACTACAAACTTAATATAAGTTCGGAGGAAAATGTATTGATTAAAAAGCGTATTATTACGGGAACAATTCTCATTCTGATTTTTTCATTTTGTGTTATAGCATTGAGTTCGGTGTCTATAAAAAGTAAAATAGACGAGAAAATAAGCTTTAATTATCAAATAAAAGAGGAATTGTCTTCCCAAACCAATGAAAATTCAGGAATATCTTCATTCGCTGAGCCAACAGTTACACATAACGAGGTTATAACTGCACTATTGTGCGGAGTTGATAAAACCAGAAGTTTGACTGATGTAATAGTTTTGGCAAGATATGATAAAACTGAAAATACTGTTGTTTTTCTTCAAATTCCCAGAGATAGTTTTGTTGGAAATTTAACGTCAACAGGAAAACTTAATGGAGTTTTAGCTCTAAGAAAAGATAGAAATGACGGAATAAAACTGCTTAAATCCACAGTTGAGGATATGTTAAAACTCAAAATAGATTATTCAGTAATGATTAATTTGAATGCATTTCGTAAAGTTGTTGATTTAATGGGTGGAATTGAATTTGATGTTCCATTTTATGTGGATTATTTGCCTAATAAAGTTTTATATAAGGGATATCAAACCTTGAATGGGGAACAGGCAGAATGGCTTATTCGCTACAGAAAAGGATATGCAACAGGGGATATAGGACGTCTTGCTATGCAGAAAAACTTTGTTATTGCAGCATTGGGAAAAGCCAAAAATCTTGATATAATAACCCTGACGAGGATTGTTAAGATGGCTTATGAAGAAGTTGAAACTGATTTTCCTTTGTCATTGTCAGCAGAAATTCTGCCTAAATTGATAACAATATCAGATGAAAATATACGTTTTTTCACTCTTGAGGGCAACGGAGAAATGTATGGAAAATCGGCAGTTTATGTACTGGATAAAGCTAAAACAACGAAAATTTTGAATGAACATTTTCGCTTTGAAGATGAAATGATTGGTGAAGATGAATTGAATTTAAAATCTGTTTCATAGAAATTTATAATAATATATATAAATGATTTAATAAAAAATAAAATATGGAGGTACAATTATGGAAGGTATTGATATCGCAAAAACGGCGGCTAAGGTTTTATCAGAAAAGTTAGCTAAAGATGTTAAAATTCTTAAAATAGAGGGACTTTCTGCAATTTGTGATTATTTTGTAATTGCAAATGGTTCAAGTTTATCACAAGTTAAAGCTCTTAGCGAGTATGCTGATAAAGCTTTGGCAGTAGCAGGGGTTAATGCAAGAAAAGTTGAAGGCGAACAAAATGCAAACTGGATTTTGATGGATTATAATTCTGTTATTATTCATATTTTTGATGAGGAAGCACGTAAGTTTTACGCTATGGAAAGACTTTGGGCAGATGCTCCTCAAATAGAATTTTAGTAAAACTTATAAATAGAGGTGTTTAATTTGAAATATGAATTTAATAAAATAGAAAAAAAGTGGCAGGACATATGGGACGAAAAAAAATGTTTTGCAGCAACAAATGATTACACTAAACCAAAGTTTTATGGATTAGTTGAATTTCCTTATCCATCAGGTCAAGGCTTGCACGTTGGTCACCCACGTTCATACACTGCCCTTGATATAGTTTCAAGAAAACGCAGATTAGAGGGCTATAACGTACTCTATCCAATGGGTTGGGACGCATTCGGATTGCCAACAGAAAATTTTGCAATAAAAAATCATATTCACCCTGAGATAGTTACAAAAAACAATGTTGCACGTTTTAAAAGTCAGCTAAAATCTCTGGGAATTTCATTTGATTGGGATAGAGAAATAAATACAACAGACCCTAATTACTATAAATGGACACAATGGATATTTTTGCAGTTATTCAAAAAAGGATTAGCTTATAAAAAAGAAATGTCCGTAAACTGGTGTACAGGTTGTAAGGTTGTTTTGGCGAATGAAGAAGTTGTAAACGGTGGCTGTGAGCGTTGTCATAGTGAAGTTGTCCACAAAGTTAAGAGCCAATGGATGCTTAAAATAACTGATTATGCTGACAAACTAATTGACGGACTTGACGATGTCGATTACATAGACAGAGTTAAAACTTCGCAAAAGAACTGGATTGGACGTTCGCTTGGAGCAGAGGTTTTGTTTGCAACAACAGCTGGCGATGACCTTAAAATATTCACAACACGTCCCGACACAATTTTCGGTGCAACATATATGGTAATTTCTCCTGAACACCCATTTTTGGATAAATGGGCGGACAAGCTTGAAAATATCGAAGAAATTAAAGCATATAAAGAAATGGCATCGAAAAAATCGGACTTTGAAAGAGCAGAAGTAATTAAGGATAAAACAGGAGTTCAACTTCAAGGAGTTTGCGGAATTAATCCTGCAACAGGAAAAGAAATACCAATTTTTGTATCTGACTATGTTTTAATGACATATGGAACAGGTGCAATTATGGCTGTTCCCGCTCACGATACAAGAGATTGGGAGTTCGCAAAGCAATTTAATATGCCAATTGTTGAAGTTGTCAAGGGCGGAAATGTTCAAGAAGAAGCATATACTGATTGTCAAACAGGAATTATGGTTAATTCTGATTTCTTAAACGGATTAACTGTTGAAGATGCAAAGAAAAAAATCATTGAATTTTTGGCTGAAAAAAATCTGGGAACAAAAAAAGTAAATTATAAATTGCGTGACTGGGTATTTTCTCGTCAAAGATATTGGGGCGAGCCAATTCCTATTATTCACTGTGATAAATGTGGTTATGTGCCACTTGATGAAAAAGATTTACCGCTTACTTTGCCTGATGTTGAGTCATATGAACCAACGCAAAATGGTGAATCACCACTTGCAAATATGACTGAATGGCTGAATGTTAAATGCCCTATTTGTGGTGGCGATGCAAAACGTGAAACAGATACAATGCCTCAATGGGCAGGTTCATCTTGGTATTTCTTGCGTTATTGCGACCCCGACAATATGAGCGAACTTGCAGCAAAAGAGGCACTTGAATATTGGATGCCTGTTGATTGGTACAATGGCGGTATGGAGCATACAACTTTGCACTTGTTATATTCACGTTTTTGGCACAAGTTCTTGTATGATATTGGTGTTGTTAAAACAAAAGAACCATATGCAAAGAGGACAAGTCATGGAATGATTTTGGGCGAAGACGGCGAAAAAATGAGCAAGTCCAGAGGAAATGTTGTAAATCCAGATGATATCATCAAAGAATTCGGAGCAGATACACTGCGTTTGTATGAAATGTTCATTGGAGATTTTGAAAAGGTTGCACCTTGGAACACATCTTCAATAAAAGGCTGCAAGAGATTTTTGGATAGAATTTGGGCATTACAAGACTTTTTAATTGATGGTAATGAGTATTCAAGCGATATTGAAGCTTCAATGCACAAGACAATCAAGAAAGTATCGCAAGATATTGAGGCAATGAAGTTTAATACTGCAATCGCCACAATGATGTCACTTTTGAACGAATTTTACTTGAAAAAGTCAATAAATAAAGCTGAACTTAAAACTTTGCTTATACTTGTAAATCCATTTGCACCGCATATTTCAGAAGAAATGTGGGAAAATTGTCACTTCGATGGTATGCTAAATGAACAAAAATGGGTAAGCTTTGATGAAAGTAAATGCGTTGAAGCTACAGCAGAAATCGTTGTTCAAGTTTGTGGAAAAATCAAGGCAAGAATAGTTGTTTCAACAACAGCAACAAACGATGAAATGATAGCTGCTGCAAAAGCTGATGCTGATGTGTCAGCTGCACTTGAGGGCAAAACAATTGTCAAGGAAATTTGCGTGGCGGGCAAACTTGTTAATATAGTGGCAAAATAAAGCCAAAGTTGGGGGACAGTGATTTTCATTGTCCCCTATAATAAATTCAGGATAAGCGGAGAAATATATGGAGAATAAAATAATACAATTCAAGGAAAAATTCGGGTTTTCTTCTTCAACATTGAAAGTTATTGCGATGATAACAATGCTATTTGACCACTTGTGGGGAACTATAATTAAAGGAAACTTGTGGCTAACAGTTATCGGCAGAATTACGTTGCCGATTTTTGCATTTCAAGTTGCGGAAGGCTTTTGCAAAACATCAAACAAGAAAAAATATGCAATGCGTGTATTTATTTTTGCTTTAATTTCTGAAATACCATTTAATTTTATGATGAGTGGAAACTGGTTTTATCCATTTCATCAAAATGTTCTTTTTGGTTTTTTGATAGCAATTGGAGCAATGTGGATTATCGAGTGGGTAAAAAAGAAAAATTGTTGGTATCTGACTATATTGATTGAATTGCTAGTAATTTTAGGTGGATTTACACTGGCAACATTGTCTATGGTGGATTATCAAGGCTTTGTTGTGCTGACAGTTTTGCTGTTTTATTTATTCCGCAATTATAAATTTGCGTGGTTGGGACAGCTAATCGGAATGTTTGTAATAAATTATTTATGGCTGGGTGGACAAACAATAAATTTCACTTTACTAGGAAATCTAATTGAATTTCCAATTCAAGCAACTGCTATGTTGGCATTAATTCCAATATGGCTATATAATGGGAAAAAAGGCTTTGGCGGCAAGAAAATGCAATATTTTGTATATGCTTTTTATCCATTACATATTGCGATTTTAGTAATAATAGCGAATTTTTTACGCTAAGGATAACAAATAAAAGGCAGAGATTTAGCACCCAAAATGGTGAAAAATCTCTGCCTTTTTGATAAATTAAATTGATATAATTAATATCTTAGCTTTGGAATATTAATGTCTTCGGAAAAGTTTTTGAAATTATACATTAATAGTATTTCATCAAAACCATTTTCGCTCAAGTATAGGCTAAGTTTCGGGGCAAATTTTCTTAAATCTACAACGTGAACCTCATCAAAATTGTAGAGCAAAAACGGTACAAAAGAGTTGGCATATGAATCTTTAATCACAAGGATTTTTGAAGTCTTGCCGACTACTTTATTTTGATTTACACTGCTTTTAATGATTGTTTGTCCATTATTTCCACGAAGGAAAGCGGCATACATATCACGTTCATTGAACTTTGAAATGTCATACATACTGTCCACAGATTCAAGGTTAACTGTAATTTCTTCTGTTGGAATATCATACCAAGTAATAAAATCAGGTTTAGCATTGAAACTTTTTGATTTGTTAAAATATGTTCCAAGAAAGTTTTCTTGAATTTTCGGCTGGAGGCTTTCAATTTTAACAGGTTCAAAACCTAATGAACGGACATATTCAGCATAGGCATAATATGCACCAAGGGTTGTCCAATGGTGGTCAGTGCGATAGTAAATATATTCATCTTGATGAGCTTTTAGTGCATCTAAAAAATACAATTCAGATAGATTTTCACCCTCTAGTTGAGAAAACAATTTCTCAGTATATTGAGTTTGGTCAATATTATTGAGATAAGTGGGAGCTTTGTCGGTTAAAACAGAGTAAGAGTTTGGAATAATTCCTACTGTTATTTTTTCGTCAGGATATTTTTCCACAAAGTCACGATAAAAACCAATGTTTTTGTCAATACGTTCTAGGTCAGGAGTGTTGAGCTTGTCAAACATATAATTATCTTTTCCGTACACAACACCATTATTTTCAATTTTGCCTAAAGCACTTTCAGCAACTGATTTAATGCTAATCCACGTATCTCTTGCGGCAAATTGGTCATTAATGAATTTTTCATATTCTGAGGTGTATTTATTCTCAATTAATGAGGTTAATGTCATTTTAGGTTTTTGAGCTAAATCACGATTTTCCCAATATGAATGTGGTTTTGATGGAACTATAAAATCCACAATAGTTGCTATTGCTATAAATGCAAAAAAGATTATAATAAGCGGATATTTTAATAATTGTTTCATAAAAGCGTCACCTCCTAAAATCTGAAGTAAAGGAATGGATTATATGTTGCATCAACTAAATATGCAACTGAAACCAAGAAAATTCCTGCAAACATAATTATTGCAATTGGACTTTGTGGTTTGAGCTTTTCGTAATATTTTTTCAGCCAAGGAGTTGAAAAAATACCTGCAATGATAAATGTAACAGCATAGTTGCGAAGATAATAAACCCAATCCGTACCTCCTTTAAAGGAGAAAAGGCGGGAGATAAACAGTGTCAAAGTGCTAAAATCAGTCAATGCGAAGATAGACCAGCTTATTAGCAACAAAAAGATTACATAAATATGAGAGAAAACTTTGTGCTTTGCAAGAAAATCTCCAATAAACTGTTTTTCAATGACAATAATTGTAAAGAAAAACAATCCCCAAATAAGGAAGTTCCAGTTTGCACCATGCCAAATTCCTGTGGCTGCCCAAACGATCAATAGATTGAAAGTGCGTCTGAGGGGGGTAACACGATTTCCACCCATAGGGATATAAACATATTCACGAAACCACGAACCCAATGTCATATGCCATCTACGCCAAAATTCAGTTATACTGCGTGAGATGTATGGGAAATCGAAGTTTTTCGGGAAATTAAATCCAAGCATTTTACCAAGACCAATCGCCATAAGGGAATATCCCGAAAAATCGAAGTAAATCTGGAATGAAAAAGCTAAAATACCAATCCAAGCAAGAGGAGTTGATATGTTGGAAAATCCGATTGTTTCAAGCTCAGTCCAAAGAGAACCGATGTTGTTAGCTATCAAAACCTTGCTGCCAACACCGAAAATGAATAGTTTGATGCCCTCTGTGATTTGATTAAAATTAACTTTTCTTGATTTTAATTCAACATTAATATCAGTGTATTTAACTATTGGACCTGCAATAAGCTGGGGGAAAAGTACAACAAATGCACCAAAGTCGATAATATTTTTTTCTGCTTTTACTTTGTCACGATAAACGTCAATGGTGTAGGACATTGTTTGGAAAGTATAGAAACTAATTCCAAGCGGCAATGTCAGTCCAAGACGTGGGGTTATTAAGCCTGTTATTAATTCGATATTTTCCATAAAAAAGTTTGTATATTTGAAGAAAATAAGCATTCCCAAATTAAAAACAACAGAAATTATAAGAAATAATCGGCACATATTTTTGTTCTTGCGATATTTTTCAATAGCAAGGGAACAAGTATAATCCACAAGAATAGAGGCAATCATAATCGGAAAATACTTGACTTCGCCCCAAGAATAGAAAACAAAACTCAATATAAGCAGCGAGGCATTTTTAAGCTTGCGTGGCATTAAATAGTAGATGAGAAAAGCTATTGGCATAAACCTGAACAAAAATAAAATACTGCTAAAAACCATTTTGTAATACCTCTCTTAGTGTAATTTGGGAAGTGAAATTCAGCAAAATTGATATGCTATCATTGTACTTGAATTGAAGTTAAAAAGCAAATTATTTTAATAATTAATATAAAAAAAGCTACTGCAAAAACGCAGCAGCTTTTCTTAATTTGTTAGCATATAAACCGCTATAAACTTATTTTCAAACAGAATAAACTGCAATTATAAGTATGGCTATAAATATGGCTAATTATTCAGCTTCGTAAAATCCGCTAACCATTGCAAAGTAAACATAGTCGCCATCTCTGATAACTTTTGAAGAAGCAATCTTTGGTAGGTTCATAGGGTATTGCATTGTGTCAGCTAGAAGAGCATCTCTGTATGTGTTAAGAGCTTTTTCGATTTCTTCGCCTTTGCCTTCAACAGCTTTAACAGCGATAAATGTATCAACATGAGTGCTGATCATTGGGCCTTCAGCAATAACGTTTGCAACAGAAGCTGAGTCAATACCATAAACTTCTTTTAGTTGCAAAGCATCAATTGGAGCGGAAGGAATGTAGTTTTCGCCAAGAACTTTTTTAACTTCTTCGTAGGAAGCTTGAAGTTTGTCGTCCATACCTTCAACTTTTTCTGCTGGAGTTCCACTTGTAAGACCTGCTTTGATAGCGTCTTCAACTTTTTTAGCTTCTGCATCGTAGAATTCTTTTTCCTTAGGGTCAGCCTCAGGTGCTATAGGAGCATCAGAAGAAACCTCAGATGAAGATGATGATACATCTGATGATGATACATCGCTTGAACTTGAACTTGTGTTTGCGTCATCTTTCTTTGAGCAAGCTGCAAATGACAAAACCATAGCGCAAGCCAATAATGAAACTAATATCTTTTTCATAAATAAAAACCTCTTTCTGTACGTTTGAAAATGTGTCCAACACTCGGACATAACATAAGTGTCGAACCTCGGTTATTTTACTGCAACAAGAAGTAAGTTTACAAGTAGTTTTAAAATATTCTTTGTTTATGACAGATTTAACTAATTACAAGTTTAAATTATAGTTAATATTCACAGTGCATATTTAATATTTACTATATGCGTTAAGATAAAATTATAGTTTTTGATATACTAAAATTTGAAAAGAAACTTTTGTTGTGAGATTATTTAGGCTATTAAGTCTTTCAAAATCCTCTTTAGACGTTTTGTAATAGTAGGGTGTCATAGTGAAAAGATTATGAATATCCTCATTATTATTTAGTGTAATCGAGTATTCAACAGCTTTTTTTGTGGTAAATTCAAAACCATCTATTTTGTAATCTTTGACTTCATTGAGAAAAACTTTGCTGTAAACGGCTTGTTTAAGCTCAAAAAGGTGATATTCAGCAGGAATAACCATAAATAGTTTTCCGCCTTTTTTGAGTATACGCAAATATTCTTCAAGGGCAAAGGGAGCAAAAATATTTATTACGCCATCAAAAGAATTGCTCAAAATTGGCATATGAAAAACTGAACTCACTGCCCAATCTATTGTTTTATCACGTTTTGCAGCCTTATCAATGGCAAATTTAGAGATGTCTATTCCAATGAATTTCCCGTTGATGTTATTTTTATTTAAAAAGTTTTTCAGATTAGATGTGTAATAGCCCTCGCCACAACCTGCATCAAGGATAACCGAGTTATTATGTATTTCCGCCATAACCATTTCATTTAAGGCATCAGAAAGAATTTTGTAGTAATCTCCGCTTAAAAATTTTTGCCTTGCATCAACCATAAGTTTGTTATCGCCAGGAAGTTTTGAATTTTTATCGGTGGAAAGCAGTAAATTAATATATCCACTTTTGCTTCTATCAAAACAATGGTTGTTTTTGCAAATAAGCTTTTTCTCATCGTCTGAGAGAACGCAATTGCAAGATGGACAGCTATATAATGTATTTTTCAAAGTTTTTAACCACTCCTATTTATTTTTTAAGTATCATTCATTAACATTTAAACATATAGCTATTTTATCACAATAAATCTATTTTCACAATAATGGTCAAATCCATTATAAATAAGATAATAGAAAAATTTTATTGTGTCGAATATAGCAATAATGACAAAGAATTATTGCTAATTTTGTGTTTTGTGTTGACAAAAGTTCATCACTTTGTTATCATAAAGTAAAAGTTAAATATGGAAGTATGGTTTTGCATAAAAGCAGATTAAATGGGAATACGGTTAAACTCCGTAACAGCTCCCACTACTGTAAACGATGAAAAAAAGACAATTGCCATTGACTATGTCGAGAAGGCGTCTTTTGTTTGATATTTCAATATATCGTGAGTCAGGATACCTGCCATACTCTATTCGGTTTAATGATTTCGGGCGAGGAAATCATCGCCTATTTTTTTGCAATATTTTATTACTGCAAGTTTGGTGTTCCGTCCGTATTTATCTTAAAATTTAATCAAAACAGAGGAGATTTTATGATGAAAAAACTAATTTCTTGTATCTTAGCAATGGGGATTATTGTTTCTGCATTTGCAGGCTGTAATTCAAAAAAGCCTACTGAGCAGTCCAGCCAACCAACCAACGAATCCTCAACAGTAGAGAGTTCTTCAACAGTTTCAGAAAATGCAGACAAGCCTGTAACAGATGCTGAGGTAATTGACGGCTTGACATTTGAAAAAACGATGGAACTAAAGTATGCTCAAAAATTCCGAGTTGACTACTACAATGATGGATATAAGCTGATAACAATAACTGATAATGATGACAATAAACAAAAAGCACTCATCATTCCAGAAGGTAAAGAAGCACCAACCGAACTAAAAGACGGAATAATCAAGTTGAAACAACCGCTAAATAATATTTTGATGTCCTCAACTCCAACAACTTCGCTATTCAACTCTCTTGGAGTATTAGATAAAATTTCAATGACAACAACCGACTATGATGGTTGGTATATTGATGAAGTAAAAGCAGCAATGGATAACAAAACAACAACATTTATCGGCAGTTACAAAGAACCTGATTATGAGATAATTGTTGAAAAAGCTCCACAATTAGGTGTATTTTCAACAATGCTTTTAAGTGTTCCTGAAGTTGCTGAAAAACTAACAGAACTAAATGTCCCATATTTGCTTGATCAAGCCTCTTATGAACCGCACCCAATGGCAAGAGTTGAGTGGATTAAACTTTACGGTGCAATGTTCAATATGGAAGAAAAAGCCGACGAAGAATTCCTAGAGCAATGTGAGTATTTCGACAAAATACAACCTGCATCAGGCGAAAAAGAAACAGCAGCAATATTCTACATCACATCTAAAGGTGTTTTGCATGTAAGAAAAGGCGGCGACTATCTATCAAAGATGTATGAAATGGCAGGCGGAGAATATATTTTCAAGGACCTTGAGCCAGAAGATACAGGAACAACTAAAATGGAATTTGAAGAATTTTATAAAGATGCAAAAGATGCTGACAGAATAATTTATATTTGGAACATAGGCGGAAAACCAAAAACTTTGGCTGATTTGCTTGATAAAAACGAATTGCTAAAAGATTTTAAAGCAGTTAAAGAGGGCAATGTTTGGTGCACAACTCCGGACTTTTTCCAAATTTCAAACACAATGGGATATATGATTAATGACATCAGCAAGATGCTTACAATAGACGATGGAAACGATTCTGAACTAAAGTATTTATTCAGATTAAAATAACAATCACCTTAACTTTAATGGGAGATAAAATTGAAAAACTTTAAATCTATCATTAGATATCAATTAGTGTTTTTGATTTTAATAGCACTTTTTTGTGTTGGCATTGTAATGAATGTCAACACAGGAAGTGTGAATATTTCACCTGTTGAGATATTCAAGATTATTTTCTTAAATGACACAATTGGAAGTACAGAATATAACATAATATGGCGGATTAGACTGCCTAGATTGCTTGCAGCCGCTGTTTTAGGCGGAGCACTTTCTGTTTCAGGCTATTTGCTGCAAACGTTTTTCCGCAATCCAATCGCAGGGCCATTTGTTCTGGGAATTTCTTCGGGTGCAAAAATGTTTGTTGGATTTGTGCTGATTGTTGTGTTGGATCATTTTGGTTCAGTGCCAATGTATGTCATAGTTTTGGCTTCATTTATAGGCTCGATGATTTCAACATTTTTTATAGTTCTGGCGGCAAAAAAAGCAAAAAGTATGTCTATGCTATTAGTTGTGGGAATTATGATTGGTTATATTTGCTCGGCTGTAACAGACTTTTTCATAACATTTGCCAAAGAAAACGATATAGTAAATCTGACACATTGGTCAATGGGAAGTTTTTCCGGAATGAATTGGACAAATTTAAAAGTTGCGACAATTTTCGTTTTAGTAGCATTTACAGCAGCATTTCTCCTTTCCAAACCAATTGGAGCATACCAACTTGGCGAGGGATATGCTAAAAGTGTTGGAATAAATGTTAAAGTATTTAGAGTTTTACTTATTGTTATTTCCTCAATACTTTCGGCTACAGTAACGGCTTTTGCAGGCCCGATATCCTTTGTTGGAATTGCAGTTCCACATATAGCAAAGTTTATGTTTAAGACCTCAAAACCGATTTTGATAATACCTGCATCGTTTTTAGCAGGAGCAGTTTTTTGTATGTATTGTGATTTAATTGCGAGAACCGCTTTTTCTCCGGTTGAATTGGCAATAGGAACAGTGACAGCAGTTTTTGGTGCACCGGTAGTTATTTGGCTGATGTTATCGAAGAAAAGAGGGGAACTTGGAAATTGAAAGATGAAATCTTTTTCAAAACCTCGGATTTAACAGTTGGCTACGACAAAAAACCACTGATTAATGACATCAATATCAGTGTTAAAAAAGGTGAAATATTGACACTGATTGGGCCAAACGGCTCAGGAAAATCCACAATTCTTAAAAGTATAACAAAACATCTTGAAGCAATAGGCGGAGTTGTTTATATTGGAAATGACGACCTTTTTAAAATGTCGGGAAATGAATCGGCAAAGAAAATGTCAGTTGTATTAACCGATAGAATAACAACAGAAATGATGACTTGTTTTGATGTAGTTGCAACAGGACGTTACCCTTATACAAACCATTTTGGCAAGTTGACAGATGAGGACACTTTTATTGTTAAAAATGCACTTGAACGTGTTCACGCATTAGAACTTGAAGATAGAGATTTTCAAGCAATCAGTGATGGGCAAAGACAAAGAATTATGTTGGCAAGAGCAATTTGTCAACAACCTGAGCTGATTATTCTTGATGAACCAACTTCTTTTTTGGATATTAAGCATAAAATTGAACTTTTGAGTATACTAAGAGAAATGGCAACGAGCAAGGATATAACCGTTATAATGAGCTTGCATGAGGTGGATTTAGCATCAAAAATATCAGATAAAATAATGTGTGTAAAAGGCGACTATATTTCAGCTTTCGGCACACCAGATGAGATATTTAAAGATAATGTAATCAATGAACTTTATGAAATTGAAAACGGAAGTTACAATATGATTTTTGGAAGTGTTGAACTTGTAAAACCCCTTGGAAATCCGATTGCTTTTGTATTGGGCGGTGATGGAAAGGGATTTCCTGTTTATCGTAAACTTCAAAAGCTCAATATTCCATTTGCCACAGGAATACTTTTTGAAAATGATATTGACTTTCAAGTCGCAAAGGTGCTGTCTGACTACGTATATACTGTTAAAGCTTTCACATCTGTTGACCAGCAAACATACAATAAAACTCTTAAAGCAATGCTTGAATGTGATTATGTTGTTGATTGTGGTGTTGAAACATTAGAATATAATTCGTTTTTAGCTGACTTAATTTCTGCGGCTAAACAAGCAGGAAAAACTATCAAAAATTATAAAGATATATAACTTGTTTTTCATAATTTAATAAATATTTTCTAAGAAGACGATTTTAATAATCGTCTTTTTATTTATATTTGTATTGATGAGATAAAAATGACAATAATACATTATTGAAATTGATTATTTTACTATAATTTTTTAGAGGTGTATTAAATGGGAAAAAGAGTTTTGGGCATATATTTAGCTATAATAATATGTTTTACAGGGTTAATAGCAAAATTATATATGCTTACTTCAGGGGAAAATCTTGCACAAGCGGCTGAAAATCAAAGTAAATACACAATTCAAATTGATAAATCAAGAGGGTATATTTACGATAAAAATTTAATGCCGCTGACAAATACATCATACGATTATAAAGCGACAGTTTTGCCTTGTCCCGAAGCGGCTAATGCACTTTTGGAAGAAAATATTGTAGCTGACAGAGAATTTCTCCTTTCAAATTTAGAAAATCATTCTCCATTTGTGATAAATGTTTCCACTGACCAAATTTATGCAAAAGGTGTCAACGTCTTTAAAATTTTAAAAAGGTATCCAACTAACTCAATTGCACCCCATATAATAGGGCATCTTGGTGCAGACAGACAGGGATTAATGGGAATTGAACACGCATATGACGAATATCTCAAGGGATATGAGGGGGAGTTGCAACAAACATTTACAACTAATGCTGTTGGTGAGCCATTATTAGGGGAGATGGGTGTAGTCATAAATGATGGGTATGGGGATAAACATGGTGTTGTGCTAACACTTGATAGCGATATTCAAAGAATTGCACAAATCGCAGCAAAAGATAGAATAAAAAGCGGAGCGGTTGTTGTTATGGACGTAAAAAATGGAAACATACTCGCTTCAGTGAGTTTGCCTGAATTTGACCCGAATAATCTAAAAAAGGATTTAAACAATAAGGACAAACCATTTTTTAATCGTGCATTTGCTCCGACTAATGTGGGTTCAACGTTTAAAATAATAGTTGCAGCTTGTGCTATTGAAAAAGGAATAGGAATTGATAAAACATATGAATGTAAGGGACATATTGAAGTTGGGGATATGGTTTTCCACTGCCAAAATCGAAACGGACATGGAGCTTTAAATATGGAGGGCGCTATGGAATGGTCGTGCAATCCATACTTTATAAATCTGGCAAAAGAAGTGGGAGTCCAGACAATTGCACATAAAGCAGCACAAATCGGACTTGGAAAAAGTTATGAGATTATGCCCGGTCACTTCACTTCAAGTGGAAAGTTGCCTAATTTTAATGAACTTGAAAATATCGGCGAGGCGGCTAACTTTTCTTTTGGACAAGGTATGATGACAGCTTCGCCTGTTCAAGTCACACAAATGGTTAGCTGTATCGCTAATGGCGGAATTGCTGTTTCTCCACGAATAGTTGAGGGATTTACAAACGATGGAATAACAATAAGCGAACACAACGAGGCTTCGGCAGGAGTTCAAGTTATTGAAGAAGACGCTGCAAAAACAGTGGCAAAACTTATGGGAAAAGTTGTATCCCAAGGCAGCGGAAAGAAAGCAAATCCAGTTGAGGGGGAAGCGGGAGGAAAAACAGGTTCGGCACAAACAGGAATTTTTGATGAAGATGGAAAAGAGCAGGTGCAAGCGTGGTTTACAGGGTTTTATCCTTTGAATAATCCCCAATATGCAATAACAGTTCTTGCTGAAAACGAGGTTTCGGGCGGCGATATTTGCGCACCGATTTTTAAAGAAATATGCGATAATTTATCTTTAATAGGATAGTGTTGTAAATAGGAACAAAATTTGATATAATAATTAAAAAGTTTAAGAAGTTTAAATTATTCAATATAGTTTGCAAAATATTCAGGAAAAACTTTTCAAGTACTATTTATTATTTCTATATTAAGTATAAATATTTACAATACGGAGTTGATTTAATTGCCACTCTTTGAGCCATATGCAGATTTTAAAACAATAATTGACATCAAGCCATCATATCTTAAAAAAATTGGGATAAAGGGACTTATATTAGATGTTGACAATACTTTGACAACTCACGATAATCCTGTACCACTTGAAAATCTTGATAAATGGCTTGAGGAAATTAAAAAAAGCGGAATAATTATGATGATTGTTTCAAATAACCATAGCGAAAGGGTTGAACCTTTTGCCAAACTTTTAGATTTAGATTATGTTTCTGACGGTAAAAAGCCTTTGTCTGACGGATTTAAGCGAGCCGCAAACTTGATGAAACTTTCAAAAAAAGAAATTGCTGTTGTAGGCGACCAAATTTTCACTGATATTTTGGGCGGAAATTTATGGGGTGCAAAAACAATTTTAGTACAGCCTATTGAACTTGAAAAAACTCGCTTTTTCAAAGTAAAAAGATGTCTTGAAAAGCCAATTATAAAGAGATACAACAAAAGAAATGCTTCAAAATAAAACTATCTTTTGAATGGAGTTGTGATAAACGAATAGAATTTCAAGCCTAATGGAGATTATTCCTTCAGATATTGATGCTGTTTTGATAACCTCTTGGGTTAACAGAAAATATTTTACAGGACTAAAAACTACAGATGGTGTTTTGCTTTTAACTCGTGAAAAAAGCTATTTAATCGTTGACTTTAGATATATCGAAATTGCACAAAAGTGCGTTAAAAATCTAGTTATAATTGAGCAGAGAAAAATGTCCGAACAGCTTCGTCTTATTGAAAAAGAACATAATTTGAAAAAAATCGGTATTGAAAGCGGATATTTATCTGTTAAAGATTACATCAAATTTCAGGCAATTTTCAGCAATGCAGAGCTTGTATTTGATAATAGAGTAAATTGTTTGTTGGAAAATATGCGTAAAATAAAAAGTCCAGATGAAGTTGAATGTATAAAATATGCTCAATGTTATGCGGAAAGAGCGTTTTACGATATTTTGGAATTTATCAAACCGGGGAGAACTGAAAGAGAAATTGCAGCAAGACTTGATTATGTTATGAAAGGCAGCGGCTCAAATTCTGAGGCATTTCAAACGATAGTGGCGGCAGGAAAAAACACATCAATGCCACACGCAACGCCAACTGACAATCAAGTTAAAAATGGGGATTTTGTGATAATGGATTTTGGTGCAACATTTGATTGTTATTGTTCGGATATGACAAGGACTGTTGCGGTTGGAAGCATAACCGATGAGATGAAAAAAGTTTACCAAACAGTTTTAACCGCACAAAATGAAGCAATTGCTACGATACAAAATGGTGTTTTATGCTCTGATGTTGACAAAGTTGCAAGAAATATAATAACAGATGCAGGTTATGGCAAAAATTTTGGACATTCTCTTGGACATTCTCTTGGAATTGAAATTCACGAAAAACCGTTTTTTTTGCCTAATTCTCCAATCAGTCATTGTAAAATCGGACATATTATGACAGTTGAACCGGGAATATATTTGCAAGGAAACTTTGGAGTTAGAATCGAAGATATGATATACATAGGCGAAAATGGTGTAATAAATTTGACAAAATCAGAAAAACAACTTATCACATTATAAGAAAACGACGAAAATATGGACTGATTTATTAGAAAATTACCATATTATGAGATATATTTGAAAAAGTCTATGAATTTTTTAATAAAAATCAATAACCCACTTGAAATCTATTTGATTTTAGGATAAACTAGGTATGATAATAAAATGAGATGAATGGCGGGATTCTTTACGTCATTAAAATCCATAAAAATTTGGAGGTTTACACATGATTTCTGCAGGTGATTTCAGAAACGGCGTTACATTTGATATTGATGGTACTGTTGTACAAATAATTGAATTTCAACACGTTAAACCTGGTAAAGGTGCTGCTTTTGTTCGTACAAAAATTAGAAACGTTATTACCGGCTCTGTTATTGAAAGAACTTTCAATCCAACAGACAAATTCCCAAGTGCATATATTGAAAGAAAAGATATGCAATATTTGTATGAAGATGGCGACCTATACTACTTTATGGACAATGAAACTTATGAAAATGTCCCAATTAATGCTAGTATGTTAGGTGAAAACTTCAAGTTTGTTAAAGAAAACACAGACGTTAAAATCCTTTCATATAAGGGTGTTGTTTTCGGTGTTGAACCACCATACTTTATGGAACTTCAAGTTACTAAAACTGACCCAGGATTTAAGGGTGATACCGCAACAAACGCAACCAAACCCGCAATCCTTGAAACAGGAGCTGAAATTAGAGTTCCTTTATTCATTGATGAAGGCGATATGATCAAGGTTGATACTCGTATCGGCGAGTACATGGAAAGAGCTTAATGGCAATTTGCCTTAAAGCAATATAAAATTGGCTTTATGCCAACACTGCAGAGGAGGATTTTACTATGACTATTACTGAAAAGGTTTCCTATTTAAGAGGACTTGCTGAGGGTCTTGCTATTGACGAAACAACAAAAGAGGGCAAACTATTTGCAGCTATCATTGATACATTAGATGATATGGCTTTTTCAATCTCTGACGTTGAGGATAATCTTGCTGACATTTCTGAACAAGTTGATCTAATCGACGAGGATTTGGACGTTTTGGAAGAAGAATTCTATGGCGATGACGAAGACGATGATGACTGTGACTGCGACTGTGATTGCGATGACTGCGATGACGATGATGAACTTTACGAAGTAAAGTGTCCTGCATGTGGTGATACAATTTGCGTTGATGACAGTATGCTAGACGAAGGCGAGATGGATTGTCCTAATTGTGGCGAACATCTTGAATTTGATTTTGGCTGTGACTGCGATGACGATTGTAAAGATGATTGCTGCTGTGGACATGATTGCGATTGCGACAAATAGTTATTTAAAAAGTTAATAAATACTTTTAAAACCACTGTGACAAAATTTTATTGAGTCACAGTGGTCTTTTTATGCAAAAATTAAATTTTTAAGAATAAAAGCTAAGAAAAGTTGAGAATTTGCTATTTTAGTTGACTTTTTTTAATAAAATAGCTAAAATATATGTTTGTAGTAGATATTTCAGATTAAGGTGGTGGACAGTTGAAGAACAAGAAAATAATTTTTACAATAACTACTTTATCTTTCATTTTAATCGCTTTATTAGTTGGAAAAAACTATTATGACAATAAAAATAATTTTGTTGCAGATACTTCATTTTGCCTTAATACTGTTATTGAACAGAAATGGTATGGCAAAAATGCACAAAAAAATACTGATGAAATAAACGAAATGCTGATATCATTTGAAGATAAAGTTTCATCATATGTGGAAAACTCGGAAATAAATGTTATTAACCAAAATGCGGGGAAATCGCCTGTCACGATAACTGATGAAACCTATCAAGTGCTTAAAACCGCAAAAGAATTATCTGAAAAATCTGATGGCAGCTTTGACATAACTGTATTTCCGCTGGTTAATTTGTGGGGAATAACAGGGGATAACCCAAAAGTTCCTGTGGAAGATGAGATTGAAAATTCATTAAAACTTATAAATATTAGCAATTTAATCCTTGAAGAAAAAGAAAATGGTGAAAAAACCGCATTCCTGAAAAATGTTGGAATGTCCATTGATTTAGGTGGAATAGCCAAGGGAATGGCAGCGGATATGGTGAGAGAAATCGCCATTAAAAACAATGTTAAAGGATATGCCTCATTGGGCGGAAATCTGTCTGTTGTTGGGAAAAAGCCAGATGGAACAGATTTTAAATTCGGATTGAGAAATCCCAGAGGAACTGCCAATGAATATGTAGGGATTGTGACACTTCAGGGGAAAACTATGGCGACAACAGGGGATTATGAGAGATTTTTTGAAGAAAACGGCAAAAGATATCATCATATTTTTGACATATCAACAGGCTATCCTGTGGAAAACAATTTAATTTCAGTAACAGTTGTCAGTGCAAACGGTGCATTAGCAGACTGTTTGTCCACAGAAATATTTGTTAAAGGCAAGGATAAACTGGAAAATTTCTTAAACGCCGATGAATATGAAATAATCGCCATTGATAGTGACTACAATATCTATATTAGCGAAAGTTTGAGGGATAATTTTGTTTTCAAAGACGATAGCAAAAAGTTTAAATTTGTGGTAAAATAAAATGATATAGAATAAAATAAAAATTGCAAAGGATTGATTTTGTGGCGAAAAATGGTAATAAAACAAACGTTTATAAGATTGCGTTTATGGGATTGCTGTTTTCACTTGCAATAGTTCTTAGCTATATTGAAGGACTTTTGCCTGTAATGCCTCAAGGAATTAAGCTTGGACTTTCTAATATTATAACTATGTATGCTTTGTTTTTTCTGGGAAAAAGTTCAGCATACACAATTGCAGTTTTAAAATCATCATTTGTGCTTCTAACCAGAGGACCGATAGCTGCTTTAATGAGTTTATCGGGAGGAATTTTTTCCGTTACAATTATGATATTATTGCTTATGATGAAAAAATTCAAGCCATCATATTTGATAATCAGCATTTTCGGTGCAATATTTCACAACATCGGACAGCTATTAATGGCAGCAATTGTTATTAATAATTGTTTTGTTATATATTATTCAGCAGTAATGGTAATTTCAGGAGTGGTTATGGGAACTGTGACAGGAATTACACTTAAAGTTGTTTTGCCCTCAATTAAGCGAATTGTTGACAAACATAGATAACTAATTTGATAATTGAAAGTTTAATCAGTTTGTAGCTGAGAACTTTTAGTTTATATATTTTTACATCAGGGGAAAAAGTTTCTCCTTAAAATTTATCAGCATTGGAGGATAAAAATAGTGTCAAAATCTTTGAATGGAATTTTTGTTAAACACAACAAAAATACAGAAAATTCTGCCACAGAAGTTATGCCAATACCTGACAAGGTTTCAATACCAATGTCCCAACATATGGGAAAGCCTTGTGATGTTGTTGTTAAGCTGACTGATGAGGTAAAGGTTGGACAGCTTATCGGCGCTCAATCGGGCTTTATATCTGCTCCGATTCATTCCAGCGTTTCAGGTAAGGTAACAGGAATTGATGATGTTGTGTTGTCAAATGGTATGCAGTGCAAAACTGTTATTATAACAACTGACAAACTTCAAGAGGTTGCCCCAACGGTTGTGCCGCCGACTGTTACAAATTTTGACGAATTTATAGCAGCAGTGAAGGAATCAGGACTTGTTGGACTTGGTGGAGCAGGATTTCCAACTTATGTTAAATTCAGTCCTAAAAACCTAAGCGAGGTTGATACATTAATTATAAATGGAGCTGAATGTGAGCCATATATAACATCGGATTATCGTTGTATTATGGAAGAATCAGACAATATCATAAAAGGTGTTGCCCAGATTAAAAAATGGCTTGGAATTAAAAATATTTATATGGCAATTGAAGATAATAAGCCTGAGGGAATTAAGAAAATGCAGGAATTATCTTCAAAAATCGAAGGCTTTAAGATAGTTTCGTTAAAATCAAAATACCCACAAGGCGGAGAAAAAGTTTTGATTTATGAAGTAACAGGACGTATTGTTGCTGAGGGAAAACTTCCGGCAGACGTTGGAGTAATCGTAAGCAATGTTACATCTGTTGCGTTTCTTGCAAAATATCTTGAAACAGGTATGCCTTTAGTTGAAAAGAGAATTACTGTAGACGGCAGTGCAATCACTTCCCCAAAGAATATTATTGCACCAATCGGTACATCAATTGAAGATATTGTAAATTTCTGCGGCGGATTCAAAGAAGAGCCAAAGAAAATTTTGATGGGCGGACCTATGATGGGCTTAACAGTTCGTTCTCTTGATACAACTCTTATAAAAAACAACAATGCAATTCTTGCTTTTAATGCAAAAGATTCTGTACAAAAGCCTGAAACAGCTTGTATCAGATGTGGAAGATGCGTGAGCGCTTGTCCGTTCAATTTGATGCCGGCAGCTATTGCAAAAAACTACAAATTAGGAAATGTTGATGCACTAATAAATCTAAAAGTTAATCTTTGTATGGAATGTGGCTGTTGTTCATATGTTTGTCCGGCAAAGAAAGACCTTGTTTTGACAAATAAACTAGCTAAAAAGTTAATTCAAACTAAAAAGTAATAGGGGTGAACACATTGAGTAATAAATTAACAGTAGCTCCTGCTCCTCACATTAAATCTCTTGCAACAACAAGCAGTATTATGCTAGACGTAATTATTGCATTAATACCAGCTGTTATTGCATCGGGAATTTTCTTTGGATTGCGAGCAATTATTCTTATTGCAGTGTGTGTGGGTTCATGCGTAGGCTTTGAATACATATACAATATGATTATTAAGAAAAACCAGACTGTGGGCGACTTGAGTGCAGTAGTAACAGGTATTATACTTGCTTTAAACTTGCCATCAACTCTGCCGTTAGCAATGGCAATTATGGGTTCATTTGTTGCTATTGTTGTTGTTAAATGCCTATTTGGCGGTATCGGACAAAACTTTGCAAACCCAGCAATAGCAGCAAGAGTAATTTTGCTTGTATCATTTGCAGGACCAATGACAAATTTTGTTGGTGCAAGAGGTGTGAACCTTGATGCAATTGGCGGAGCAACACCATTGGGACTTATCGCTAAGGGAAATCTTGAGGCATTGCCAAGCTATATGGATATGTTTATCGGAAATATTGGCGGTTCTTTGGGAGAAACAAGTGCGTTAGCTTTGATAATAGGCGGAATTTATTTGGTATGCAGAAAAGTTATCACACCAACAATTCCACTTGCATTTCTCGGAACAGTTTTTGTTTTGTCATTTGCATTCGGATATGACCCAATGTATCAGATTTTGGGCGGCGGAGTTATGTTAGGTGCAATATTTATGGCAACAGACTACACAACATCACCTCCAACTGAGTTGGGAAAAATTATTTTTGGAATTGGTTGTGGAGTTTTGACAATGCTTATAAGAAAATTTGCCTCACTTCCAGAGGGAGTTTCTTACGCAATTTTACTTATGAACATTCTTTGCCCACATATTGAAAACTTAACACGCAACAGAGCTTTTGGAGGTGCAAAATAATGAATTTCACAAAAGATTTTGTAGCACCAATTGGCGTACTTACAGCAATATGTTTGATAATAAGTTCAATTCTTGTTTTTGTACAAGGCTTAACAGAGCCACTTATTGAAAAGCAAAAGATTGAAACTGCAAACAAAGCAAGAGCAGAAGTTTTGGCTGAAGCAGACAGTTTTGAAATGCTTGAAATAGAGTTACCTGCGGGTGTTGTGGAGGCTTATAAAGCAACAAATGGTGCAGGATATGTAATAACAACAAAGTCCAAAGGTTACGGCGGAGATTTGGTTGTTATGGTGGGAATTAAAGCTGATGGAACAATATCTAAGGTGAAAAACCTTGAAAATAATGAAACCCCTGGTCTTGGCTCAAAAGTTAAGGAAGAGGCATACACCTCCCAGTATCAGTCTGCTAATTCCACACTTGAGGGAGTTGAGGCAATCGCCGGTTCAACAATTTCTTCAAACGCTTTCACAAGAACAGTAAAACAAGCATTTGAAATCTACAAAGAGGTTGCAGGCGTTGAGGCAGAAGCAAGCCAAAGAGAACCTGTTTCTCAAGATGTTTTGAAGGAAGTTTCACCTAAAGCAACAGGATTTGTTAAAATTGAAAATGCCGAAGAAATCTATGAAGCAACAGGCGAAGGCTTTGTTTATGTAGGCGAAGCTGAAGGATTTATGGATAAGATAGTTGCTGCAATTGCTATGGATAAAGATGGTGCAATTACTGCAATAAAGTTTGTTGAAATAAACGAATCGCCTGATTATGGAATGGATTTAACAAAGGAAAGCTATCTTGCAAAATACATTGGCAAGAAGTCAGGTGACACACTTGATAGCGTTTCCGGTGCAACAGTATCAAGCGACGCATTCAATAAAATTGTTTCAAAAGCATTGGAAACAGTTGAAACAGTGAAGGGAGCGAAGTAGTATGAACAAAATGCAAACCTTGACAAAAGGTATTATAAAAGAAAATCCGGTTTTAGTTCTACTTTTGGGTACTTGTCCGTCATTGGCAGTTACTTCATTGGCAGTCAATGGAATTGGTATGGGACTTGCAACAACGCTCGTTCTAATCGGCTCAAATATGGTTATTTCTCTGCTTAAAAATGTTATTCCCGACAAAGTTAAAATTCCTTGCTATATCGTTGTAATAGCTGGATTTGTAACAGTTATCAAGGCACTTGTTGAGGCATATACTCCAGACCTTTATAAGGCACTTGGAATATTTTTACCATTAATCGTTGTAAACTGTATTGTGCTTGGAAGAGCAGAAATGTTTGCAAGCAAAAATACAGTTGTTGATTCAATCCTAGATGCAATTGGTATGGGACTTGGATTTACACTTGCCCTTTTCACAATGGGTACAATAAGAGAAATTTTGGGTGCAGGAACTTGGATGGGTATGGCAGTAACTAAAAACTTTATGACACCAATCACAATTTTCTCTCTTGCACCGGGTGGATTTTTTGTATTCGGCTGCTTGATTGCGCTAATCAATAAACTTACAAAAGGAAAAGCAATCAAAAAGAAAGAATTTTCTTGTGAAGGCTGTCCATCAGCATCAATATGTCATAAAACATCTTGTTCTGAAGCAGAGAAAGGGGAATAGATATGGGAAACTTAGCAATTATTCTTGTTGGTTCTGTTTTGGTAAATAACTTTGTTTTGTCAAAGTTTTTGGGAATATGTCCATTTCTAGGTGTTTCAAAAAAGCTTGATTCAGCATTTGGAATGAGCTGTGCAGTTGTATTCGTAATGGGTATGGCAACCGCAGTAACCTATCCGATATATACATTTTTACTTGTACCAATGGGGCTAAAATATCTCCAAACAGTTGTATTTATTTTAGTTATAGCAGCACTTGTTCAGTTGGTTGAAATAATACTTAAAAAGTTTATTCCGGCACTTCACGCAGCATTGGGTGTTTATCTTCCATTGATAACAACTAACTGTGCAGTTTTGGGTTGTACAATTCAAAACATTGATTATGGTTACAACTTTGTTGAATCAATGTTCAATTCAGTGGGTGCAGGTCTTGGATTTATGCTTGCTATGGTTTTGTTTTCAGGTGTAAGACAAAAAATGGAGGGTTGCGACACTCCTGAGTGCTTTAAAGGTATTCCAATAACGCTTATTGCAGCTTCAATTGTAGCTGTATCATTTATGGGATTTGGCGGTATTGTATAAACCTAAACACTGATAACAAAAGAGATAGGAGTATTTTATTATGGAATTTTTAACACCTGTCCTCATAGTTACTGTTATCGGCATACTATCAGGACTAATACTTGCCCTAGCTTCCAAATTTATGGCAGTTAAGGTTGATGAAAGATTTGACAAAGTTAGAGAGTGCTTGCCTGGAGCTAACTGTGGAGCTTGCGGATTTGCAGGTTGTGATGCTTATGCAAACGCACTTTTAAAGGGAGAAACTCCAACCAATTTATGCACACCGGGTGGAGCAGATACTGCTAAAGCCTTGAGCTGTGTTTTAGGGGTTGAATGTGAAGAAGTTGTTCCACAATATGCAGTTGTAAAATGTAATGGCTGCACACAAAATACACAAAAACTAGTTGATTTTGTGGGAGCAAAAACTTGTAAAGCCGCAGCAATGTATTACGGCGGTGACGGCACTTGTGCATATTCCTGCTTAGGATATGGCGATTGCGAAAAAGCTTGTCCATATGATGCAATTCACATTATTGATGGAGTTGCAAAGGTTGATAAGCTCAACTGTATTGGTTGTGGAATTTGTGCAAAAACTTGCCCAAAATCAATTATCAATATTATCCCAACAGCTAATAATATCGCTGTAACTTGCTCATCAAAGGCAAAAGGCGCAGTTACAAGAAAAGTTTGTTCAGTTGGTTGTATTGGCTGTAAAAAATGTGAAAAAGCTTGTCCAAACGGTGCAATCACTGTCAATGACAATCTTGCATATATCGACCCAAGCAAATGCACAAATTGTGGTTTGTGTATGGCAGAATGTCCAGTTAAGGCAATTAACATCGTTGGCTGCACAAAAAACAACTAAAGATATTAAAAAAGGCGTTCACCTCGATTTTGAAGTGAACGCCTTTAGTGCCTTAAAGAAGCGCTAATAGTAAAAGCAAAATTCCCTATTTAGGCTATTTTTTGAAAACCCAAAGTTTGCTTAGGACAAAGTTTAGGCATAGCGTAAAGGCTGTAACTAAAATTTTTGCTGGAATTTTAGTGAGCATAAGATAATCGGTTGCGAATTTGAGGGTGAAAAGGCTTAAAACCAGCATAATCAAATTAGTGAGAATAAATCGAAAGAGTTCGCTGCTCAAAAGTTTTTTGTCTGACTTAAACGTCCAACTGTGGTTGATAAGGTAGCTGTTAATCATGCCGCAGAGGTAACCGAAGGTTTGGGAAACATAAATGTTCACCATAAAAACAGATGCAAGCAGGGTATATACAGCAAAATCAATTAAAGTGTTAGCAACTCCGGTTATGGCAAATTTGATGAATGTTAAAAGTTGTTTTTCCTTTAAAAACTTAATAATTTTGTTCAAGAAAACATCTCCTGTAAAAGTAATATTTATATTATGCACAAAAACCAAAAAATAAAGTAAAATTGTGCAATATTATTAAGATTATGACAAAATGAAAAGGTACTTGCATTTAAAAGTCAATCGGGAAAATATACAAAAAAACTTTAGTAAAACTGTTGACAATAGTGGATTTACATAGTATAATACTATACTGTATCATAATGGAAAGTTATATATAATAACTAGGTCAGTATATCATACAACAGTGAGAATTTCAATGTATTTTCGAGAATATGCTCGGATTATATGGGGAATTTGTCATTGTTTCACAAAGCAAAGATAGATGAATGGAGTGAGAAGCCTATGATGAATGTCAAGACCGTTAAACAAGGTAAAACAGTCCGTAAAAGCTACTCGAAAATAAACGAAGTTGTGGACATGCCTAACCTGATTGAGGTTCAGAAAAACTCCTATGAGTGGTTCCTTAACGAGGGACTAAAGGAAGTTTTCAAAGATGTATCTGAAATAACAGATTATCAGGGTAATCTTGTTTTGGATTTTGTGGACTACCATCTGGACGATAAGACTAAGTATTCTATTGAGGAATGTAAAGAGCGAGATGCAACTTATGCTGCACCTTTGCGTGTTCGTGCAAGCTTGTTCAACAAAGAAACAGGCGAGCTGAAAGAACAAGATATTTTTATGGGAGAGTTCCCAAAAATGACCGAGAGCGGTACATTTATCATTAATGGTGCCGAACGAGTTATTGTTTCACAGTTGGTGCGTTCCCCGGGAGTTTACTATGCGATGGCAAGAGATAAAGCAGGTAAAGAGCTTTATTCGTCAACAATTATTCCAAATAGGGGCGCATGGCTTGAATATGAAACCGATTCAAACGACATTTTCAGCGTTAGAATTGATAAAAACCGTAAACTACCAATCACAACATTTATCAGAGCATTAGGTCTTGCTTCTAATGATGAGATTATTTCGCTAATTGGCGACAATGATCTTTTAAGAGCAACCCTTGAAAAAGATACAACTCAAAATACAGAGGAAGCTTTGCTTGAAGTTTATAGAAAACTTCGCCCCGGTGAGCCTCCAACGGTTGAGAGTGCCCAATCTCACATTGATTCACTTTTCTTTGATGCAAGACGTTACGATTTGTCACGAGTTGGAAGATATAAATACAATAAAAAGCTTGATATTAGCTTGAGAATTGTTGGAAGAATGTTGGCTACAACTGTTGCAAACCCACTGACTGGCGAGGTTCTTGCCGAAGAGGGTGAAGTTCTAACAAGAGAAAAAGCAATTTTAATTCAAAAATCAGGTGTAGATTCAGTATTTATCAAAATTTCCGATGACAGAACTTTAAAAGTTATGTCAAATGGTATGGTTAATATAAAAGACTACATTGATTTTGATTGCAAAGAATATGGTATTAACGAAAATGTTAGATTTTCTGTTTTGAGAGATATTTTAGAAAATACAAATACCGAAGACGAACAACGTGAAGAAATTCGCAGAAGAGCTGATGAACTAATCCCTAAACATATTATAATGGACGATATTTTTGCGTCGATTAATTATCTTTGCGGTTTACATTATGGCATTGGCGAAACTGATGATATTGACCATTTGGGCAACAGAAGAATTCGTTCTGTTGGTGAGCTATTGCAAAATCAATTCAGAATTGGTTTTTCAAGAATGGAAAGAGTTATTCGAGAGAGAATGGCAACACAATCTCAAGATATGGAAACAATAACTCCACAAGCTCTTATAAATATAAGACCCGTAGTTGCATCAATCAAAGAATTTTTCGGTTCTTCTCCACTTTCACAATTTATGGATCAGACCAACCCACTTTCGGAGCTTACTCATAAGAGAAGACTTTCTGCATTGGGCCCCGGCGGTTTGTCCAGAGATAGAGCAGGATTTGAAGTTCGTGACGTACACTATACCCATTATGGAAGAATGTGTCCAATTGAAACCCCAGAAGGTCCAAATATCGGACTTATCTCATATTTGGCATCTTTCGCTAAAATAAATGAATATGGCTTTATTGAAGCTCCTTATCGTCCTGTTGACAAAGAAACAGGCATTGTTCAAGATGTTGTTGTTTATATGACAGCAGACGTTGAGGATAGTTTTGTTGTTGCCCAAGCAAATGAACCATTGACAGAAGATGGAAAATTCGCTAAAGCAAAGGTTACTGTTCGTTACAGAGATACTGTTCAAGAGGTTGAGCCTGCAAAGGTTGACTATATGGACGTTTCTCCAAAGATGGTTTTGTCCATTGCAACATCAATGATTCCATTCCTTGAAAACGATGATGCTAACAGAGCCTTGATGGGTTCAAATATGCAGAAGCAAGCAGTTCCATTGTTGACAACTGAAGCTCCTATAATCGGAACAGGTATGGAATATAAAGCAGCAGTTGACTCAGGTGTTCTTGTTCTTGCAAGAGAGAGCGGCATTGCAGAGAGAGTTTCTGCAAATGAAGTTGCTATCAGAACCCCTGATGGAAGACTTGAAATTCAAAGACTTACTAAATTTATGCGTTCCAATCAGGGAACTTGTATAAACCAACGACCTATTGTTGACGTTGGCGAAAGAATAATTAAAGGTCAGGTTATTGCTGATGGACCTTCAACTTCCAATGGAGAAATTTCACTAGGCAAGAATATGCTTGTTGGATTTATGACATGGGAAGGTTATAACTATGAAGATGCTGTTCTAATCAATGAAAGAATAGTTAAAGAAGATATATATACATCAATTCATATAGTTGAATTTGAAATTGAAGCAAGAGAAACAAAGCTAGGCCCAGAGGAAATCACGAGAGATATTCCAAACGTTGGTGAAGATATGCTTAGAAATCTTGATGAACGTGGAGTTATTCGTGTTGGTGCTGAGGTAAGAGCAGGCGATATTCTTGTTGGTAAAGTAACTCCAAAGGGAGAAACTGAGCTTAATGCCGAAGAGAGATTGCTAAGAGCAATTTTCGGAGAAAAAGCAAGAGAAGTTAGAGATACTTCCCTAAAAGTTCCACATGGTGAATACGGAATAGTTGTTGACGTAAAAGTCTTCACAAGAGAAAATTCTGACGAGTTATCACCAGGTGTTAATATGGTTGTTCGCTGTTATATTGCACAAAAGAGAAAACTTCAAGTCGGAGATAAGATGGCTGGTAGACATGGTAATAAGGGTGTTGTTTCAAGAGTTTTGCCTCAAGAAGATATGCCTTACTTGCCAGATGGTCGCCCACTTGACATCGTATTGAATCCACTTGGCGTTCCTTCACGTATGAATATCGGACAGGTGCTTGAGGTTCATCTTGGAATGGCAGCCGCAGCACTTGGATTAAAGGTTATGACTCCTGTATTTGATGGTGCACATGAGGAAGATATCAGAGTTGCATTCAGAGAAGCAGGAATGAGCGAAGACGGTAAAACATGGCTAAAAGACGGCAGAACAGGCGAACTTTTTGACAATCCTGTTACTGTTGGTTATATGTATTACTTGAAGCTCCATCACCTTGTTGATGATAAAATTCATGCTCGTTCAACAGGTCCATATTCTCTTGTTACACAGCAGCCTTTGGGTGGTAAAGCTCAATTCGGTGGTCAGCGTTTCGGAGAGATGGAAGTTTGGGCATTGGAAGCATATGGTGCAGCTTATACATTGCAAGAAATTTTGACTGTAAAATCAGATGATATTTCAGGACGTTTGAAAACATTTGAGGCAATTGTTAAGGGTAAAAATGTTCCAAAGCCGGGTATTCCAGAAGGCTTTAAGGTTCTTATCAAGGAATTGCAGTCATTATGTTTAAATGTTAAGGTTCTTGATAAGTATAAAAATGAGATTGACTTGAAGCAAACTTATGAAGAAGATGAAATTGGCATAAAGATTGCTGATGAGGACATTGATTTTACTCCTGAAGTTGTTGAGGTTGAGGGTGAATTCAATGAAGAAGGTTTTGAAATTGAACAACCTGATTTAGATGACATTGAACCCGACTTTGATAAGGAAGATTTAGATGACCAATTCGATGATTTTGGTCTTGATTTAGATGTTGACATACTTGATGAAAAATTCTAAAGGAAGAAGGGTCGCAACTTGGAGTTTAACGTTTTTGATTCTATTAAAATAGGCCTTGCTTCACCTGAACAGATTAGAGAATGGTCTTATGGTGAGGTAAAAAAGCCTGAAACTATCAACTACAGAACACTAAAGCCTGAGCGTGACGGTCTTTTCTGCGAAAAGATTTTTGGTCCAATGAAGGACTGGGAATGTTATTGCGGAAGATACAAGAGAATTCGCTATAAGGGCAAGGTTTGTGAACGCTGTGGCGTTGAGGTAACAAGAGCAAGAGTTAGACGTGAAAGAATGGGACATATCGAGCTTGCTGCTCCGGTTTCTCATATATGGTATTTTAAGGGAACTTCCTCAAGAATGGGACTAATCCTTAATATGTCACCACGTTTGCTAGAAAAAATTCTTTATTTTGCTTCCTATGTTGTAATTGACCCAGGAAAAACAAATTTAAAGAAATATTCTCTTCTTTCCGAAAAAGAATATAGGGATATGAAAGAGGCTTATGATAACGATTTTGAAGCAGGAATGGGTGCTGAGGCAGTTAAACGCTTGCTGCAAGATTTGGATTTAGACCAACTTTCAGAAGAATTAAAAGAAGAATTGCAAACTGCTACAGGACAAAAAAGAGCTAAGCTTTTAAAGCGTCTTGAAGTAGTTGAAGCATTCAAAACTTCCGGCAATAAACCGGAATGGATGATAATTGATTGTGTTCCAGTAATTCCACCTGATATTCGTCCAATGGTTCAATTAGACGGTGGACGTTTTGCAACAAGTGACTTAAACGACTTGTACAGACGTGTTATCAACAGAAATAATCGTTTGGGAAAACTTTTGGAACTTGGTGCACCTGATATTATTGTTAGAAATGAAAAGAGAATGTTGCAGGAAGCTGTTGACGCATTAATTGACAACGGCAGACGTGGAAGACCTGTTACAGGTCCAAACAACAGACCTCTAAAATCACTTTCTGATATGCTAAAAGGTAAGCAAGGACGTTTCAGACAGAACTTGCTTGGTAAACGTGTTGACTACTCAGGACGTTCAGTTATCGTTGTTGGACCTGAACTGAAAATGTATCAATGTGGCTTGCCAAAGGAAATGGCACTTGAACTTTTCAAACCATTTGTAATGAAACGTTTAGTAGACCAAAAAGTAGCTGCTAATATAAAAAGTGCAAGAAAAATGGTTGAAAGAGCAACTGTTAAGGACGTTTGGGACGCACTTGAAATTGTAATCAAGGATCACCCTGTTCTTCTAAACAGAGCACCTACACTTCATAGATTGGGTATTCAAGCATTTGAGCCTGTTTTGGTTGAAGGTAGAGCGCTTAAACTTCACCCGCTTGCTTGTACTGCATATAATGCTGACTTCGATGGTGACCAGATGGCTGTTCACGTTCCTTTGTCGGCTGAAGCTCAAGCAGAAGCAAGATTTTTGATGCTTGCTGCTAATAACTTGTTAAAACCATCAGACGGTAAGCCGGTTACTGTTCCAACTCAGGATATGGTACTTGGTTCTTACTATTTGACAATGATAAGAGAAGATGAAATCGGAGCCGGTAAGGTTTTTCGTGACCCAATGGAAGCTTTAATGGCTTATCAAGCAGGTGTAGTTGGACTTCACGCACCTGTTAGAGTTAGAATGTCAAAGACTATTGATGAGAAAACATACACTAAACTTATTGAGTGTACAGTTGGCAGAATTATATTTAATGACCCAATTCCTCAAGATTTGGGATATATTGACAGAAATAATACTGATAATCTTCTTGACCTTGAAATTTCATTCCTTGTTCGTAAAAAGGAACTTGGTAAAATTATCGACAGATGTATCAGAGCTCATGGAACAACAAAAACATCTGAAGTTCTTGATTTTATCAAAGCACAGGGCTTTAAGTATTCTACAAAGGGTGCTATAACTGTTGCTGTTTGTGATGCGTTAATTCCAACTGAGAAGAAACAAGTTCTTGAAGAGGCTGACAAACAAGTTGACCAAATTAAGCGCCAATATGACAGAGGTTTTATCTCAGAAGAAGTTCGTTACGAACGTGTTATTAAAACTTGGAATGAGGCAACTGCAAAGGTAAAAGATGCTCTTAATGCAACATTCGGAGAACGTAACCCAATATTTATGATGGCTGACTCAGGAGCTCGTGGTTCTATGGATCAGATTCGTCAGCTTGCAGGTATGCGTGGACTTATCGCTAATACATCAGGTCGAGCAATTGAAATTCCAATTCGTTCTAACTATCGTGAAGGACTTAATATATTGGAATACTTTAACTCTGCCAGAGGTGCAAGAAAAGGTCTTGCCGATACTGCACTAAGAACAGCCGACTCAGGATATTTGACAAGACGTCTTGTTGACGTTTCTCAAGATGTTATTATTCGTCACGAAGATTGCGGAACAACTCAAGGTATCTGGGTTTCTGAAATTTGTGATGGCAGCCGAGTTGTTGAAGGTCTTGATGAGCGCTTGCTTGGAAGATATTTGACAGAAGACTGCATTGACCCTTCAACAGGAAATCTATTAGTTTCAAAAGAAAAGATGATGGACGAATTTGATGCTAAGAAGATTATTGATGCAGGCTATAAAAAGATAAAGATACGTTCAATTCTTAACTGTGAATCTAAATTTGGAGTTTGTGCTAAGTGCTATGGTTCTAACCTTGCTAATGGTCAACCTGTTGCAATTGGCGAAGCAGTTGGTATTATCGCTGCTCAGTCAATCGGTGAGCCTGGTACACAGCTTACAATGCGTACATTCCATACAGGTGGTGTTGTATCCACAAGTGATATTACACAAGGTTTGCCACGTGTTGATGAATTGTTCGAGTCAAGAAAACCTAAAAATTCTGCAATCATCAGCCATGTTGATGGTGTTGTATCATTCCAACAAGACCCTAAGGGTAATGATTTTGTTAATGTTACAAACAACGAAACAGGCGAAATCTTTGAAAAACAAGTTGTTTACGGCTCTGTTTTGAAAGTTAAAGCCGGCGACAGAATTATTAAGGGTGATTTGATAACAGAGGGTGCAATTGAGCCTAACGAGATATTAACCGTTCAAGGAGCTTTAGCTGTTCAGGATTACCTAATTAGTGAAGTTCAAAGAACATATCGTACACAGGGTGTTGATATCAACGATAAGCATATTGAAGTTATCATACGTCAAATGATGCGTAAGGTTAAGGTTGAGGAACAAGGGGATTCAACGTTAATTCCAGGTTCATTCATCGAAAAAGCCGAGAGTATTCTTGACAGTGAAGAAATTGATAAACTCAATGCACTTGATGGCGGTACAAGAGCTCATGCAACATTTACCCCAGTTCTGCTTGGTATCACGAAAGCTTCTCTTGCAACAGAGTCATTTATGTCTGCTGCTTCCTTCCAGGAAACAACAAGAGTTTTGACAGAAGCTGCAATTAAGGGCAAGATTGATAATTTGCAAGGACTAAAGGAAAATGTTATCATCGGTAAGTTAATTCCTGCTGGTACAGGTACAGTTAATTATGATGATGTTGTTCTTGAAACTACAGGTTCAAACAATTTTTATGCTTGCTCATCTAACAATAACTAAAATGGCAGTTATATAATTGCTGTAGAAATATAAAAAATCAGCATTTACCAAAAGGTAGATGCTGATTTTTGTATGTTACAATTATATTTAAGCTTGAATTTAAAAAAGCAAGACAGCCATTACGGTTGCCTTGCAAGAAATTCAGTATTGTAGGCTCTATGTCAATAGTTGGGGTAAAAATAAAAATCAGATAAAATAGTAACAT
>JAVWQH010000003.1:16234-80137 GCA_036635475.1 Oscillospiraceae bacterium | reverse complement strand
GCATGCGGCTGTTAACCGCAGGGTCGTTGGTTCGAGTCCAACAGTGGGAGCCAGAAAAGAGTTACTAGTAATAGTAACTCTTTTTTATGTTGGCTCAAATTAAAGGCTCTATGTCAATAGTTGGGGTAAAAATAAAAGGCTCTATAATAAATGTTGGGGTAGCAAAAGAGCCTACTGAAAAAAATATAAAATAATTTCAAAAAAAGTAGAGCATAATTTGCGAAAATCCGTTAAAATGGAATTGTAAGTAACCATTTAAAGGAGGATGCAAATTATGCTCTGTACTAATTCTATCGAAAAATTACTTAGAATGCAAGATATAATTGTAAAAGATATTGACAAATAGCCAAAGTAAAAAAGATTGCAAATTATTAGTATTGCAATCTTTTTATATATGCTATTTTACAAAAGTTAATTATGTTTAAGAGATTTCTTGATTTTCCTTAATTTTTTATTTACTTTAACACCTAAATCAACCATTTTCTTCATAAAAGGTTTGTATATATAATCAAATTCACCGGCATATTCATCAAGTTGACCATTGAAGCCTTTTTTAAAACGATACAATCCGTAAATTGGTCTGGTTTCATCAGTTAAATCGCCTGAAACGCCTTGAAAATCATATACATAGCAGTTTTTTTCAATGGCCCATTTAATCATTTCCCATTGCATCAGATAGTTAGGCATAACATTTCTGTGTTCATTGTCGGAAGCTCCATAAACATAGCAACATTTTCCACCGAAATTTGTAGTGATTGCACCTGAAACAGCTTTACCATCGTAAAATCCTATATAAAGTCGAACATTTTCGCCTAAAGAGTCCATCATACGTTCAAAATAATCTTTATTTCTTGTGATAAATCCATCACGTTCACCTGTGACTTGCATAATTTTAATAAAATCATCTAAATATTCTTTACCAACGGGTTTGACTTCAACATTATGTTTCAATGCAACACGAATATTATATCTTGTTTTCTGGGTTAAATCTGCAAAAACTTCATCTTCATTTCTGCCATTTAGATAAAGTTTGTAGTTAAATCTAGCCTGAATAGTTTCAAATCCATCAGGACCTGCAAAAAGTGTAAATCCCATTTCAGTCATTGTTTCCTTGAAATTTTCATCGTTTACATCAACTGCAGGGTCAATTTTGAATAGATAAGAATTATATTTTTTGGCAAGTTCGTCAACTCCACTTTTCAAATCCATAAGAATTTGCTTATTAGACCAATCACAAACAGGACCTCTTGGTGCATATAAAAAGGTTGTGTTAAAAAGCGGAATTTTTTGAATCAGAACTGACATTCCGCCAACAATTTTGCCATTATCGTCCCTAGAAACGATAACTTCGTGTTCCCAGTTATTTTTAACATTATGCCACATAGTAGATTGCATAAATTCGCTATTTTCGTGTTGTGCAATAAAAGCATTATATTCATTATACTGATTTTGCGTTAAAATTTCCATTTGCAATACTCCTTATGATTATTATTTATATAAAATATCAATATTTCTTGAAATAACATTAAATCCACGATACTCAAAGGCTTTATCGCAGATTAATTGAGATAAATTTTCATAATTAATTCTTTCACAAATATTTGTGTACATTTCTTTGATTGGCGAGAGAATTGGGGACTTATTAAATGGGCAAACGTCGTTGCAAATATCACAACCCCAAATTAAACCGCCATTTTTGATTTCGTTTTGTTCTGATAAGGTTAATTCACCCTTTTTTTGAGTAATAAATGAACGGCAAATACTCTTGTTGAAGTTGTCAGGAGTTAATGCTCCGGTGGGGCAAGCATTAATACAAGCGCAGCAATTTAAACAGGAAGGAATTTGTCTGTTTGAGTTATCATCTATTTCTATATCAGTGACAATACTTCCAATAAATGTATATGTTCCATATTTCTCATTTATTAATTGATTATTAAGTCCAATATTACCTAATTGAGCAATTTTAGCAATTGCAATTTCACGAAGTGGCGAATTATCAACAAAGGCTTCAAAATTTCCGTTAGGAAAATATTGCAACAATTCCTGAATACATATTCCTAGTATGTCACTTATTATTTTGTGATAATCATTGCCCAAGGCATATCTGGATATATTTCTATTTTTATATTCACCGATGTAATATGGGAAAAGGCATACAATTATTGATTTAGCATTTTGTGGTATTCGATTAATAGCACGACATTGAATTAAAGGATATGCTTGAATGAATGGACATATACCAACATATTCAATATTCTTATTATTAAAAATCTCAACAATTTCCGAAAGTTTCATACAGCACAACCTTATGAGATGAAATATTTTATTCACTTCTTATAAGTATAACTTTTTGTGAGTCAAAAGTCCAGATGTAACCTTTAAACTTTGCAAAAGAACAATAAAAGTCCGTTATTTTCTAACAGACTTTTATTGTTCTTTTAATATTATTCGTTTATTATAGAAATTTCTATTGCTGTACCTTGTGGTGGAATACTTCTAGTTAGCATACCTGAATGATAAATGGATAATTTGTCACCAACAGCAAGTTCTGAAGCATAAATTTTGGTTTCATCAGTGATGTGCATTACAAAAGTTTTTTCTGAATTTTCATCTGATGTAACAGTGACTGATTTCTCATCAACACTGGTTATTTTGCCATTTATAACACAAATTTTCGAGGGAGAAAGTTCTGTTAAAACAATAGGTTTCACTTCAACTTGAGATGTATCAGACAATATTTCCGAATTGCCAATTCCATAGTAAACTTCAAGATAATCACCAATGCTTACTTTATCTTGAGGGGAAATAAAATTGGTTTCGGAAATATCACAAATTAATTTTTCTTTGCCATAATTTCTTCCCTCAACTTGCGCTAATACCCATTTTCCGTCAATATCTATTTCAACCAATTCCCCACGATAAAGTGCAGCATCTGCTATCATCACAGGTTGCTCCGAGCTATCTTGCTTTATCGAATCAGGAGAGGAAGATGTGGAATTATTTGTTGATGGTTGTTTATCAATAGGTTGAATATTTTCATCAGTTGCTTTGTTTTTAGTGCAAGCAATCATTAAAGATGAAATTAATGAAATGATTATAAAGGTTATAAGTAGTTTTTTCATATAAATCTCCTTTTAGTTTCTTAATACATAGGTGACGATTAAATTTTCTTTTATTGCATAATTTTAAATAAAACATAAAAAACTTTGTATAAAATCATTATAAGTATATTTTTATATAAATCAGCATATTTAAAATAAAAAAACTATCTAATTGATGTAAAAGTTCAAAACATAAATTAATATTATAAAAATTACGAGTTTATAGTATTTTGCAGGCACAAAGTTACAAAAGTATTACTTAATTTTGAAAATTGACACTTAATTGTTATAATTCACACATCAAAAACTCTGATAGATACTTGCAATTTTATGTGTATATGAGTATAATTAACTTACGTGGTGAGAAGTGGTGAAAAGTGGATAAATTTTCTTATAAATGGGGGAAGGAAAATGTTAATAGGTGAATATTCTCATAACTTAGATGCGAAAGGTCGTGTCAATTTTCCTTCTAAATTAAGAGAAGATTTAGGGGAGAGTTTTATCGTAACAAAAGGTCTTGACAATTGCTTATTTGTTTATTCAATGAGTGAATGGAAAGTTCTTGAGGATAAAATTCGCTCTTTGCCAATGAGTAAGTCAAGAAATTTACAAAGATTTATGTTTGCCGGTGCTATTGAAGTTCAAGCTGACAAACAAGGACGAATAATAATTCCTTCTAATCTTCGTGAATATGCCGGATTGACTAAAGAAATTATGATAGTCGGTGCATCAGTTCGAGCCGAAATATGGGACAAGGAAAGCTATGACAAAATTAACGAAACCTTGACAGCTGATATGATTGCCGAAGCGATGGACGATTTAGACTTTTAATGTAAAGTAATCTTATTGATTTGTGAAAACGGCTTAAAAGTGAGGTTAATATGGAATTTAAACATATATCGGTTCTCCTTGATGAGTGTATAGATGGACTTAATATAAATCCAAACGGTGTGTATATAGATGGCACAGCGGGTGGGGCAGGGCATTCAATTCAAATTGCAAAGAGATTGACAAATGGTACACTTATTGCAATTGACAAAGACCCAACTGCCATTAAAATAGCCACCAAACGATTGTCAGAATTTAGTTGTGCTAAGGTTGTGGAAAGCGATTTCTCACAAATTTCCCAAGTAATGGACAATTTAAGCATTAAAGGCGCAGATGGAATATTGCTTGATTTAGGTGTTTCATCTCATCAATTGGATACTCCTGAAAGAGGATTTTCTTACAATTTTGATGCACCTCTTGATATGAGAATGAGCCAAAAAGGAATATCAGCTTATGATATTGTAAATAACAGCAGTGTTTCAGATATAGCAAGAATTTTAAGGGAATTTGGCGAAGAAAAATTTGCTATGAGAATAGCACAAAATATTCAAAAAAAACGTGAAGAAAAGCCAATTCAAACAACATTTGAATTAGTTGAAATAATAAAAATGTCAATACCCGCAGCAGTCAGACGTGAAGGTGGTCACCCGGCAAAACGAACTTTTCAAGCGATACGAATAGCGGTAAACAGTGAACTCGACAATCTTTCTATTTGCTTAGATGCAGCGTTTGACAAGCTTAATCCTAATGGCAGACTTGCCGTAATCACATTCCATTCACTTGAAGACAGAATGGTGAAACAGAAATTTGTTTCACTGGCAAAAGGTTGCACTTGCCCACCTGATTTTCCAATTTGTGTTTGTGGAAACAAACCAAAAGGAAGACTTGTAAACAGAAAACCTATTGAAGCGAGTGAAGAGGAATTGAGCATTAATAACAGAAGCAGAAGTGCAAAACTAAGAATAATTGAAAAAATATAGATAAAAAATATGGAGGGATTAAAATGAACTACAATAAGGAAAGTTCAGCATATGATTTGTCAGCATTTCAAACAAAACAGTCATCTGTGGTTAAACCAAACCTACAAGTAATTGGAAAGTCAAAATCAACCTCTGTAAAAGCAATTAGCCTTGGGACTATGCTTTTGGGATTGTTGATAATTGGAATGCTTGCTGCAACACTTTATAGCAATGCCTTGATTAATGAATTAGGCAATGAAATATCAACTGCCAATAAAGAATATACAACATTAATAAGTGAAAATAGAAAACTTGCTACTAATCTTGAATGTAAGGTAAGCCTTAAAAATATCGAGACATATGCTAAAGAAAATCTGGGATTATCAAAAATTGAACCATATCAAATAGAATATGTGAATATGTCACCTGAAGATAAAATAGAATATGTAAAGGGTGAGCAAGAAGATAAAATAGCGCAAAAATTAATCAGTGGAGTTAGTCAGTTTATTCAAATAGATAAAACAAATGATAATGATAAGACGGATAAATAAAATTATTAACTTCCTATCATGGAAGTGTGACTGAGAGTTAAGATAAAAAGTTCTTAGCTCTTAGTTTGTTTATAAGTGTATAAAATAAATTGGAAAATAAAGGCTTTAAATGCGATTTTAATTTATTGGAGGAGAAAAATGAATAAAACCCTACAAAACAATACCAAAAAAAGAATTACCGGTGTAATGCTGGTGATGGTTGTTGTTGCATTCTCAATTTTAATTTATAGACTTTATGAAATCCAAATAGTAAATGGTGAACAATATCAAAAAAGTGCATTAAATAACCAGATGACTTCGGCAATAATAAGTGCTGAAAGAGGAACAATCTACGATAGAAATATGAATACTCTTGCCCAGAGTGAACAGGTTTATAATGTTTGTATTTCTCCCGCAGACATAAAAGATGAACAAGAACTTGAACTTATTGCAAATAAATTCAGTCAATTGCTAGAAGTAGATAAAGAAAAGATAATAAAAGGCGGAAGCGATAAAAAAAGTTTATATTTCAGAGTTAAAACCAAAGTTTCCGGCGAAGTTGGTGAAGAGATAACTAAATTTGCAAAGGAAAACGATATTAAGGGAGTATTTTTAGAAGAAGATACAAAACGTTTTTATCCATATGCAAGTCTTGCATCAACAGTGGTAGGATTTACAGGTACAGAAAATAATGGATTATATGGTTTGGAAGCGTACTATAATAAAACATTAAGTGGAAAATCCGGCAGAGTTACAACAGCTAAAAACGCAGTTGGAAGTTATATGCCGTATAATTACAAGCAAATTTACGAGGCAGTACCCGGAAATAGTTTGGTTTTGACAATAGATGAAGTTATACAGCATTTTGTGGAAAAACATCTTGAAGCCGCTGTAAAAGAATATCAAGTGCAAAATAGAGCCGCTTGTATAGTTATGAATGTTAAAACAGGCGAGGTTTTGGCAATGGCAACAAAGCCTGATTTTGACCCGAATGAACCATTTGTTATTGCAGACCCTCAAAAGCTTGCTGAACTTGATAAACTTAAATCTGAAGATGAAGAAAAATATAAAGATGAATATGGAAAAGCACAATTTGAACAATGGCGTAATAAAGCTGTCAGTGACCCTTATGAGCCGGGTTCGGTATTTAAAGTAATAATGGCAGCCTCAGCATTGGATAAAGGCATAGTAGACCCATATACTGAGCTTTTCAATTGCCCAGGATACCATATTGTGGCAGATAGAAAAGTGCGTTGCTGGAAAACGTCAGGACATGGCACTATTACTTTTGCACAAGCAATAAAATATTCTTGTAACCCTGTTTTTATGCAAATAGGTCAGAGAATGGGCGGAAAAGATTTTTATAAATACTTTGATGCTTTTGGATTAACACAACCCACAGGCATTGACGTTCCGGGTGAAGCGGATAATGCAGGGCTTGTCCATAGTCAAAAAACCCTTGATGTGGATAAAGGCGTGGAGCTGACAATAAGCTCATTTGGACAGACGTTTAAAGTAACTCCAATTCAGCTTGCAACTGCATTATGTGCCACAATAAACGGCGGAAATCTTATGCAGCCATATGTAATAAAACAAGAACTTGATGCAAACGGAAATGTAGTTTCGGCAACAGAACCAACAGTCAAAAGACAGGTCATATCAAAAGAAACATCAGATTTAATGAGAGTACTTTTGGAAGATGTTGTTAAGGACCAAGTATCCGGTTCAGGCAGAAGTGTTTATATGCCCGGATATCGAATTGGTGGAAAAACCGGAACATCCGAAAAAACTGATAAAAGAGTAAACGGACAAATTGCCTATTATGTTTCATCATTTATGGGATTTGCACCTGTTGAAGACCCTGAAATAATGGTACTTGTTTTGCTTGATGAGCCAGCAAACGGAAATGTTTTCGGTTCAGTAATAGCCTCGCCCGTAGTTGGAGGAATATTGGCAGATACACTTCCATATTTGGGAATACAACCAAACTATTCACAAGAAGAAATTGAAAAAATTGACTTGCCTGTACCATTTTTGATTGGTAAAAAGGCATTAGATGCTGAAAATGAATTGACTAAATTGGGACTTAGATATAAAACAATCGGAACAGGAACAACAGTTGTGAAACAAGTTCCCTCATCAGGACAGCCAATACCAAGAGAAGGAACGGTTATTGTTTACACTGAAGAAACCAATGATATCCTAATGGTAACAGTTCCTGATGTTATAAATCAGTCGGGACAACAGGCAAATCGAACAATAATAAATCAAGGATTAAATATAAGGTTAGTTGGAACTTCAATTGAAACACCTGGTTGCGTTGCAATTAAGCAAGACCCGCCATCAGGAACAGAAGTTGAAAGAGGAAGCGTTATAACCGTAGAATTTACAGACAAGAACCTAGCGGGATAAAAATTTAAAGGGGTGGTATTTGTGAACTTGCTTACTTTGTTGGAAGATATAAAATTCAGCTCTAATTTGGGCGATGTACAAATTACGGGCATTACCTCCGACTCAAGGCAGTTGGAAAAAGGGAACATTTATGTTTGCATAAAAGGACTTCAATTTGACGGTCACGAATATGCACCAAAAGCTTTAGAAAATGGTGCTTGTGCAGTTGTAGTCGACCATAATTTGGGACTTAAAAATCAAATTATTGTTGAAAATACAAGAATTGCATATGGAAAAATGTGCAGTGCATATTTTGGTAATCCATCAAAAAAACTGAAAATGATAGCTGTAACAGGTACAAACGGAAAAAGCACTTGTGTGTTTTTAATTAAGCAGATATTGGAAAGAATGGGCAAAAAAGTTGGCTTGATGGGTACAATCCACAATGAAATAGGCGATATAATTTTGCCCACAAAAAACACAACTCCAGATGCCTTTTCCCTCCATTCAATGCTTTCGAGAATGGTTAAAGCAGGGTGTGAATATGCAGTTATGGAGGCATCATCTCACGCACTTGACCAATATAGATTAGCTGGAATTGAATTTGAAGTAGGTATTTTCACTAATTTAACAGTTGACCACCTTGACTACCATTTAACAATGGAAAATTATTTTCAAGCCAAGAAAAAGCTTTTTGATGTGTGCAAAAAAGCAATTATAAATCTTGATGATGAATATGGAAGAAGATTGTCACAGGAATATTCGGGAAAAACTTTGACATATTCAATAGATAATGATGAGGCAGATTACACAGCAAAAAACGTTAATTCAACATCGTCGGGGAGTACATTTGCATTTGTAGGCGATAGCATAATTTCAAGAATAAAAATAACTATGCCTGGGGATTATTCAGTTTCAAATGCAATGGCAACAGCGGCTTGTTGTTTGAATTTAGGTGCAACAATTGAAGATGTGGCATTAGGACTGGAAAATTCAGTTGGTGTAAATGGCAGACTTGAAGTTTTGGTTGCCAACGATAAATTTACAATTATCAGAGATTATGCTCATGCACCTGATGCACTGGAAAAAATGCTCACCACTATGAAAAAATTCAAAAACGGCAGACTTATAACATTATTTGGTTGTGCAGGTTGTCGAGATAGAAAAAAACGTGCAGATATGGGAAGAATTGTTGAAGAAAACTCTGACTTTGCAATTATAACTTCAGATAATCCAAGAGAAGAAGACCCAATGCAAATTATTAATGACACAATTATCGGAATGAAAAACAGCAAAAAATACAAGATAATTGTTGATAGGTTTGATGCAATAAAATGGGCGATAGATAATTTACAAAATGGAGATATATTAATATTGGCAGGCAAAGGACATGAGGATTATCAAGTTCTTGATTTTGGCTCAGTTTATTTTAATGAAAAAGAGCTTGTAAATCAATTTTTGGCTGTCAAAAGTGACTAATAGCAGAAAGGAAATTTGCATATGAATACTATTTACACTTCAGAAATTGCTCAAGCAATAGGAGCAAAATGCAATATAAATGAAAAAGTCAATGCTATTTCAACAGATTCAAGAGCTATTGAAAAAGGTTCAGCATTTGTTGCAATTGAAGGAGAAAATTTTGACGGACATAATTTTATAAAAAGTGTATTAGACAATGGTGCAGTCTGCGTAATATCACACAAAAAGCAAGATTTTGATGACGAACGAATTTTGTATGTTGAAAATACATCAAAAGCTCTGTTGGATATTGCAAAAATGTATCGCAATAAATTTGATATAAAAGTAATCGGAGTAACAGGTAGTGTTGGAAAAACCACCTCAAAAGATTTTATAAGTTGTGTTGTGTCGAGCAAATACAAAACCCTTAAATCCGAAGGAAACGAAAACAACGAAATAGGACTTCCAAAAACGGTGTTCAAACTGAATGAAAGTTATGAAGCTTGTGTACTTGAAATGGGTATGAGCAATTTTGGCGAAATCGAAGAACTTACAATGGTTGCACAGCCGAACATTGCAGTTATAACCAATATTGGAGTTTGCCATTTGGAATACCTTAAAACGAGAGAGAATATATTAAAAGCAAAACTTGAAATATGTGACGGAATGAAAGAAAATTCTCCACTCATACTTTGTGGAGATAATGACTTGCTAAAAGAAGTTAATCTTCCAAAATTCAAGATGATTACATATGGAATTGAAAACAGTCAGTCAGATATATTGGCAAGTGACATTGTGGAAGAAAATGGTCAAAGCAAATTTGAAGTACATATTAATGAAAATACTTTTTCAGCAGTTATCCCCACAATTGGAAAGCATAATGTTCTAAATGCTTTAGCAGCAATTGCAGTCGGACGAGAAATGAATATTACAATAGAAGATTGTATTTCTGCATTGAAAAATTATGAACCTTCCGGAATGCGACAAAATATTGTAAATATTAATGGTATAATAATCGTTGAAGATTGTTACAATGCAAGTCCCGATTCAATGAAAGCGGCAATGAAAACATTAGGTGAATATTCCAACGATGGGCGAAAAATAGCGGTTTTGGCAGATATGCTTGAGTTGGGTGCAATATCAGAATCTGCACATAGCAATATTGGGGATATGCTTTGCGAAAACAATATTGATGAAGCTTTCACATTCGGCGAAAAGATGAAGTTATGTACAAAACGTGCATATGAACTTGGAATACAAGCAATGAATTATGATACTAAAGAAGAACTAACAAATGAACTATTATATTCAATAAAACCCGGAGATGTAGTGTGGGTAAAAGGCAGCAGAGGAATGAAACTTGAAGAAGTAATAAAGGGTATATATGCCAAACTTGGCAAGTAAAATATCCTTTGGAGGTAAAACAAGGTGGTAAATGGAACATCATTGGTAATAACAGCAGTAGTATCCTTTGGAGTAACTGCAATTTTGGGATTTTGGTTAATACCATTTTTGAAAAAGCTTAAATATGGTCAAACAATTTTAGATATAGGTCCACGATGGCATAAGTCAAAGGAAAATACCCCAACAATGGGCGGATTTATGTTTATAATCGGAATAGTTTCAGCGGCAATATTGGGTTTTATTTCAAATTCGGCGGGCAAAAATATTTCATCTGAATATGAGATAATCCACACAGGAAGATTTATTGTGGGAATAATGATGGCATTGGCATCAGGATTTATCGGATTTGTAGATGATTACGTTAAGGTTGTTAAAAAGAGAAATCTGGGTTTAACAGTTAAACAAAAGCTTATAATGCAGTTTATTGTAGCGGTTTTCTACCTATGGACAATGTACATTATTGGGGATAATTCAACAGTTTTACAAATTCCGTTTATGGGGCAATTAGACATAGGAATTTTGTATTACCCGCTTTGCGTTTTAGGCATAATATTTATAACTAATTCAGTGAATTTAACGGACGGACTAGACGGACTTTGTTCATCAGTTACTTTTGCGGCATCGCTGGGATTTATGGTTATCAGTATGATTATGGGGTATGGAAACATAAACATATTGGCAGTTGCAACAGCAGGAGGCTGTCTTGGCTTTTTAGTTTGGAATTTCTATCCTGCAAAAGTATTTATGGGCGATACAGGTTCTTTGTTTTTGGGAGGACTTGTTGTTGCAATGGCATTTGGAGTTAATATGCCGTTAATACTGATATTTTCAGGTATAATATATATTATAGAATCACTTTCAGTTGTTTTGCAAGTTGCAAGTTTTAAACTGACAGGGAAAAGGATTTTCAAGATGAGTCCAATACATCATCACTATGAAATGTGTGGATATTCAGAAATGAAAATCGTGACAATTTTCACAGTAATCACATTTATAGGAAGTGCAATTGCAATTTGGGCAACAGTTTTGATGAGATAATTTAATTTTAATTTAGGGGTGAAGTTTATGGATAGAGATGCAAAGGGATATGGTTCAAAATCAAAAAAAGCATCAAAAGTAAAACCTACAATCAAAAATAAATATCATATCTTCACCAAAGGCGGAAGTGTTGATGCAACATTCCTTGTATTGTTGTTTTTGATACTTTCAATAGGACTTGTAATGCTGTTTTCAGCTAGTTATGCTGATGCATATTATTGGAAAAACAACAGTTTCCATTATATTCTAAGGCAGTTTGTATTCGCAGTTTTTGGAACGATTGCAATGTTTGGGGCATCAATGGTAGACTACAGAATTTACAAAAAATACTGGAAATTTATATTAATTGTTTCGATATTGCTATTGATTTTTGTTTTTACTCAACGCAGTGTTAACAACGCAAGAAGATGGATTTTTGTTACACAATCATTAAGTTTTCAACCGTCAGAAATTGCAAAGTTTGCATTGATTGTGTATTTAGCGAAACATACGACAGATTTTCAAGATAAGATGAAGAAAATCGGTGTTGGTATTATTAGACCTTGCGTAGTCCTTCTAGTTTTCGTAGTTTTATTGATACTTGAGCCTCATCTTTCGGGAACAGTATTGATGATCGGAATAACTGCTGTTATGCTTATTATAGGTGGAGCTAATTTATATCAGTTTTTTGGCTGCGCAATGCTTGGCTCGGTTGGAGTTCCGATGTTGATATTAATGCTTGGAAAATGGGACAGAATGATGGTGCGAGTCAACTATTGGTTGAATCCATTTTCAGCACCGAGAGCAGAAGGCTATCAAGTCATTCAGTCGCTGTATGCAATTGGTTCGGGTGGACTAATGGGAGTTGGAATCGGCAATTCAAGACAAAAATATCTGTATTTGCCTGAGCCACAAAACGACTTTATTTTTGCAGTTGTATGCGAAGAAATCGGATTTATTGGTGCAACATTTGTGCTAATTTTGTTTGCCTTATTGGTTTGGAGAGGCTTTGTTATTGCAATTCGCTGTAAGGATAGGTTTGGAATGATGTTGGCAAGCGGACTAATCGCTCAAGTTGGACTTCAAGTTATACTCAACGTTGCAGTTGTTACAAATACAATCCCAAACACAGGAATAAGTTTGCCGTTTTTCTCCTATGGAGGAACGTCACTTTTCATGTTAATGGCACAAATGGGAGTTTTGCTGAGTATTTCAAGAGAGACCGATATTGAAAAGGAATGATTTAATGAAAATTTTATTTGCGTGTGGTGGAACAGGCGGTCACATTAACCCTGCAATATCAGTTGCTAATTATATAAAAGAAAGAAATCCCGATGTTAATATTTTATTTGTTGGAAATCCACGTGGAATGGAGGCAAGACTTGTTCCACAGGCAAAATTCAAATTTGAAACTGTTGATATAATGGGATTTGAAAGAAAAATTTGCTTTAGGAATTTCAAGCATAATTTAAAAGCAGCAAAGTGCTTGTTGACTTGCAACAAAAGGGCAAAAGAGATAATTACAAAATTCAACCCAGATGTTGTGGTAGGCACAGGGGGCTATGTAAGCGGGCCAATATTGTTAATGGCGAACAAGTTAGGCTACAAAACGGTTGCACACGAACAAAATGCTTATCCGGGAGTTTCAAATAAACTCAATTTTAAATTTGCCGACAAAATATTACTTGCAGTAGAAGATGCAAAAAAATATCTTCCAGATGGAAAAGATTATATTGTCACAGGAAATCCAGTACGAGAAGAAATAATAATGGCAAATAGGCAAAAGGCAAGAGAAAAACTGAAAATAGGAAACAGAAAATGTATCGTCACTTTCGGAGGAAGCCTTGGGGCAAACAAAATTAATGAAGCTGTGGCGGATATAATGCAGTGGCATCAAAAACGTGAAGATGTCTATCATATTCACGCAACGGGAAAAAGAGGATATGACGATTTTTACGAATTGTTAAAAGCAAGGAATATTGACCCGAAGAAAATCAATCATATTGAAATACGTGAATACATAGATGATATGGCGGATTGTTTGGCAGCGGCTGATTTAGTTATAAGCCGAAGTGGTGCATTGAGTTTGAGCGAAATTCAAGCGGCAGGCAGAGCATCAATATTGATACCATCGCCAAATGTTGCTGAAAATCATCAATATCATAATGCGAAGGTTATGGCGGATAGAAATGCTGCATATTTAATTGAAGAAAAAAATCTTAATAAGGAAACGATTTGTGAAGCAATAGAAAAATTAATTTCAGATGATAAATTCAGGAATGAAATAGCAAAAAATGCGGCTGAAATGGCTTATTTAGACGCAAACAAACGTATAAGCGATAATATACTTGACCTTATTAAGAAATAATAATATTTAAGAAATAATCACCTAATTGATTTGTAAAGCATAGTATGATTTTGCAGGGAAAAATATTGGTTTTTTTCTTGACATAAGCAAAAAGGGTGGAGCATATGGCAAGCTTTATAATAAGAGGTGGAAACAGAGTTTTCGGAGAAATTGACATAAATGGAGCAAAAAATTCTGCATTACCAATATTGTCAGCTTCTATATTGTGCAAAAAAAGTGTTGTACATAACTGTCCAAGATTAACTGATGTTGAGGCAGCATGTAATATACTAACGCATTTAGGTTCTGAGATAAAATGGGAAGGCAATACTGTTGAAATTGACAGCAGTAATATTATTTGCAACGATATACCTGATAAACTAATGAGGGAAATGCGTTCATCAATTGTATTTATGGGTGCAATTGTTGCTAAATGCAAAAAGGCAAAAATATCATATCCTGGTGGGTGCGAGCTTGGGCCACGACCGATTGACATTCATATTGCTGTAATGAAAAAGTTGGGTGTGAGCATAGATGAAAACCATGGTTTTCTTGATTGTGTTGTAAACGGTGAAATAGAAGGCACAAATATAACATTGCCTTTTCCAAGTGTTGGAGCAACAGAAAATGCAATGATAACAGCAGTTACAGCAAAAGGTGAAACGGTTATATACAATGCCGCAAGAGAGCCTGAAATTTTAGATTTAGCTAATTTTCTCAATGCATGTGGGGGAAAAATTAAAATTGAAAAAACAGGCACAATTGTTGTGAGCGGAGTAGAAAAGCTCAATGATTATGTTGAACATACAGTTATTTCTGACAGAGTTGAAGCGGCTACATTTCTATGTGCCGCAGCAATATCAGGGGGAGAAATACTTATTAGAAAAGCAGTTTCGGAAAATCTGACAGCAGTCACACCTGTTTTAGAAGAAATGGGTTGTTTTGTTAAAACTTATGACAATGAAATATATTTGAAGAGGTCAGGTATATTAAAACCTGCAAGAAAAGTCAGAACAATGCCGTACCCTGGATTTCCAACAGATGCCCAATCGCCATTAATGGCAGTTACAACGCTTGCAGACGGAATAAGTATTTTCATTGAAAATATTTTTGAAAGCCGCTATAAGCATGTCACAGAACTTGTGCGAATGGGAGCAAATATAAAGGTAGAGGGCAGAGTTGCAGTAGTAGAGGGCGTTGACAAAATATATGGGGCAAAGGTTCAATGTACTGATTTAAGAGGCGGTGCGGCACTTTGCATAGCGGCAATAGGAGCAGAGGGCGAAAGCGTTATAAGTGAAATCAGACATATTGAAAGAGGATATGAAAATTTTGACAAACGTCTTAAAAAGCTAGGAATTAATATCGAAATGGAGTGATGACTTTGGAAAGTAAAAAGGAAGGGTTTGGCAATTCAAAGTCAAACCCTCAAAGTGAAAACAGAAAAGAAGTTAGAAAAAGGTATGTAAAATACAGATTATATTATTTAATTTTCTTTCTTGTGTTTGCGGCAATAAGTTTTTATCTGGCAACAACAAAATTTTTTATGATTGAATCTGTTGATGTTTCGGGAACAAATAAATACTCAAAAGCAGAGATTATTGAATTTGCAAATATAAAAATAGGAACTAATCTTTTTAAGGTTGATAAGAAAAAAATCAAGAAAGAGATGATAGAAAAATATGAATATATTGAGGACGTTAATGTAAAAGTTGCTTTTCCACCATCAATAATATTTGAAATAAAGCAAGCTGAACCTTTCGCTCTTGTTAAGGATAGTGATGACTATTTGTTAGTAAGCGAGAAATGGAGAATCCTTGAAAGAACAGCTGAGCCTGTCACAACGAGAATGCCAATTGTAATGGGAATGTCTACTTCAACAAAATCGTCGGTGGAAGCAAAGGCTGAAAATGATAAAAATGCACAGACCGCTGCTGCTGAAAGCGAAATAAATTCAGATGAAGAAGAACAATTAAGTGTGCAAAAATCCAATTTTTCAATTGACAAAAGTATCGGACAAGCTCAACCCGGCGAATATTTATCAAAAGAAAACAATGAAACATTGGCAATGCTCACAAGTTTGCTTGAGGCGTTTGAAAAAACAGATTTTAAAGACGTGACAAAAATAGATATTAGTGATAGACTTAATATGAAAATTGTTTATCAGGACAGGCTTTTAATTAATCTTGGTAATGTTGATAATCTTGAGTATAAACTCAATTTTATAAAAAAAATCAAAGAGTTTGATGAAGAATCAAACTTTGAAGGAGTTGTAGATGCAACAATTCCCGGAGTATCGGATTCAACAATACCAAAGGAACTCAGAGTAAGAGAAATGGATATAAGCCAAATGATATCTGAAAATGCAGTTTCTGTGGGAGATTTAATACCTTTTACTGAAATGCAAAGCACATCGCAGGTTAACTCTGATGTTATAGACACACCATCGGAATTATCAGAACAAATAGAGGGAAATTCTTCATTAGATGTAAATGAAAACTAAAAAAATATAAAAATTATGGTAAAATAAATGGGCAAAAGCGGGAAAAAGTGTATTGATAAAATATATTACAAAAGCAGGTGTTAATCTATTGATTATTTATTGAAAATATGGTAGATTAATATTGTAGTATATCTTGCCGTAAGTGCATCTAAGTACTGACTAGCTTAGGGGGAAAATAATAATGCAAATGAATTTTAATATTGATAAGGAACAGGATAAGGGTGTTTGTATAAAAGTTGTTGGCGTTGGCGGTGGCGGCGGTAATGCTGTTAACCGAATGATGATTGAGGGAATTCGTGAAGTCGAATTTATAGTTGTCAATACTGACAGACAAGTTTTGGAGGGCGCTCAAGCTCAAAATAAATTACAAATAGGCGAAAAACTTACTCGAGGAACAGGAGCCGGCGGAGACCCTATGAGAGGTCAACGTGCTGCTGAAGAAAGCCGAGAGGAAATTGCCGCTGCACTAAAAGGCGCAGATATGGTATTTATCGCAACAGGTATGGGTGGCGGTACTGGTACAGGGGCTTCGCCTGTTGTTGCTGAAATAGCGCATGATATGGGAATACTTACAGTTGCAGTTGTTACTAAGCCTTTTGAATTTGAAGGCGAAGAAAAAATGATACAAGCTGAAGCTGGTATTCAAAAATTGAGAGAACATGTTGACTCTCTACTTGTTATCCCCAACGAAAGATTACTTCCTGAAGATGATGATGATGACGATATCACTCTGCCGGCAGCTTTTGCTCTTGCAGATAATGTTTTGAGCAGAGGTGTTCAAAGTATATCTGACTTAATTCAAATAAAAGGTGAAGTGAACCTTGATTTTGCTGATATTACTTCTGTTATGAAAGATGCCGGCTATGCTCATATGGGTGTTGGCGAGGCAACCGGTAAGGACAGAGCTGTTGCCGCCGCTCAAGCAGCAGTTGATTCTCCTCTTCTAGAGGGGGTTATTAATGGTGCAAGACGTGCAATTCTTAATGTTACTGTTTCCCATGATGTTGGAATAAAAGAGATTAAAAGGGCATCAACTTTGGTTAAAGAACTTTTAAGCGATAGAGTAAGACTAAAATGGGGAGCTACATACGATGATACTCTTGGAGATGTGATGAGAGTTACAGTAATTGCAACTGATTTTGAGCAACCAACAATTCCTGAATCATTTGAAATACCTGAATATACATTCAAAACTCCGGCAAAACCAGGCGAATCAACTTCAAGTTACAGAGCTGTTGCGCCAACTCCTAATGATGTTAGAACACAAGTTCAACCTCAACAACAGCCAATCCCACAGCCAATTATTCAACAGCCACAAATTCAATATCAACAACCTGTTTATGAACAACAGGTTAATCAAGTACCACAAGAAACTGTTGAAAAGCCAAGCGAACAAAAGGCTGAAGTAAACGAACCATCATGGAAAGCAGACGACGATGATGATGATTATTCTGTTTTGATGTCATTCTTCAATAAAAAAAGATAATATAAATTAAGAGGGGGAAATTCCCTCTCTTTTTTTCGCTTTTCAAAAATAAAAGAATAAACAATGCTTAAAACATTGCATTTTCACAACTATTATGTTAAACTTACAGTAGTTGTCTTTTTGCTGATGTTATATACAAAACAAGAGATAAAGTTGATAGATTATAAAGATAAAATAATCCTGTAATGCGGGATTATTTTTAAGTATGCAAAATAATTTAAAATATATAATAAAAGGACGGTACATTCAATGATTACAGTAACCGATTTGGGACTGCAATTTGGCGGCACAAAGCTATTTGACCACGTTAATTTGAAATTTACAGATGGAAATTGTTACGGTATAATCGGAGCAAACGGGGCAGGTAAATCAACGTTTTTAAGATTGCTCTCCGGAGATTTGCAGACATACACCGGAACAATTGATATTTCTGAAAATACAAGAATGTCAGTGCTGAAACAGGACCATTTTAAATATGATGAGTTCACTGTTATGGACACAGTTATTATGGGAAATGAACGTTTGCACGAGATAATGCAAGAAAAAGAAATTCTTTATGCAAAAGAAGATTTCACTGATGAAGATGGCGAAAAAGCCTCAGAATTAGAAGGCGAATTTGCTGAACTTAATGGTTGGGAAGCTGAATCAGAAGCTGCAAAATTGCTGCAAGGTCTTGGCGTAGAAACCGCTCTTCACTATTCTCAAATGTCATCATTGCAAGGCGGCGAAAAAGTTAAGGTTTTGCTAGCACAAGCATTATTCGGACAGCCACAAATTGTCCTACTTGATGAGCCTACAAACCATCTTGACGTTGAATCAATTAATTGGCTTGAAGACTTTTTAATGGAATTCCCTGGAACAGTTATAGTTGTATCCCATGACAGACATTTTCTTAATAGTGTTTGTACTCATATCGTAGATGTTGACTACGGAAAAATTAAAATGTACGTTGGTAACTATGATTTCTGGTATGAATCAAGTAAAATTATGCAGCAGATGTCAAAAGATTTAAACAAAAAGAGTGAAGATAAAATTAAAGAATTGCAGAAATTTATCGAACGATTTTCTGCAAATAAATCTAAATCCAAACAAGCAACTTCAAGAAGAAAGTTAATTGATAAATTGACAATTGAAGAAATGCCTGCATCATCAAGACGCTATCCTTGGGTAGCATTTAAGCCGGACAGAGAAATTGGCAAGGATACACTTTTTGTTGAGGGAATATCCAAAACAATTGATGGGGTGAAAGTTCTTGACAATGTTTCCTTTATATTAAATCGTGAGGATAAAGTTGCAGTTATATCTGAAAATGAGCAATCTTCAACAGCTTTACTCAAAATATTAGCTGAAGAAATGGAACCTGATGAAGGAAAAATCAAATGGGGTGTCAGCACATCTCGTTCATATTTTCCAAAAGACAATTCAAAATACTTCAATGATTGCAAACTTAATTTGTTGGATTGGCTTTCTCAATTTTCAACTGATGAACACGAGAGCTACCTAAGAGGATTTTTGGGAAGAATGTTGTTCTCAGGCGATGAGCCTTTGAAAGAAGTTAATGTGCTTTCAGGAGGAGAAAAAGTCCGCTGTATGCTTTCAAAAATGATGCTTGTTGGCTCAAATGTGTTGATTTTGGATCAGCCTACAAACCATCTTGACTTGGAATCAATAACAGCAGTAAATAATGGTTTGATTGATTTTAAGGGAGCTGTTGTTTTCTCATCTCAAGACCACCAATTTATTCAAACTATTGCAAACAGAATTATTGAGATAACTCCAGAGGGAATTATTGATAGAATGACAACATATGATGATTATTTGGAAATGAAAGAAAAAGCAAATAAAAACTCTAGCAAATCTAACAATAATCAATAGAAATTTATAGCAAATACAACTGATAATCCAGCATATTGACTATAAGTAGTGCAAAAATAAATATATTTGTTTTTATTATTGACAAAAGGTTTAAATGGGTATATACTACTAATAGTGTTTGGGATAACAAATATATATTTTTCATATTGACAAAATAATAAAAATGTTATAAACTATCATTAGTGTTTGGGATAACAAACATATATTTTAAAAAAGAGGTATACACTTAATGTACAACGACAAAACTCTAGTATGCAAAGACTGTGGAGCTGAATTCATATTCTCAGCTTCTGAACAAGAATTCTACGCTGAAAAAGGCTTCACAAACGAACCACTACGTTGCAAAGATTGCAGACAAGCTCGCAAAAATGCAAACGGTAATGGCGGCAGAGGCCAAAGAGAAATGTACGATGCAGTTTGCGCTGAATGCGGTGCTCCTTGCAAAGTTCCTTTCCAACCAAGAAACGACAAGCCTGTTTATTGCAGCGATTGTTTCTCAAACAAAAGATAATTTAATTTAATTGTTTTTTTGAGTACGCCTTAAACGGCGTACTTTTTTGTTTTATTAATTATAAATACGCAAGTGAATTTCTGTTTGGATTTTGCCATATAATAAAATCAATCTTCAATTTGAGCAAACAAACTAAAAATATACATTCTTTCAAATAACTTTATGTAAAATTATCAGTAGATATTTTGTGCATTTTGTTGTAGAATAGTCATAAGTTATGGCAATGAAATAAAGGAGATTAGATAAATGCCCAAAATAATAGATAAACTGGTTATAGGACATAAAAATCCTGATACGGACTCAATTTGTTCAGCAATTTGCTATGCAAATTTAAAAAATATAATAGATAAATCATTTAATCACATTCCAGCAAGATGCGGAGAAATAAGCAAGGAAACGCAATTTGTACTGGATAAATTTAATTTGTCTTCGCCAAGAAAAATTTCTGATGTTAGAACTCAAGTTTCTGATATGGAAATCCGAGATATAAAAAGTGTATCGGGGGATATTTCTCTCAAAAATGCTTATGCAATAATGAAGTCGGAACAGGCAGTTACATTGGTTATAACTAAACAAGATGGGGCAATTGATGGGATTGTTTCGGTGGGAGATATAGCCGCCTCTAATCTTGATGTGTATGATAGTGAAATTGTTTCAAAAGCTAACACGCCATATAAAAACATAGTTGAAACCCTTGATGGAAAGGTTATTTGTGGAGATGTCAACAAATATTTTTCCAAAGGAAAGGTGACTATAGCTGCAAATACACCAGAATTGATGGAAGAATATATCAGCAAAGGTGACTTAGTTATTACTGGAAACAGATTTGAAAATCAATTTTTTGCCATTGAAATGGGAGTTAGCTGCATAGTTTTGTGTACAAATAACGATGTAAATGAAACTGTTGTTAAATTAGCTGAGAAAAAAGGCTGCGTAATAATTTCTTCACCATATGATTCCTACACTGTTGCAAGACTGATTAATCAGAGTATGCCCATAAAATCATTTATGACAAGCAAAAATATTTTGACATTCAGCATAGATGATTACACTAATGAAGTAAAAGAAGTTATGGGAAATACATACCATAGATTTTTCCCTGTACACGATGGAAAAGGAAAATATATAGGTCAAATTTCCAAAAGGAACTTTATTGCAATGGAAAATAAGCCAATAATACTTGTTGACCATAATGAAAAAAATCAAGCAGTAGATGGAATTGAATTTGCAGAAATAACAGAAATAATCGACCATCATAGACTGGGAAATCTTGAAACAGCCAACCCTGTTTATTTTAGAAATCAACCATTAGGCTGTACAGCAACAATTATTTATCAATTGTATCGTGAAAATGACGTCGAAATATCCAAAGAAATTGCAGGAGCATTGTGTTCGGCAATTATTTCAGATACATTGATGTTTCGTTCGCCAACTTGCACACCATATGATAAAAAAGTTGCACTGGAATTAGCTGACATAGCAAAGATAAACGTTGAGGCATATGCTGATGAAATGTTCACAGCAGGAAGCGACATAAAAACTCGCACAAATGAAGAAATATTCTATCAGGATTATAAAGATTTTGCAATAAATGGAATGGACATCGGAATAGGTCAAATTTCTCTAATGAATTCCACAGATATTAATGAATTAAAGAAGAGAATTGGCGACTATATGGAAGAAATTATCGTCAACAATAAGGTCGATGTTTTAGTATTTATGCTAACGAGCATCATTGAGGAGTCAACAACGCTTTTATTCAAGGGCAAGAAGGCAAAAAATGTTATTACAGAAGCATTTGGGGATAACATAAAAGACGATAGTATTTATCTGAAAAATATTGTTTCTCGTAAAAAGCAACTTGTTCCTGAACTGATAAAAGCCCTACAAAAGTAATTATAATAATTTAATGCTCACATAGAATTGAGAAAATCAAAATGTGGGCATTATGGTATGAATGCGCTATAGCATATAATATATTTTGCAAAGTATTTTATAATATTCACTATAACAATTACTGCATTTTTATACTCAAAATATTTTTTAGCACTATTGACGTTTATATCTAAAATGATAAATACTTTTTATTTATATTGAATAAATATTTTTTAATATGACACCATATCAACCTAAAATATTATATATATTATGACTGATTTCCCAATAATCAACATAATATTACCATTTTAGTTGAGAAAATTTGATAATAAGCTAATAAATGAATGTAAATACATAAAATTATTCGTTTTCTTAGACTAATATCTTGACAGTTAGGGCATATCTTTGTAAAATGTAATAAGGTATGAAATTTCTTTTACTTGAAAGGAGAAAAAATGTACAAGATAGTAACTAAACAATCACTGAATCCAACAGTTATGAAAATGGAAATTGAAGCTCCATTAATTGCAAAAAAAGCTCAACCGGGTCAATTTCTGATTCTTAGAGCATATGAGGATAGCGAGCGTATTCCTTTGACAGTTGCTGATTATAACAGAGAAAAAGGCACAGTCACAATAATATTCCAAATTGTCGGCAGAGGTACTGATGAAATATCAGCATTAAATGTTGGCGATAGTCTTAACGACTTAGTTGGACCATTAGGAAGAGCAAGCGAACTTGAGGGTCTTAAAAAAGTTGCAGTAATCGGCGGCGGCGTTGGTTGTGCAATAGCATATCCTGTTGCAAAGAAACTACATGAACTTGGAACAGAGGTTCATTCAATCGTTGGTTTCAGAAGCAAGGACTTGCTAATCCTTGAAGACGAATTTAATGCTGCAAGCAGTAAGTTTGTTGTTATGACTGATGATGGTTCATATGGTGAAAAAGGCCTTGTTACAAATGCTTTGGAAGCTCTTATCAAAGAGGGAAATGAATACGACGAAGTTATTGCAATCGGCCCACTTATTATGATGAAATTTGTTGCTCAACTAACAAAGAAATACAATATTAAAACAGTTGTTAGTATGAACCCAATTATGGTTGACGGAACAGGTATGTGCGGTGGTTGCCGTCTAACAGTTGGCGGAGAAACAAAATTTGCTTGTGTTGACGGTCCTGAATTTGATGGTCATCTTGTTGACTTTGATGAAGCTATGAATCGTGGTTCAATCTACAGACCATTTGAAAAAAATGAAAGAGAAAGCCACTGCAATCTCTTTAAACAGGAGGTTAAGTAATAATGGCTATTGAAAAAAATATGAGTTTGACAAAATGCCCAATGCCTGAGCAAGAGCCAAACGTTAGAAATAAAAACTTTAAAGAAGTTACTTTGGGTTATTCAAAGGAACAAGCAGTTGAAGAAGCTAAACGTTGTTTGAACTGCAAAAACAAGCCTTGCGTAGGAAATTGCCCAGTTGCAATTGATATTCCTGCATTTATTTCCAAAATTGCTGAGGAAGATTTTGAGGGTGCATATCAAGTAATTAACCTTTCAAGTTCACTTCCAGCAGTATGCGGACGTGTTTGTCCACAAGAGAGCCAATGTGAGGGCAAGTGCATAAGAGGTATTAAGGGCGAGGCTGTTGCAATCGGAAGACTAGAACGTTTTGTTGCAGACTACCACAATAGCAACTGCAAAGATATCCCTGTAATGCCTACTCAAAACGGACATAAAGTTGCTGTTATCGGTGCAGGTCCTTCGGGATTGACAGCTGCCGGAGATTTGGCTAAACTTGGATACTCTGTAACTGTTTTTGAGGCTTTGCATCTTGCAGGTGGAGTTTTGGTTTATGGTATTCCTGAATTCCGTCTACCTAAAACTATCGTTCAACACGAAGTTGACAACCTAAAAGCACTAGGTGTTGAAGTTGTGACAAATATGGTTATAGGTAAAGTTTTGACAATTGATGAATTGTTTGAGAGTGGCTTTGAAGCTGCATTTGTTGGAAGTGGAGCAGGTTTGCCTCGCTTTATGAATATTCCAGGCGAGGGACTTAATGGCGTTTATTCCGCAAATGAATATCTAACAAGAGTTAATCTAATGAAAGCTTATAAAGAAGACAGCAAAACTCCAATTATGAAGAGTCATAAAGTTGCTGTTGTTGGCGGTGGTAACGTTGCTATGGACGCAGCAAGATGTGCAAAACGTCTTGGTGCAGAAGAAGTTTATATCGTTTACCGCAGAGCTATGGAAGAACTTCCTGCACGTGCTGAAGAAGTTCATCACGCAAAAGAAGAGGGAATTATATTTAAAACTCTTTCAAATCCAGTTGAAATTCTTGGCGAAAACGGTTTTGTTTCAGGCATTAAGTGCATTGAAATGGAATTGGGTGAGCCTGATGAAAGTGGACGTCGCAAGCCATTTGAGAAAAAGGGCAGCGAGTTTACAATGGATATTGATACTGTAATTATGAGTATCGGTACATCTCCAAACCCACTTATTCGTTCAACAACTCCAGGTCTTGATGTCAACAAAAAGGGTGGATTAATTGTTGAAGAAGAAACAGGACTAACTAGTCGTGAGGGCGTTTATGCTGGCGGAGATGCTGTTACAGGTGCTGCAACAGTTATTCTTGCAATGGGTGCAGGCAAAAAAGCAGCCGCAGCTATTGACGAATACATAAAAAATAAATAAGTTTCAAAAAGTGAAATAAAAAAAGGACAATGCTGATATAAAATCAGTGTTGTCCTTTTTGATTTAAAGTTTGAATTGCAATTAAAAAGGTTAATCCTCTTTGATAACAATTCCTAAAAGCTTTGCTAAATCGGCGGCTTGATAGGTGTTTACAATTGCTCCACGAAGTTCCTCAGCGGTTTCTGAAACTCGTATTCCTTGCAATTCACAAGTTGAAAAATCAATATCATTGAGAGATGTTTTGAAAAATTCTGTTCCAATGAATTTTGAATTTGCAAGAGATAGCATTTTAAATTTCGACTGAGCAAAAAAAGTTTCGGTCATATCGCTGCCAATAATTTCGCAGTTATCGAAATTTGACTTTGTGAAATTGGCATATTTGAAGTTAGAATTTTCAAAGTGCATAAACGTTAATTTACTGTCGGCAAAGCTTGTTCCAACGGCTTTTGTGTTGATAAAATCGCAAGTATTGAACCAATTATCGCTAAAATCGCAGTTAGAAAAATCGCAGGATTTAAAGATAACATTTTGAAATGAAGTTTTCTTCATAGAACAATTTTTCAATGAGCAATTTTCAAGAATTACATTTTCAAAAGTAAGGCAGTTGAGTTGTTTTTCACTCAGTGAAACATCTTTTATATGCACATTAATGATATCTTCTTCATTTTCGTATTTGTCCTTGATTAATTGGAGCAAATCGTTACATTCGTCCATTTCTAAGATAAAAGATGGACGTTTATTTTTTTTTATAGCCATAATAAATTCACCTATTCTAACGTATTATTTCATATTTTAATTTGATATCTAACAGTCATTATAGCAATATATTGTATTTAAGTCAAAACTATATATTATAAAAAGATTGTCCGAATAAACGAACAATCTTAATGAGAAAATATTTTATGGAATAATAATGGGATTGGCTTTAACTTTTCCACATTTTGCTTTGCCCTGAATTTCAGGAACAGGTGCTACTTCATTTTTAGGGAAATGGGATTTTTTGTTGCTTTCAGTGCCATGAGGTTCGTTTGGACTAGGTCTTCTCATTCCTGCTTTTGCCATAGAAAATCCTCCTTTACATTGTGCTATTAAGGGAAGTTACAATAAAATTTGGAGATATGACAATGTGTGAAAAATAAATCAGAACTATCTTTTTGTATTTTGACCGAGAGATTCTTTTTTTGTGTTATGGGGAATATTTTGTTGTTCAACCTGCTTGTTATCTTTTAGAACATTTTTATTTTTTTGACTTTTCTTATCCATATTTTCACCTCAATATTATTATTGACAAATGATTAAATTTTATTATGAGGAAAAAACAGATAAAAAAGCATCATATTTTAATGCAAATCAGAAATTTGATATAAAATATGATGCAAGATTTTATTCAAGATTTTTAAGTTCTTCCACAAATGATTGAACATCTTCAAAATTTCGATAAACTGAGGCGAAACGGATATATGCGACTTGGTCAACTTTTTTCAGGTGGCTAAGTGCAAGTTCACCAATGACAGTGGATTTAATTTCTTTTTCAAGGGAATTTTGAAGAGTTAATTCCACTTCATCAACAATTTTTTCCAGTACAGAAATTGAAACCGGACGTTTTTCGCAAGCTCTCATTAGTCCGTTTAAAAGCTTATTGGAATTGAAAGTATCACGAGAACCATCACGTTTTATGACAATAATAGGAGTGGTTTCGATGATTTCATAAGTGGTGAAACGTTTCCCACATTTCAAACATTCACGTCTACGTCTTATTTTAAGTCCATCATCAGTTGGGCGAGAATCTGCAACTTTGCTTTCAATATGGGAACAAAAAGGACATTTCATATGTTTCCTCCAAAATTCATAAAGTGTATATCATTTTTTATCACAGCACTGGTTTTAAGCTTATTATAACATTTTTAAAAGAGTATTCAACAGTATTTGCAATATTTTTTACTTCTATTTTATATTACCGACGGCATACATTTATATATAAAAGAAAAGTGGTGATAAAAATATGAAAAAACAAAGTTTTATTAAAAATGCAATTGTTTTAACAACTGTTACAATGAGTATGCAAGTTGTTGAGTTATATGTTGGAATTTATTTTTCAAAATTGCTTGGCACAGAAGGTATTGGAATATTTCAGTTGATGATGTCGGTTTTCGGGCTTTCAACAACTATTGGATTAGGTGGATTTTCCATAGCAGTTACAAGGATTGTTGCAAAAGAAACTGAGCTTGGTTCGATTAAATCGGCAAAATGTGCAACAAATAAGGCAATCTTAATTTCACTTACAACCTCAGGTATAGTTTGTTTTCTTATGATATTTTTTTCAAAAGAAATTTCAACCCTTTGGATAAAAAATGAATTAACAATGATTCCACTAATAATATTGGCACTTTCAATGCCATTTACTGCAATTTCAATTTGTCTGGATTCATATTTTATATCGGTGGGAAGAATTTATACAATTTCATTAATTATTGTAAATGACCAGTTTTTAACGGTTATATGTGTTCTCGGATTAATTGATTGTTTTCCCGATAGCTTTTTGGGCAAATGTATTGCAATTACATTATCTGGCTTGCTTGCCACAATTTTGAGCATATTTATCAGAGTTTTGCTTTATATTTTCCCGTCATATAGAGGGAAAAACTCAAGAAAAACAAAATACAGTGACATTCTTTCAATATCATTTCCCATTGGTATGAGTTCCTGCATACGCAGTTTTTTGAATATGCTGCAAAATATGCTAATACCAATTGGACTTATGAAATTCGGATATTCACATTCAGAGGCATTGAGCGAATATGGAATGATAAAAGGAATGGCAATACCTGTTGTGGTTTTTCCCGCATCAATAATGTCATCATTTTTAGCACTATTAATACCCGAATTTTCACGTTCCTATGAAACAGGAAATCGCAGCAGAATTAATCGTGCAATAATGAAAGCATCAAGCTTGACAATTGTTTTTTCAATAGCTTTAACCGGAATTTTAATCTGTTATGGCGAGGATATGGGGCATGTGGTTTATGAAAATATACAAGTTGGAAAATATATAAAAATATTAGCTCCACTAGTCACTTTTATGTTTCTTGATGATGTTGTTGACACAGCACTAAAGGGGCTTAATGAGCAGTTGCTTTCCTTAAAATTCAATATAATTGAGTCGGGAATAAGAGTTGTTTTGCTGTTTTTTCTAGTGCCACAACTTGGAATAATAGGCTATGTTTTCGTTATATTTTTTGGCAATATTCTAAATTTTGTATTGAGCTATAATCGCTTAACGCAAATTTCAGATGTTTTCATAGATTATCAAAACTGGATAATATATCCTATTATTACAATAGTTTTGTCCTGTTTATTAACCAAAACAATGTTGAAAAGTGGTATATTATCTTCAAATTATAATGTGTCAATAATAATTGCAATAATACTAACAGCTGCTATTTTCGCTGTAATAGTTAAGTATGCAAAGTTTGTTGATTACTCAAAATACAATAAAATATAATATTATTTATAAGTTTTCACGAAATTTTCAACTGCTGAAACAATTTTAGATAGAATTTCATCACGTTCAGTTTCGTTTTTTCCTATTATATAATAATAAAATTTAATTTTGGGTTCAGTTCCTGACGGACGAACGATAAATTGAACGTTATCAGAAAGAAAAACTTTAATCATATTGGTTTTCAGTTCATTTTCCAATAGAAAATCCTTTGTAGAAATAACATCAAAATCGTCGAATTTTTTTGGAGGATTATTTCTAAGATTTTCCATTATGTTTTTCATAATATTTTCGCCGCTAGCTCCAACAAATTCAAAGCTTTGGGATTTTGAAATATAATAACCATATTTCTGATACAAAAATTCCAGTGCATCAACAAGTGTTTTTCCTTGGCTTTTATGGAAAGCAGCCATTTCAGCACAGATTGCACAGGCACAAATGCTGTCTTTATCTCTTACTAAAGTTGTTGAAAGATATCCGCAACTTTCCTCGTATGCAAAAATAAAATCGTCAAGTCTATTTTGTGCAGAGAGCTTTTCCATATAATTTCCAACATTTTTAAAGCCTGTTAAAACAGTTTTCACTTCAACATTGTAATCTTCTGCGATTTTTTCAAGCATATTCGACGAAACAGCAGACTTAATCATCACAGGATTTTTAGGCATTGTATTATTAGCTGATTTTGTTCGGCAAATGTAATCAGCCATTAAAATTCCCACTTGGTTTCCTGTCAAAATTTGATATGCGCCATTATGCAAAACCGCAGCACCTAATCTGTCGCTGTCAGGGTCTGAGGCAAGAAGAATGTCAGCACCTACATTTTGAGAAAGTTTTAGTCCCTCAGCAAGTGCCTCTTTCATTTCAGGGTTTGGGTAAGTGCAAGTTGGGAAGTTGCCGTCAGGATTTTTTTGACTTTCAACAATATGTAAGTCTGAAACATTTATTTTATTCAAGATTGAGGTTACCCATTTATATCCAGCACCATTTAAAGGAGTATAAACAACTTTAAGTGGTGTTTTTTTGCATATATTTTTGTCTTGAACGAAATTGTAGGTTTCCTCAACAAATTTTTCTGCAAGTGATGAATTGATATATTCGATTTTGCCAGTAGCAATTGCTTCATCAAAGTCAGCATATTTTATGTCAGAAAAAGTGTCAAGTTTGCAAATTTCCTCCAATACTTTTTCGGCAGTTGCCTCGTCAATTTGACAGCCCTCACTATTATAAGCCTTGTAGCCGTTGTATTGTGATGGATTATGACTTGCAGTTATGACGATGCCTGCTTGACATTTGAGAGTTCTTACTGCATAAGAAAGAATTGGGGTAGGCATAAGTTCGCTAAATAGATAAACTTTGATATTATTTGCCGCAAATACCCTTGCAGTTGTTTTTGCAAATAAATCAGAAAAAATTCTGCTGTCATAAGCAATTGCAACAGATGAATTTTTATATAGTTTTGTTATACAATTTGCATAACCTTGAGTGGCTTTTGCAACTGTATATATATTCATACGATTTGTTCCAGCACCTAGGATTCCACGCAGTCCGGCGGTTCCAAATTCTAAGCACTTGTAAAATCTTTCGTATATTTCATTTTGATTATCTTTAATCCCATCAAGTTCTTCCAATAGTTTTGGGTCATCAATATGGTTTAGCCATTGATAATACACATCAACAACAGTGGAGTCATTAGCTTTCTTCATAGTAATCTCCTTGAATTATAATTTTATAATTTTGCCTATAATTTAATTATATAGGTTATTGACAAAAAATCAACACCAATGATGTGAAAAGCAAGTAGACGATGAGAAAGTAGCAAAAGATTGTTAATGAATAAACATAAATTATTGTGAATATATTTATGAAATCCGCTATTGCATAGGTATATTATCATACTGCATAAATGTATAAAACTACCTGTAAATTATTGAAAATAGCCAAATAAGTCATAATTTATTATAAATTATTATTTGACATTGGCATATAAATTGTATATTATATAAGTAAAGACGCATTGCGTTATAAAAGAAATTAAAATTTATATATTAATAAGGAGTATTACAATTATGGGAATTAATTTGAGCGGAAGAAGTTATTTGAAACTATTAGACTATTCAACACAGGAAATTCGTTACCTATTGGATTTATCAAAAAATTTCAAAGATTTGAAACGTACAGGCACACCTCATAATTATCTTCAAGGCAAAAACATCGTTTTGTTGTTTGAAAAAACTTCAACTCGTACACGTTGTTCTTTTGAAGTTGCCGGTATGGACCTAGGCATGGGTGTTACTTACCTTGACCCAGGAAGCAGCCAAATGGGCAAAAAAGAGAGTATTCCTGATACAGCAAGAGTTTTGGGACGTATGTATGACGGAATTGAGTACAGAGGATTTAGCCAAAAGCTTGTTGAAACTTTGGCTGAATATGCAGGTGTTCCAGTTTGGAATGGCTTGACAGACGAATTCCACCCAACTCAAATGTTGGCTGATATGCTAACAATCGAAGAAAAATTAGGCACACTAAAAGGTGTTAATTTTACATATATGGGCGATGCAAGAAACAATATGGGTAACTCTTTGATGGTTGTTTGTGCAAAACTTGGACTAAACTTCACAGCTTGTGCTCCAAAGGAACTTTTCCCAGCAGAAGAACTTGTTGCAAAATGCAAGGAAATTGCTAAGGAAACTGGTGCAACAATCAGACTAACAGAGGACGTTAAAGAAGGCACAACTAATGCTGATGTTATTTACACAGATATTTGGGTATCAATGGGCGAGCCAGCAGAAGTTTGGGAAACAAGAATTAAACTATTGAACAAATATCAAGTAAATGCTGCACTTATGGCTAATGCAAAGCCAACAGCAATTTTTATGCACTGCTTGCCTTCATTCCACGATACAAAAACAACTATCGGTGCAGAAATGGCTCAAAAATTCGGTATAACAGAAATGGAAGTTACTGACGAAGTATTTGAAAGCAAACAATCTGTTGTATTTGATGAAGCTGAAAACCGTATGCACACAATTAAAGCAGTTATGTACGCAACATTGAAGTAGATTTTATAAGATAGAGAGGTAAATATTATGTCATTTGAAATGCCAAAATATCGTCACCCCGATTTTACAAAGCCTGAATTTGTAAATGCCCCTGATGCAAAGTGGGAAGTTGCAGAAAAAGACGGCGTAGCTCCAGATTATTACCATAGTACATCAATGTATCCGGAGTACTTTAAGATTAATGGCAAATGGACATTGGCTGAAGAGAGCCGTATGGACTCTAGTGTTGTTCTTTGCGAAGATGGACATCTTGAAGTTGTTGAAAATAGAAACATCAAAAAAGGCGATAAAGTTATGCAAGGCCGTACAGAAAAATGCGAAGAAGGCATTTATATGTACTGCAATGGATTTGCTGATGAATCATCTTCACTTGATGACCAATTTGTTTTCCGTCAAGGCAGAAGCCGCGAAACATCTTATGCAAAAGATTATGATAAGTTAATTGAGCTTTTGAAGCACGAAAAAGATAATGGAAATATTATTTGGGTTATGGGCCCAGCCTTTTCATTCGATTCAAGTGCAAGAAATGCTATGCAAAAATTAGTTGAAAATGGCTATGCACATGGCTTGATGGCAGGTAATGCACTTGCAACTCATGACCTTGAGGGCGCACTTTTACACACTGCTTTGGGACAAGATATCTACACACAAGTTTCCCAACCTAATGGTCACTACAATCACCTTGACGTTATCAATAAGGTTCGTCGTTGTGGTTCAATTCCAAACTTTATTGATGAATACAATATTGACAATGGAATTATGTATAGTGTTGTTAAAAACCATGTACCATTCGTTTTAACAAGTTCAATTCGTGACGATGGTCCTTTGCCTGAAGTTATTGCTAACTCATACGAAGGTCAAGGTCAGATGCGTAATTTAGTTAAAAAATCAACAACAGTTATATGTCTTGCAACAATGCTCCACACAATTGCAACAGGTAATATGACACCATCTTTCAGAGTTTTGCCTGATGGCGAAATCCGTCCTGTTTACCTTTATACAATTGATGCTGCTGAGTTTGTTGTAAATAAATTAATAGATAGAGGCAGCTTGTCTGCAACAACAATGGTAACAAATGTACAAGACTTTATTACAAAAGTTGCAAGTGGACTTAATCTTATCTAATTAAACCAAGGAGTAAATAATTCATATGTGTATTAAAGTAAAGAGCGAAATTGGTGCTCTTAAAAAAGTTATGCTTCATAGACCAGGTGAAGAACTTGAACATTTAATTCCAAATTCTCTTGAAAGATTACTTTTTGACGATATTCCATATTTATACGGTGCACAAGCTGAACATGACCAATTTGCAAATGTTTTGCGTGCTAATGGAGTCGATGTAGTTTATCTTGAAGATATGGCAGCTGAGGCTATTAAGCAATCAGCTGAAATCAGAAATGATTTTATTGATGAAGTTATTGCCAATAGCGGAGAATTTGCTGTATGCTATAAAAATGAGCTTAAAGAGTATTTTTCTTCTATCAAAGATGAAAAAGAACTTGTACTTAAAACAATGTCAGGTGTGAGTTTTAATGAAATTAAGCTTAATAGCAAAAACAAATTAACATCATTACTAATGGACGAATATCGTTTTGTTATGGATCCAATTCCTAATCTTTACTTCACTCGTGACCCTTTTGCAACAATTGGAAACGGAGTAAGTCTTAACAGAATGTATTCAATCACACGTAATCGTGAAACAATTTATGGAAAATATGCTTTGACATATAATCCTGAATATGCAGGTAAAGTGCCTTTCTATTACACACCAAACGAAAGTTTTAATATTGAAGGCGGAGATATTCTCAATTTAACTGCAAACGTTTTGGCAGTAGGAATTTCCCAAAGAACAAAACCAGAAGCTATTGAGCAACTTGCAAACAATATTTTTAGCGATGAGAGCTCCGAGATTACTACAATTTTAGCTTTTGAAATACCTCAAATAAGAGCATTTATGCACCTTGATACAGTTTTCACACAGGTTGACTTTGATAAATTCACAGTTCACCCAGGAATTATCAAGACACTTCGCACTTTTGAAATTACTAAAGGTGATGTAAAAGGTAACGTAAAGGTTCGTGAATTAGATACAGACCTTGATGTAACTCTTGCAAAATATATTGGTGTTCCAAAAGTAACTCTGATTCGTTGCGGTGGAAATAATCCAATCGCAGCTGAAAGAGAACAATGGAATGATGGTTCAAACACACTTTCAATTTCTCCGGGAGTTGTTGTTGTTTATGACAGAAATTATGTTACAAACAAACTTTTGGAAGAAAACGGTGTTAAAATACTCAAGATTTCCAGTGGTGAGTTGTCAAGAGGTCGTGGTGGCCCACGTTGTATGAGTATGCCTCTTGTAAGAGAAAATATTTATTAATAATATCTATTTAAAATACCTCGATAAAATGTCGGGGTATTTTTATGTCTAAAATAAAATTTTACTAAATAGTATAGTAAATGTAACCACTTAAACTGTTTACTATAAATCAATATAGCATTTTTCAACTAAATTTCACTATATTTCTTGTAAAATGTTAAATTGTTTGGTATAATAACTTTCGTTGGAAAACATTTTAAATTCATATTTATTGTAAGAATTTAAAATTTTATATAAATACATTCAATTTTAAGGAGTGGTAAGATGGAAAAAACCTCAAAAAAAGACAGCATTATGAGTATGCTTAAAAGCTCATATGTGCGTGGATTTTTCAAGAAATATTGGGTAAGTTATTTGCTTGGAGTTACTTTTTTGATAATGATAGACTTTTTGCAAACGATTTTCCCAATCATAATTGGAGGAGTTATTGATGGCTATGGAAATGGTACAGTAACTATGGATAATGTTGGAAAATCTGTTACTAATATCATTGTTATAGCGATTTTTATAGTTATCGGAAGAATAGCATGGAGATATTTCATCTTTGGTTCTTCACGAAAAATTGAAAGAGATATTAAAAATGATATGTTTGAGCATTTGGAAAAGCTATCTCAAAGATATTATAGCGAACATAAAACAGGCGAAATTATGTCATATTTAACCAATGACCTTGAAGCTGTAACCAATGCAATGGGACAAGGAATGTTGATGTTGTTTGATGTTTTGGCTCTTGGAACTTTTACGTTATATAATATGATAACAAAAATAAATTTTGCTTTGACTATTGTGGCTGTTTTACCATTATTGTTGATTTCTCTTGCCGCAATTGTCTTAGGCCCTCTGATGTTCAAAAGATATTTCTCACGACAAGAAACATTTGCCGAAATTTCTGATTTTGTTCAAGAAGATTTGTCTGGTATGAAAGTTATAAAAGCTTTTGTTCAGCAAAAAGAAGAAATTAAAGCATTTGAAAAAGTCAACAAAAAATATTTTGACAAAAACATTGATTTAGCTAAACTAGAATCAGCAATGCACCCAATTATGAGTGTAATTTCCGGACTTTCAACAGCAGTTGCAGTTGGATTTGGTGGTTATATTGCTGTAAATGGAGCTATAACTGTTGGCGATTTTGCTGCATTTATCCAGTATTTGGGTATGCTCGTATGGCCGATGATGGGAATTGGAATGACCATTAATATCATAACTCGTTCATCAGCTGCATTAAAAAGAATTGAGACAGTTTTGAATGAAGAAGTTGAGATTAAGGACAGCCCAACTGTTAAAAATATAACATCATATAATGGCAAAGTTGAGATTAAAAACTTGAGTTATAAATATCCTAATTCTGACAACTATGTACTGAAAAATATATCGTTTACTATAGAAAAAGGCGAAACTTTGGGAATTGTTGCAAGAATAGGAAGCGGTAAAACAACATTAATTAATTTGCTTTTGCGACTTTATGATGTTGAAAGAGACAGCATCTACATAGATGGCATTGATATTTTAGATATTCCTCTTGAGGTTTTAAGAAAAAATATTGGATATGTTCCTCAAGATAATTTCTTGTTCTCGGATTCAATAAAAAATAATATTGACTTGAGTAGTGGAGATTCCTCAGAAGAAAAAGTTGAGGAAGCAGCTAAGTCAGCTTGCGTTCACGATAATATTATTGAGTTCAGAGATGGCTATGAAACAATAGTTGGTGAGAGGGGAGTTACCCTTTCCGGTGGACAGAAACAGAGAGTTGCAATTGCAAGAGCTTTGATAAAAGACCCTGAAATTTTAATTCTTGATGATTCTGTTTCAGCTGTTGATACTGATACTGAAGAAAAAATCCTAAAACATTTGAGCAATGAGAGAAAAAACAAGACTAATATAATCATAGCTCATAGAATTTCTACATTGCAAAATGCTAACCACATTATTGTTATAGACAACGGAGAAATTGTTGAGCAAGGCACACATGAAGAATTAGTTGCAAATGACAAGATTTATAATTCACTATACCAAAAGCAATTACTGGAAAAAGATATAGATGAAGAAGTATAGGAGAGTACTATGAATAAAAACAAAAACAATAAAACTAAAAAGTACAATCCAAAAACTATAAGAAGGCTTTTGGGTTATGCAAAGCCGTATACAATATGGTTTATTCTTGCGGTTGCTTTGATTATTTGTGTTGTAAGATTAGAACTTTATCAGCCTGTTTTGATTGGTAAAACAACGGACTATATCGTCAACACTATTTCCTCAGGTGCAGCAGGAGCAGGAAAAGAAATAATAAAAATCGCATTTCAATTTGCAGGTATTGTCCTTGGAGTTTTCGTTTTGAACTATCTTCAAGCGATTATACTTTCATATGTAGGGCAAAAAGTTGTTTACACTGTTCGTATGGACGTTTTTAAGCATTTCAACAAACTTTCAATCAACTTTTTTAACAATAATCCAATAGGAAAACTTGTTACAAGAGCTACAAATGATATTGAAACATTAAACGAAATGTACACAAGTGTTATAGTCAATGTCAGTAAAAGCGTATTTATTTTGCTGGGAGTAATAATTACAATGCTCACATACAATGTAAAGCTTGCACTTTTAACATTTACAGTCATTCCATTTATTGTTGTATTTACAGTTATTTTCAATATTTACGCAAAGAAAATTTATGGTAAAATCAGAACAAGAATATCAAGTTTAAACGCATTTTTATCGGAACATATTTCAGGAATGAAACTTGTTCAAATATTTGCAGTTGAAGATAAAATGCAGAAAAAATTTGAGTATGAGAATGAAGAGCTTGCAAAAGACCACTTTAAGAGAATAACAATGTATTCAGTTTATGGACCGAGTAACTTCTTTTTGAAAATTATTGCATGGGTTTTGTTACTTTATTTCGGAGGAAAACTTTTCTTTGCAGGAGAAATAACAATCGGTACAATCGTAATTTTCCAAAGTTATATCGGAAAGTTTTTTGACCCAATAGAAGAAATCGCCGATCAGCTTAATATAGTTCAATCAGCCTCTGCTGCCGCCGACAAGATATTTAATCTGCTTGATGAAAAGATTGATATAGTTGACAGTGAAAATGCAATTGAACTTGATAGCATCAAAGGTGAAATTGAATTTAAAAATGTGTGGTTCGCATATGAAGGCGAAGATTGGATTTTAAAAGATGTTTCATTTAAGGTTGAACCGGGACAAAACGTGGCATTTGTTGGGGCAACTGGTGCAGGAAAAACCACGATTCAAAATCTAATAACAAGATATTATGACATACAAAAAGGAGAAATTCTCCTTGATGGGGTTAATATCAGAGATATAAAAGTTGATTTTTTACGTCAGCAAATAGGACAAATGCTTCAAGATGTTTTCCTTTTCACAGGTGATGTTAAGAGCAATATAAGACTGAAAAATGAAAATATTACTGATGAACAAATCTTTGAAGCGGCTGAATATGTTAATGCAGACAAGTTCATTTCTAAGTTTAAACATGGATATGATGAGGAAGTTATCGAACGTGGTGCATCATTTTCTGCCGGTCAAAGACAGCTATTGTCTTTTGCAAGAACCCTTGCATTTAAGCCGAAAGTTTTGATTTTGGACGAAGCTACAGCAAATATTGACACTGAAACAGAAGAGTTGATTCAGGACGCATTGGATAAGATTATGACAGGCAGAACAACTTTGGTTGTGGCACATAGACTTTCAACAATTCAAAACGCAGACCGAATTATTGTAATGCACAAGGGCAGAATTGTGGAACAAGGAACCCATCAAGAGTTGCTATCCAATCATAATATGTACTACAAACTCTACAAACTTCAATATGAGCATGGACAAAATGCTTAAAATACAGTTTTAATTTTAAAATAAGTCGATAGCTTTAGGTTTTGCCTAGCTATCGACTTAATATTTTATAAAGACAAGGCTGACTTTAAATAAACTGCAAAAATAGTTATAAAGGATTAAAAGTTTAAAATAGTATAGTGAAACTTAGTTAAATCAGTAAATTTGTGCTATAATTATATATAGGACGTATTTATTAGAAGGAGATGTTATTTTATGAAGAACACAAGAAAAATATCAAATGATTTATATTATGTTGGTGCAAGTGACAGAAGAATTGCGTTGTTTGAAAATATTTTCCCTATACCAAATGGGGTATCATATAATTCATATTTGCTTGATGACGAAAAAACGGTTTTGTTCGATACAGTTGATAAAGCAGTAAGTGATAAATTTTTTGACAATATAACAGAAGTATTAGGGGATAAAACTCTTGATTATGTGATTATAAATCATATGGAACCAGACCATTGTGCAGCCTTAGAAACGCTGGTATTGCGTTATGAAAACATAAAAATCGTTGGTAATGCAAAAACTTTGGGAATGATAAAGCAGTTCTTTGACTTTGATATAGATTCACGTTTTGTACTTGTAAAAGAGGGCGATACACTGGAAACAGGACATCATACTTTATCATTTTATATGGCTGCAATGGTGCATTGGCCGGAGGTTATGGTGACATATGACAGTGCCGACAAGATACTTTTTTCTGCTGATGCTTTTGGTACATTCGGTGCAATAAATGGTAATTTATTTGCAGATGAGGTTAATTTTGAAGCAGAACATCTAAATGAGGCAAGAAGATATTATACAAATATTGTTGGAAAATATGGTATGCAAGTGCAATCCTTGCTCAAAAAAGCAGACGGACTTGAAATAAACACAATTTGCCCTTTACATGGGGTAATTTGGCGAGAAAATATTGCTTGGTATATTGAAAAATATAAAAAGTGGTCAACTTGGACAGCTGAAACTGATGGTGTTATGATTGCATATGCTTCAATATATGGCAACACAGAAAAAGCCGCCGATATTTTGGCGGGTAATCTGGCAGATAATGGCATTAAAAATATTGCAATGTATGATGTTTCAGTAACAGATATTTCTTATATTGTGAGCGATTGTTTCAAGTACGATAAACTTGTTTTTGCTTGTCCAACATACAATGGCGATTTATTTCCAAATATGGAAAGACTTTTGCTTGATTTAAAGGCACATAATTTGCAAAACAAGACAATTGCACTAATAGAAAATGGTTCTTGGGGTGCAGTAGCCGGCAAAAAAATGGCAGAAATCATATCTTCAATGAAGAATATGACAATATTACCTGAAATAGTTTCAATTAAATCTTCTGTTAAAGCTGAACAAAAAGATGGTTTAGCGGCAATGGCAAAGGCTATTACAGAAAAATAAATCCAGCATATAAACAATAAATCTCCAACAGTCTAAAAAGTTGACTGTTGGAGATTATTTTATATTTTGTGTAAATTTAATTATAGAAGTTGGTTTTTCTCGGAAGCATATGCTTGAGTTTCAATTGGCATATTTTTAAGTTTAAGTCTGTAGGAAACGTACTGTCTTATTGCGGAATAAATTACTGCAAAGGTTGGCACACCAACAAACATTCCCAAAACTCCGAACAGTCCACCGAATAATAAAATAGCGAAAACAACCCAAAATGCGGAAAGTCCGGTTGAGTCGCCCAATATTTTCGGACCTAAAATATTTCCGTCAAATTGTTGAAGAATAAGTATAAATACTAGGAAAACGAATGATTTTGTGGGACTATCCATTAATATAATGAGTGCGGAGGGTATTGCACCGATAAAAGGGCCAAAATATGGGATAACATTTGTAACACCAACGATTAAGCTTACAAGCATTGCCGATGGCATATTCAAAATTGATAGTCCGATAAAGCACAAAATACCGATAATTAATGAATCAAGGATTTTGCCTGAAATAAAGCCGCTGAAAATTTGATGACTTTCGTGAGCAAATTCAGTGATTTTATGGACAGTTGCAGGTTTTAGTATAGCGTTTAAAATCTTTTGAGTTTGTGCAAAAAATATCTCTTTACCTAAAAATACATAGATAGAAATGATTATTCCGAGTATGAAATTCAAAAGACCTGTTGAAAATTTAAGTGTTACATTCAGCACATATGGAACAGCATCTGTTAAAATTTTATATAAGCTGCTCATAAGTGAGGTTAATGTGTTAGTTAAGCCATTAACGATGTCAGAAGGTAAATCATTTACAGGGATAAAAGAGGTTATTTTTGTAATTAAAGTGTCAATATTGTTGATATATAGTGATGCTTTTGAGGCGATATTTGTGATACTTGTCACGACTTCCGGAATGATAATCAGGAAGAGTACGGTTATAAAAATAGAAGCTACAACATAGGTGAGCAATATACCAATTCCACGTTTTGCTTTTGGTTTTAGCTTATTTTTCGATAAAAAAGGGAGCGCTTTCTTTTCAAAAAAAGACAACACAGGATTTAATACATAAGCAATTGCAATACCATAAATGATTGGCGAGAGAATATTAAAAATATTCAAAATTGTATCTTTGAACTTTGTAAAATTAAGCATCATAACAATAAATAACATAGCCGAAATTGTTGTTATAAAGGCATAAACTGCGATAGTTGTGTATTTTCTATTCCAATCGACTTTCAAAGCAAACACTTCCTTATTCAATTATTTGGTCACTGATTAATGCCCATTTCTCATATAAAACATCTAAATTTGAACGTAGAATTTCAACTTTTGAACAACTTTCACTTAGCTTTTCATAATCTGCGACAAATTCAGGAGAAACGATTAAAGCCTCCAGCTCTTTGATTTGATTTTCGGTAATTTCAATGTCATTTTCCAGTTGAATTTTTTCTCGTCTTAATGCGGCAATTGCACTTCGTTGTTCTTTTGATTTGTTGTAATTTGATTTTGAAATTGCTTCTTTTTGAGGTTTTTCATCAATACTTTGTTTTTCGTCAAGTTTTTGCTGTTCAAGATAGTCATAATAATTTCCTTTATATTCGGTTTTGCCATTGGAAGTTATTTCAACAATTTTTGTGGGGACTTTTGTTAGCAAATATCTGTCGTGGGAAACCATAATAATAGTGCCTTCAAATTTATTAAGTGCTTTATCCAAAATTTCCTTTGTGTCCAGATCAAGATGGTTGGTAGGTTCGTCTAGAATTAAAACGTTTCCGCTTTCCATCATCATTATAGCAAATTTTAGCTTTGCACGTTCACCGCCGGATAAAGTGCCAACGTTCTTTTGGGATTCCTCTTGAGTGATGAGGACATTTCCTAAAATTGTTTTTATCCCTAGCTCATATGTTGAGGGAAACCTATCCCAAAGTTCCATCAGTGCTGTTTTTTCAAATGATAAGCTGCCGTTCTCTTGGTCAAAATATGCAGTTTTAACATTTCTTCCCCAATTAATATCCCCATTATCAATAGGAATAATTCCTTGAATAGCTTTCAACATAGAAGATTTTCCAATACCATTTTCACCAATGATAGCGATTTTTTCTCCACGCATAACATCTAAGTCAAAATGCTGCATTAATTGTTTGCGATTTTCTGTTCCAACGGAAAGGCATAAATCCTTAACGTGCAAAATATCTTTGACAGGTTCAGTTTGATATGTGAAAGATAGTTTTGCTTTTTTTGGCGGAGGAAGTGGCTTGTCAATAACGTCCATACGTTCAAGAGTTTTTCTTCGGCTTTTTGCCATAGCGGAGGTTGTTGCACGAACAAGATTTTTTGCAACATAATCCTCAAGCTTTTTTATTTCCAATTGCTGAGCATCATAAGTTTTTTGCTGACGTTGAACTCTTTCTTCTTTTAAAACTGCAAATTGCGAGTAATTACCGGGATAACGGGATAGCTTGCAGTGTTCGATTTCACAGATAGATGTGATTAAGCTGTTCAAGAAAAATCTATCATGAGAAACAATAAGTAACGCACCTTTATAGCTTTTCAAATAATCTTCAAGCCAAGTTAATGTTTTAAAATCCAGATGGTTAGTGGGTTCATCAAGAATTAAAAGTTGAGGTTCTTCAAGGAGCAATTTACAAAGAGCGAGTCTTGTTTTTTCGCCGCCGCTGAGTGTTCCTATTATTGTATCACGAGGTTTATCTGAAAATCCCATACCGGTTAAAATCTTGTTGATTTTAACTTCAATATTATATCCGTCCTTTGCATCAATAATGGCTTGTAAAGCGGTGTATTGTTTTAATAGTTCGGAATAATCTGATGAATTATGTTCCTTAATGAGGGACATTTTGTTTTCAGCGATGTGCATTTGTTCAATTGCTTCATTAACATCTTTAAAAACGTTTTTCAGTTCAGACCAGATTGTATTATTTACATTAAGTCCGCTATTTTGTTTTAGGAAACCTATGGTTAAATCAGAGCTTAAATTTCGTTCGCCCTGTTCAAAATCCAAGGTTCCGTCGATAATATTAAGCAGTGTGGACTTGCCCGCACCATTCGCTCCGATAAGTCCAATGCGGTCATTATCTTCGATTACTAAATTTATTTTATCCAAAATTTGGGTTGCACCATAAAATTTGGATAGATTTTCAATTGATACTAACATTTTATACCTCATATTTTATTTAAACTACTTATCTATTGTATCAAATACTTGTATGTTATGCAATAACAAGTATAACAATTGGAAGTCTGTCAACTGAAATTCATATATTATATGTATAATTCAGCGAAAATTTGTTAAAATTGCAAAAATCGCCCAAAAGAGTTGAAATAATAATTTGAAAAGTGGTATACTATATTAGTTGGAATATTCAAAATGGGTTATAATAAGGAGATGTTTGATTGTCAAATTATATTGATAATTCATTAATAAAAGTAATAAGTTTTAACCTTAAACGAGATATGAAAATGGGAAAAAAGAATAAATGGAACGAAAGAAAAGAACTTGCAGCAAAATTGATAAGGGAGTCGGGAGCATCAATCATTGGAGTTCAAGAACTTTTGCCTGATATGAAAGAAGATTTTCAGTATATTCTAAAAAATGATTACACAATTATCGGAGATGGCAGATATGCAGGACATAAGCCTCAAAATGATGAACATTCCGATATTATAATAAATAATACCGAAACAACTGTACTTGCATATAAAACGTTTTGGCTTTCCAAAAATCCCGAAAAGCAATCAAGTCGAGGAACGTTTGCAATTTTCCCAAGAATTTGTACTGTTGCCGAAATTTATGTTAAAGAAGCTAATCAGAAAATCCGAGTATTTAACACACATTTTGACCATATATCGGGACTTGCAAGAAATCTTGGAGTTAGAATTATTTTGGAATATATGAGCAGATACAATAATATTGAACCATTGCCCACAATTTTAATGGGGGACTTGAATTCAAAACCCAATAGCCACCCTGTTCAAATTCTTCGCAATAATCTTCACGCACATAAATCAATCCACTTAACAGATGTTTACACTTGCTATAGTGAGGAAAAACTTTGCAACACTTTTCATAATTTCAAAGGAAATAAAAACACAAAGAAAAACCCAATTGATTATATGTTTGTGTCTGATGATTTTGAAATAAAGGAAAGCTACATTGCAACTGACAGTTATGACGGAAAATATCCATCTGACCACTACCCACTAATCGCATTGCTTAAACTAAAAAAGCCTGTTTTAGCATAGCTTAATTTAATATTAATGATGTAAATAATTAATGCGTTCACTGATAAAAGTGAACGCATTAAAAATTATAGACTGAAATTATTTTGCATTTTCATTTGCGAGTTTAAGAGCAGCGATAAAATCAGAAACGTCAATTGTTACAGAAGTAGCAAGTTCAGCAACATCTGGAATAGCAGGGTGAGCATCATCTTTAACTTTAGTTGTCATATTAACAACTTCGTCAACAGTTTTGCCTTTTGCCCATGTTTCAAATGCCTCAGCTTGTTCGTACCATTCTTTGCTAATTTCAGATTTTTTCTTCATACCGTAGTTTTCTTTAAGTGCCTTTTTTGAAACGACCTCTTCAGCAATGTCGTTAGTAACAGCACCTTCAGTGTTTATGTCATATCTTACTTGGGTAACATCAAAGGAAATTCCGATGATTTTGCCTTTCGCATTAACAGTTAAAGAGCAAACAGTTGTATCTGTTTTAGCAGTACCATCTTTTTCAGCAGAAGCGGCAACACTTGAACGTTTTGTGATAATGCCAACACCATTTTTAAGTGAAGATGTTGAACAGCCTGACAACATAAGTACAGCTAGAGTAAGCGCTAAAATCTTTTTCATAATAATTCCTCCTATTGATATTTTGCTTTAGATTGTTTTTATTTTAACACAAAAAAGCTTATAATTCAATAGTGAAAAATGAACATTATAATAATATTTTGCAAGCTTTAATTTACGCTTTATGAAAATACTGTTTAAAGATTTTGAATTATGCTATAATAAAATCAAAAGCAGAAAGGGGACAGAAGATGAAAAAAACAATTTCCTTTTTACTGATTATGTTGATTTTGACATCTTGCAGTGAAAATGCAGCTAAATACAAGAAATACAGTTTTTCTTTTATGGATACATTTGATACAGTTGTGCAGATGGTGGGCTATACAAAAAGCAAGGAAGAATTTGATGAATATGCTGAATTTGCTCATAATGAATTTTCATATTATCATAAACTTTTTGATAAATACAATAGTTATGAGGGAATAAACAACGTTAAAACAATTAATGATAATGCTGGAATAGAGCCTGTTGCAGTTGATAAAAATATGATTGAACTGATTAAAATGTCAAAGGAATGGTACACTAAAACCAATAAAACAGTCAATATTGCATATGGTGCAGTACTTGAAATTTGGCATAATTACAGAGATTTTTACCAATATGATGAAAACGGGAAATTGCCATCAGAAGATGAACTTGAGCAAGCAGCTTTGCATACTGACATAGAAAAAGTTATTGTTGATGAAAAAGCAGGTACAGTTTTTCTAGCCGAAAAAGGAATGAGCCTTGATGTAGGTGCAATTGCTAAGGGTTTTGCAACAGAAATGATAGGCAACGAACTCTTTGAAAAAGGATTGCACTCTTTTATAATCAGCAGCGGGGGAAATGTCAGAGTATACGATGCACCAAAAGATAAGAAAATTAAAAGTTGGGGAATTGGCATTGAAGACCCATTAAAAAACCCAATGGATTTGGAGGCGGAGTATCTGGACATAGCTTTTATAAATAATAAATCATTTGTAACAAGCGGAAATTACATCAGATATTATACAGTTGATGGCAAAAAAATTCATCATATAATTGATACAAAAACAAATTTTCCAGCTAATAATTATAGTGCAGTAACTGTTTTGACAGAAAATTCGGGAGTTGCTGATATTACCTCAACAGCACTTTATATTATGAATATTGATGAGGGCAAGAAATTTGCAGCAGAAAATAATCTTGATGTAATGTGGGTTTATGAAAACGGTGAGGTTGTTGTGACAGACGGCTTAGTTCCATATCTTAAAAACAGGGGTAAGGCAAGCAATAAAACATAAGATATTTTCAATTTTAATAATAAGGCAGCCACGAAAAAGATTTTTACTTTCTCGTGGCTGTTTTTTGTTGCAATATGTTTGGAACTTTTATCTTGAGCAATATAAATCGTCACAGCATAACCATCTAGGGTGAGAAAAAGAAGGCCAAAACACATTTCTACAACTTGTAGGATATTCTTTGCAAATACCGTTTTCATCGCAGCAATCTTCCGTTGGGATAACGAATGATGGTTCAAGTGGGGTTGGAATGACAATTCCTTGACATTCACAACAAGAATTATTGCAACCACTTTCCGGCGATATAGTACAATGTTTATTGCAATTACATCTATTTGTATTGCAACTCATAAATAATTCCCCTTTCCTAAAAATTTATTTGTTACAGGATAATATACAAATGTTTGTGCGTAATATATTATATGCTATTGGATTAAAAATGTTTTTTCCGTTCTACTCAATACGACAAAAATATGCCAAGCAAAAGATATATAATAACTATTATATTGAAATAATCTAACAAGGACACTATAAAAACAATAAGATTTATTAAAATATACAGTGAAGTATAATTTTGCGTTATCAGAAAAGATAGAAGGTTGGGAAATTTAATGAATAACACAATATATGTTGATGTTTTGTTGATAGTGAATTTTGTTGTAAATTATTTTTTAATATTGGGCGTTGGAAGACTTATGAGTTTAAATATCAGCCGATTTAGAATTATAATGGGAGCGATTGTGGGTGCATTAGCATCACTGGCAATTTTTATTGACAACAGTAATCTTATATTACTTTGGTTGGTGAGAGTTAGTTTTCCATTTTTGATAATTATGATTTCTTATCCATTTCGCAGCTTTAAAAATTACATAATCAATACATTTAGCCTGTTTGCGGTTAGTATGATTTTTAGCGGGGCAATGCTTGGCATATGGATATTCGTTCCAATTCAAAATATGAATTACTACAATGGAATTGTATATTTTAATATTAATCCAACAGTTTTATTTTTACTTACAATATTTTGTTATTTTATTTTGACATTGCTTAAACGTGCTTTCTCAAACAAAGAACCCAATAAAATTTACTATAAAGTTCATATTACAAGAAACGAAAAAACAATTATTTTAGATGGATTTATTGACACAGGAAATAGATTAAAAGAGCCATTTACTGATATTCCTGTTGCAGTTTGCAGCTATAATTTGATAAAGCCGCTTTTGACAGATGAAGAATATCAAAAAATAACAGATGAAAAAAACAAATATAATTGCCCCATTGGGTTTAGGATTATACCATATAATGTGTTGCAGTCCAGCGGTATTATGATTGGATTTATGCCCGATGAATTAGTTTTGAAACGGGATAATAAAAAATATATTGTAGATGAAATATTTATTGGATTGACACAGAGCGATTTTAAGGGGAATGATTTTAATATTATTTTACCCGCAGATTTGTTTTTGGAGGAAAAGGAAAAATTAAGTCAAACATACATAAATTATAAAAATATTTGAGAGAGGGCTGATTGCAATGAGATTTAGAGAAAAAATACAGGTGATTTATTCAAAATTAATGAAGTTTTTATATGGGGGAAAGCAAAATATTTTGCTTAAAAAATGCCTTTATTATATAAATGGTTCTGAAATTTTGCCACCTCCTCTTTCAAAAAAAGATGAGGCAATTGCATTTCTAAAACTGGAGGAAAATGATGAAGAGGCAAAACAAACCTTGATTGTACATAATTTGCGATTAGTTGTATATATTGCAAAAAAATTTGAATCCACAGGAATTGAGATTGAAGATTTGATTTCCATTGGAACAATCGGCTTGATTAAAGCTGTCAACACGTTTAGACCATCAAAAAACATAAAATTGGCAACATACGCCTCAAGATGTATTGAAAATGAGATTTTGATGTATCTGAGAAAGACACAGCAGCTTAAAAATGAGGTTTCAATAGATGAGCCACTCAATGTTGATTGGGACGGAAATGAGCTGTTATTATCCGACGTTTTGGGTTCTGATGCCGATGCGATTAACGAACCCATTGAAAGAGATGTGGAAAAAAATCTTTTAATGGACGCAATTGAAAAATTATCTTATAGAGAAAAACTTATTATGCAGTTGAGATTTGGATTTCTTGATGGAAATGAGCATACACAAAAAGAGGTTGCGGATATAATCGGAATTTCTCAGTCCTATATTTCAAGGCTTGAAAAGAGAATTGTTTCAAGATTAAAACGAGAGCTTAGTAAAATGTGCTAAACCAGTAGTTAATAGTAAATAATTATAAAGAGATATGAATAATAATACGGCATATTGTGTATCTTATGTATAGATTTTTCTTAAATTAAATAGTATAATCAATATTGTGACAAATAAAAAGAAAGCAATATGCAAAAATCTGCATTGAGTTAAAAAATGAAGCACGCAAATGATTTGGGAAACGATAAAGTAAGTTCACTGGTTTTAAGGTTGGCAATTCCATCAATGTTATCACAATTAGTCAATGTATTATATGGTATTATTGATAGAATGTTTATTGGGCATATTCCAATTATAGGCAATTTAGCATTGGCTGGGGTTGGAGTTTGTGGACCGATTGTGACACTGCTTTCATCCTTTGGAACACTTGTTGGTATAGGCGGTTCTATTATGATGGCGATGAAAATGGGCGAAGGAAAAAAAGAAGATGCAAAAGATATTTTATCTAACAGTTTTCTTATGCTTGTTATTTTTTCAACTGTTTTAACAGCATTTTTCCTTTTGACAAAAAGATATATGATTAACTGGTTTGGCGGAAGTCCGCTTACTTATGAATATGCCAATACATATTTAACCATTTACACAATCGGAACTTTTTTTGCACTGTTGGCAATTGGACTTAACTATTTTATAACCTGTCAAGGCTTTGCGTTGATAGGAATGATGACTGTTTTTGTGGGAGCAATATCCAATATTATCCTTGATGCAGTTTTCATTTTTGTATTTAAGTTGGGTGTTGCAGGTGCAGCATGGGCAACGGTTATATCACAGTTTATATCTTGTATTTGTGCATTAATTTTCTTGTTTGGAAAACGTGTACCCATTAAAATTACCTTTGCAAATTATAAATTTTCCATTATCAAAAAAATTCTTTCCATAGGCTTATCACCATTTATAATTATCGCAACGGATAGCGTTATAATCATTGCAATGAATAGTGTTTTGCAAAAATATGGTGGCAGTCAAGGAGATGTGCTTATCTCAGCAGCAACCATACTTCAAAGTTATTTCTTGTTGATAACAGGACCATTGATTGGAATTTCGGGCGGCACACAACCGATAATAAGTTATAATTATGGCGCTAAAAATATTGAAAGAGTGAAGCAGTCAGAAAAATACATTGCATATTTAGCACTTGCTTTGACCACATCAATGTTCATTATCTCTCAAGTATTTCCTGTATATTTTGTAAGACTTTTTACAAATAATGTAGAAACCGTTAAACTGGCAACATGGGGAATTAAGGTTTTCACACTTGCAATTATTCCTTTAACATTCCAATATATTTTTGTTGATGCACTAACTGCACTTGGACGAATTAAGACAGCATTATTTTTGTCAATGTTCAGAAAAAGTATATATTTGATTTCTGTTTTCATTTTGCCCGTATTTTTTGTGGCAAAATATGCTTTTTTCGCACAGCCGATTGCAGATTTAATCAGTTCAGTGCTGAGTGTGATAGTTTTCCTCAAAATATTTGATAAGCACCTTGAAAACAGATTATGCGAATAAAAATTTTAATAATTATTTTATCAAAAGCCATAGTAAATATGTCAAAATAACAAAAATACTATATGATTAATAGACACAAATACTAAAGATATACAAATTCTCTATAAATTTCTTGTAATCTGATGATTATAGTGATAAAATCAGTATAGTGTTTTATGCTAAGTATAACAATGATAGGAGAAATAATATGGGCAAAATGTTAAAAAATGTATCAGTAGGGAAGAAACTTGTTGTTGTATTGAGCATTGTTTCTTCAATATTCCTAGTAGCAGTTATTGTCGGAGGAATGGCAGTAAGTTTTATCAATTCAAACCTCAATAATTTTTACAAATCACCATATAAAAATATGGTTGCTCAACTTGAAATTCGCAAAGATATAAATAGCGCCGCTCGTGAGTTTTTATTTGCAACATCAACTTATGACCCAATAACGATTCAAAATTCTATTGATGATGCCAATTTAGCTAAAGAAAACATACAAAAAAACTTTGATTTTTTAAATAGTAATGTTAAGAATTCAGCTAATATTATGTCAGATGCAAATCAGCATATGAGATTGCTTTTTGAGTATCATCTTGCAATTGAGGATTTATTTGCAAAGAGAAAAAATACTGAAGCCTTGGACGTATATAAAGATTCATATAAGCCAACTGTTGATTTAATCATTGCTGATTTTGATGTAATTGCACAACAATTTGAAGCTAATGCAACAAGTGCGTACAATAACTCTTCATTATTGAGTATGATTGCTATAATCGTTTTGATTGTTATATCATTGGCTGCGATAACGTTTGCTGTTATTTTCACCAAACTTTTGGTTAAAATTATAGCTAAACCGCTGAGTGAAGTACAAGACGCAGCAATACAATTGGCAGCTGGAAATTGTAATGTAGAAATACTTTATAAATCTGACGATGAAATTGGTATTTTATCTGATAAATTGAATACAACATTTAAAACAGTCAGAAATATTATTGCTGACTTAACATATTTGTTGAAAGAAATGGCTGATGGAAATTTCGATAGTAGTTCAAAAGCAGAAAAGAGCTATATCGGCGATTTTAGACCTATTTTAAATTCAATTAAGAGGATTAATAATCAATTGGCAAGAGTATTGTCTGAAATTAAAACAACATCTGAACAAGTTAATTCAGGTTCAGAACAAGTTGCAGCAGGTTCACAAGCACTTTCTCAAGGTGCAACAGAACAAGCAGCATCAATTGAGGAACTTTCTGCAACTATCAGTGAAATTTCTCAACAAATTAAAAACAATGCAAATAGTGCCGGCGATGCAGATGAATTAGCTAAAGATACAGTGAATGGTGTTTCTGAAAGTAATCAAAATATGCAGCAAATGCTTGTTGCTATGAATGATATATCCAAAACTTCACTTAAAATCGGCGAAATTATCAAGACAATTGATAACATTGCTTTCCAAACAAATATCCTTGCACTTAATGCCGCAGTTGAGGCTGCAAGAGCCGGAAGTGCCGGAAAAGGTTTTGCCGTTGTTGCTGATGAAGTGCGTAATCTGGCTCAAAAATCAGCAGAAGCTGCTAAAAACACAACAGCTCTTATTGAGGGTGCAGTTTTAGCAATTAAAAAAGGTACAAATATAGCTGATAAAACAGCGACATCAATGTCAATTGTAGTTGAAAAAGCAAATATGGTTAATGAACATATTAATCAAATTTCTGCTGCATCAAGGGAACAAGCTGATGCTGTGTTGCAAGTTAATCAAGGAATAGACCAAGTTTCTGCAGTCGTTCAAACGAACTCAGCTACAGCTGAGGAAAGTGCAGCAGCAAGCGAGCAGTTGTCAGAGCAAGCAAGAAAATTGCAGGAGTTGTTGGCTCAATTTACATTGCAAGATGAGAACAAATTCAATAGAAATCAACAAAATAACATAGTATATGAAGAAGATTTGTCGAATAATTCGGAAGAAATAAGATTTGATGAAGATACAGAAGACAATTTTGAGTTTGAAGATGGCGAAATCACAGAAAATGATGAGCCTGTTGAAAACGAAGAAATAAAATTTGAAGTTGATAATTCACCTTCTGACTTTGATTCAAAATACTAAACGAAATATAAAAAAGTCTAATCATTTTAGTGATTAGACTTTTTTGTTTTATAGTAAATAGAAATTATAATTAAAGGTTATTATTTCATTTTTTCAAGTTTGCTGACAATTTTGGGGTGGAGATAAATGCCAAGTAATCCAATAATTGTGGTTAAGGCGAAAACAATTATGCTCACAAGATAATTACCATTTCCAATATTTGCACCGGCAAAAGTTGAAGAAATTATTGATGGAATTCGAGCAAATGATGTTATAATTAAAAAGCTGCGAATATTTATTGGGGTTAATGCTGCCAAATATATTAAAGCATCTTTTGGAGTTCCGGGAATGAGGAATATTATAAATATAATATATTCAAGTTTTGTTGTTTGCTTAAACAGCTTGTAACTGCTAAGGTTATCCTCACCAAGAATTTTTTTAACAAGTTTTACCCCGTATTTTCGAGTTATATAAAAAATAAAAATTGTTGTAAGCACAATTCCAAACATACAAACAAAAGACCCACCAAACGTTCCATAAAGCATACCAGCCATAACTTCAACGGGCTCGCCGGGTATGACTGAAACAAGAATTTGTGCGATTTGTAATAAAATAAAAAACAACAGACCAAGTAAAAAGTGTTCTTGAGATATTTCCATAATTTTTTTAACGAATAAATCAACACCACCGAACTTGTTTACAGTAAATAAAATTAGAATAGAAATGACACAAATAGAAATTAAAATTAGTAATGCAAATGCAAGTTTCTTTTTTTTGCTATTATCAGACAATTTTCGCACCTCAATATAATATAATATTATAAGTTTAACAGGTATAATGATAATAAACAAGAAAAATGCACTTTTTTTACTTTCTATCTTTAAAAAATTAACAATTTGTTGTACAATATAGTAAAGAGAAAAATGATTGGTTTTAAGGAGAAGTTATGAGTAATAATGCGTTTGTTGCCGGAGTTGAACCCGGAGGATTAACTAATGACTATGAAGTTAAAATCATAATATGCTATATTATGAGTGTAATCGAACGTCCATTAAGTCTTGAGGACTTGAACAAAATATTAATAACTGATGGTATAGTCAATTATTTTGAATGTAGTCAGTCAATCTCTGACCTAGTGCAACTGGGTAATATTAAGCAAATTGATGGAAACGAATATATTTTGCTTGATTTAGGCAAGGAAACAGCTAAAATTTTTGAAAAGACTATTCCAACTGCTGTTAAAGACAAAGCAATAAAAAATGCTGAAAAATATATTAAATACAAACAAATGGAAAAAGATAATATAGTTACTATTGAAAAAGTGAAAGACGGATACAATATTACATTAAATGTAAGCGATAATCAGTGCAGTTTAATGAAAATAACATTGTTTTCGCCTGATTTAAAGTATTGCGATATAATCAAAAAGCAATTTTATGATAATCCTGTTCAAACCTACAAAGCCATTATTGCACTTTTAACAGACGATACTAATACGGTTTATTCAGTTTTAGCTGAAAAATTATTAAAAGATAATAAGAAAATTTAATTTATAAAAAGTACAAAACAATAAAATCCCCTGAAGGCTCTCAAATTTTAAGAGAGCCTTTTTTTACGTTTATATGAAATTCCAGCCACTATTTCCCAAAATTTTTTTGTATGATAAGGCAATTTGAATCCCATACTCTTATTAGTAAAAATGAAAACGAAAAATGCCTTTAAAGTTACTATTCTTTAACATTTCATTTTTGCTTAAAAAGTGTGGGATGTGGTTAAAGTTGTACTATAACAAAGTTGAAATTTGTGGCATAAACACCTCGAAATTGATTGTATTAAAAGAAAAAGAAAAAGTTATGTTACTCAAAAGGGTTCGTGAAGGCGATAAAAGTGCCAGAGATGAGCTGATTGGCGGAAATTTGAAATTAGTACTTTCGGTTGTTCAAAAATTTTCCAATAGAGGAGAAAACCTTGACGATTTATTCCAAGTTGGCTGTATTGGACTGATAAAAGCAATAGACAACTTCAATCCTGATATGGAAGTAAAATTTTCCACTTATGGAGTGCCTATGATTTTGGGGGAGATAAAGAGGTATCTGAGGGACAATAATGCCATAAGAGTGAGCAGATCTACAAGAGATTTAGCATACAAAGCAATGCAAACAAAAGAGGAATTAACAGGACGACTGGGCAGAGAACCAACTATAATAGAAATTGCAAAAGAAATGCAGTTACCTAAAAAAAATGTGGTTTTGGCATTGGAAGCTATAGTAGATCCAATTTCATTATATGAACCGATTTTTTCTGACGAAGGCGATACAATTTATGTAATGGACCAAGTTGGGGATAAAAATACGGATAGTGATTGGATTGGTGAGCTGAGCATAAAAGAAACAATAAAATCACTAAATGACCGAGATAAGAGAATATTAGCATTGAGGTTTTTAAAAGGGAAAACGCAAATGGAGGTTGCACAAGAAATCGGAATAAGTCAAGCTCAAGTTTCAAGGTTGGAAAAAAACGCATTAAGCAAAATAAAAGGATAAAATATTAGCTATCAATATTACAAATTTCTTTGTTTTTTGATAGCTATTTTTATTTATGGATAAAATAGTTAAATTTAAGCAGAAAATCTATTTTATTATTGAATCAATTGATTTACTGTGCTAAAATATAAAAGAGCATATACTTTGTAATTATAAAATAATCATTAAAAGTATTTCACTAAATCAAATATAATTTATATATAGCTGATTAATAAAACAAATATAAAATTAAAATACAAAGGAGGAAAGATATGCCTAATTTACAGACAGTACTTATTGTTGATGACAGTGAATTAAACAGAGTTATTCTAAAAGGAATTTTGTCTGATAGCTATTGTGTTATTGAAGCGGAAAATGGTAAAGATGCATTGGATATTTTGAAAGAAACGGACAAAAAAATTTCAATAATTATGCTTGACCTTGTGATGCCAATAATGGACGGATATGAATTTCTGACCATAATGTCAAAATTAGATGAATTTTCCAATATTCCTATAATTGTCTCAACAGGTAATTCAGGTACAGAAAATGAAATCAAAGTGTTAAAATTGGGAGCTTGGGATTTTGTAACAAAGCCATACAATGCTGAAATAATTAAATTCAGAATAAAAAACGCCATATACAGAAGTCAACTTTCAGCATTTGAACAATTAAAATATTTGGCTGAATTTGACGAATTAACTGGAATTTACAATAAGAATAAATTTTTCAAAGAAACCCACGAAATGCTTATAAAAAACCCTAACGATAGTTTTATATTTCTACGTGTTGATATTGACCGCTTTAATTTGATTAATTCATTTTATGGCGTCACTGAGGGCGATAATCTCCTGAAATATATTGCCGAAAACATCAAAAAGATTGCTTTGAATTACGAAAAATGTACATTCGGACGTATTGAAGCTGATATATTTGGCTTGTGTACATCTTATTCCAGAGAAGAAAAAATTATCGAAGGTATTGAAGCAGCCAAAAACCTTTTCAAAGAATACAATTCAAATTATGACATTCTGCCCTCCTTTGGATTATATGCAATAACAAACCATGAGTTACCCGTTAATGTGATTTTTGACAGAGCTAATCTGGCAACAAAACAAATAAAAGGAAACTATATCAAAAGTTATGCTTTTTACAATGAAGAGATGAGCGCAAATATTGAAAGAGAACAAGAAATTATAAATGATATGTGCGGAGCATTGGAAAAGCAACAATTCACAATCTACTTACAGCCAAAATATAATTTGCAAACTAACGCCATAGCAGGAGCTGAGGCATTAGTGCGTTGGATTCATCCGCAAAAAGGCATAATTTCCCCTGTTGATTTTATTCCTATTTTTGAAAGAAATGGTTTTATCTCAAAGTTGGACTTTTTTGTATGGGAAACTGTATGTTTATTGATACGGAAGTGGCTTGACCAAGGGAAAAATCCATACCCAGTATCAGTAAATGTTTCTCGTGTTAATTTGTATAATCCCAATTTTGTTGATATAATTTGTAATCTTACAGATAAACATAACATTCCACACAACCTTTTTAATCTTGAACTGACAGAAAGTGCATACACAGATAATCCGATTGTGATGCAAGAAACTATGAGTATTTTGAAGAAAAAAGGCTTTGTAATAATGATGGACGATTTTGGCAGCGGTTATTCTTCTCTTAATATATTGAAAGATATTGATGTAGATGTCTTGAAAATTGATATGAGATTTCTCACACAAACCAGTATCCCCGGTAGAGGTGAAAATATTATTGCTTCAGTGGTTCGTATGGCTAAATGGCTTAATATTACCACAATTGTTGAAGGTGCTGAAAAATCGGAACAAGTCGAATTTTTAAGAGGAATCGGCTGTGAATATATACAAGGCTTTTATTTTGCTCGTCCAATGCCAATAGCAGAATACGAAAAATTCATAGAAAGCCATGAGCATTATGAAAATAAAAATGAAACTGAGAAAGAAATAGAAAAAGAAGAAAAATTCGATGCTAATTCATTATGGATTTCAAATCCGCAAATGGAAGTTCTTTTTTCCAGTGTTATGCAATCAGTGGCTATATGTGAATACGAAAATGGTAAAATAGAGATTTTACGTGTGAACAAAGCTTTTTATGATTTATTTGGCAGCGATGGTATGACAATTAAGTCTGATGATCCGATAAAATCAGTAAACAAAGAATATCAAGGGGCATTTTTCAAGGCTTTTGAAGATGCTGTTGAATCAAGAGATACAGCGGAATGTGACTATATTAGAACATTCGCTAACGGAAACAATGTTTGGATTAATATAAAATTAAAATATATTAACAAAGTCGGAAATAAATATATTCTTTTTGGTACATTCAGAGATATTACACAGGAGAAAAGCATAAACTCCGAACTGGAAAAATACAGAAAAGCTATTTCATCAAGTAATACAGAAACCAACAAATTGATGATTATTGATAGTATTCAGGCTAACAGGACAACATTAAAGTCAATTTTTGAAGATGATTTTACAATTATTGAAGCTCAAAATAGCGAGGAAGCTATTGAAATTTTGAACAATAATAATAAAATTGATATCATTTTGATTGATATTATGGTGCCAGATGTTGAGCCAATTGATTTTTTGAAACATAAAAAGTTTGATGCAAAAATATCTGATATACCTGTAATCACTATCACCAGTGACGATTCTTTGGAACAGCAAGTTAATGCACTTTCTCTGGGCGCAAATGATTATATTGTTAAACCTTTTATCAAAGAAATTGTTATACGGCGAGTTAATAATGTTTTGGAATCCAACAGAAGACTTAAAGAAATACTGAATAATTATAATTCTGCTGTTGAATTTTCCAAAGCAGATATGTTGACAAGTGTTTACAACAGAACAACAGGAGAGGCACTTGTAACGAATATTTTAAATGTGAAAAGTCAGCGAGTTCACGCATTAATCGTGATTGATATAGATAATTTCAAAGCGATTAATGATACATTGGGATATAATTATGGGGATAGGATATTGACTGAAATTGCAACATTGCTGAAAAAAGCATTCCGCTGTAATGATATCATTTTCAGAACAGGTGGAGATGAATTTTGTATTTTGATGACAAATATACCAACTACAAAAACTGTTTATACGAAATGTTGTGAATTATGTCAACAAATCAATTTGCTGGAATTTGACGATGGAACGTTAAATATATCCTGTTCTATCGGAATTGCAGAAACATCTAACGAATATGAAAACTTTGAGAATTTGTATAAAAACGCCAATGAGGCATTGTATAAATCCAAAAAAGCGGGAAAAAATATGGTTTGCGTTTTTGGAGAAGAAATAATGTCACAGCCAATAAATCAATGGTTTGATAATCAACATTTTATTGATGCTCTTGATTGTCCAATTTTTATAATAGATTATGAAAATTACGATATTTTGTATATGAGCAAAGCGGGTATTCATTTTTGTGGCATTAACAATTACAATGGCCATAAATGTTTTGAATTGTTCTATAATAGGAAATCCCCTTGTGATAATTGTATATACAATAAACTTTCATATGATAAGTACTATGAATACATTCGTAAAAATGAGAATTTGAACAAAAAAATACTTATAAAAGATAAACTAATTGATTTTGGGGGACGTAAAGCACATTTACAATTAGCGGTTGATGTAACTAATATGGACTAATTAAAACTCCATAGCTTTTGGAAAAAATTCTCATGTAAGGGAAAAATATATCGGTTTAAAGATGGGACAAACTAAATTTGATTATGTTTGTTCCATCTTTTTGTTGTGTATAAAAAATCTTGTTAAAGGCAAGAAAATAGTATATAATCAAGTAAAATACTTGTTTATTGGAGATTGATTATGAGCATAGCTATAGGAATTTTTGCACATGTTGATGCAGGAAAGACATCTCTTTCTGAGCAAATTTTATATAAATCAGGCACAACTAGGACAATTGGAAAAGTTGACGATAAAAATTCCATTTTGGACAATAATGAAATTGAACGTCAAAGAGGAATAACGGTTTTTGCTGATGAAGCAAATTTTAAACTAGGCAATAGCGATTTTTATTTGATTGATACCCCCGGACATATTGATTTTGCAGGAGAAATGGAGAGAAGTATTCTTGCCATTGATGTTGCAATTTTGGTAATAAGTGCGGTTGAGGGAGTGGAAAGTCATACAGAAACTATATGGAATTTGCTGCGAAAAAACAATATACCAACTATTATTTTTATTAATAAGATTGATAGAGATATAGCAAATCCAAAAGCTGTTATTGAATATATAAAAACTAAATGGACAGCCAATTTATCAATGTTTGATGAGAGCTTTTCAAATGGTGCAATCAACGATGAGCTTGCACAAATAATCGCCTCGGCAAATGACGAATTGATGGAAACATATTTTAATGGGGAAAAAATAGATGAAAAATTATCGCTTTTGCTTAATCAAGCAAAATTATTTCCTGTTGTTTGCGGTTGTGCAATTAGGGATATAAATGTTGATATATTGCTTAAAATACTGGAAACTTTTTTCAGCAAAGACAGTAATGATGATAAGCCGTTCAAGGCGGTTGTTTATAAAATCAGGCACGATAAAAAAGGAGCAAGACTTGTTCATTTAAAGCTTTTGTCAGGAATAATAAAGGCTAAAACTCAAGTCGATTATCTTTATAATGATGAGATTAAGACCTCATTAATAAATGAAGTTTATTTTTGTAACGGGAATAAATATTCTCACGCAGAATTTGCCAGAACAGGACAGCTTTGTGCGGTAAGTGGCTTGGAAACAGTTAAAGTAGGGGATATTGTTGGGGAAAATCCGTCACATAATGCTCAATTTAACTTAAAGCCACTTTTGAGAGTAAAGGTTTTATTTTCTCAAATTGATGCTATGGAAATGCTTAAAATGTTAAGACAAATTGAAGATGAAGAACCACTTCTCAGCGTTAATTATAACGAAAATCTCAAGGAAATTCATATTGAAATAATGGGTGAAATTCAACTTGAGATACTCAAAAACATCTTTCTGCAAAGGTTTAATACAAATATTGATTTTGGAGAATGTGAAATACTTTATAAAGAAACGATAAAAAATGAAGTATTGGGTTGTGGACATTTTGAGCCATTAAGACATTATGCAGAAGTGCATTTAAAATTAACACCTATTAGTGAGGATAAAATTGAATTTGCAAGTGAATGTTCAAATGATATATTGACAATAAGTTGGCAAAGGCTTGTAGAAACACATATATTTGAAAAGCAGCATATTGGCGTTTTAACAGGTTCACCAATCAGTGGGATACGAATAAGTTTAGTTTCGGGCAGGGCACATATCAAGTATACAGACGGCGGAGATTTTCGTGAATCAACATATAGAGCAATAAGACAAGCATTGATGAAAGCGGAAAATATTTTGCTTGAACCATATTTTAAGTTTGAAATTGTAGTTGAACCCCAATTTTCGGGAAGAGTTTTTGCAGATATAACAAAGATGGGCGGAGAATACGAATTACCTGAAAGCTTGAATAATGAAGTGTTGATTAAGGGCAGTTGCCCAGTGAGAACAATGCAGAATTATTCAAAAGAACTCACATCATACACAGGTGGCAGAGGAAAAATAAGTATGAATTTTGAGAATTATCGCCACTGTGAGGTGCAAGAAGAAATTATTGAAAAAATGGGATATAATCCGGAGGCGGATATTGCTAACACACCTAATTCTGTTTTTTGCAGTCATGGTGTTGGTTTTACAGTTAAATGGAATGAAGTTGAAAATTATATGCATATAAAATAAATTTATGTTTCTGGGGTTCTGTCAATGGTGAAACTTCTGTCAGCACCATAATCAAAAATTTTTCCTGTGACATCTTGTGAATCTAAAACTTCTGTGAATGCCTCAGGTACAGCACCTACAATTATTGTTTCGGCAAGACAAAAGTTAGATGAAACCTCAGTAGTGGTTGTGTAGCCGGGGATAATTGCAGTTACAGTCAAGTTGATATTCAGCATTATTTGATGACGTGTTTGGTTAATGCCGGCAGAATCGAATTTATTTTTTAATGATGTTTCAATAAATCCTGTTGGCTTGATTTTAAAATTCACTTTTGGACCTCGTCCTGAAAAAAGCTGAACACCTGTTAAAGTGCCAATGGGTATTTCAATATCTTGCTCGGATATTTCATCAATACTTTCAATAACTGAATTAATTATATCGGTTCTCAGTCTATTTAAAGTTACAATATCAGTTTGAACAGAAGAAACATTACCTTTTTCATTTAATGTGATAGATATTATTTTATCATATGTAATATTCTTCTCCAAAAGCTGGTTGGAAATGGCATCATTTATAACTTTTCCAGAAAAAACTCTTGCTTGATATGCTGACATAGTTTTAATAATAGGTCTTATTTGGAAGTCAATAAATAAGGATATAGCTGCGAAAATTAAAAAATATATCCAGAATTTAACAAGCAGTCTTTGCTTTTTATTCAATCTGTATCTATGGTGAGTATTCAATGGGATACCACCTTCTTTGTTTATATTAATAATGTTTATGCGTTATATACTATTCTTATGGCAATAAATAAGTGAATATAAAAAATATTACACAACTATTTGACATCAAACTATAATAGTGATATAACTTGAATGTATTTTAATATAGCTAATGCAAAAGCTTTAAATTAACGGATATAACTGCTTTCAAAGAAGAAAATCAGAGGTGTTATTTTGTCAATTATAAAATTTATTAAAAGTGAGATAATTTTAATTATTGCTTGGATTGCTGCAATAATTACTATATTTTTTGTACCCATAAGCAAAGAATATTTTCATTATATTAATTTTCCAGTGCTGTCTATTTTGTTTTGTTTAATGGCAGTTGTGGCAGGATTTATACAGACAGGTGTGTTCGATTTGCTTTCACAAAAACTATTGAGCAAGTCAAATAATATTAAAGTTATAGCCTTAATTTTGGTTAGTGCTTGCTTTTTTTCGGCAATGCTTGTTACTAACGATGTGGCATTGCTTACATTTGTGCCATTAACTATCGGTATTATGAAAAATTGTAGGCAAAAACAGTTGGCTTTTATAGTGGTAATGGAAACAATAGCTGCTAACATAGGCAGTATGATGACTCCCATCGGCAATCCACAAAATTTATATCTTTACTCATTCTACAATATGAATATAAGCGAGTTTTTTCAAATAGTACTCCCTGTTTGCGTGGCTGGATTTATTATGATTTTGGCTTTTGTGTGGATAATACCAAAAGAAACTGTGGATATTGAAGAAAAAGGAAAAATTCCTATAGGAAATAAATATCAACTAATTGGATATAGCATTTTGTTTTTACTTTCAATTTTTGCTGTTTTACATATAATTGATTATCGTGTTACACTTGCAATCACAGTTGTAGGGTTGTTTTTGCTGAACAAAAAAATATTTTTCAAAGTGGATTATAGTTTGCTGTTCACTTTTGTAGCATTTTTTATATTTGTAGGAAATCTCTCAAATATTGAATGGGTAAAAAGAATGATTACAGCGCTAATGTCAGGAAAAGAATTTATTTCAGCAGTGATGATAAGTCAGGTTATAAGCAATGTCCCAGCAGCAATTATGCTATCCGGTTTTACAACGCAAGCAAAAGAATTGTTGCTAGGCGTAAACGTGGGAGGAATGGGTACTTTAGTTGCATCACTGGCTAGTTTGATTTCTTTCAAACTATATGTTAAAAATGAAAACGCAAAGTCTGGGCTTTATATTTTTCTATTTACTTTTTGCAATATTATTATGCTGATTTTCCTAATTGCAGTTGTTTCGGCTTTGAAATGACAAAGTTTCAGCAAGATTTTTTAATGATTGAAAATAAACGATGAAACAGAAAATTACGTGTATTTATTTGGCGTTTATTTGAATATAATAATTTTAATTAATTGTATTTAATGGGATTTTAATATAATAATATTTTAAAAAAGCAGTATTAATTACTGCTTTTTTGTGCTATAATAAAAAAGTGTATTACTGCATAAGCATTACATAATTATTGTTAATAATTTAAAGTGTTTTGAGGTAAAAATATGGATATAAAATCAGCGGAAATAAAGATAAATGAGTTAAGAGAACAGCTTGAATACCATAATCATAAGTATTATGTGGAGGATTCTCCCGAAATTGATGACTATGAATATGATATGATGCTGCGTGAACTGGAAAATTTGGAGGGCGAATTTCCCCAATTTGACAGTGCTAATTCCCCCACAAAACGTGTTGGAGGAAACTCGAAAAACAGCTTTGAACAAGTTTCACATATAGTTCAAATGTCGTCATTGCAAGACGTTTTCAACGTGGAAGAACTAAGAGATTTTGAAATGAGAGTTAAAGCGAAAATTCCTAATCCACATTATGTTGTGGAGCAAAAAATTGACGGATTGTCAGTTTCTCTAGAATATGTTAATGGCGAATTTGTCAGAGGCTCAACAAGAGGCGATGGATTTGTGGGCGAAGATGTTACCCACAATTTGCGAACAGTTAAATCAATACCGCTTAAATTAAAAGAACCCCTTGAATATCTTGAAGTCAGAGGGGAAGTTTTTATGCCTAAAAGAAGCTTTTTAAAGGTTTTGGAAGAGCAAGAAAATAACGATGAACAGCCATTTAAAAATCCAAGAAATGCTGCGGCAGGTTCTTTGCGACAAAAAGACCCTAAAATAACTTCAAAACGTGGGCTTGATATATTTGTTTTTAATTTGCAACAAATAAAGGGCAAAACATTAGAAACTCACAGCCAAACCCTTGAATATTTAAAGAGCCTAGGATTTAAAACTTCTCCGAATTTTTATATAACGGATAATTTTGAAGAAGTCATTGAAAATATTGCAAAAATAGGCGAAAACAGGGGCAAATATGAGTATGATATTGACGGAGCAGTTGTTAAAGTGGATAACCTTGACGATAGAAATACTCTTGGTGCAACATCAAAATTTCCAAAATGGGCAGTTGCTTTTAAATATCCGCCTGAAGAAAAAAATACAAAATTGTTGGATATTGAAATAAATGTTGGACGTACAGGAAGAATGACGCCAACAGCTATTTTTGAGCCGATAACCCTTGCCGGAACTACTGTTGCCAGAGCAGTTTTACACAATCAAGATTTTATTGATAATATGTCAATTTCAATTGGTGATATAATAACGGTGAGAAAAGCCGGCGATATAATTCCCGAAGTAATTGGAGTTAGTGAGCATTTAAAAGAAAATCCACAATATAAAATCCCCGATATTTGTCCATCTTGTGGCGGAAAAGCGATAAGACTTGAGGGTGAGGCAGATAAACGATGCACGAATATCAGCTGTCCAGCTCAGCTAGTCAGAAATATAATTCATTTTTCATCAAGAGATGCAATGGATATTGACGGAATGGGACCGGCGGTTGTTGAATTGCTGACGAAGAGCGGTGTTGTAAAAAGCGTTGCAGATATTTATGCAATAACAATTGAACAGCTAAAGCAACTTGATAGATTTGCTGCAAAAAGTGCGGATAATCTTCTCAAAGCAATAGAAAAATCAAAGTCAAACGACCTTTCAAAGCTGATTTACGCATTGGGTATTAGCGGAATTGGCAAACAAAGTGCATTGCTAGTCACATCAAATTTTGACAATATAGATAAAATACTTTCTGCAACATCAGATGATATTTCTCAAATTGATGGTTTCGGGGAAATAACGGCAAAGAATTTTACGGAGTTCTTCAGGGAAAAAGAAAATATTGAAATAATTGAGCGACTGAGAACATTCGGAATTAATATGGCTTGTGAAAATAAGACTGTTTCAAATGGACTTTTAGGAAAAACTTTCGTTTTAACAGGAACGCTGCCAACAATGTCCAGAAATGATGCACAAGAACTCATAGAAAGCTATGGTGGAAAGGTATCATCAAGTGTTTCAAAGAAAACGTCCTATGTTGTAGCAGGCGAGGAGGCAGGCAGTAAACTCACAAAAGCAAACGAATTGGGAGTGACTGTTTTGACGGAACAAGAACTTTTAGAGATTATTAAGGAACTAAATTAGTTTAATATTAGAATTTAATTTACTGAAAATTAAATTTGAACATTGATATATTGCGTTAGTTTTAAATTTTACTTTATAAAGGAATGATAAATATGACTATTGATATTAAG
>JAVWQH010000003.1:0-16134 GCA_036635475.1 Oscillospiraceae bacterium | reverse complement strand
TTAGTTTTAAATTTTACTTTATAAAGGAATGATAAATATGACTATTGATATTAAGCATATCGCTAAGCTGGCAAAGCTTAAAATTGAAGAAAATCAAATTGAAAAGTTTGAAAATGAAATGAAAGATATTCTAAAAATGGTGGAAAACTTACCTGAGATTGAGGGCAGTTTAAAGATTGATGAAAATAATGTTATGGAATTGCGTGAGGACATTGTTCTGACTTCTTTAAAAAGAGATGAAGTTTTGGCAAATGCACCGAAAAAGCAAGCGGGTTGCATCGTTGTTCCAAAGACAGTTGAATAAGCAAAAACAGGAGGATAAAATTGATGGAGTTATATAAAAAATCTGCCGCTGAGCTATCAAAAATGCTTGAGAAAAAAGAAATAAGCAGCGTTGAACTTATAAATGCAACCTATGACAGAGTTGACAGTCAAGAAAAAGACGTTGAAGCATTTATCACATTAGCTAAGGACTCAGCAATTAAAAAAGCTGAAGAAATAGACAAAATGCGTCTAAATGGCGATAATATGCCAATATTAGCAGGTGTACCAATTGGAATAAAAGATAATATTTGTACAAAAGGTTTAAGAACAACTTGTGCATCAAAAATGTTGGGCGATTTTGTTCCACCATATAGTGCAACAGTTGTTGAAAAGCTTGATAAAAACGGAGTTATAACAGTTGGAAAGATGAATATGGACGAATTTGCAATGGGTTCTTCCACTGAAACATCTTTCTTCCATAAAACAAAAAATCCTTGGGATTTATCAAGAGTTCCAGGAGGTTCTTCGGGCGGTTCAGCTGCGGCTGTTGCCTCGGGAGAAGTTCCTTTTTCCCTTGGTTCTGATACAGGCGGTTCAATAAGACAACCTGCTTCACTTTGCGGAGTTGTTGGATTAAAGCCAACTTATGGTTCAGTTTCAAGATATGGACTCGTTGCTTTTGCATCGTCCCTTGACCAAATTGGTCCGTTTGCAAGAACAGTTTTGGACACAGCTTTGCTTTTTGATACAATCAAAGGTCACGATTCTCACGATGCAACATCATCTAAATTTCAGTATGGGGACATTATTTCTTCCCTTTCCAACGATATAAAAGGTGTTAAAATCGGCTTGCCTAAGGAGTATTTTGGGGAAGGCGTTGACGCAGAAGTTAAGGCTGAAATTATGAAAGCCGCAGAAACTTTGAAACAATTGGGAGCAGAAATAACGGAAATATCGTTGCCAAGCACTGAATATGCGCTGCAAGCGTACTATATAATCGCTTGTGCAGAGGCTTCCTCCAACCTTGCAAGATTTGACGGAGTAAGATATGGATTCAGAGCTGAAAACCTTGAAAATCTTAATGATTTGTACGAAAAAACAAGAAGTGAGGGCTTTGGCGAAGAAGTCAAGAGAAGAATTATGTTGGGAACTTTCGTTTTGAGTTCAGGCTATTATGACGCATATTACAACAGGGCAAAATTGCTACAAAAGAAAATTACAGCTGAATTTGAAGAGGCATATAAAAAATGTGATTTGCTTTTAACCCCTGTTTCGCCTTCAACTGCCTTTAAAATTGGGGAAAACATCAACAATCCTCTCAAAATGTACGCATCAGATATTTGCACTATTAATGTTAATATTGCGGGATTGCCTGCAATTTCTTTGCCATTTGGAATTGGTGAAGATAAAATGCCGATTGGTGTTCAACTGATTGGACCAAAATTCTCGGAAAAGCTAATTCTGAATGTTTCATCTAAGCTTGAAGAGGCTGTTGGCGGTTTCAATAAAGTCGCAGTTCGATAGGAGGAGAAAAAATGGAATATGAGATAGTTGTTGGCTTGGAAGTTCATGCCGAGCTTAATACAAAAACTAAGATATATTGCGGTTGCAAAAACGCATTTGGAAACGAAGTAAACACAAATTGCTGTCCTGTTTGCCTTGGACTTCCGGGGGCATTGCCAACCCTTAATAAAACTGTTGTTGATTATGCGATTAAAATGGGACATGCACTAAATTGCAAAATCAACAGAATTTCAAAGCAGGATAGAAAGAATTATTTTTATCCCGACACACCTAAAGCATTTCAGATTTCACAATTTGATGTTCCACTTTGTGAAAATGGATATATAGATGCAATTATTGATGAAAACGGCAATACAAAACGTTTTGGAGTGACAAGAATACATATCGAGGAGGACGCAGGAAAGCTAATTCACGATGATTGTTTTGAGGGTTCACTTGTTGATTTTAACAGAAGTGGTGTTCCACTTATTGAGATTGTATCTGAGCCTGATATGCGAAGTTCAGCAGATGCAAAAGCTTATCTTGACACAATAAAATCAATTCTTGAATATATCGGAATATCCGACTGTAAAATGCAAGAGGGTTCAATTCGCTGTGACGTAAACGTTTCTGTTATGCCCAAAGGCAGCGATACTTTCGGAACAAGAGTTGAGATGAAAAACGTCAACAGTTTCAGCGGAATTGTCAGAGCGATTGAATATGAGTCAAAAAGACAAATTGAACTTATTGAAGATGGCGGCACAGTTTCTCAAGAAACAAGACGTTGGGACGACCTCAAAGGCGAAAGTTTCTTGTTGAGAACAAAAGAAGATGCTCAGGATTACAGATACTTTCCTGAACCGGATTTGCTTACAATTTCTGTTTCTGAAGATGAGGTAGAGAAGCTTAAAAATTCTCTTCCGGAATTGCCTAATAAGCGAATTTCAAGATATATGAGCGATTATAAATTGCCATTATTTGATGCTAATTTGTTAATGGAAAACAGGGATAAAGCCGTTTTGTTTGAAGAATGTATGGAAACAAAACAATGCCAGCCAAAGAGCATTACAAACTGGATTTTGGGAGATGTTTCTCGCATTTTAAATGAGAAAAACATCACTTTGAAAGATACAAAACTTAATGCAAAAAATCTTATAGATATGATTGCATTAATTGAAAGCGGAAAAATTTCAAACGCATCAGGCAAGATTATTATTGAAGAAATAATGTTTGAAGATAAATCTCCCCTTAATATTGTAAAAGAAAAGGGACTTATGCAAATAAGCGATTCATCGGCATTAGAAGAGCTTGTAAGAGGCGTTTTAGCTCAAAATGAAAAAGCAGTTGTTGACTTCAAAAACGGCAAAACAAACGTTGTGGGATTTTTGGTTGGTCAATGTATGAAATTGTCAAAAGGACAAGGAAATCCAAATGTTTTGAAAGAAATAATGTTAAAAGAATTAGAAAAATAATTTTTTTAGAAGTCGTATTTTTGTACGGCTTCTTTTTTTCACTCATATATATTTGTTATGCCTCAATGGTCAATTTTATATGGCATAATAGTTGGAAAACCAATAGCAATATAGTATAATATAGATAAATACTATACTAACTAACACTTAATTTTAACCGTCAAAGGAAAGGTTGGTTTACTATGAATATTTCAGTGTGTATTGGAAGTTCTTGTCACCTACGTGGGTCTTATGATATTATTGAACTTTTTAAAAAGGCAATAAAAGATAATAATTTAGAAGAAAAAATCAATTTGAACGCAGCATTTTGTTTGGGAAAATGTACAACAGGGGTTAGCGTGAAAATTGATGATGAAATAATAACAGGTGTGTCAAAAGAAAACTTTGATACAATTTTTAAAGATTATGTTTTAGGAGCGATTAAGTAATGACATCTGTTCTTCAACTTAAAAAATCCAATTGCAAAAACTGCTATAAATGTATCAGAGAATGTCCGGTTAAAGCCATTAAATTTAGCGAACATCAAGCTAATATTATAAATGATGAGTGTATATATTGTGGAAGTTGCTTTGTAACTTGCCCGCAAAACGCAAAAAAAATCAGAAACGATATTGATATATTAAAAGGACTTTTAAGTTCGGAAAAACCTGTGTATTTGAGCGTTGCACCATCATTTATTGCTGAATATAATTTGGAAAGTTTTGACCCTATGATTGAAGTTGGAAAAAAACTTGGATTTTTTGATGTGCAAGAAACAGCAATCGGTGCGGAAATTGTGAAAAGAGAATATGAAAATATTCTTGAAACAAAAAAACCAAAAATTCTAATTTCATCTTGTTGTCACAGCATCAATTTGTTGATACAAAAATATTATCCACAACTTTTGGGTATGCTTGCCAATGTAATGTCGCCAATGCAGGCACACGCAAGCTATATTAAGGAACAAAACCCAGAGGCTTATGTCGTTTTTGTCGGGCCTTGCGTTGCCAAAAAGGAAGAGGGCGACAGATACAAAATTGTGGATTGCGTTTTGACATTTGAGGAATGGAATGAATTGATGGGCGAAAATAACATTAATTTTGATGAAATTAAACATCAGCATCAGCCTATTAAAACAGGACTTTTCCCAACAACAGGCGGAATTATAAAATCAATGAATAAGCAAGATGACTACACATATATTGCAGTTGATGGCACGAAAAATTGCATAACAGCACTTGACGAAATTTCAAAAGGCGGACTGAGCAACTATTTTATTGAAATGAGTGCTTGCGTAGGGAGTTGTGTGGGTGGACCTGTTATGGGCGAAAAACGCAATTTACAACTTACAACTAAGAATAAAGTTAAAAATTATGTTGGCGAATGTGAAAATTTAGCGATAGATAATGCACCGAATGTTGACAAATCATTAGCATTTTTGGGGATAAATCACTCTGTACCAAGTGAAAAAGAAATCAAAGAAATGCTTAAAAAGATGGGAAAAACCTTGCCTGAACACGAGCTTAATTGCGGTACTTGTGGATATAATACCTGTCGGGAAAAAGCTATTGCTATAATTTATGGAAAAGCTGACTTGACAATGTGCCTACCGTTTTTAAAGGAAAAAGCCGAGTCCTTTTCTGATACAATTATAAATAACACAACAAATTCAATTATAGTTATGGACGACAAACTTCTAATTCAGTCTATTAACAGAGCCGGTTGTAATTTATTTAATTTGCAAAATCCATCTGCAATTATCGGACAACCAATTGATAATTTAATCTCACCTGTTCAATATGTGAATGTGCTTGAGGAAAAAACGCCAGTGGTTGTAAAAAAACAATATTTGGTTGAGTATGATAAATATGTTGAAGAATCTATAATTTTTGATAAAGATTATGATATTATCATCAGCATAATGAGGGATATAACTGAAAAAGAAATTCAAAATAATGAAAAAATAGCTTTGCACCAAAACACAGCAGAAATCGCTGATAAAGTAATAGAAAAACAACTTAGAGTTGTGCAGGAAATCGCATCATTATTGGGAGAAACAGCGGCTGAAACAAAAATTGCATTGACAAATTTGAAAGATGCACTGTCAAAATAGTGTGAGAGGTTAGCAAAAAATGAATAATCTAACAACTGACATTGGGTTTGTCAGCCTTAATAAGTACGGAGAAATTTTGTGCGGAGATAATGTTGAGGTTGTTGAATACGAAAATTCTATGACAATGGTTCTTGCAGATGGGCTTGGCAGCGGAGTTAAGGCAAACATTCTTTCAATCCTTACTTCAAAGATTATCGCAACAATGATGGCAAATGGTATGCCGCTTGAAGAGTGTGTTAAAACAATTGCCAGCACTCTGCCCCAGTGCAAGGAAAGACAACTTGCATATTCAACATTTTCAATAATTCAAGTTAATAATAATGAAGAAGCGGTTTTAATTCAATTTGATAATCCGCTTATAATAATGATGAGAAACGGCGAAAACTATAGATATCAGATTGAAGAGCTAATTATTGATGGGAAAAAAATACTTAAATCAATAATAAAAATTATGCCCGGAGATATATTTATAACCCTAAGTGATGGGGCGATTTATGCAGGGGTTGGGCAAACATTAAATTATGGTTGGCAACGTGATAATATAATAAAATATATAGAGGCAAGATATTTTCCCGAGGCATCTGCAAAACTTATTTCAACGATAATTTCAGAAAAATGCAAGGAATTATATGCAGATGTTCCGGGGGACGATACAACTGTTGCAACAGTCAAAGTGAGAAATCGACAAATAATAAATTTAATGATTGGGCCACCCATAGATATTCTTGCGGAAAAAGATGTTTTTGATTTATTCTTTTCCAAAGCAGGCAAAAAGATTATTTGCGGCGGAACAACTGCCACAATAATCGGAAAATATCTCAACAAACCTGTTATAACCTGTCTTGATTATCAAGACCCTGACATACCGCCGATTGGTAAAATTGATGGAATAGATTTAGTCACAGAGGGAATTGTGACATTAAGCAGAGTGCTAAAATATGCTGAGAATTTTGTTAGCACAGATAACACGCAATCGGATTGGAATGACAAAAAAGATGCTGCCTCACTACTTTGCCAAGCACTTTTTGTTGATGCAACCGATATAAACATTTTTGTGGGGACTGCAATTAATCCGGCACATCAAACGGCAAATATACCGATTAATTTTGATATTAAAATAAGAATTATAAAAGAACTCACAAAGTATTTAGAGCAGATAGGAAAAAAAGTTAAGCTAAGTTTTTATTAGAAAGTTGGGTGGGATAATGAATCTTTTTGATACTCAAGTTCAACAATTAAAATACAGAGTTTTGAAGTCTGTTGCGGAACACGCATTTAATGATGAATTAGAAAAATCATATTTTGACATTCCAAGAGAAATTGTCAAGGGCGGAGAGGCAACAATGCGTTGCTGTATATACAAAGAGCGAGCAATTGTTGAGGAACGAGTTAAACTTGCTTGCGGCGGGGACAGGGGAGATAAAAACATAATTAATGTTATATCAATAGCTTGCGATGAGTGTCCTGTCAGCTCATATCAAGTGTCGGATTCGTGCAGAGGTTGTATCGCAAGAAGATGTATTGAAGCTTGCCCCAAGGGCGCTATTACCTTTGAAAAGCATTTTGCAAAGATTGACAGTACAAAATGCGTTGAATGTGGAAAATGTGCAAGTGTTTGCCCATATAATGCAATTTTTTCAAAGAAAAGACCTTGCGAAAAAGCTTGTAAGGTTAAGGCTATAAATATGGCAGAAGACCAAAGTGCCGAGATTGACCATAGCAAATGTATTTCTTGTGGTGCTTGCGTTTATCAGTGTCCATTCGGTGCGGTAGTGGATAAAAGCTTTATTTTGGACGCAATTTCTATAATAAAAAACAGCGAAGAAAACAAAAGATATAAAGTTTATGCAGTTGTTGCCCCATCTATTGCTGCTCAATTTAATTATGCAACTTCCGGTCAAGTTGTTGCAGGATTAAAAAAGCTGGGATTTTTTAGTGTTGTTGAAGCGGCACTTGGAGCTGATATAGTTGCGGATAAAGAAAGCGGAGAACTGTTGGAAAAAGGCTTTTTGACAAGTTCGTGCTGTCCTGCATTTGTGGAATATATACAAAAAAATTATCCCACTTTGGCTGATGCAGTTTCCCATAATTTATCCCCTATGGCGGAAATTTCAAAGTACATTAAATCCACAGATGAACGTGCGAAAGTTGTTTTTATAGGGCCTTGTACAGCTAAAAAGATGGAACGTCAAAAGGAAGAAGTTAAGCCATATGTGGACTGCGTTTTGACGTTTGAGGAACTTCAAGCATTGATAGACAGCAGACAAATTAAACTTTCTGAGCTTGAGGAAGATGTTTTGGATAATGCCTCATACTACGGAAGAATTTTTGCGAGAACAGGCGGGCTTTCTGAGGCAGTTGCACAAGCTTTGAAAGAAAACAATGTGACAAGTGAAAAATTTGAGTTTAATCCGTCAGTTTGCAATGGAATTGATGAGTGCAAGATGGCACTTTTGAAAGCCTCAAAGGGAGTTTTGAAAGAAAACTTTATTGAAGGAATGGCTTGCGTTGGTGGTTGTATTGGCGGAGCAGGCTGTTTGACCCACGAAACCAAAGATAAAATGCTTGTTGATAATTACGGTAAACTTGCAAAAGAAAAGACTATAAAAAGTGCAACCAATATAATTTTAGAAAAATAATTAAGCAAATATAATTTTCTTATAAAAGTTTTAAGAAAGCCGAATTTTGATATTTGGTTTTTCTTGAAACTTTTATTTTATATTATAATATAATGATGATATTAAGCCGAAAAGATTGAATTATTTGTCTTAAAATGTTATAATTAAGAATAATTTTAATTTCGCTTTAGTAAATATACACAATAAATTGTTAATTTATATAGCAATATATTAGTTGGAGGCAAACATTGAGCATAAAGTATTGGAAAATCCCCCAAAATCCTTTAATTTTAGACGAAAAATTTAATAGGTATTCTCAGCTTTGTAAGAAAATTATTGCGGCGAGAGGGATAGAAGCTTATGATAAATCCGATGATTTTGAAGTTTTAACAGCCAATGAACCTATGATTGGTATGGATTTGGCAGTTAAAAGAATTAGAAAAGCTATATCTGAGAATGAAAAAATTGCAATTTACGGTGATTATGATTGCGATGGAATAACTTCAACCGCCTTGCTTTATAGCTACCTGGAATCTGAGGGAGCTGATATAGTTTACTATATACCTGACCGAGATACTCAAGGATATGGACTTAATATTGATGCAATAAAAGGACTTAATACAAGTGGAATTGAACTTATCATAACAGTTGATAACGGAATTTCAGCCATTGAAGAAATAGATTTTGCACAAAGTTTAGGGATAGATGTTGTTGTAACTGACCATCATCAGCCACGAGAGATTTTGCCAAATGCTGTGGCAATTGTTGACCCCCACCGAGCCGATTGTCCAAGCAAACTCACATATCTTTGTGGAGTTGGCGTGGTTTTTGAACTTATTACCGCATTAGAAGACGGAGATTATGAAATAATTCTTGAAGAGTTTGCTGATATTATTGCCATTGGCACAATAGCCGATGTTGTTCCGCTTATTGGAAAAAACAAAGTTATTGTTGAAAAAGGATTAATCAAAATCGCTCAAAGAGATCGAGTTGGAGTTGAAGCACTTTTAACTGTGAGCGGTATAGCTGAAGATGCTCCTATTACAAGCGAAACAGTTGCATTTACACTTATTCCAAGAATTAATGCGGCAGGTCGTTTGGGAGAGGTTGAAGCATCGCTGGTTTTAATGCTAACTGAAGATTACGAACAGGCTCTTCACCTTGCAAATGAAATTGACACATATAACAAGCAACGCAAGGAAATAGAAACAAAAATTATTTTGGAGATTGCTGAAAAAATTAAAGCAGATGAATTGCTGCTCAACAAGAGAATAATTGTTTTGTCAGGAGAAAATTGGCACCATGGAGTGATAGGAATAGTTTGTTCAAGGATTGTTGAAAAGTATGGAAAGCCTTGTATTCTCATTTCACAAGAGGGAGAAATATCAAGAGGTTCATCTCGAAGTGTTGAAGGATTTTCTATCATTGAAGCGGTAAATAATTGCAAAAATCTCTTGACAAGATACGGCGGACACCCAATGGCAGCAGGAATGTCGCTCAAAACGCAAAATATTGATGCTTTTGTAAATCAAATTAATGACTATGCAAAAAAGACTTCCGCAATAATGCCAACAGTTGCTTTAAAAATTGACTGTGAGGTTTTGCCGGAGGAATTGACAGTTCAAAACGTCAAGAGTTTGAGCGAACTTTCACCATATGGAGTGGGAAATGAATATCCTGTATTTGCAATGAAAAATATGGAATTAACAGGAATAACTCCTCTGTCAAACGGCAAACATATTAAAATAAGATTATCAAAAGCTCAAGATAGCGTTCAAGTGCTTTGTTTTGGTATGACACCGCAAAAGTTTGAATATTTAATAGGGGATAATGTTGACGTTGCATTTACTACTGAAATAAACAGTTACAATGGAAGTGAAAGTGTTTCCCTTAAAATAAAAGATATTCGTTTGTCAGAAGTTCAACAAGACGATATTTGTCGTGGCAAAATGCTTTACGATATGTATAATAATAAAGAGGACTTGAAACAATTTAACAAAGAGATTGTGCCTACAAGAGATGATGGGGCAATTGTATATAAATGGCTTAGAACCAATGGAAAATTTGAACGTAATACAGAAATTATGTACGTTAAGACAAAATCAAATATTGGATTTTGTAAATTTTTGATATTGCTTGAAGTTATGAGTGAGTTGAAACTTATTACAATGGAAAAATCTATTGATATTTCAAAGACTAATGAGAAAAAAGATTTTAATAGTTCAAAAATATTAAAACGATTGCGTGGTGAAATAATTGACCAATAAAATATATACTGGTGACGATTTAATTAAAGCTTTGGACGATAATGATAAGGGCTATGATAAAGAAAAAATACTAAAAGCTTATGAGCTTGCAAAGTCGGCTCACGATGGCCAATTCAGAAAATCCGGAGCACCATATATAAGCCACCCTATTGCAGTTGCATTGATTTTGATTGATTTGGGAATGGATACGGACACAATTATTGCATCGCTTTTGCACGATGTTGTAGAAGATACTGACATTTCCATTGATGAAGTCAAAAAGAAGTTTGGCAATGATGTTGGATTAATAGTTGACGGAGTTACTAAGATTGGAAAAATACCATTCTCCAGTCGAGAGGAACAACAAGCCGAAAACGTGAGAAAAATGCTGCTTGCAATGGCTCAAGACGTCAGGGTAATAATCACAAAGCTTGCGGACAGACTGCACAATATGCGAACACTGGAATTTATGCCACCACAAAAGCAATTGGATATATCCAAAGAAACAATGGAAGTTTATGCTCCACTAGCACATAGATTGGGAATAAGCGGAGTTAAAGATGAACTGGAAGACAGAGCTTTAAGATTTCTTGACCCTATTGCGTACAGCGAAATTGAACGTTTGCTTGAACTGCAAAAAGATGAAAGACACGCATTCCTTGAACATATCAAAGCTAAAATAGTTGAACGTATGAAAAAGGAAAATATGAAAATTTCTCTTGCGGGGAGAGTTAAGAGCATTTATGGAATATACAGAAAAGTTTATATGCATGGCAGAGCATTTGAGGAAATATTTGATGTTTATGCCGTTAGAATAATTGTTGACACAATCGCTGATTGCTATAATATTTTGGGAATTGTCCACGATATGTTCACGCCAATTCCAAACCGATTCAAAGATTATATTTCAACGCCAAAGAACAATATGTATCAGTCCCTCCACACAACTTTGCTTGATAAAGAGGGTATACCATTTGAAATTCAAATACGAACTTGGGATATGCACTATACTGCTGAATACGGAATTGCAGCACATTGGAAATATAAAGCCGGTGTAAACAGCAATGATAAGCTTGACGAGCGCCTTTCATGGGTAAGACAACTGCTTGAAACACAAAGGGAAAGCGAAGACGTTCAAGAAATTGTAAGAACAATAAAAACTGATATTGCCTCGGAAGAGGTTTATGTTTTTACGCCAAAAGGTCATGTAATAACTCTTCCTGTGGGAGCAACTGTTATTGATTTTGCTTATGCAATTCATACTGAAGTTGGAAATAGAATGATTGGGGCAAAGGTTGACGGAAGAATGGTTTCCCTTGATTTTACCGTTCAAACAGGAATGATAATTGAAGTTATAACAACAAATTCCCCAACCCATGGGCCTAGTCGAGATTGGCTTAAAATTGCCAAAACAACAGGTGCGAGGTCAAAAATAAGAACTTGGTTCAAAAAAGAAAAAAGAGAAGAAAATATTTCTGAAGGTAAATCTGAACTTGAAAGAGAATTACGCAGAAATCTTATAACTCTTCCCGATGATGAAATGGAAAAATTCCTTTTGGAAAATGCAAAACGATATAAATTCAATGGAACAGATGAATTATATGCTGCAATTGGCTATGGAGGTATTTTGCTTAGCAAGGTTATCCCTAAATTAAGAGATGAATATGCTAAAGCATACAAAACCACAGAATCCAATTCGCTGCAAAATGCAATTCAAAAGCCTAAAAAATCAAAAAAAGCATCAGGCGGAGTTGTTATTGAGGGTATGGACGATTGCTTAGTTAAATTTTCAAAATGCTGTAATCCTCTACCCGGCGATGATATAATTGGATTTGTTACAAGGGGATATGGAGTTTCAATACACAAGATTGATTGCCAAAATGTAACCAGCTCAATTAGTTCGGAAGAAAACAAAGGAAGATGGCTCAGAGCAGAATGGTCAGGAATAGCAGCAAAGGAAACCTTTAAATCAACCATTGATATTTTGTCTGAGGACAGAGGCGGTTGCCTTGCTGATGTGAGCATAATTATCAGTAATATGCACATTCCAATTCATTCGCTGATTGCCAAAGAAACTAAGGACTTGCAAATATCAATACAAGTTACACTGGGAATAACAGGAATAACTCAGCTAAATCAAATTATGTCTAATATTAAAAAGATTGATGGAGTTATCTCCGTTGAAAGAACACTACAATAAAGAGGTGGATTAAAAATGAGAGCAGTCATTCAACTTGTATCGGAAGCGAGCATTGTAATTGATGGCGAGCAGGGCGGAAAAATCGGAAAAGGATTGGTCGTTTTGCTTGGAGTTTCTGATGAAGACGATAAAAAATGTGCCGATTATGTAGCAGATAAATTGATGGGATTAAGAGTTTTTGCAGATAGTGAAGATAAACTCAATCTTTCAATTGATGATATAGACGGTGAAATAATGATTGTTTCTAATTTTACCCTTTATGGTAATTGCAAAAAAGGAAACAGACCTTCTTATATTAAAGCAGCAAAGCCGCCATTAGCAGATGGACTGTATGATTATTTCGTAGAAAAGATTAAATCTAAGGCAAAAAAAGAAGTTGTGACAGGAAAATTCGGTTCAGATATGAAAATTTCTATGATAAACGATGGGCCTGTTACAATAATTATGGATACAGATGAAATTATGCCTTCAAATAAAAAATAGGAGTGTTGCAGAAAATGAAAATGTCAGTACTCAAAACTAGTGAGTTCAACACAAATTGTTATATTATTTTAACAGAGCAAAAAAGTGTTATTTTGGTTGACCCAGGTGATGAAAGCGATAAAATTCTTGAAATAATTAAGAATTTAGGCGGAGAACTAAAATATATCCTTTTAACTCATGGACATCATGACCATACTGGTGCAGTAAAACCATTGAAAAGTGCCTATCCCAATGCTATTATAACTTTAGGGGAAAAGGACATAGATATGATAGACAACATCTTGAGAAACTATGGCTGCGTCAGAGGACGAAAAGTCGAAAACTTTGAGGGCTTAAAACAAGATGTAATTGTTAAAGACGGCGATTTAATAACGGTTGATGAGCTTACATTCAAAGTTGTTGAAACCCCAGGGCATACAAAAGGCGGAATAACATATATTTGCGAAAACAAAATGTTCACCGGAGATACACTGTTTTACGAGAGCATTGGCAGGTCTGATTTATATGGTGGTAATTCCGAAACATTATGTCAATCCGTCACAAAACTGATGCTGATTGATGGGGAATATGAAGTTTATCCGGGGCATGGATCTAGCTCATCAATGGAACACGAACGCAAAAATAATAAGTATGTGAGAATATAATTATGATAATAATATCTCCCAAAATTGAATATCATTATGAGCTGGAAAGATTGTCAGCATTGTTTTTCCCAATGGAAAGGCATATTACTCAAGAAACTGCGGGCGAAGAGGATAACTATTTGAGTGCTGATGCAAATACAACTGATGATGGAGTGAAAATTGATGTAGTATTGTGCCGCAACAGCAATAAGCTGGAAACCCACATTATTGCACCATTATCTGAGCTTGAATATGTTGAAGAAGAGATGCTTTTAGCAAGATATGTCTATCTGCTTCTTTCAAAATTAACAGGAACAACCCAGCAATGGGGCGTTTTGACAGGAGTTAGACCTGTTAAGCTTTTGGGGTATGCAATTGACAGCGGAATGGACTACGAAAAACTCAAAGTAGCTTTTGTGGAAAAACGTTGTTTATCACCCGAAAAATACGAGTTAGCACTCAAAACTCATCTTCACGAAAGAGCAATTCTCAATCGTTCAACACCAGATAGCTACAGCCTTTATGTTGGAATACCATTTTGCCCTAGCAGATGCAGTTATTGTTCATTCGTTTCTCACTCAATTGAACGTGCGGGCAAGCTGCTTGAACCATACTTAGAAAATCTTTGTAAGGAAATCATTAAAACTGCTGAGGTTGCAAATGAACTTAATTTAAAGCTTAGAACAATATATATTGGTGGAGGAACACCGACAATATTGAGCGATAAACAACTTGAAAAACTTATGAAAACTATTAATGATAGCTTTGACGTGAAATCTGCTTGGGAATATACTGTTGAAGCAGGTAGAGCAGATACAATCACAAAAGAAAAGTTAGAAGTGATAAAAAAATATAACGCAACAAGAATTAGCATTAATCCTCAAACATTTAATGATGATGTATTGGTTGCAATAGGCAGAAAACATACAGCAAATGACACTATCGAAAAATTCAAAATTGCCAGAGAACTGGGTTTTGATAATATAAATATGGATATTATAGCGGGTTTGCCAACTGATACACTTGATAGCTTTAAAGCAACTGTTGACAAATTAATTGAGCTTTCACCTGAAAATATAACAGTACACACCCTATCAGTTAAACGTTCGGCTGACCTCAATGACGAAAATGCTAAGGAGAGATTAAGGGAAGCCCATATGACAGAGGATATGGTGAGTTATGCACAAAAAAACATTTTAGATGAAAACTATGTCCCATATTATTTATATAGACAAAAAAATATGATTGGAAATCTCGAAAACACAGGATTTTGTAAAGAAGGTTATGAGGGACTTTATAACGTCTATATTATGGACGAAACTCATACGATTTTAGCTTGTGGAGCAGGTTCAGTGACTAAGCTAAGACTTCCTAAATCCCAAAAGCTTGAAAGAATTTTTAACTATAAATTTCCATATGAATATATAGATAACTTCGATGAGATTTTGGTTAGGAAGGAAAAGGTGAAAGAATTTTATGAAGCAGATAATATTTGATAGATATTCAAGGGTTCAATTGGAAACTATAAACAAAAAGGCAAAAAAACCTTTAAGATTTATAAAAGAATGTGAGGAAAACTATCAATTTCAACTTGAAATGGTAGCAGATAAAATTTGTAATGCAGACAAAAACTATTCTATTATACTTCTTTCAGGCCCATCTGCATCAGGAAAAACAACAACAGCCAACAAACTTTCCAAAACATTTTTAAAAAGGGGAATAAATGCACCTGTTATTTCTCTTGACGATTTTTTCCTTGGTATGGAACATTATGAAAAATTGCCTGATGGTACAGTTGATATGGAATCGATTAATACATTAGATTTAGCACATATTCAAAATTGCCTAAAAACTCTTTTGGATACCGGAAGATGCGATTTTCCTGTTTTCGATTTTACAACATCATCAAGGTCTGACATAGTTAATACAATTGAACTTAGAAAACACGATATTTTATTGATTGAAGGTATTCACGCATTAAATCCAATTTTAACAGAAGGACTACCCTCGGATAGACTGCTGAAAGTTTATGTAAGCGTTAGAACGAAGTTCTTAGATGGTACAGATTCAATATTTGAACCTAAGGCAATAAGACTTATGCGGAGAATGATAAGGGATAGTCGTGAAAGAAATCACCCCCCTGAGTCAACATTATTAATGTGGAACAATATAGTTGATGGTGAAATAAAATACATAAATCCATTTCGAGATGAAGCAGATATCAAAATTGATACAACACTAGATTATGAACCCTGCATTTTCCATAATTATTTGTATCCTCTTTTGGACAAAATTCCACAAGACAGCCCGAATATGCAAGAATTGATAAAAATGTATTATGCACTGGAAAATTTTGAGGATATTGATGAAGATTTATTGCCAACAAATTCATTATTAAGAGAATTTGTGGGAGAATAGATTATATCTATTGAAAAAAGCATTTAATACTGTTATAATTATAAAAAAAGCTGGGGGGATTTTACGATGGGAAAATTTGATGAATTACTATATAAAGCAAAATGTGTTGCAAATGCTGCTGGCAAAAAGACAGGGGAAATGGTTGAAATTTCTAAGATGAAATTGCAAGTCGTTCAATTTAACAGCGATATAGATAAAATTTATAAAAAAATAGG
>JAVWQH010000002.1:51077-82447 GCA_036635475.1 Oscillospiraceae bacterium | reverse complement strand
CTATTGTTATTATTGACAGTGAAGGCACAAATCTTTATAACACACAACCAATTGAAGACTAATTAAATAATTCAAAAAAGTAGAGCATAATTTGCGCCTCCTTTAAATGGATACTTACAATTCCATTTAAACGGATTTTCGCAAATTATGCTCTACATTAATTTTATGGGAAACTACTTGAAATGTTGGAAATAAGCAGAAATAAATATCATTATAGATATTGAATTATCTCGCTAACTACATTTAGTTGTATATAATTTTAAAATCCTGCAAAGCCTTCCCCAAGAACTTCGTGAACTGTGCGTACTATCAAAAATACATTTGGGTCAATATTTTTAATGGCTTTTTTCAAAGTATAATACTCGTTTTTGTCCAAAACTGTTACAATAATTTCCTTATCTTCATTGGTATATCCGCCTCTTGCATCATAAACAGTCAATCCTCTTGACATATCTCCTAGAATAAAGTTGCGAATTTCCTCAGCTTTGTTGGTCATAATTGTAACTTCTTTTTTGATTGTGAAACCATCAATGAAATAGTTAATTGAAAGTCCTGCTAAGAACCAACCTAAAGCACCGACTAGACCGGTTTTTAACCCGAAAGCAATTATAGAAGAACCAACAACAAAGGCATCAGCAAGCAACAAGCCTGTTCCTATTTCAACGTTTAATGACTTGTTGAAAATTCTTGCTAAAATATCTGTTCCTCCAGTGGAAGCATTTTGGTTGAAAACGATTGAAAGTCCAAAACTAGAAATGATTACTGACATAACTAAATCCAACCAAACCATATCTGTTAAGGAAGCGGTTACAGGGTAAAATGTTTCCATCAGATAGATGAAAAACGAAAAAAGTATTGATGAATAAACAGTTTTCATTCCAAACTCTTTTCCCAAAAAAGTAAAGCCAATTATCAATAGCAAACCGTTGATAATCAAAGTGATAAGCGAAATTGGTAAAGGTAAAAACTTAGCAATAACAATTGCTAATCCGGAAACTCCACCTGTTACGATATCTTGGGGTACCATAAAATAGTAAACGCCCAATGCTGCCAAAAAAGTTCCCACAGCAATAAAAAAATACTCCTTGATGACTCCTGAATTTTTCATAACGTCCTCCGCAATTTTAGTATAATTAAAGGTTGATTGAAGAATAAGTTAATATTTTCAATTAAACAAGTTCCATAATTTATAATGGTTAATTGTTGACATTCTTATTCATAATACGATAAGTATAGCATATTTTATTAATATTTGCAAAGAAAATTATGAACAAATTAACAAAAAAACTGCCTGTATTCTTCAAATAGAAATTCAGGCAGTTTTGATATTATAGTTTTAAAATAATAGTAGCAATTTTGAAGTAAATCATTATTGAACAGGTATCAACAATTGTTGTGATAAGTGGTGCAGCCATTATTGCGGGGTCAAGACCACATCTTTTAGCAAGAATTGGTAAGGAACAACCCACTAACTTAGCAATTATGACAGTTAATAAAAGTGACGCACAAATTACAATTGTAAGCCTTATATCGTGATAAAAAATGTAAATTCTAAGTCCGTTGGCTAATGTTAAAACAAGTCCAACAAGGAGTGAAACTCTAAATTCTTTCCAGATTATTTTGAAAAAATCTGCAAAATGAAGTTCATCAACAGCTAATCCACGAATTACTAATGTAGCACTTTGTGAACCGCAGTTTCCGCCTGTATCCATAAGCATTGGTATAAATGAAACAAGTAGAGGGATTACAGCAAAAGTTGCTTCGTAATTTGCAAGTATTCTGCCTGTTATTGTTGCTGAGAGCATCAATATCAAAAGCCAACCAATTCTGTTTTTTGCGTGAGTGAAAACGGAGGCTTTCAGATAGGATTCATCGCTGGCTGTGATAGCCGCCATTTTGTGAATATCTTCTGTTGTTTCTTCAGTTAAAACCTCAATAGCATCATCAAAAGTTACAATTCCAACAATACAACCCTCTCCATCAACAACAGGAATAGCTATCAATCCATATTTTCTGAAAAGGTTAGCCGTATATTCTCTGTCATCAGATGTTTTGGCGAAAATAAAATTGTCTGTCATTAAATCGTCAATTACACTTGTATCAGGGTTAGTAAGCATCGTTTTAGCTGAAATAACACCAACAAGTTTTTGTTTTTCAACAACGTAGCAAGTATAAATTGTTTCGCTCTCAATTCCAACGTTACGTATTTTTTCAAGAGCATTTTTGATTGTCATTTGTGGTCTTAACTCAACAAACTCAGTTGTCATTATGCTGCCAACACTTCCGTCGGCATATTGCAATATTTTGTTAATGTCGGTACGGGTAGATTTATCCACCTTTTCCAAAAGTTTGGTAACAACATTAGCTGGCATATCTTCCAAAAAGTCAACAACGTCATCAGTAAACATTGACTCAAGAATTGACTGAATTTCCAAGTCCGAAAATCCGGATAAAAGCATTTGACGAATATCGTTATCCATATAAGCAAAGACATCGGCTGCCTTAGTTTTTTCTAACATTCTAAAGACCAAAACCAAATCTTTTTCGTTCAGTTCCGAAAACAAACTAGCAAGGTCAACGGGGTTATATTGGGATAAAACCTCGTGGATTGATTTAAACTTTTTTTCCTCAAGAAGAGAAAGTAAAACACTCTTTGTCATCAAGTAACCTCCTAAAAGGCAGAAAACTGCCGTATCATTTTTGCGATACGACAGTCCTTAAAAATATCAACAACAAAGCAAGTATATGTTAAAAAAGCATATACTCTTTGAAATTTGAGCATAAGGAACTAATCGTATCAAATTTATAATAGTTACAACTTCGACCGCAACTACTGTCCAATCATGCTCACCTCTCAATAATTTAAAATTATTAATCTAAACTCTAAACTATATTATGACATAATTAGAGGGTCTTGTCAACTTAAAATACTATATTGATTAGATTTATTATATTATTGACAAATTCAATTATATATTTCAAGGAAATTTTTATTTTTATATTGACAAAATCGAATAACTGTATATACTGTATATTAACGGTTATTGTTTAAAAGAGGTGATAAATTGAATATCGTAATTAGCAACTCGAGCAACCTGCCTATTTATGAACAGATATATTCGCAAATAAAAAACAAAATTATATCGGGCGAACTTGAAAGTGGCGACGTTCTTCCCTCAATCAGAACTTTAGCAAAAGACTTGAGAATTAGCGTTATAACAACTAAACGAGCATATGACGAACTTGAAAAAGTCGGATTTATTAATTCAGTTGCTGGCAAAGGCTGTTTTGTTGCTAATCAAAATGTTGAACTAATTCGAGAGAACAATCTCAAAAAAATTGAATTTTATCTATCGGAAATTTCAAAACTTGCAAAAAATTGTAATTTATCATATGAAGATTTAATTAAAATGATTAGAATGTTGGAGGAGTAAAATGAACGCTATCGAAATAAAAAATGTTTCAAAGTCTTACAAAGATTTTGAATTGAAAGATTTTAACCTAACATTGCCATCTGGCTGTATTATGGGGCTTGTAGGCGAAAACGGTGCAGGAAAAAGCACAACAATCAAGCTTATAATGAACGCTATTAAAGCAGATAACGGCGAAATATTTGTTATGGGTAAAAACAATACTGACCCTGATTTTGACATAATTAAGGACGATATCGGTGTTGTGCTTGATGAGGCAAACTTTCCTGAGGTAATGAATGCCAAAAACGTCAATGTAATTATGAAAAACACATATAAAAATTGGAATGAAACTACGTATTTTTCATATTTAAAACAGTTTTCACTGCCACTTGATAAACGAATAAAGGATTATTCAAGAGGTATGACAATGAAATTAACCACCGCTGTTGCACTTTCCCACAATGCAAAATTATTGATACTTGATGAGGCTACAGGCGGATTAGACCCGATTATTCGTGATGAAATTTTAGATATATTTAACGCATTTACAATTGACACAACACATTCAATTTTGATTAGCTCGCATATTGTAAGCGACCTTGAAAAAATATGCGATTATATTGCTTTTATACATCAAGGAAAGCTTATGATTTGCGAAGAAAAGGACAAATTAAAGGAAATATATGGCATAATTCACCCCACAGAAGAAGAGCTGAAAGATTTGCAATCCGATGTTATTGTTGGTGTGAAAAAAACCGATTATTCCATTGAGGCTCTTGTAAGAAGAGATTTAATTTCTTCAAAATTCAATGTAGAAAACGCTTCAATAGAAGAAATTATATTATTCATCGTCAAAGGAGGTAAAAAATAATGAAGGGTTTAATAATAAAAGATTTGTATACCACAATGAGCCAATTAAGCCGATATTTAATAATTGCTCTTATTTTTATATTGATACAGCACGATGCCTCATCTTTAATGTTTGTAGTGGTTCTTGCGTCAATGCTGCCTATAACCGCTTTAGCCTATGATGAACGCAGTAAATGGGATAGATATGCGGCGATGTTGCCATATAAGAGAGCAGAAATTGTTCTTTCAAAATATATTTTCGGGTATATTTGCATATTCGTTTCCCTTTTAATTGCATCAATTATTATATTTGCTATCTCATTTATATTTAAAAATCCTGTAAAAAACCTTTTTGAAAGTGCCTTTGTTTTTGGACTATTAGGCACAACTTTTATATCATTTAATTTGCCCCTGACTTTTAAATATGGTACTGAAAAATCAAGAATATTAATGTTCATTTTTCCTGTTATAATAATTGCGATATCCACATTTATGATTACACTTAACAATACCATATTTGATTTATTCAGCTTTTTAAATGGTATATGGGGCGAATTTTTAATAGTAATTGCAGTTATTTTGATAAATATTATTTCAATTTTCTTGTCCATTAATATATACAGAAAAAAAGATTTATAATATCCTCTACATTTCAGTTGAATTTGAATAATTTTTTGTTTTTCCCTGTTAAAAGTTTGAATTTTGTGTTAAAATATACCCATTGTTATATTTCAAGTTTTGGAGGAAATACTATGAGAAGTGGCGGCTATAATACAAAATCAAAGCAGATGATACTTGATTTCTTGCAAGAGTACTCTGACAAAACTGTGACTGTTTCCGAAATAAGTGAATATTTGGAGAGAAATGATAATTCCGTTAATTTAACCACTATTTATCGTTATCTTGATAAGCTTGTTTTGCAAGGTTTAATTTCAAAATACACTGATGATACAGGGAAAAAATCGACATATCGCTATGTTGGAGAAAATTCTTTCTGTCACGAACATCTTCATTTGCAATGTTCCACTTGTGGAAAAGTTATTCATCTGGACTGTGAATTTATGAATGAACTAATGGATCATATTACCCAAAGTCACGGTTTTGATATCAGATGTGATAAGTCGATTTTGTATGGCAAATGCAAAAGTTGCAAAGAAAAAGAAAATATGTAGAAATTTACATTTTGATATTTACAAATAGAAATAATTGTGTTAAAATCTAATTTGCAAGTAGTTTGCAAATTAGATTTTTTGTTAAAGAAGGAATTGTAATGTTTAAAAGTAAAAAACTCGTTTTGTTGCTGTTAACAAGTTTAGCAGTATTGTCATTCAGCGGATGTAAAAATCAGGATAAATCAAAAGAAATTTCAAGCCAAAAGCCAATCATTGCTGTGGCAATTCCCCCACTTAAATCCTTTGTTGAAGCGGTTTGCGGCGATAATATGGAGGTTATAACAATAATTCCTCCCGGAAACAGTCCTGAAAATTATGAGCCAACTCCAAAAGAAAAAGAAGAATTTTCTAAGGCAAAGATTTATTTTTCTATCGGAGTTCCAACAGAAGAGGCAAATGTTTTACCAAACGTTGCCCAAAAAACTCAGATTATTTATCTTGAAAAAGAAGTAGCAAAAAAATATGACGATATTAAAATAGGCGAAGGTCGTGACCCGCATATTTGGGTTTCTCCAAAACGTGCAGCGGTTATGGTAGAAGTAATCGTAAAAGAAATATCCCTTATAGATAGCGAAAATGCTAAAATATATGAAGAAAACGCAAATAAATTTTTAGAAGAACTCAAGAGCATTGATGAGGAAATGTCAACAATATTGTCGGAAATCACCAACAAAAGAATAATTGTATTTCACCCAGCTTTTGGATATCTTGCACAAGATTACGGAATAGAAATGTATGCACTTGAAGAAGAGGGCAAGGAATCTACTGCAAAACATTTAGCAGAAATGATAGACTTTGCCAAAAAAGAAAATATCAAAGTAATCTTTTATCAAGCAGAAATTGACAGTAGCCAATCTAAGGCTTTTGCTGAGGAAATTGGCGGAAGAACTATAATGCTTTCTCCATTAGCTGAAAATTATATTGAAAATTTAAGATTGATGGCTCAAACTATGAAAGAGGCTATGAATTAATGATAAAAGCAATCGAAATTGAAAATTTAACTGTTCATTATGGACAGCACCCCGCAATTACTGATGTTAATTTAACCATAAACGAGGGAGATTTTCTGGGTATAATGGGACCTAATGGCGGCGGCAAATCAACATTAGTCAAAGCAATTTTAGGGATTATTCCTAAAACCAAAGGCAAAATTCTGGTTTATGGGGAAGATATTGAAAAAAATCGTAAGAAAATCGGCTATGTTTCACAATTTTCTGATGTTGATAAGAGCTTCCCTATCTCCGTTTTAGAAGTTGCTATGACAGGAATGATGAAAGGCAGTTTGCACCCATTTTTCAGATATTCTGCTGAAAACAAGAAAATTGCTCATGAAAAACTGGAATTTGTTGGGATAGATGATTTAGCAAATAGGCAGATTTCAATGCTTTCCGGAGGAGAGTTTCAACGCCTTTTGATAGCAAGAGCCCTTGCAACAGAGCCACAAATTTTGTTTTTGGACGAGCCTACTGCAAGCGTTGACCCCGCCTCACGCAATGCAATTTTTCAGCTTTTAGAAAAGCTCAACAAGAAAATGACAATTGTTTTGATAACTCATGATATGACTGCAATTTCATCAACAGTTAAATCAATAGCTTGTTTGAATGAGAAATTAGTTTATCATGGCGAACCTGAATTTAATGAAAAAGTTGTAAATGAACTATATGGTTGCCCTGTTGATTTAATCGCACATGGGGTTCCACACAGAGTTTTGCACGAACACAATGGAGGCGATTGCCAATGTTAGAAGCAGTTTTTACCTATAAATTCCTACAAAATGCGATTGTTGCCTCAATTTTGGCAAGTGTTGTTTGTGGAATGATTGGAGTTATTATAGTTCAAAAAAAGCTTGTTATGATGAGCGGTGGAATTGCTCACACAGCATACGGCGGTGTTGGATTGGGATATCTTTTAGGTTTTGAACCTATGTTGGGAGCGGTTCTGTTTTCAGTTGCCGCTGCGTTTGGAATAGGTTTTGTCAAACGTAAAGGCGGTGCAAAATCAGACGTTGTAATTGCACTTTTCTGGTCACTTGGAATGGCACTCGGAATTGCATTTGTAGCGATGATGCCCGGTTATCCCCCTGATATGAACTCATACCTTTTTGGAAATATTCTATCGGTTACTAGTGGAAATATCAAGATTATGTTTGTCATCACAATTGCTGCTGCATTTTTAATTTTGATGTTCTATAACGATTGGAAAGTGTACCTATTTGATGAGGAATTTTCAAAAGTAGTTGGAATTAAAACAACATTTTTAGAATATTTATTGCTTGTTATGGTTGCATTGACCGTTGTTGTTTTAATAAGAGTTGCCGGAATAATTCTGGTTATTGCTCTTTTGACAGCGCCGGCAGCTATTGCCGAAATATTTTCCAACAATATCAAAAATCGTATGCTTATTTCAATTGGTTTGGGAATTATATTCTGCTTTTCCGGAATATATTTTTCCTATACATTCGATTTACCCTCTGGGGCTATGATAATTATTGTATCGGTTGCCTCTTATGCAGCGGCACAGACTATACAATATTTTAGATTAAAATTCCAATCCCCTATCCAAAATTAGTTCAAATTAAACAGGACAGCAGTCATAATAACTGCTGTCCTGTTTTTGTATGCACTTAACTTTTTAATTAATATTTGCTGTTACTAAATGAACTATTATCTCTGATATTTAAAGTTTTTGACTTTGAAATACTTGATGATGATACATCAGAGGCTGATTCATCTGTCTTAAATGTCTTAACTAAATCTGTTAGCATATGTGATTGACCACTGAGCTCTTCAGCCGCTGCGGCACTTTCTTCAGCAGTTGCTGAGTTAGTTTGAACAACCATTGAAATTTGCTCTACTTGTTCAACTGCAACTTTTGTCAAGTCAGATTGTTTAGCAGATGAATCTGAAATATTCTTAATGAGTATGCTTACTTCATCAGCTCTCTTTGCAATGTCACTGATTGCATTAGCTATTGTATTGCTCTTTTCAACACCAGTAGCAACAGTTGTCATAGATGCTTGAATTAGCTGAGTTGAGTTTTTAGCAGCTTCAGCACTCTTTGATGCTAGATTTCTAACTTCATCAGCAACAACGGCAAATCCTTTTCCTGCCTCACCTGCTCTTGCAGCTTCAACAGCGGCATTAAGTGCCAAAATATTTGTCTGGAATGCAATATCTTCAATTACCTTTATTATTTTTCCGATATTTTCAGATGAGCTGTTAATTTCTCTCATATTTTCAATCATAGATTCCATACTTGTGTTGCAAGAATTAATTTCTTTTGCAACTTCATCAAAGAATCCCATTGCTTTACCACTATTTTCTGCATTATTCTTAGACTTTTCATCAATTTCTTCAACTGTTTTTGAAACACTTTCAACGGCTTGTGCTTGATTTGTAACTCCAAGCGCTAAGTTTTGTGCACCTGAGGCAATTTGTTCTGAACCTGTTGAAACCTCAGAAGAAACTGTGGAAATTTCGCTAATTGTTTTATTGAGCATTGCTAAAACATTGGTCAACGATGTTTTTACTTTTCTGAAATCGCCATCATATGTATATTTCAGTCTTAATCTCAACTCACCATCAGCAGCTTTAACCAAAACATCGGATATTTCATCAATATAATTGATATATTCTTTCAATCTGCTAACAAGATTTCTCAAAGAATCAGCTAAAACACCAATTTCATCATTTGACTTAATATCAATGTTGACATCCAATTTTCCTTCAGCAAGTTCTTGAGTAATATTTGAAAGTTTAATTAATGGCTTTGTCATACCGGTGATAATTACATATATTAATAGAATTTGCAATGCAAAAATTATTATGAACATTACAATTAGAACAAGTACAACTGAATATACGTTCTTATTAAATTCATTTTCCGGTAAACTTGAAATTATTTTCCAACCTGTTCCGTCAATTCCAACACAAGATACATATGATTTAATTGAATTGTCATTTGTTTTGTACAATTTGCCGTCCATTTTATCGGCAACATCAAGCATATCTTTGTTATATCCTGCGTCTGGCAATTTTTTCATAAGATTTTCGCTATTATTATGGCTTAAAATAGTTCCATCTGATGAAAGTAAAATATAGTAGCCTTTTTCCCCAAGGATTTTTGATGAAACCATAGCATTAAGAGTTGTAATGTCAATATCAGTTGCAGCAACACCAACAATTTTACCTGAATTATTCTTAACAGGTGTTGCAATTGAAACAACAACACTGTCAGTACTTGCATCTTGATATGGCTCACTTATAAATGTCTTGCCTGTTGTGACTGCGGTATACCATTCACGAGTTGTAACGTCGTAGTCGCTTTCGGAAATCCAACCAACATTATCAATACATTTACTTGCATTATTAGCAGAAACATAAACAGTCAATATATTTTGAGTGTCAATGTTTGCACTTGCTTTTAGCATATTCATAACATTGTTATAGTTAGCATTAGTCATTGGATTATCGCCTTTGTGCATTGTTTCAGCGAACGCAACAACACTTTGGTCAGTTGCCATTTGTTCAACGATTGAAGTATATTTTGTGAAGTATTTTCCTATTTCTGCTTTGACTGAATTATTAGAATTTTGAATAATTTTTGTTTCACTGGAAGAAAAATTAGCTCCTGTGTACAGAATAATTAAAAGTCCCATAATTGCAAACATAATTGCTATTGAACCGCCTAAAACCAACATTGATTTTGTCTTAAAAGATTTGACTTTTTTCTTTGATTTTGAAGATAAGTTCATATAATTCCCTCCAAATATTATTTATTAATATGATTTACTTAATTTTACCACAAAAACTGTAGTAAAACAATAACATTTTGAAAATTTCGTATAATAATACAACATAATTATAATTACGTTGTGCGAAGTTACAAAATAATAAATTACACAAAATAGCCATAATATTATTAATACAAAATTAAAACTTGTATTAATAAAAGCTATGCTGATTTTAACATAGCTTTTACGAATTTAGTTCTTATAAATATTGTTTTCTAAACGAGAAATAAAATATTCAAATTGCTTTTTATCCATTAACTTACTGAAATATAAACCTTGCACACTATCACACCCAAGAGCTTTTGAGTAATTATACTTAACTTCTGTTAAAATGTTTTTAGCTACAAGAGTGATTGATTTTTCTTTTGTGGCTAACTTGATAATCTTAGAAATTATTTCTTCATTTTTATTTAATCCATTATCATTTATATGCTCGAAATCCAGAATATATTTATTAAATGGTAATTCTAAAACATCAGTTGAAAAACTAATATTTCCCAGCTTCGCTACTGACAGCTTAAATCCCATTTTCACCAGTTTATTTAACACATTATTCAGAACTGAATCGTTTTCTATATGCTCATTAGCTGTTATTGTTATCTCAATATACTTTGCATCAATATCATAATCATTGAAAATCTTAATTAAATTTTCAATAAAATTAAGCTGATACATATTTTGCAGTGACATATTCACTGCTAATGGCATTAATATTAAGCCCTTTTCTTTACGTGCTTTTGTTATTTCACAAGCAATGCAGAACATTTGCATATCCAAATCGTCTATTAATCCATACATTTCCAGCAAATTTATAAAAGTTCTAGGCTTTAAAATACCATATTTAGGGTGTTTCCATCTTGCAAATATTTCCGCACCAACCACATCTTTCGTTTTGGTATTATATCTAATCTGAAAATATGGCACAAATTGTTTTTGTTCAATAGCATTATAAACGTCCGGCAAGAGCTTTTCACGCATCACCAAATCTTCATATGTTGTTGCATCATTTTGCTGATACCAAGGTACAAAATTCAAATTTGAATTGCGTATCATACCATCAAAATCGCTTTCTGTTCCCATTATCGGATAAATAGAAATTGAAAATTTACCAACATAATCATACTTTGTTTCGCCACATAATATATTCATTTTATTTAAACTATCTTGTAAAACGGCTAATCTATCACGAATTATGTACATATCATTAGTTTTTAAAATAAGGGCAAAAATTTCCCTGCCTTTTGTTTTTGTAACATATTCATATCTGTTAATAAATTTTTTCAAAACATTTGATATTGTTAGGGAATAATTTTCAACAGCTTCATATCCAAATAAATTTGCAATATCAACAAAATTATCTAGCTTTATTAAAACGCAAGTGTACCCAACTCCACCTTTCGGAAAAGAATTATAGGCTTGATTAACCATTGCGTATGAATTTAAACCTGTTATTTTATCATTTTTACTATGGAATTTATAATTTTTGTTTTTAATCAAAGAGAAAATGCTTATAAGCAAGAATATTAGTACTAAAGTAGATAGAATATTAATGTACAGCATATAATTTTCTGCCGATAAACCCATTAAATTCAACATTTTACCTGACAAATTGAATACTAATGAAAATAAAATAAAAATAGTCGCTGCAATCATAATTAAAAGTGTTTTCAAAGTTAATTCCTCCTAATTTTTCATAGTCGCTTATTATATTTATTATACTTTATAATTATAATTTAGACAACTCTTTTTAGCAATTTGTACAAAAAAAGCTAAAGTAAATTACTTTACTTTAGCTTTTTGTTCAACTACCACTCACAAGCACTTTCAAGTATTTTTGCTAAACTTTCAAGTCCTTTTTTATCTTCTTCATCAAATCGTCCTATAAGTGGACTGTCAATATCCAAAACTCCGATAATTTCATCTTTAACTCTTATCGGTATGACTATTTCAGAATTTGATGCACCATCACAAGGTATATGTCCCTTAAATTGATGTACATCTGAAATGAGCTGAGTTTGATTTTCTGAAACTGCTGTTCCGCAAACTCCCCTGCCCACAGGTATTTTAACACAAGCTGTTTTACCTTGAAATGGCCCAAGCAAAAGATAGCCGTCAGTCATAAGGTAAAATCCTGCCCAGTTTATATCATTAAGTGCATTATATATCAGTGCAGCCGCATTGGCTAAATTAGGGATTATATGCTTTTCTCCCTCTGTTAAAGCCAACAATTGACGTAACAACAAATCATACATCTCTGTTTTATTTTCGCTATATAGTTCATTTATTTCAGTCATTTGAATTCTCCTTTTTGTTAATAACAAAAAAAAGGACAGTAAACTGCCCTTTTTCTATAGGTAAACACTAGATAGATTCTTTAACCTTAGCAGCCTTACCAACACGATCTCTCAAGTAGTAAAGTTTAGCTCTGCGTACTTTACCCTTACGTACGATTTCAACTTTATCAACGTGTGGGGAATGTAGAGGGAATACTCTCTCAACTCCGCAACCATGAGCTACACGACGTACTGTGAAAGTTTCAGCAACACCGCCATGCTTCTTAGCAATAACTGTGCCTTCAAAAATCTGAATTCTTTCTCTGTCGCCCTCCTTGATCTTAACGTGAACCTTAACAAAGTCACCAACATTAACGATTGGTGCTTCTGCCTTTAGGCAGCCTTCTGAAATTTGCTTTAAAGCGTCCATTTCCGTTCCTCCTTAAAATATACAGACTTTCATAACATATAGTTAGAGGACTGTCTGCTTTGCTCGTCGAACAATATGTTCGCAGCAAACCCTACTACAACAAAAGCAGTAGTCCATGCATGCTCGTATATTATATAATATATTGCCTAAAAATGCAATAGTTTTTTAGTATAAAATTAAGATAAAATTTATATCGACTATTATATTTAATTTTCATTGTATTTCTTTATCTTTTTTCAAGATTTTTTATAATAATATGGGATTATAACATAATAGCATGCCCTACATCATATTATTAAATAGTAATCGCAGGAGGAAATAATATGTTTAAAATCATAAAATTTAAAAGTCGTTATTTATCAATCATATTATTTATGATAATTGTACTTACAGCTGTTCTGGGTATTTCATCAAAAATTCCAGTTACTGCAACATCAAGTATAACCGATGTTCAGCCTGATGTAAAGTGCAAAACTGTATATCTCACATTTGATGACGGGCCAAGCAAAAATACTGCTGAACTTTTAGAAATATTGGATAAGTATAATGTTAAAGCTACATTTTTCGTCATTGGAAAAGATGAAACTGCAAAATCCCTTATGTCTGAAATTGCAACAAAATGTCATAGTATTGCTCCACATTGCTGTCGGCACGAATATAACTACATATACAGCTCTTTCGATAATTATATGAAGGATTTTAATGAAATTGAAAATACAATATTTGAAGCCACTGGGCAAAAAAACAAAATATTTCGTTTCCCCGGTGGAAGTGCCAATTATTTTGTCCAACCGAAATTAATGCAACAAATTATTGATGCAATGACAAACAGAGGTTATGTTTACTATGATTGGAACATCGTTTCAGGTGATGATACTGCCGTTGTCTACCCTGCACAAACTCTATTTAACAACGTTGTTAAGCAAGGTGAGAATAAAGACAGATTAATAATTCTGTTTCACGACACCAACCTTGCAAACACAACCCCAAAAGCTGTAGAAAAAGTAATACAATATTATCAATCAAAAGGATATATTTTTTCCACTCTTGAAGAACAAGTGAAACCTATTCAATTTAAAAAGCCATCTGATTACTTAAAATCATAGTTAAATATCAAAAAAGGCGATGAGTTTTTTCATCGCCTTTTTATGAGTAAATTTATCTTGCTTTTGTTTCTATTTCTTCAAGTGCCATTGCCACAAAGTCAGTAAATGGCATTGTACCTTTGTCGCCGTCCTTGCGTGAACGTACAGAAACTGTCTTTTCTGCCTTTTCATTGTCACCCACAACTAGCATATATGGGATTTTTTCAAGTTGCGCTTCTCTGATTTTATATCCCATTTTCTCTGCTCTGAAATCCGATTCAGCTCTTATGCCCTTGCTGATTAAGCTTTGCTCAATTTCCTTTGCATAGTCAGAATGTTTATCAGAAATTGGAATAACCATAACTTGAACAGGTGATAGCCACATTGGGAATGCACCGGCATATTTTTCAATTAGAAGTGCAAGTGTTCTTTCGTAGCAGCCAAGGGATGTTCTATGAATAATATATGGGTTTTTCTTTGTACCATCAGTATCAACATATTCCATACCGAATTTTTCGGCAAGCAATTGGTCAATTTGAATTGTAATAAGAGTATCTTCTTTACCATGAACATTTCTTATTTGAATATCAAGCTTTGGACCATAGAATGCAGCTTCACCAATAGCATCAGTATAAGGAATTTCAAGATGATTTAGGATTTTTCTCATCACACCCTGAGCCTCTTCCCATTGCTCTGGAGTTCCAATATATTTATCTCTGTCATCAGGGTCCCACATAGAAAATCTGTAGGAAACGTCCTCATAAAGTCCAAGAGTTTTAAGCATAAAAATTGCAAGTTCCAAGCAGCCTTTAAATTCGCCTTCAAGCTGTTCCGGAGTGCAAATCAAATGTCCTTCAGAGATTGTGAATTGACGTACACGAATAAGTCCATGCATTTCTCCGGAATCTTCATTTCTGAATAGGGTTGAAGTTTCGTTCAAACGCATTGGCAAATCTCTGTAAGAACGTCCTCTGTTTAAGAAAACTTGATATTGGAATGGGCAAGTCATTGGGCGAAGAGCAAAGACTTCATCATCTGTTTCTTCATTTCCAAGAACAAACATTCCGTCCTTGTAATGATCCCAGTGACCAGAAATTTTGTAGAGGTCACTTTTTGCCATAATTGGAGTTTTAGTCAACTGCCAACCACGTTTTTGCTCTTCATCTTCAACAAATCTTTGTAGAAGTTGCAAAATTCTAGCACCTTTTGGTAACATAATCGGCAAACCCTGTCCAATCACTTCCGAAGTTGTGAATAGTTCAAGTTCACGTCCAAGCTTATTATGGTCACGTTTTTTTGCTTCTTCAATCATTGTTAAATGCTCGTCAAGTTGAGAAGCTTTTGGGAATGCAACACCATAAACTCGGCAAAGCATTTTGTTTTTCGAGTCGCCTCTCCAGTATGCACCTGTGCATTGAGTTAGCTTAATAGCTTTTAAAACACTTGTATTCATCAAATGAGGTCCTGCACATAAATCAGTAAATTCAGCTTGCTTATAAAAGCTGACAGCCTCACCTTTTGAGGAATGTTCCTTAATCAGCTCAACTTTATATTCATTTTCTTTCATAAGTTCGATTGCATCTGACTCAGAAAGTTCAAATTTTTCTATTTCGATATTTTCCTTAACAATTTTAGCCATTTCTTTTTCAATTTTCTCTAATTCTTCTTGTGTGAATGGCTTTTCAACATCAATATCATAGTAAAATCCATTTTCTATTGCCGGCCCAATTGCCAATTTAGCTGTTGGATATAATCTTTTAATAGCTTGAGCAAGAACATGGGAAGCGGAATGCCAGAATATTTTTTTGCCGTCCTTATCGTCAAATGTGCAAATTTCCAAGTTGCAATCGTTTTCAACTTTTGTTCTTAAATCGCAGATTTTTCCGTCAATTTTTGCACAGCAAGCAGCCTTAGTCAATCCTGCACCCAAGCTTTTTGCTATATCAATAACAGCTGTACCGTTTTCATATTCCTTTACTACATCGCCTTTTAATGTTACTTTAATCATAATTGTTCCTCCTTATAAATTTTCTATTTAATACCGACGAGGTGAAATCTCAAAAAAATTGTACAAAAAAACTTCACCCCAAAAACGGGATGAAGTTTAAGCTCCATGGTTCCACCCGAATTGCATAGCGAACCGCTATACCACTCAAATATTGCTTTAACGCAGCAAGTACGGTGCATTTGGTGCATAAAAGCATTAGTTGCACATTCCGAGGTGGTAAGCTTTTTCACACACTGGGAACACAATTACAGCCAAGTTGCGTTCTCTCTTTCCAGTTTAATGAGAAGCCTTCCTCATCAACAAATTAACATATTCATTTTTGACATTATACCACTTTTACAAAAGTTTGTCAACCTAGTTATTAAAAAATATGTGTACAAAACAGCATATACAAACACAATTATTAGTGGAAGTACAGATAAAAACATTAAATCAGCAAAGAAAATCTACGATTTTCCGCTAAAGATAAATCTTTGCTGATAAAATAATTTTTAAACCTGCATAATTATCAACCTTTAAAATTTTAACTGTATTTATTCGTATACTCTAAAATAGTGTTTGCTACTCCGCATGCTGTTCGATAAATATTCATCGGTTCTAAAATTTCATTAAATTCTGAAGGATTAGATAAATAACCACTTTGTAGGATTACAGTTGGACAAGAAGTTATTTGAGTTATGATATCATTTCTCTGAATTGCACTTAAATCTTTTCTATTTGTAGACAATGACACATTTTTGGATAATAATTTAGAAAATTCTTCGTAACGACTGTCTGCGTAATAAACTTCAACTCCCGAAATATTTTCTATATTTTTGCCTTTTGTCAATGAATTATGGTGAATTGATATGAAAAAATCAGGATTAGTTTGGGCATAAACTCTCATTCTGTCAGACACAGTATAAATTTTATCATCATATCTTGTCAATTGAACTGTTGCGCCCAAACTTTCTAGTAATTCTTTGGTTTTTAGTGCAACTACCAAATTAATTTCCTTTTCACTAGGTCCATAAATTCCCGCAACCGACATATTTCCATTATCTTTTCCTCCACAACCGGGGTCGAGCAAAACAGAAATATTAGTCAATGGCTTTGTCACATTATCAAAAAGTTCTCGATAATAATTAAATGAAATCTTAAAATCTTTATAATTTTCCCCCGTATATTTAAAATCAAATCCCGCAGGTTTGATGCCCGTTTTAAATATAAAATGAAGTTGATATGTGTTTTCCGCAACTTTAACTTTCATTATATTCTTAAACAATTCTGTTTTTATAGGCACAATATCGGGCAGTGCTGTAGTATTATAAAAAGTTAAAATTACTGAATTATCCGTCATATTGCTCTTGACATTAGGTGCATTAGTTCCAATAAGTGTGAACGTTTCACTTTTATCATCGTTTTCTGTGATATATGTGCTGTAGGTACTTTCGATTTTTGTGTTTCCGGCAATAATCCTTGTTGATGATTTTTTGATATATCCATCTGATTTTAATTTATAATAATCTTTATTTTCATCTACAACATAGTCTTTTGCCCCTATTTTCATTATAGAAACAGGGTTTGTTCCATCAGCATTTTCATAAACCATTGTAATATAATCATCAACTTCTATAGCCTTTTGTGAGTTTTTACCCGCAATAAATATATTTCCGTTTGACTTGGTGAAATTGATTTTGCCGTCATTGGTCATAGCATAAGAAATTTTCCCTATATCAATAACAGATTCAGCGGAATATTTTGATGGAGCTTTTATTTTTCCTTTGAATGTGGCTGGATATCCTGCTTCAGCAAAGTCAATTTGTTTTAGTTTTATGCTCATTGAATCAAGTGTTGCTGTAACTTGACTTCCGGACGGTGCAACACACTGAACCTCAATCATATCCTCTGCATTGATAAACTGAGAAATACTTGGATATGTTGATGTGCTATTTATTTCATATATTTTTTTTATGCTTTTTTCAGGTGTAGTCTGTTTTAATATTTCAATATTAAAAGTTTTATTGTCTTGAACAAATTTATAAATATTTTCTTTATCATTAACCGCTACAGTTATTCCAAAAGTTCCATTTTCAGCTCTATTTGCGTATAATTCACCATTGATATATAAAGGTTTTTCAGGATTAGAAGTTCCTGTAATATAATATTCATTCTCGGTTGTATAAATTATACCTGTTATTGGCACATCAAGGCGAAGAACATTTGCTAATTTGAATTGCGTTTCCGGTATTTTGGTGTCGTTCAAAAACAAAGTTGATAACGAAGTGGACAATCCATTAAATTTATCAAGTATAGTTGAAAGGCTGTTAATAGCTACTCCGGAAACATCAGATTTTTCATTTATAATCGCCTGATAGTTTAGCTCAAACCTGTCAATGCTCGGTAAACCATCATCATTAGGACTTAAAAGCTTAAATCCATTGTTAACAGTTATCAAGGACGCTCCATATTTTGATGAATATAATTGCCACAAATTCACTGATTTTTCGTAGTTTTCATCAGTGGGTGAAGATATTTTTGCCATTATAACATCAACTGCTAATTTTTCCAACAAAGCTGAAGAGATATTAAATGCTGAAACAATTTCAGTTGTATCACCATCAAGTGCAATTCCTAAATCAATAGTTGAATCAAGTGCTTTTATCTTTTTTCTTATTTCCATAAATTGGTCAGATGCTAATGAAATATAATTTTCAGCTTTTAATAATGATTTATCGTCTAAATTTTGATAAATAATCCCATTCACATCATATTTTTTAGCTATTTCAAGAGAAATATCGCTTACATATGACTGAACTATCTCATTGGGATAAAGGTACATATTTCCGCTGTCGACAAAAAAGTTTTCTTTTTCCAGAGGATAATCTGCCCTTTCAAGATTAATATTATTGGATTTTCCCACATAATATGGATTAATCAACGCATATACATCTATATTATATTTCTTCGCCTCTTGAATGATAACTTTCAGAGGGTCAATATTCATAGTTAGCGTATTTTCATCACGTAAACTTTTGCTCATTGTGCAAAGTTTTGAGTTATACATAGCCTCGCAGCCTCTGACAGATTCATAAAATATTGTATTAATCCCTATCATATCAAGGTAGTGCATTGCTAATTTTATTTGATTTGTCAACTCGTTATTATGCATATTGGCAACAAGTGGAAAATCCACATTGTCAAAAGTATTTATAATAACTCCTTGAACATTGTTAATTCTTTTCTCTTTTGCTTCAGCCGGCAATTTTGGTATAACAGGCTTAGATGTCGCACCACAAAAAGGTATAACAATGATAAGAGATAAAATAATTGCCAGTATTTTATTTTTAACTCTCATTAGTTCACCACTCTCTATAATTCAAAATCAGATTTGTCAAATTGCGGTAAAGACCTTTGACGTTTTGGTTTGCGTTTTAATGGGTCATATATAAATCTTCGACAGCATTGTGACTCTATTATAACTCCTTTATGCTCGCATAAAATCATTTTTTTATCCATAGAAATTTTTCCATACTTGCAATATTCACATGAAGGCTCAATATTCGTTCCAAAATATTTATATCTAGCCAAAAAATCACTTCCTTGTTTGTATCATCATATATTCTATTTTAACAGATTTTAAAGATAAAAACTACACTAATATATGAGAAAAATAATTAAATTCTTGATTTTTCTTTTTTTAGGTGTTAATATAACATATAACGACTGATTACATTATGGAGGTTGCTATGGATTTTGGAAATGTGCCTAAACATATAAAAATTTCTCAAAGTATAATTATTCTTATGCTTTATGCAATTATCTGTGTGCTGCTCTCAAATTCCTTTGAATCTATTAATATTGTATCAGCTATTTACTTTTTTATAAGCCTAATAATTTCGTATATTCATTATATTTTTGATGAAAAATACATATCAATCAGCAATATTTGCCTTTCTCTTCTTGTATATATTCTTTTGGTTGTTTTACGATGAAAACATCAGAATGAGATTGGCTTTTATATTTAATATTTTGCGTTAAACGCTGGGAGGAACTATAATGTCAAATCCAACAATAACATTTGAAATGGAAAATGGTAATAAAATGGTTGGCGAACTTTATCCTGAAATTGCTCCAAATACTGTAAATAATTTTATCTCTCTTGCTAAAAAAGGTTTCTTTGATGGAATAATTTTTCACAGAGTAATCCCCGGTTTTATGATTCAAGGCGGCGACCCAACCGGAACAGGTTCTGGAGGACCGGGTTATTCCATAAAAGGTGAATTTAACGCAAATGGCTTTAAAAACGACCTTAAACACTCACTCGGTGTTCTCTCAATGGCTAGAACAATGATGCCCGACAGCGCCGGCTCTCAATTTTTCATTATGGTTGATGATGCTCCTCATTTAGATGGTGAATATGCAGCTTTCGGAAAAATCATTGATGGTGTTGATGAAGCATTAAAAATTGTTTCAGTTAAGAGAAATTTGAGCGATAAACCTATTGATGATCAAAAAATTAAAACTGTTACAGTCGATACAAAAGGCATTGAATATCCAGAGCCAATTAAACTATAAATACTAAAGCGGAGATTTTCTTTTTGAAAATCTCCGCTTTTTATGCAATTTAATAAAAACTATTTATCAGAAATAATCTCTTTAAAGGAAGTTGCAAATCCCGCCATTGACTGAATTTCACTTGGAATAATAATCTTAGTAGATTTTCCGTCAGCCACTTTAGCAAAAGTTTCTAAGCTCTTTATAGTAAGAACCTGTTGAGTTGGTGCAGATTGATTCAACAAGACAATACTGTCCGCCAAAGCTTTTTGAACCATCATAATTGACTGGGCTTCGCCCTGCGCTTCTCTTATTTTTTGCTCTCTAACAGCATCTGCTCTCAAAATTGCTGCTTCTTTTTCTGCTTGAGCTCTTAATATTTGAGATTCTTTTTCGCCCTCTGCAACAAGAATTTGACTATGTTTTTCTCCTTCTGCACGCAAAATCGACTCACGTCTTTCACGTTCTGCCTTCATTTGCTTTTCCATTGCATCTTGGATTTCACGAGGTGGAATAATGTTTTTAAGTTCAACTCTGTTGACTTTTATTCCCCATTTATCGGTTGCAGTGTCAAGAAGTGCAGTTATTTTAGTGTTTATCACATCTCTTGATGTCAAAGTACTATCAAGTTCTAAATCACCTATAATATTTCTTAATGTTGTAGCTGTTAGATTTTCTATAGCAGAAATTGGTCTTTCTACACCATAAGCCAGAAGTTTAGCGTCTGTAACCTGATAAAAAACAACTGTATCAATTTGCATTGTAACATTATCTTTAGTTATCACCGGTTGAGGAGCAAAATCAACAACTTGTTCTTTTAACGAGATTTTCTTGCCAATTCTGTCAATGAATGGTATCTTTGCGTGAAAACCTGTCTCCCAAGTTGCGTGATATACACCTAATCTTTCAACAACATAACACTGAGATTGTGGAACAATTTTGATGTTTGAAATAACTATTACAACAAAAAGTATTCCCAAAGCTCCTAATAAATATGGCATAGTCTTTCCTCCTAAAAAATTATTCTATTGTTATAAAACTTTTGCAAGTTACAATAACCTTAACGCCCTCAATAGCTTCAATAGTAACGCATTGACCTTCAGCAATTATTTGTCCATTAGCAGACCTTGCTGCCCAATCAAGTCCTCCAACCCTAACTCTTCCACAACCGTTAAGATTGTTTATTTTTTCAATTACAATTGCTTCCATACCAATCACACTGTCAGCATTAGTGCGATAAACCTTTTTTGAATTGATTATATTTTTAACGAATGGCCTTGTTAACATCATAAACATAACTGATGCAACTACAAATACAAGGAACTGAATATGAAAAGGAGCTTGCATAACTGATGGAATTATTGCAACAATCGCTCCAAGTCCCATCCAAATGCTAACGAATTGTACAGTGACAGCTTCTAAAGCAAAAAAAGTTACAGCAATTGCCAACCAGAGAAAAGGCATAAAACCAATTTCCGCAAAAATATTATTCATCATTATCACCTCTTCTGAAATTTATATAAATATGCTATCATAAATAATCAAAAAAAACAATGACTAAAATAATAAATGTTTTATTGCTAATTATGAACATTTTAACTAATAAACTTTTAATTGAAATCTATTTAAAAATATGATATTATTAGCATATAACTTAATAAGACAGTTCGAAACCCTCCTGTCGCTAAATAAAACTAGGTCAATTATTAAGGGGCTTTTATGCCCTTTTTTTAATGGAAAGAAAGGCTAAAATGAATATTAATGAAAGACATTCAGTCGTTGGTTTGCCAAGTGAAGAATACAATATTACTAAAAATCCTCGAGAGATTTTTTTACTGCGTGGAAATGGCTGTAAGTGGAAAAAATGCAGATTTTGCGACTATCATTTAGATTTTTCTCTTGATGAAAACGATAATTTTAAATTAAACTCAAAAGTACTGGAATATTTAACAGGCAAATTCAGTTGTATTGAAATAATTAACTCCGGAAGTTTTTCTGATTTAGATGAAAAAACAATGGCTTTAATAAAAGCTAAATGTATTGAGAAAAAAATTGAGCAAATTCATTTTGAATGTCATTGGAATGACAGAAATAATATTCAACAACTCAAAAATGATTTTAAAAAAATAGGTGTTACCGTCAAAATTAAAATCGGTGTAGAAACATTTGATAAGCTTTTTCGTGAATCATATTTAATTAAAGGTATTGATGAATCTTCACCTGAAATAATTGCAGAATATGCAGATGAAGTGTGCTTATTACAAGGTATTCCCGGACAAACTGCTGAAAGTATGCTTACGGACATTAAAATCGGTCTAAAATATTTTGAACGTGTTTGTATTAACATAATGTGCGAAAATTCCAAGCCAATTAAACCTGATTTCAGAGTTATCAAAATTTTCAAAGATTTGATATATCCAACTTATGTTAAAAACCCGAGGGTTGATATCCTATTTACAAATACAGATTTTGGGGTTGGTGAATAATATGAAAAATGAAATTTTGTTGATTATTAATCTTCTTTTCACATATTCTCTTGTTCTGGTTTGGTTTAAATTTTTTGGGAAAAAGGGACTTTTTTGTTTCACTGTTCTTTCAACAATTGCGGCAAATATTGAAGTACTTATACTAATCAATGCCTTTGGACTTGAACAAACTCTTGGGAACATTCTTTTTGCCTCAACTTTCCTTGTAACTGATATTTTAAGTGAAGTTTCTTCTAAAAAAGATGCTGACAAAGCTGTAAATATCGGCATTGCAACTTCAATTACCTTTATATTTATTTCACAATTTTGGCTTTTATTCACTCCATCAATTAATGATGTTGCTTTTGAAAGTATTAAGCAGATTTTTTCCAACACTCCTAGATTAATGCTTTCAAGTTTGGCTGTTTATGCAATATCACAAAAAATTGATGTTTGGCTGTATCACAAAATATGGCAATACACCAGTAAATTCAGCGGTGACAAAACAAAATATCTATGGTTGAGAAATAATGCTTCAACCTTAATTTCTCAATTAATCAACACTGTTTTATTCACATTTTGTGCTTTCGGCGGAACTTATGACACCCCAACTTTGATTAATATATTATTTTCAAGCTATATAATTTATATTATAACAAGCTTAGCTGATACACCATTTGTTTATATTGCAAGAAAAATTTCCTATAAAAATGATTAATCTCCCAATTCAAAGGGAAGGCACTGTACTATTAAATTTTGCACCACACACAAATAATTTATATTTTCTATTTCTTTTGTTTTTTCAAGAAGGTAATCGCCAAGTTTAATTTCAGTTTCATCAGCTCATACTTAAAAACCATCGCACCTTAAGGTCAGCAGCTAATTTTCTGAAAAATAGTTTGTGTTTGAATTGTGGCTCAAAAAAATACTATTCATAAGCCATTTCCTTAACCCTCAAAAGATGCCGACTCTTTCTATAAATTGGCTTAGCGCTACTTCAACTTTTCATCAGGATTCAAACACCTCTACACCATTATTGCATATATTTAGTAGCGCAGTTTCCAATCTCCCTCTCTCGCCACTTTCATTTGTTCTAAAGCGCTCAATCGGTATGTCATATTGCGCAAGAATAGTATCTTTCAGTGTATCTCGCTCTGCTTGTATGCTTTCGGCTTTATGGTAGCTAACACCATCTACCTCGATTACAATAGTGGGCTGATGGCTTAGTTTATCATAAATAAGAAAATCTACATGAGTGTTCTCATTCATAATAAAGCCGATTGCTCTTTCATCATCAATTCTTGACAAATCCCTTAATATCATACGAAGTGGCACATGAATCAACACATCATATTTCTGAAAGCGTTCATCGTTCAACAATTCAGATATTAGGCAAAACATTAGATTTTCACTGTCAAACTGCGAAATGCGTTTTTGCTTTTGTAACATTTGAAGTCGGATATCAGAATATGTCTTGTATAGCAAATCAAACACAGAATAGACCTCGCTGCGGATAACCTCCATATTGTTGTACTGAATATACTTAACCAAATCTCCAATGGCAGTATCACGACTGGGTGGATTTCCGCTCACTACAACAATCAGTTGCTTTATTGCACGTGAGATTGCCACGTTCAACCTGTGGTCATCATCTGCAAAATCAGAAATATCATTATCGACAGTGGACATAATGATAACATCACGCTCTTGTCCCTGAAATTTATCTACGGTGTCGGACTTCACTTTTGTCCCCTTGAATACCTGTTGCAAAGCATCAGCTTGATTTCTATATGGTGTTACAATTCCTATAGTATCACTCATAACATCTAGTTTCTGATCATGTATAATTTCCGTCTTTATAACATCTATTTGACGTTGATTCACCCTCTCCCTTGCGTGATTGCCGATTACTGTTTGATATGCAAGCAACGGAGGTGGTTCGCTACTATTTTCTGTAAGGATAATCAGCTGATTGTTGTAATATTTTTGGTTGCAAAAATTGATTATTTTAGGGTGACAACGATAGTGCTCACGAAGCATAGTTTTGGGCAGTTCAGGAAATAGCTGGGTAATTGAAAGCAAAAGGCTGTGACTGGAATACTGATAAGCCAATGGAATATGATAGGATTTCCAAATCGCATCTGTCCGCTTTTTCATCTCACTATCAACTACATTTGAAAGCTGCTTCAAATCTCCAACAATCACCGCGCACTTGGCGCAGGAAAATGCCAATGCACCAGTTGTCACACTCACCTGTGATGCCTCGTCAACAATGACATAATCATAAACAAATTGACTGTTCAAGCTACTGCGCAACGAATGGGTAGTGCTTAAAACAACAGGATAATCCTTGATAAATTGATATGAGTTTTTCCAAAGGTCGTCCTCTGAATAGATATCTCGTTCTTGATGCGTGTATTTTTCTGCTAACTTATGGCGAAAAATCTTCATAGATAATTCTGAATACTCACTCATTTTAGAGTCAAAATCAAAAATCGAAAGTTCCTTTTCCAGAACTGCAATATCTTTTTCAAGTTCATATAATTTTGTATCATAGTACTGCTTCTGGCAAATGGCTACAACACGATCAAGGGAATTTCGATAGAATGTGGGATTATATATACCATAAAATAGAAAATTATAAATCTTTTGAGAGAAGGAATTTGAGACACCTGTTTCCTGTCTGATTTCCGCTTCTGCCATAAGTCTTAGAAGTGATTTTGATTTAAGATTACGAAAGCTTTTGGGTGGTGTGTCCGACACATTTGTTTCGTCATAATAATTTGAAAAGTGTTTCCTTTCCAAATAGAGAGCATCAAAATCTAAGCGAAGCTGGGATAGTGTATTCTTTTTCTCAAGCTTGTCCTCAAGAGCAATATGTAGTTCAGACAATTCTTTTTTTATCTTTTCTTTTTCTTCTGGGCTTAGTATCCATGTTGCAAGCATCGGAATTTTCTTCTGGTTAAGAATAAACGTTTCTTTGTTTGATGAACTCCCCAGAAATGCGGCAATAAAATCTACGCCATATTTACGAAGCTTTTCTTCCACATTCTCTGTTGCAGAATTGTTACTTGATACCACTGCTACACTCTCGCCACGCATCACAGCGTTGGCTATAATATTCAAGATAGTTTGTGTTTTTCCTGTTCCGGGTGGACCTTCAATAACGCTCAATCTATGATTTAGTGCATTGTCTACAGCTTGTTTTTGGCTGACATTAAAACCAAATGGATAGATAAGTGTACGTTTATCTGCACGTTTATTCTCCTGAATTTGTCCTTTCAAATAGTCGCTTAAAATGCTGTCGTCACGAACAAAGTCAATCTTGTCAAAACGTTTTCCCAAAATTGGCATACCATCAGCGCCGAGAAGTGTGTCAATATATGCCAACTCTTTAAAGTAAGTAAAACGATTCTTGGCAGCGGTATCACTTAAACAAGACGGCATCAAAGCTATATCTCTTCGATCAAAAGTTTCCCGATATCCACTTTTATAAAATACCCGAACATGGCGCTCAAATTGCTGAATACCAACCACATTCGTCAGTGTCTGTCCATCTTTTAATATTCTAAAGTCCTGTGGGTTAAGTTCCTTTGGGTCTTTGAAAAACTCCACATTGCTTAAACTATATTGGTAGGTCTGACAGCCAGTGGCAAAAGTAATAGCAATATGCCCAGAATTATATTTCCAAGCGACAATATCTGCCGTCTTATCTTGTCCTTTTACAAGTATTAAGTTGCTTTTTAAGCTGATCATGTGTGACTCCTTTGCGTGGTCATAAATAAATATATCATAAAACCGCACAGAGATACTCTGTACGGCTTTTTTAGTCATTCAAATCATTGGCAGTTATAACATCTACCGATTAATATATTTTAACACAATTATTCTGTTTATTCAATCTACTTATGTATAATTTGCTGTTTTACGCCCACGCTCCCTTCTACGAAAATCTACGTAAACTCAATAATTTCCTCTGCTATAATAACTAATTCTGATCTACTCTTTTTTCTTTTGTTGGAACAGAACAATCCCTGAAGATTTCTCCTGTCCTAAATATTGAAAGCATAAATCCGATTAATATGGAATTAATAAAAAAGGCTGATTTTCCATAAGAAATAAAAGGCAAGGAATAAGATGAAAATATTCCATATCCAAGAGTATCTCCTATATAAAAAACACATTGTAAAATAAAAGTTAATATTATTGATAAAGAAACTAGTGAACCTAACATACTTTTAAGCTTTAGTGTTCTATAAATCCCAACAGCAAAAAACATTAGTATAAATGCTGTAATGCAAAATAAAACTATAAAACCAAATTGATGAATTAAATAAACAAGGAAGTAATCCTCACCGATAAATGGCAATGCTGTTATAATATTTTGCGGAACAGTTCCTTTGCCAAATAAAATTGACCCAGACAATATATCTCTAATTAATGCGTGAATATATCCTGCCCCTAACCTGTCATTATACGGATTGAACAATATCGCTAAGCGATGTGGAGCTTTTACTAAAATAAAAATAACTGTGGAGAAAAACGCAACGGCTGTTGGAATTAATACAAGTAAAAGTCCTTGCTTTTTATTTTTGCCGAACCAACCACGCGAAATTGCAAAAGAAAGCACAACTAAAGCGGTAATTGTATATAACCCAAACCCTGATATTGTTGGAACATATAGCAAAATTACAGCAAATGGTAAATAGCATATACCACTCATTAAAATACCACGATTACCCTTATTTCTCATACTGTACACAAGCAATGCAAAAGCAAGTGGGAAAAGCAAAGACAGATATGATAATTCCAGAGAAAATTTCCCTATATAGCATACAATTCTCCCATTTACACCAGTGCCAAACATAACCGTCAAAAGAGAAATAGCTAAAATAAGAAAATAAACTTTCTTTGCGTTTTTTCCTAATTCAGTAAAATCAATATAATAGCAAATTATAAGCAGCACAAACGATAAAGCATAGGGCAAAATGCTGAAAGTATTTAAAGAATTAACAGAATTATCTATAAAATAATTAATATATAACCCAATTAGCATAAAAAATCCTGTTAGTATAATCATTAGCCATTGTGATTTTGGCTTATAAGATTTATCAAGTTCTTGTCCTACAAAAATGGCATCTCCCATTTGTATAATTGCTTTTTCTGTAGCTAAAACTTCGTCATCTCCGTTTGAAATGTAAGCATCTCGTTGGTCGCAAAGGTGATTTTCAATTTCAACTGCAATCACAGGCTTTGCTTTTTCCCAACGTATTTGCTCACAAACATCATCGCAATATTTTTTTATTTTCTCAAATTCTTGCATAGTTTAATCCCCCATTCAAAACTTTATTCACAGCATCAGAATACACAATCCATTCTTTATGCTTTTCTTTTAATAAGTTTTTACCTTTTGATGTCAGATGATAATACTTTCGATTTCGTTCGTTATCAGCCTTTTCTTCATAGGATTCCACGAGTTCATTCTTTTCCAGATTGTGCAAAATCGGGTAGAGCGTACCTGCCTTTAAATCAAAAGTATGGTCAGATTTTTTTGAAAGAATTTCAATCATCTCATACCCATACATATCTTTTTCTTCCAGCAATTTCAGAATTAGTGTTGTTGTACTTCCTGTCAACAAGCTTTTATCAATAGGCATATATTGACCTCCTCTATATGTAGATTATCTATATACCTATTATATATCGTTCATCTATATATGTCAAGAGAAAAAGCAGACTTAATTACAAGTCTGCTTTCTGCTTTATTAATATAATGTTTGGGTATGTTTAACAGTATTTATCGTATCTTTCCTTTGTTTCCAAGGTCTGAGCCATATTTCCTAGCACTATCAAGTATTGCTTGTATATTTTCTTTTGGCGTTTCCAGTGGTATCTGACAGCCTGTACTTAAAATATAACCTTTCGGATTGTCCCAGCCAATTTCAATACACTTTTTACATTCATTTTCAATTTCACTGACAGTACCCATTTTCACAATTTCAACAGGTGGAATATTTCCAGCCAAACAAACTCTATCTCCGACATTTTCTTTTGCTTCCTGCAAACTTTCCACATTATCTATGCTGAGTGTTGAAATGCCCAGTTCAACCATATCATTCCATATGTCTTTGGATTTTCCGCATATATGGAGCATAACACCATTTCCACGCCATTTTTCCACTCTTTTTATACATTGCGATAAATAGGGCTTTGCAAATTCTCGAAAAAGTGTTGGACTAATCATACTGCATGATGCTACGGGGTCTGAAAATCCTACTCCAAACCCCAATCCACAAGCTGCATCTATAAATTTTATATTATTATCAGTTATTATTTGCAGCAGTTCATGTGCAAATTTAGGATTTTTTCTGAAATCTCGCATAAGATTTTCAGTGCCACGAATAGCAGCAGCCACACTTATCGGACCGGCTATATCAGTGCTAACGTCAACTTCATTTCCAATTTCTTTTCGGATAATCTGTAAAGCATTTAATATGAGCGGCAATCTTCCCGAGGTAAAAGGGTCAACAGGTTTAATCTTTTTCATATCATCATATTGCTTTACAAGTGGCTCTTTAACATATGATACGCTCTTTTTTGGATAAACCAACTCAGTTCCCATTGCCTCAGCCATACCTCTTAATCCTGTGCCAATGCCTGCCCCATCACATTTAAACAGCTTATAGGTTTCTATTTCAACCATAGCCATTAATTCCGAAGAATGATTATGTTGATAAGGATATATTCCAAAAAGTGGCGACATTGTTTCGCCCATTATTGGTGAGCAAGGTATTCTATCTATTTCTTTGCCCTTGCTAAAGGCATTCATTCTTTCAAGAGATGTCATTTTATCAATAGCAGTCATATAAACACTTCCATTTCATTATTAAAATATGTCGATGATTAATCGCAATTATTCTATAGAAAAAATTACCAATTGTATATTAATTATACAAAAGCGGCTATGCTTTGTCCAATAGTTTATTTGAATTGTATTTTTAAGCTATATCTGTTTTGTTAATACGTTGGCAAGTGTTTACTGATTAAAAAAAACGGGGACTGTAAAAACAGTCCCCATTTTGCTATTATCTTTTGGTTAGAGGTTCGTCGGTAATAACAATATCGCCGCCTATATTTGTTGCAAAGTGGATATATCCATTAGCATCAATTGTGTATTCCAAGTTTTTAAGCACTGTGTATCTGTTAGTTGTTTTGTCGTAAACGTTAAAGATAAGATTATCTTTATCTAATTTACTCAAATCTACCTTAACAGCCATATGCAAATTAAATCCTAGTTTACCTTGTTGATCCATATGAATTATAGCCATTTCATTTTTGAAGCAACTAAATATATTTTTAGTTCTTTCAATTGATTTATCATCTGTTCTTACGCCTAATTTAAAATCTGATTTCATAGATTTGAAATCTTCTGGTTGTAAATACAAACGTGAAACTATTTTATTATTAAATGTTGTATCAGTAATAACTGGTTTATTGTTTTCAGCTAATTCTTTGATAGCATCTAAGTTTAAACCGTTACCATTTGTAATTGTAACCATTTTTGGATTTTTCTTAAGCTCTTCTTCCAACTTCTTAGGATCTACATTGCCGTTTGCATCAACATTACTTGATGATTTTTCTTTAACTTCATTTGTAGTACTGCTGGAAGTACCTGAACTTGAGATTGAACCACCGCCTACAGTTCCACCATTATCTCTATCTTCGTCTTCATCATCACTAGGTCTTCCTGGTCTATCTGATACGTCTGGTGTTTCTGTGTCAGGTACACTTGGTTCATCTGGCTCAGGTATAATTGGTTCATCAGTGTTCTTTATTGTTGGAACTGAATCGCTGTCTAGCAAAATATAAGTAGCAAATTCATCTAATGTAAATTGAACTGTATTTGCTGCACTATCAAAAGTTACAACTTTATCTGTTGATGTAAAAGTTTTATCAGCTGCATCAAATTCCCATAGTTTAAATTCTTCAGTACCTGCTTTAAACTTGTCAGAATCAACATTTAAAGTTACTTTCATTGGTACAGGTAGAATGTCTTTATATAGGAAATCTAACCACATACCAGTTGTGCCTTTTTTAATTCCTGCCAATTCAACATCGCCCAAAGAAACATTGAAATTGTTAAATATTGTGAAGTTTCCTTCGCCTAAGGCATTAGGAATTATTTCACTTGGATTGAAATTGAATGTAATGTTTTCATTGTAGCTAGGAATTAATTCAACATCAGTTATTGCTGGAACACTAGGTGTTGTTGTGCCATCTGGTGTTGTTCCATCTGGAGTTGTTGTTCCGTCTGGAGTTGTTGTTCCATCTGGAGTTGTTGTTCCGT
>JAVWQH010000002.1:0-50977 GCA_036635475.1 Oscillospiraceae bacterium | reverse complement strand
CGTCTGGAGTTGTTGTTCCGTCTGGAGTTGTTGTTCCGTCTGGAGTTGTTGTTCCATCTGAAGTTGTTTCCTTAGCCTTTGATAGATTCATTATTGTTTCAAATGCTGCATTATCAAAATATTCATCAGAATCAACTACTATTGTAACTTTGCTTTCAACAGCATTTCTGAATGCTGCTTCTAGCTCCTCGTTGGAAATAATTTTAACTATATCAGGTGATATTTTGCTAACTATAATACTATTTTCTTTGGAAAGAATTGTATTCCATTTACTTGCAATTTCTTCTTCCAAAATAGCATTTAATTTGAATGTGCCAAGCTTTTTAACAATCAATTTATTGTTTTCGGAAATTTCTGCAATTTCACTGTATTCAGCTGGAATTGTGAATATATCTCTTGTAATTTTGCCTGTTAATTTGCTGTCAACATCAATAATTTCCATTTGCAAGTCATATGTATTTCCTGCAACTAGATTATTTAATTCAACTTTTTCGCCATTAAGTTTTACAATTGGATTAACATCAAATTTATTATCTTCAACTTTTCCGTCTAGTTCGCTGAAGTTAACACCGAATATTTTATATTGTTCCATATTGTATACTGAAACAGCTTTGCCGTTTGTTTCATACAAAATAACATAATTAACAACTGCTTGTTCTAAATCTTGACCATCAAAAATAGCTGCGTATGTTCTTTCATTGTTTTTTACGAGTTCTTTTCTAACTGTATATCCGTTTTTCAATGTTAGTTCGATAGAACCGCCATTAATGTTTTTAACATTTTTTGGAGTTACAACAACTGCATTGCCGTTTATCTCGACTTTTGCCAATGAGTTGTTTTGTTGTTTAACAGGTGTACCGCCTCTAACTCCAAAATGCACATTTGCAGTGCTTCTGTCTTCGTTTTCATCTGTTACAAAAACTCTTAGTCCATAATCACGTGACAAAACAGATAAATTTTTATTGTAATTATCATATTCACCATTAGGGTCATCATAGAATTTTGTGTAATCTGTATCAACATAAACCGGATTGGCTGTTGGGTCTGTATCTTTTTCTATGTATCTGTCTTCGCCATTGTTCCAATCGTATGTATGGAATAGTTCTACACCTTTTCTCAATGAGAAAGCAGCATCGGAAATTTGCATTAAAGAATCGTCACTTGCAAATTTACTTCCATATACTAACCATTCACCTTGCATAGGTGCTCTGCCGGCATCCATAATTCCACAATATACTTCGCCTGGATGCTCATCCATATTCTGGTCTGGATAGTCGCTGTTCATTTTTTCATTTACATACCATACCAATAGTCCGGGATTTAATTGGAATTGGCTTGTTTTTCCCTCATATGATTGACCATTGTTTGCGTGAATACTTGGATTTTCCAATCCTTTATCAACATTTTCCTCGTTTGGTATTGCTCTCCACTCAACTGTATAGCTATGTTGGAAAGGTGTTAGGAAACCATCTGAAGTTGTAAATCCTTGTTCATCGCTTGCAAATTTCAAGATAGTTTCATCTTCAACATCATCACTGAAAATAGTGTTTTCACCATCTGTAATCTTTATGTCGTCAATGAACATACCTTTTTCAGGTGTATTTCCGTCAGTTCTAAATCTAAATCTTAGAGAAATTTTGCTCCCTTTGTATTGATTTAGATCAAATTCAATTTTTTCAAATTTATCATTTGAACTTCCTGTAATACCCCAGCCTGGATTTCTGTCTTTTAAGTCAGCTTGCCACTTTTCTTCCCAGCCCTCGCCGAAGTCTTTTTCAAATAATTTTTGGTTGTCTGGGCCCGTCAGCCAAGCATCAAGTTTGTCTGTTGCAACACCATTCTTGTCTTGTAATGATGTGTATTCTGTTTCGCCCTCTTTTTTAACTTCAACACTTACAAAGTCAAAACCTGGGTCGATTGTCCACCATGCATCAAATGTTAGATTTACGTCACCTGCTGCAGCGGTTAAATCAATATCCTCTTTTGAAGTTAAATATGTTTTCATATTGTCTTTTGCTGATGTGTAATAAGCATAAGTGCTGCCAGCATTAAAGTCAGCTATTGTTTCATCGTCAACATCAGGTAAAGTAATATTAATTGCATCTAGTTCGCCATTATTTATTTGAGAGCCTGTCAATGTTACATCAAGACCATCTCTTAGCTGGTCAATAGTGTAATCGTTTGATACTTGCCAATTAGCTTTACGATTACGCATTTCAAAGTCTTTTTGTAGCCATCTTTCCAAAACTCCGCCATATCCTATCATTTGTGAACCTTGAGGATTTCCTGAATAGCTTCCTCCCATTAATGACCACATTTCAACCGGTGGTTTACCTGTACCATTTGTTGCGTACAAGTCTGGTAAGCCGAGATTATGTCCATATTCGTGACAGAATAGGTCAAGTGGCAAATCTTGTTCAAATATTACAAAGTCTTCTGCCATAAATGTGTCAGAACCCTTTGTTTTAAATGTGTGTGCGCCTTTTGCGTAGCCATTTTCATCTTTTTCCACAAAACTATGGTCATTTATTTCTGCTTTCAAATCAGCATACCAGCTGAATCCGATTCTGAACGGCCAGATAGCATCTTTTCCCACTGAACCGCCGCCCATTTCATCGCCCATACCGGCATGAATTAAAACAACGCAGTCAACTATTCCGTCGGGTTCGTTGAAGTCGCCATCTTTATCCAAGTCCCATTTGTCCTCAACGTCATATTTTGACCAGTCCAAATCAGGTTTGTCTTTTGCTAATGAAGCCAAACCTTCTTTAACAAGCCAGCTTGCCTCTTCTTGAGTAGTACCATAATAAGCGATATCATGTTCAGCTGTATACCAACCGAAAACATCGCCTTTCATTGAATATGAGTATCCGGAAACTTCTTTGAAGAATTTGTTTGCTGTAATTCTTTCGCCTTCTGTGGTTGTATAAGTTTCATCTCCGAAGAAAAGTTCTTTATAGAACTCCGGTGTTGTATCAGCTCCAATGAAGTTATTAATAGACCAACCCGATTCTCTTTTGTCTAGTTCTGTATATTTGTAGTCAGGGAAATCCATTAAGATTACCAATGGTTTTGACTCAAACATTTCGCTATTGCTACTTGCATAATTTTCACTGCCGTCATATGCAAAAACATTTACAGCAGTTGACATTATCATAGTAGCTGCTAATACTGAGGCAATTAATTTTTTATTTATCATAATATCCACCTTTTTTAATTAAATTTATATCGGTTGCGTTGCAGTTTCTACAACGCAACTGATATTTTAATTTTATTTAACTGAAATTACCAAGAATACTTATGTTTCCTATGCACCAATTTCGACAGGAACATCTATTCTTGCACTTTCGCCATAAGAAAAACCAACATAGACAAATTCAGCTTTAATAACATTCCAATCAGCTGTAATTACACTTGTATCCTGTGAGCTAGGAGTAAATACAAATTCTTTGCCTGAAATCGTTACACTTGTAGGTGCATTAAATGTGTCGCCAACTTTTACGTTATATATATATCCTGAATCAGCTGTAAAAGTTGGATTTAATTCTAAAATTTTTGCACATATAGCATTTTTAAGGTCCGCTTGTGTAATAGTGTTTTTGCTTACTACTGTTATTGGAAAATCTTTAGTAACAGTAGCTGAACCGCAAGTTATAGTAGCTGTTAGTGTTAAACTTACATCTGCTTCGGGTCTTGTAACCATACCATAATTGCCAACAATCGAAACGACATCTGGATTGCTTGATTCCCAAGCAATGGTTACGTCCACCAACTCTGGTTGTTCTTCTTGGTAAAAACTAGTTACTAAGTATAAATTCTCTGCTACCTTAGATGTATCAACACCACTATCTAATGCTAAAATTGTTTTTGCTTTGTCAACTTTTGCTTGATCAGCAGCACTAGCGCCAGCTTTCATAGGAATAACAATAGTAAAGTCCTTTGTAGCTGTTGCTTGACTAAAAGTTAAAGTAGCCGTCACAATTACAGTGGTATCCTCAACAGTTGAAGGTGTTACAATTGCATTTCCGCCATTAATCGCAACAACAGTCGGATTGTTAGATGACCAAACTATGCCTGCGCCCTCTAGATGTGTTGGCATATTAAATCCTGTGGTTAATTCGGCAGCAGTTGGATTTAATGTCAATCTATCTCTTACGCCATTTACGAAATCTTGATCTGTGCCACCGGCTTTTTCGATTACAACAGTAGCAAAATCCTTTGATCTTGTAACATCTCCACATGTAACCCAAGCTCTGATCATACCTGTTGAATTTCCTTTAGAAAATTCAGGTCTTGTAACTGTTGCATTTGCTCCATTGAATGTTATTGCAGTATTTTCTGATTGCCAAGTAATTTTAGCTGTATCTTGTGTCAGAGGTACTGTGAAGTCAGTTGTTAAATTATCAAGAGCAATGCCGTTCAAATTCAACTTGTTTATTGCCAATTCCAGATTGTACATATTGACAGTAAATTCATTTCTAATTACAGTAACATTAAAGTTTTTAGTAACATTTACATCGCCTACTGTTGCAGTTGCAGTTAAAACAACGCTTGTTTCAACTGTTTCTGTAGCAGTAACTTTGCCTGTTGTTGCATCAATTGCTGCGTTATCTGATGCCCAAGATATTGCGACACCATCAATCGTTGTTGGCAATGTAACTGTGTCTGCACCTGTTACTAAATCTTGCATTACAATAGTATCAAGAGCCTTTTGAGCTTTTTCAGCAGGCAGTAATTCAACTGGGGCATCTGCCAAAACTGTGAAAGTAAAGTCTTTTGTTCCCATTGTTGTCGTACCAACTTGTGTGGCTGACAGTGCAACTGTAAGTGTAACTACTTGATCCCCTTGTACAGCTGTTGGACGTTTTACTGTTGCATCAGTTCCAGCAACATCTATAACAGATGTATTATTACTTGACCAATCGAAATAATACCATTCGCCTTGTATTGTACTTGAAATTACATATGGCACTGTAAAGCTTTTTGTAATTGCATTTGTTGGTTCAGTCAAATCAGCAAATGTAATTTGGCTAAATGCCTCTTCAACTATTTCAGCCTCTGTTAATTTCTTTTGAGGAACAGTGAAACTAAATTCTTTTGTAACAGTTGCACCATTCAAAGATATATCAGCAGTAAATATAACTGGTGTTGCAGCGGTAGTTGATTGTGTTACTGTTGCAGTAGTTCCGCTAATGTTAACATTCACGCTATTGCTATCCCAAACAATAGTTGCACCCTTGAATATTGTTGGTACTTCAAAGTTTTGGGTTACTTCTGCGCCAATTCCCAAATCCAAAAGTTCTTTGATTTCAGCTAGAGTGTATTTGCTTACTGTTACTTCAAAGTTTTTGGTTGAAGACTCAGTGCCTAAAGATACTTTTGCAGTTAGAGTTACAACAGCATCTGCTTTATCGCCGTCAGGTCTTGTAACTGTTGCTTTTCCTGTTGCATTGTCAATAACAATTGCAGTATCAGTACTTGACCATTCAACTGTTAATCCGCTTTCAGCAGGTGGTACCATAAAGTCAACTAATGCTGTGTTAGCAATAACAAGTGTACCTATGTACTCTTCTACTTTTTCTTTATCTGTAGCTGTTGCGGAAAGTTCCTTAATTACTGTGGCATCAAATACTTTTGTTGCAGAAACATCGCCAACTTTTATTGTAGCAGTTATAGTACCCATTGCATTTACTTCAGTGCTTAAAGGTCTTGTAACTGTTGCTGTTCCTGTTGCATTGTCAATAACAATTGCAGTATTTTCTGATGTCCAAGTGATTGTAGCTTCATCTTGTGTCAAAGGCAATGTAAAATCAGCTTTAAGATTAGCTAAATTAATATCGCTCAAAGTCAAATTAGCTTTTGCTTCATCAACTTTTTCTTGAGCTGTTTTTACTTTTGAAATAGTAATCCATTGATCTTCATATACATCTCTGTCGCCTTTGTATGAGAAATACATTCTTACTGACAATGTATCATTTGCTAAAATTGTACCAATATTATCCACAATTGTTAGATTAGTATTTTTAAATTTATCCCAATCAACCTTTACATCTTGTCCTCTAAAGGATATTGTTGCAGGGAATATAATCTGATTTACAAAATCATCAACTGTTTGAACATTATTCAATTTAAGCAATTCAGCTATTGCCAATTTTCCTAATCTTTCTTTTGCTTGTGCTGAATCGATATCACATCTCATTACTGTAACTACAAATTCTTTTGTGCGTATTTCTGTTCCGCTAGTAATTGTAGCAGTTAATGTGACATTAACACTTTCCTTATTGTCATCATCAGGACGTGTAACAGTACCATCAGTAGCTATAATTGCAGAATCACTTGTAGCCCAAACAACTCCAACGGTATCTTGCAACACAGGTAGTGTCATATTATCTTTTATAGCGGAAACATCGCCTAATGTTAGATTTGCAAGTGCAATCTCAACCTTTTCTGTATCGCTTAAATCGGTTGCACCCTCTTTTAATACCATTAGGGTAAATGTCTTATCAATGCTAACATCGCCTACAGTGATTGTTGCAGTCAAAACAACTTTTGTGTTTTCGCCTGTTGCAGCTGGTTTTGTAACAACACCTGTTGATGATATTATATTGTCATTATCCGATTTCCAAGAAATTGTTGCTCCGTTTAGTTCTGTTAGAAGATTTAAGTTTTTCTCAACAAATGGTTGATCTGTAACTGTCAACTGTTCAAAAACTTCTTGAGCCTTTTCAGCATTTGTTATTTCTTTCTTCAAAACTTTACCATTGAAAGTTTTTGTAGCTAAGAATGGAGTACCACTAGCCATTTGTGCCTTAGCTGTGAATACAAAATCAACGTCTTGCTCTGTATACTTTGGAGAAGTAATCAACAACTTTTCGTCGTTTCTCTTAACTGCTACGTTGTCTGTAACTTCCCATTCAATATATACATAAACACTATTTATATTTACATATCGTGGGATATCAACATCTTTTGTGATTTTGTCTAATGGTTCCTTGAATGTAATTGCGTCGATAGCGGCTTGACAAAGTTCTTCATCAGTAAATTTAGTTTTCAAAACAGTTACTTCAAAAGTCTTTGTATCAGTAACATCTCCACTGCTTAATGTAGCTGTAAGTGTTGCTGTTCCGTTTGAGTTTTCTTGTCTTGTAATCTTACCTTTATTATTAATAACTTGTTCATTGGAAGACTTCCAAGATATCGAAACTCCATCTATTACATCAAGTAAATAGAGGTCGTTTGATAGATGATCCAATTCTTCAAATACTAGCTTATCTTTTACAAGTGTTACTTTTTCGTTATCAGTAATAGGATTTTTAATTACAGTAGCTACAAAATCTTTAGTTTTTGTAATTCCGCCCTCAAGAGTTAATGTAGCTGTCAAAGTAATTTTAGCATCACCTTTTATGAATGTTGGTCTGGTTACAACACCTGCGTTTGTAATAACTGTTTCATCGCTGGATTTCCAAGATATTGAAACATCATTTTGTATAGCAGGGAATGTTATATCCTTTTTAACATTATCAATGCTGCCCAATGTTAGATTGCGCAATGCCATATCAATTCTTTCGTCAGGTGTAAGGTCGCTTGCTCCTGCTTTCAAAACCAATAGTTCAAACTTTTTTGTTCCAACATTTTCGCCAACTTTTATTGTAGCTTGCATTGTTGCATTAACATTTTTCTCACTGTTACGAGTAACTGTACCGTCATCAGTGATAACATCAGGATTTAAAGATTTCCATGTTATTTCTGCTCCTGCATATGTTGGGAATGTCAATTTGTCTTCCTTAACAAGAGTATCAGCAAAAGCAAGTTCATTTATTACAATTGTAACTTGTTCAGCATTATCAGGTGCTTTCTTAATTACAGTTACAACAAAATCCTTAGTTTTGGATACTGCTGCTTCGTCTTCGCCGAAAGTTACTGTAGCTGTCATAACAACTTCAACATCACCCTTTGTGTATGTTGGACGTGTTACAATACCATCGTTAGTAATAAATTCAGGGCTTGATGATTGCCAAGTAATGTCTGCGCCGTTTAATTGTATAGGCAATTTGATATTTGTTGTAATGCCTGAAATATCGCCTAATGTCAAATTGTTCTTTGCAATTTCTGTTGTATTTTCACTTGTCAATGTACCGGCTGTCATACACCAGTTTACTGCAAATACGCTCTTAGCATCTGTTAATTCTTGCAATGCAGCATCTATTTCAGCTTGAGAATATTTCTTATTATCAATCTCTTCTGTAATATCTTTTGCTTTATACACTGCATCAATCAATCTGTTTGCAATAGCAGGTTTTTGATAGTATCTTCCGTCAGGCAATCCTGCACCATCTTCAGAGATATCAAATCCATTTTTATGTCCGATACCTTCTAGTACCCACCATTTTTCATCTTCATATTTCTTTATCAAAGCAGCTTTATTAATATTCATATTACCTTTTTTCATAGTAGCTTTGAATGTAACTAAAGATGTTTCCAATTCCTTTGTAGCGGCATCGTATTCAGCTTGTGTTGAAGTTGTTTCGCTGCTATACATTTTTTCGTATTTATTCAACACATTTACAAACACATCAAAGTCAGCTTGAGTAACCCAGAATCTGTTTGCTTCTGTATCTTTACCATCTGCTGATATTGTAAATCCGTCCAAAGCAGTTGGATATTGCCAATTTTTCCAATCGAAATTTGTCTTATAAGCAGTTGTAAAATTCTTTGTATAAATCTTATCGCCTATTTGATTCTCCCAAACACCTGCAAATTTTCTTTCTATTTTTGATAGAGTATCATATGCAGTTTGCAATTGTGCTTTTGTATATAGGTGTGAATTTGGATCATCTACAAACTTTTGTGCATCTGCAATAGCTAAATTCAACTTATTCACTTGAGCATATGTTACTAAATGATCTGCTGTTGTATATTCGGATTTTGATACATCATAATCGTCAACAACAATTAATTCGTCCCAAGTTATCCATGTTTTACTATCAGCTATCAAATTCTTATAATCTTGCCAATCTTCTGCTTTAAGTGCATTTGTCTTATCAGCATCAAATGTAATCACGTTTTCTATGATTTCTGATTCCATTACAGTGGCACTATCATTTTGACTAACTGACTTGAAGAATACAGATATTTTTGCTTCGGTATCAACATTTGGTGCTTTTACAACGAACTTTTTAGGTTCATATTTGACAAACTCACCGTCAGTACCAATTCTATACATAATATAAGTGCCTTTTATTGGACGATCACATATATCTGTTTTGTAATCAGTTCTGTTCTTTGAATGTCCATTATTATATAGGATTACAGGAGGAGCAAGCTTTGTTTTAATTTCGTCTATTACTGTTTTCACGTACTTGCCACTGCTGTCCTTATTGTAAACAATAACAATAACGTCATTAGAAGTTTTTGTAAATGTAGGCATAACATTCTGGTCTAATTTAATTATAACCTCACCTGTTTTGCTTAATATTTCAACTTCATTTACATTTCCCTCAACAGTTGTTACTGAAACGCCCTTTGCAACTGACAAGAGATTAAGGGTTTTGTCATTTTGCATTTTAACAACAATGTCATTAGCATTAGCAACCAATTTTTTAACATCTGATGCCATTGAAACATTGCCATTAGCTATTATTTCATCAACATTTGTACAAGCAATATCAAATTTGTTAGCATTTGAGCCCAAAATAATGCTGCCTATACTGCCGTCACCATCAAGCATAGCTCTTTCTGCGGTTGCCAAAGGAAGAATGTTATTAACACGTTTTACATTTAGTGTTGCATTTCCTTTGGAATAAAGCCAATCAAGAGTACCTGTTCCTGATAGAACTATGTTGGAATTAACTGGATTTTTCTCAGTATTGATAGCTCCTACAGTATTGTTTAGTTCCAGATTAATTGTGCTAGGAGCATCTTGAGCAATTTCGATCATTTTTTTAACAGGAACATTAACTATTGCATCAGAACTCAATAGAATACTAGGAATTGAACCAATTGAACCACTGATAGACACATTATTTGAGTTTTTCATAACAACTATAGGGTTAGACGAATCAAGTTCGGTATTTAACACTACATTTGAATTTGTTTCTATTGGTGGAACAACTAATTTACCACGCAACTCAATTTCATGTTTTGCAGTAATTGAATTAATATTAATATTTCCGTTTATTATAGTTTTTTTATTGTTTCCTTTTTCTACATTAAGTGTACCTATAAGAAGATTAACATCAAACTCGTTGACAGAACCAATTACAATGTCTGTTGGGGCATCTAAAGCTAAACTTCTAATTGCACGAGAAACAAAATTTCCAACTTGTCCAAAAGTTAATTTTTCTATTGTTATCTTTGATAAGTCAATCTTTTCATTAACATTTTTAATAAGTACTTCGTCATAAATCTTACCTGCATCAAGCGCTTCTACCTCAGCTTGTGAAGTAATAATTGTCAATTCCTTAACGTGGTCGCTAAGTTCAGGACTTTCGATTGCTAGAACTTTAATTGAAAAAGTTTTAGTTTTTTGGATTTCACCAAGTTTAATTGTTGCCGTTAACTTCACTATGCTGTCATCGCCTGTAGGTCTTACTACAGTACCAGTAGATGAAACAACACTTTCATTATTAGATGCCCAAGAAATTGTTGCTCCCTCAAACTGTGTTGGTAAAATTATATTATCTTTTACTTCATTAACATTAATGTTTGATAAATTAAAAGCTTTATATATTTCATCGAATTTTTCTTTTGCAGTAATTGGTTTTACTGTTGCAGTAAATTGTTTTACATCGGTGAAATCGCCAACTGTAACACTGGCTGTTAATGTAATCACTTTATCAGCTTCACCAAATGCAGGTCTTGTAACAAATCCTGTATTTGAAATAATGCTTTCATCTGATGATGTCCAAGAAATATCTGCTGTATCCCAATATACTTGTGCGCCAGTCATAATTGTTGGAAGATGTATGTCGCCTGTTACATTGGTTAAATCTGAATTAATCTTCAAATTTTTAATAGCAGATGCAACTTTTTCTTCATCTGAAACAGTTGGATTAGCTTCTTTCAATATCTTCATTGCAAAATACTTATAATCTGTAACACTTCCACAAACTATAGTAGCTTTCAATGATGCTTCATAAAAGTCATTCTTGTTATCCCATGCTGGTCTTGTTATAACGCCATCATCTGTGATATATGATGGAGATAGAGTGCTCCATGTAATTTTAGCTCCGTCAAATTCTGTTGGCAATGTCAAATCCTGTACAACATTTTCCAAATCTGCTTCAATTACAAGATTTTTCATTACGTCGTTAATTTGTTCTTTGTCAGTCATAGCTAAAACTGTTACATCAAAGCTTTTTGTTTTTTGAACTTTACCTTTTGATATTGTTGCTGTAACACTCAAAGTTACATTAGGTTCACCAAATTTAGGTCTTGTTACAATACCATTATTAGAAATAACATTTTCATCAGATGATGACCATTGCAGATTACAGCCCTTACAAGTTTTTTGGAATGTTATATCACTTGTAATTCCTGTTGCATTTCTAAACTTCAAAGCCTCATATGCAGCTTCTGTAGCGATTTCATCTTCTTTATTTACTGTTGTTTCTTCGTCGTCAGTACCGGTATCTGAATCAGTATTTACATCGCCATCGGCATCGGCATCGGCATCATCATCATCGCTTGGTCTCTGACTGGTATTGCCACCGCCGCCGCCACCGCCAGTAGTAGTGGACCAATCAGTTCCAGTTGTTGGAGTAGTAGCTGGTGTACTTGTTTCTAGTGGTGCACCAGATGGTTCAACTACTAATGTACTGCCTGCTGGCAATGTTATATTATCTTTATTATTGGATAAAATTTTATTAACTTTTGCGTTTTCGGCAACAACAACACTGCCTACACCATTAGCAACAACTTTTTCAACGCTTGTTGTTCCATTAATTTCAACAGATGAATTACCGCCAACTTCTAAATCTTTGACGCTTGCATCTTTGTCAAAACCAAATTTAGAATCTTTATAGCTTTTGTCAATGATTAATTGGTCTACTTGTCCTCCGACTTTAATATCATTGGAATCGTATAAATTAATACATTTTTCCGTTCCGTCTTTGCACGTAAATTGGATACATTTAACTCCATTTAAACTTTTGAATTGGATCTTAGTATCTTTTAATTCATATGGAACATATTTTACGGAGTCTATTACAAGATACAATTTTCCATCAACTATATTGATTAATGCATTTTTCAATGTCTGAGTTTGCACTAAACTCTTAGCTCCATCTGTCTGTGCGTAAGACACAGTATAATTTTGCAGCGGCTGAGCCGCTAGCATCGCAATTACGAGTGCGACAGAGATTATTTTTTGAATTTTCATTCTTTCCCTTGTCCTTTCAGTAAACTTTTTTGAGACATATTTTTTTTTTCAACATCTCACTAATGAATGATTTTCCGCGATAAATATATCATCATTTGTTAACAATAATAACATAAATTTCATATTTATATAATGCTCTAATACAACAATTTTTATTAAATGTTCTTATCACTAATGGCTAAAAATGTACATTATTACATTTAACGGACAATTGCTGCATAATTATTAGCATAGCTTAATTATGCAATAATGAAATTTTATATTTAATTGTTGCTATTAATCGTGAATTGACCTTATATATTCGGCATTATTCATACAAAAGATATTGCTTATTATATGTTTTGGCTAAAATTGTCATTTTGCTAATTCACTCATATGAAAAAATCTATTTTTATAAGAAATTATCTTAATTTGATTTTGTATAATAAATTAAAATAATATTAAATAAATTGATATAAAATATGAACAAATAGTTTAAAAACTTGCGTTTTTGCTATTATTTCGTAAGCTTAATTGTGTATTTGACCAAATTATTATTTCAATTATTTTACATTAATATTTTTAGTCTTGTATTCTCAAATTATATGTAAAATTTTAATTTTACAATGTCTATTAACAAAATTAATAAACTACATATGATTTCATTTAATTAATACATTGATTTTGATGTAAATTAAGGCATTATAATGTTGTTCATCGCAATATTGCAATCCCAATTTATAAAAAAAATCGGTGCGTTTCCACCAATACAAGCAACGTAAAATATTTTCTGTTCTGTTTTAGATAATCAAAATGTATGTTCATAATTACCTGTTTAGTTATAAAATAAATTACACAACATATAATGTGTCGAGGTAGTAAAACAAGACAAGACTTAAGTTAAGGAAGTTAAGGAAAAGTTAAGTTACGGACAATTAAATTATAGAAATGGAGTACCTGCTTTGAATAAGGAAATTTTGTTGGGTAGAATTAAAAGAAAAGAAATTATTTGTGCTGTAATCGGTTTGGGATATGTGGGATTGCCTCTTGCGGTTGAAAAAGCAAAAGCAGGATTTACAACAATTGGATTTGATGTGCAAACCGCTAAGGTAAATCAGGTTAATGCAGGTCAAAACTATATTGGCGATGTTGTTGATAGTGACCTTTCAAAATTAGTTTCTAATGGTAAACTTCGTGCTACAACTGATTTTTCCTTTGTAAAAGATGTTGATTTCATCGCAATTTGCGTACCAACACCTTTAGATTCTCATCAGCAACCTGATATAAGCTTTGTAAAATCATCTGCTGAAACTGTAGCAAAATATCTAAAAAATGGGACAATGGTAGTTTTGGAATCCACTACTTACCCAGGCACAACTGAAGAATTGCTAAAGCCTATTCTTGAGGCGGGTTCAGGTTTAAAGTGCGGCGAAGATTTTTATCTTGGATTTTCTCCTGAGCGTGTAGACCCCGGAAACCTTATATATAAAACCAAAAACACACCAAAAATTGTTGGTGCTATAGGTGAAGATGCAACTGAGTGTATCTCAGCCGTATATCGTGCCGTTTTAGACAGTGATGTGTTTACAGTTTCCTCGCCCGCTATTGCAGAAATGGAGAAAATTTTGGAAAATACATATCGTAATGTGAATATTGGACTAGTTAATGAGTTGACTATTCTATGTAATAAGATGAATATTAACTTTTGGGAAGTAGTAGATGCGGCTAAAAGTAAACCATATGGATTTCAACCATTTTATCCTGGCCCTGGGTTAGGTGGACACTGTATCCCATTAGACCCATATTATTTAAGTTGGAAAGCAAGAGAATATGGATTTCACACCAGTATGATTGAAAGTTCAATGATGATAAATGACAAAATGGCTGAATACTGCGTGGAACGGGCAAATAAAATTCTTAATAAGCACAAAACGGCATTGAATGGAGCTGCAATTTTGGTTTTGGGTGTTGCTTATAAACAAGATATTGACGATTATCGTGAAAGTCCTGCAATACGTGTTATTGAAGTGCTGCAACGAGAAGGTGCTATTGTTAAATATTTTGACCCATGGGTTAAAACGTTTAGCTATGGAAAGCTTGCTATGGAAAGTGTCACTGATTTGACTGCTGAAATATTACAAACATCAGACTTAGTGATGATAACTACAGCACATACAAATGTTAATTATGATTTTGTACAGCAAAATGCAGTGGCAGTATTCGACACTAAAAATGCTATGAAAAATGTGAACAATCGCAACAATATTGAACTATTGTGATATGCGTAGCCAAAATAGTTTAAAATAAATCTTGTGATGAATAAAATTCAAAAGAGGACAACCTGTAACATACCTCTTCAGATTTTGCAAGAATAGATAGGGTGGGAGAATTTTAAATGGATTATTTTGTACATAGCAGCAGTTTTATTGATGATAGTGTGACTATTGGAAAAGGGACAAAAATATGGTGTTTTTGTCATATACAAAGTGGTGCTGTCATAGGCGAAGATTGTTCTTTCGGTCAAAATGTAAACATCTCCAACAATGTTAAAATCGGAAACAAAGTAAAAATTCAAAATAATGTGTCAGTTTACGAAGGTGTTGAGATTGAGGATTATGTTTTTTGCGGTCCATCATGCGTTTTCACCAACGATTTAAACCCTCGTGCAAAGTATCCTAAAGGTACAGCGGAATATAAAAAGACAATTGTGCAATGGGGAGCAAGTATTGGCGCTAATGCTACCATAATTTGTGGCCATACCATTGGGAAATGTGCATTAATAGGTGCAGGAGCTGTTGTTACCTCAGATGTTCCAAACTATGCACTAATGCTTGGTGTTCCAACACGTCAGGCAGGTTGGATATGTGAATGTGGGACTAAACTTAATGAAAATTTAATTTGTTCTAATTGTGGTAAAAAATATGAGAAAACTATGGGTGGACTTTCTCTAAGGAGTGAATTAAATGGAATTTCGTGATTTAAAACAGCAATATCAAGTCTTAAAATCTGAAATAGATATGTCGATACAAAACGTACTCACAAATTGCAATTTTATTGGAGGTTCGCAAGTTGAAATATTGGAAAAACAGCTTGCTGATTATGTGGGTGCAAAACACTGTATTACTTGCGGAAATGGAACAGATGCACTAATGCTAATGCTAATGGCTTGGAATATAAAATGTGGCGATGCAGTGTTTGTTCCGGATTTCACTTTTTTTGCCACAGGTGAAGTGGTGTCATTTCTGGGAGCAACACCAATATTTGTAGATGTAGAAGATGATACTTATAATATTAATCCCATATGTCTGGAAGAGGCAATCAAAGAAGTAATTCGTGATGGAAAACTAACTCCAAAAGCAGTTATACCTGTGGATTTATTCGGACTTCCCGCAAATTATGATGCAATTACTGCAATAGCAGAAAAATACGGACTTCGTGTGTTGGAAGATGGTGCACAGGGCTTTGGAGGAAAGCTAAATGGACAGCATACTTGCAGTTTTGGAGATGCAGCTACTACATCTTTTTTCCCTGCAAAACCATTGGGCGGCTACGGTGACGGCGGTGCAATATTTACCAATAATGATGAAACCGACAACTATCTCCGCTCGGTTTGTACACATGGAAAAGGCAGTATGAAGTATGATAATGTTAGAATTGGTATAAATTCACGTCTGGATAGTATTCAAGCAGCAATTTTACAAGTTAAATTAAAGGCATTTCAAAAATATGAACTAGCAGATGTTAATAAAGTTGCCAGTTGGTACACTAATCTGTTGAAAAGTAAGGTTAAAACTCCAATAATTCCAAAAGGTTATAGTTCAAGTTGGGCGCAGTATACAATTCAACTCGAAAATAGAGAACAACGTAATGCAATGCAGAAAGAGTTAAAGAAAAAGGGTATCTCAACAATGATTTATTACCCAAAACCACTGCACAGTCAAAAGGCTTTTGCAAACTTGCCCTATGATGGTAGTTGTCCCATAACCGAGAAACTTTGCAATACAGTACTATCACTTCCAATGCACCCATACCTTAAAAAATGTGATGTTGAATTGATAAGCGAAAAAATCTGTGACTTTTTGCAAACAGAAGATTGTAAAAATTAATAGTAATGAGATTTATAGGAATATTTAAGATATCATATGTGCAATTCTCTTTATCCCCTTGTATTACAAGAAAAGCCATTTATCTAAGCTTAATAGTTTAGATAAATGGCTTTTTTGTAGCTCATTAATTAATAATAATGATGAATATATTGTTTTAATCCGACTGATTTTTACTATTCCAAAGCAGTTTTTTATTTCTATTATATCCTTGCGTTTTTCTCTGGGATTTTTCAATTTCTTGTTCATCTTCCAATATTTTTAGTTTAAGAAAAATTTTTGTCCTCAAAGAAATTATAATATTGGCTCAGTTGCAGCCATCTGCATTTCATATTGATTTTGTAACTGCTTAAAAGTTTCTTCATGTCCTCCTACGTCGGGGTGATACACCTTGCATAAAGACTTGTATCTTTTCTTGATTTCCTCAGTTGTTTCACAGCCTCCAAAAAAGTCGATGGATTGGTTTTTCTTATTCGCATTTTTAGCTTGTACATTTAAAATAGCAAAGGCATCTTTTTCAATAGACTTTGCTTGTTTCTTCGCTAGTTCAATCATAGGAATTAGCTTTTTCTCAAAATAATCGCATGGTATTTCTGCGTTTTGTTTTTCCAACTCATTGTTAATCTCTTCAAGGAGCTGAATATATGTTGCAAAATCATATGATAACGAAGAGTCCTTTTTAACATTGATGGCTGCATCAACTTGCTGATGCACAAACTCTATATTGTCAAACAATTCTTTAAGTGATTCCATAGCTTCTTCACATTTTTGCAAATTCTTCCCTGCGGTAAAAGAATAGCTTGAATCTGCTGCGTGGTCAAGAACTGATGCTTTATTAAGCATAATTGCTTTGTATTGTTGATAATCTTGAGTTGCACATTTTAATGTTGAACCCCATTCGTTCCATTCGAGTCCCAATGAGATAATAACAATCATAACTGAAAATACAACAATTACAAAGTAAAGTATCGTAAAGACTGTATTTGTTGTGGGGAAAAGTTCCAAGTACTTAAAAGTACTAATTCCAAACAACTTTGAAATATAACTGTTTACATAAAAAACAGAATATCCTCCAAATATGACGGCAGCCACAAGAGAAATTGGGAATGCCAGCGAAAACAACGTAACAATTATTTTGTTAAATCCAACCAATATGTACCAAAAAATACAACTCAAATGCACCTTAGAATTTGTATTGCTTTGTTTCAGATTCTCAAAATCGGACTTGCAAACATCATACAATTTTGAGTAAGCTTCATGTGAAAGTTGGAATACACATTCAAAGATAGAAATTAATAGTGAGGTTATAACGGTTATAACGGCAGTTGCAATTGATCCAAAGAAAAACAAAATAGAAAATACGATAAAAATAATTGCACCAAATACAAGAAGAACAGCAATAATAGTTGCAATATTTTCAAAAATGTTGTTGGGATTATTCAGAAACATATTTAACAAGTAAAGCACTAAAAGAGTGACCCCAACTCCCAAAAAAACAACTGTCTTTTCCACAGCCTTTTGCAACAACTTTGCTATAATGGAAATGAGTAGAATTGGAAAGGATATCAGTGAAAGAGCATTAATTTTCAAAATGGTTAATATTGTTTTCATTTTCTTATTTCCTTTCCTTATTGATATCGATTAAATTCATAGGATATAGCTTCAACATAGCCTTTACTGCTATTAAGTTCAACGGAAATGCGATCTCCGGATTGCTTATCTAAAAACACCAAAGTTGTGTTATCAAAGTCCATTCCAATCAGCGGAGTACCAAGGCAATAGTCCGGTGTTCCTAAAATGCCACTTTTCGCATTTGCTATTTTTTCCACAGGCAATCCGACTGTAATCCCCGAAGGTAGTATTGCATTAATATTAGAAAATCGAAATCCAATAAATTCACATTGACTTGGAGGTAAAAATCCACTTTCGTTAGTATTTTGAACAATCATTGAAACACCTCTATGACTTTTGGAAGCAATGTAAGCCGTTTCGCTGGGCATTACATTTTTTTCATTTTGATTGTTAAACTCCATTTCTTGCATCATCGTTTGCATATCATAAACAGTTCCGCCATATTGTACTTTTCGAGAATAAACATTTTCGCTTAAAATTTCATCGCTGACTTTATTTTCCGTAATCAGCTGAGATAGATTTTCAGGGTTTGAAACAGAAACATTCATTGTTGTATTTGTGTTACTTTTAATTTCCAATGTATTTGCTAACGTAGAGGCAGTAATCTGCGGTAGTAGACTATTGTAAACGTATACATCGCTTACAGTATATGTACCGGGCAATATGTCAATTTTTTCGCTGTATTCATTTTCCTCAGTTAATTCAAAAATGTATCGTTTATCATTAGATGCATTTGATAGTGATACAGAAAAACGGGTACTATGTTTTATTTCATCGGGTAAATCATTATACTCTTGGGGCAAATTATCAACACAAATTTTACAGTTGGAATTCCATTGCGTTACATCTGATTGCTTTGTACAACCGACACAAAACAATAAATAGCCGCAATTTATTATTATCATAATTAAATATACAATCTTTTTCATGGGTATTCTCCTTGTTAATATATAATTTAAACAACATTGTACTACCTATATTGCATCGTTTCATAGGGTGATTTAACCTTTATGAAAAATACTGACGGTCAATATATTTGCAGGTTTTATTTTCTATATATTATACAAATTTACCATAATATGGTGAGATTGTCAACGACAAATTGTATTTATTACAATTAAATGCCCTATAAAAATTTTATATTTTTAAATTTTCGACATTCTCAGCTAAAAATTTAATGGTCATTTTAAAGTGAAATTTCTAATTATCAGAAGAAAAATAAGTTAATATAACAAATTATAAAAACTGATTGAGCAATAATATTTTTCTTTACTATCAGAAGAATTGCGTCCAAAGGATATGCTCAATAGCAAAATATTTATACATAAAAATACATAATTTCCAGTTTAATTAGCGATTTTATTGACATTAGCTATTAAAATGTCTATAATAAAATTAATATAACCTGTAAAAAATGGAAAAAATCAATGGAGAATAAATAACTCAGTCAGTAATGTATTTGTAGATTTTATTGGAACAGCAAATGTACAATCAATCAAAATTTTAACAACTATATGAGAAAATAAAGCATATGCAGAAAACTTTTTTGGATAGGAGCTAAATCATTATTAAATGAAGCCTAATAACTTTTTGTTTTAATTAGCTACTGTATTGTTTCATTCGTTGTCAGTTTCTTTAATCTCTATTCTATATTTTACGAATGTATATTTTAACTATTTTGTAGTATAACAATACTTTTTTATTGTTCCGCACAAGACATTATTTGGATAAAACCAAAAAGTATCCACTAAAAGCCAACGATGGACAAAAACGTTGAGCCTCACCTATTATATAATATCAAGCAAAATGTTTGGGAGGAGTAGAATTATGAAAAATTTATCAGAAATTAAAGAAGATTTACTCAGCCTTGCACTCCCGATAGGGTTAGTAATTGCGGAATCCACACCCAGCCTTCCTATAATTTGCGTTAATGATTTTTTTGTTCAAATGCTCGGTTATTCTGATGCAGATGAGCTATTTGCAAAATGCAATGGCTCTGCTTGGGAATTTGTTTCACCTGCTGACATTAAGCGACTGACCGCATATGCTGCAACTCGTGTAGGTACATCAGAAGCATACGAAATTACATATCAAGCTATCAGAAAAGATGGCAGTCTAATTTGGATAAACCAGAATGCCCGTCATACTTTTGACGAAAACGGACGTGACATTGTATTTGCCTACTGCACTGATGTAACTGCACAAAAAGAAATGGAAGAAACCATTCGTGCAGGTGTGAAAAAGTATGAAACATTAGTAAATTCTGTTCCGGGCGGTGTAATTATGTACCATTTGGACGGAACTTTCACACCCATTGTGCTAAGTGATCGAGTTTATGAGCTAAGCGGTATGACTAAGGAAGAATATCTAGCCGCTACCTGTGACACAATGCTGGATATCTTGCACCCCGATGACAGACAGGGATTTATAGATGCAGTGAATGTGGCACGAGATAATAGGGATAAATTTGATTATACTTATCGTGTACTTCAAAAGAACGGCAGCTATCGTTGGACACATATTTCAGGGAAAGTAATGGACACAAATGACAATTTTCCTACTTTATATGCTGTACTTATAGACATTAACGAACAAATTAAGACCGAACACGCTCTGCGTGAAAGTGAGTCACGATATGCAGCAGCCGTTCGTTCATCAAACATCAATATTGGGGAATATGATTATGCCACCGATACTATGTATATTTTCTCCAAATCCCCTAAAGTTAATCAGTTCAAAAGCATTGTAAATAATTACACAAAAAACGTCATTTCTTCGGAACATATCAGTAATGAAAGTGCGACTTTGCTATATCATGTTCTTGAAGAGCTGAAAAATGGTGCACCTGAGATGAGCGCAGATTTTTGGATTCGGAACAAATATGGTGATGAATTTTGGTGTGAACGTGTAGTATATACAAACTCATTTGATGAAGGCGGAAAGCCAGTCAAAGCCTACTGCGTTGGACGTGATATCACCAATGAAAAAGAAGCGGAAAAGCGGTATTATGAAGAACGTTCTTATCGTGAGGCTGTGCAAAAAGCAACAATGTCATCTATAAATATGAATTTGACCCAAAATACTATTTTGGATTTCAAGAGCATTTTTAACTCAGTAAATGCTTATATGAGCAACGCAAAAACAGCACAGGATTATTTTGACAATGTCTGTCGTGAGCTTTCCTCCGTTGAAATGCAGAAAAAATATATTTCTAATTTCAGTTGTGATGCCTTGCTTTGGGATTTTGCTAACGGGAAAACTACCATTTCTATGGAGTTTACCAGAAGAATTGAAAAGCGCTTATATTGGGTGATGGTTACCGTTAATATGATGAAAAGGGAAAATGGAGATATTATCGCATTCCTCTATTCCACCGATATCACCAATGAACGTACAATGCAAAACATTATGAATACTGTTGTAACCACAGATTATGATTTTTTGGTAGTGGCAGATGTTCCGCAAAATACATCAGTTCGCTACAGTCAAAAAAATATCGGTAACAACTATCTCATCGAAAGCGACCATTTTATTGAGGACAGTCAGAACTATGTGCGTCTTTACATTTGTCCCGAGGACGTCGAACGTGTGCTTAAAGAAATGGAACCTAAAAATGTTCTTGCACATCTTGATTCTGAGTCATTTTACAGCATTTTTTATAGTGTTCCAAACTCGGAGGGCAGTATTTCCAAAAAGCAACTGCGCTTTAGCTATATCGACCGAGAACAGCAATGTATTCTGCTAACTCGAGTAGATATTACTGCCGCTGTAGAAGAGCAGGAGAAAAAGAACAAGGAACTTATGGAAGCAGTTACAATGGCAGAACGTGCCAATGCTGCAAAATCGGAATTTCTCTCCCACATCAGCCACGAAATAAGAACACCAATGAATGCTATTTTAGGTATGGATCAGCTTGCCTCACAACGGCTGAATGACCCTGAATTTGTTGGCGAGTGCATTAAGAAATCCCAGTATGCCTCACGTTATTTGCTCCAGTTAATCAACGATATTTTAGATATGTCAAAGATTGAAAATAGCAAGATTGCTATTAAAAATGAACCAATTGTCTGGCAGCCATTTTTAAATTCTATCAACACAATAATCAACACTCAAGCGGAGATTAAAGGTGTGAAATACGTTATAACACAATTTGAAAATTGCAAAAATAGCTATATGGGCGATGCTGTTCGACTTCAACAAATACTCATTAATATTCTCTCTAATGCTGTGAAATTCACACCCAAAAACGGAGAAGTTCATCTTGACATTTCACAGATTAGTGCAGATGAAAAAGTGGTGAACATCTGCTTTAAAATAAGCGACACCGGCATTGGTATAAACGAGGAATTTTTGCCGGATATATTCAAGCCGTTTTCCCAAGAGCACAGCGGTACACGTTCAGGATATGGTGGAAGTGGATTGGGACTTGCCATTTCAAATAACCTTGTTGGACTTATGAAAGGCAATATTTCAGTGGAAAGTATCGTGGGAAAAGGAACAACTTTCAGAGTGGAAATTCCATTTGAAATTTCAAAAAACAATAGTGAAAAAAATATAGAAGTCATTAACGCACACAACAATACTGACTATGATTTTAGAGGAAAGAAAATTTTGCTGGTGGAGGATCACCCACTAAATGTTTTGGTGGCAACAAAACTATTGGAACATAAAAATGCCTATGTAGATGTAGCGGAAAATGGAAAAATGGGCGTGGAAATGTTTGCAAATGCCCCAGAGTACCACTATGACGCCATTTTAATGGATATCCGAATGCCCATTATGGACGGTCTGCAAGCCACCGAGGCAATCCGACATTTGGACAACCAGTGGGCAAAAATTGTGCCTATTATCGCCATGTCAGCCAATGCTTTTGATGATGATGTGGTTAAATCCAAAAATGCAGGTATGAATGCCCACCTTGCTAAGCCTATTGAGGCGGGCATGTTCTATCAAGTACTCTATGAGCTTATGTTCATAGACAGTGAAAAAACAGATAACTATCATTAATAAAGAACAAAACTTTATGGTAGATTGTTCGACAGGCAACTGACGGCATTTATGCGGTGCAATTAGAATGAAAATTATATATTTCTTTCACTTGAAATTCAATACTATTACGAATATTAATAATACAATTTACATAAGGAGATTAATTTATGAATTTAGAATATACTGATATCAACTCAAATTTCTTCAATAAATGGGTTGAAGAGGGCTGGGAATGGGGGCAACCAATTAGCCATGAGATTTATGAAAAAGCCAAAAACGATGATTGGTTTGTACTACTTACACCAACTAAACCAGTTCCAAAGGAATGGTTTGGTAATATGAAAAACGCCAAAGTGCTTGGATTAGCTTCAGGCGGAGGACAGCAGATGCCTATTTTTACGGCATGTGGTGCAGATTGCACTGTTTTAGATTATTCTACATCGCAATTGTCAAGTGAAAAAATGGTTGCCGAAAGAGAAAATTACTCAATCAAAATAGTGCAAGCTGATATGACAAAATCTCTCCCCTTTGAAGATAATAGCTTTGATATAATCTTTCACCCTGTTTCCAACTGTTATATTGAGGACGTTTTGCCCATTTGGAAAGAGTGCTATCGTATACTTAAAAAAGGTGGTATACTTCTGGCGGGAGTTGATAATGGAATTGCTTATGCCTTTAATGACGAAGAAACAGCATTAAAATATAAGCTGCCATTTAATCCATTAATGGATACGCAAGTTTATGAAGATTCAATTAAAAACGATTGGGGTATTCAATTTTCACATACTATTGAAGAACAAATTGGAGGACAAATAAATGCCGGATTTGTTTTAACTGATATTTATCAAGATACAAATAGCTCAGGAAATCTCCACAAATTTAACATACCAACATTTTATGCAACTAGGGCAATAAAAAAATAGTTGTGTATTTCCTAAGTCCAATTTTTCCTACTTCCTTACATCTTTTTTAAACAATTTGTATTTGCAGACTGCTATTTTTATAATCAAAATATTTTGTAACAAATACATACTTTTTCACATTAATATAAAAAAATTCCACTAAGGAGAGATTGACAGTGAATAAAATTTCCTGTGATATTTGTATGAATTTGATTCCACTTGTGGTGGACAATACTGCAAGTGAGGATATCAAAAACTCCGTATTAGAACATATCGAAACCTGTGAGCAATGCAGGCTTTATTACGAGAAAAATCAAAAACCGATAGTGAAAAATGCTAAGGCGAAAATAAATATTAAAAAGCAATTATTTTTATTAGCAATAGCATTTATGATTATTGGTGTTGCCTTTGGCATTGCAATAGCAGACGGAGAAATGATGTTTTACAATATCATTATTATGCCATTTCTCGGTGCTGTCAGCTATTTCACATTAAAACGTAAATCATTATTTGCCTTAATATTTGTTTTTGTTTTTGCCTATCTTAGATGGCTTCCTGATAGCTTCGGATATGTGTATGATGGCAATTTCATACAAGCTTTTATTCCTCCTGTTTTTTGGGCATTCATCTATGCCTGCCTTTTTGCTTTGGGAATTTTAATTGCAAGCTTGCTCTATTTTGGGTTTAAAAGGGAGAATATTAATGAAAAAAACAGCTAAAATTATTGCGATTATTATTGCATTTACCTTAATCGGAGGCATTTTATTTGTTGGAAATGCTTTTGTTGGCAATCCCATTTCAAAAATGCTTGCCACAAATACCGCAAAAAAATATATCCAGCAACAATATGCAGACACTGACTATATCATTGAAAAAGTGAATTACAATTTTAAAAGCGGTGGATATAATGCAAGAATAAAATCTCCATCAAGTATTGACACTTATTTTTCAATTTCACTCTCCAGTTTTGGTAAATTAGGCTGGGACAGCTTCGAGAATATGGTCACAACTGGCAGAAATACTTGGGAGAGAATTGACAGTGAATACAGGAAAATGGCTAATGATGTATTTGATGCTGAAGATTTTCCCTATGAAAGTAATATCTCCTTTGGAAGTATGAGAGAAAAAAGCGATGAAGAACCAGAAAGTGTTTATAAAGATTTTGGGATTGACACCGAAAATTTAGTTCTTGATAAAGCATATGATGTAAGGGAACTCGGCTCAAAATATGGAGAAATTATCTTTTATGCACAGGACGAAACTGTATCTGCAAAACGAGCAAGCGAGATTTTGCTTGATATCACAAGAATATTGGGCGAGGAAAACGTGCCGTTCTATGCCATCTCATTTGTACTTCAAAAGCCCAAAATTCAAGATGCTCCAAACCCTGATAAAAGTGAAATACATCTGATAGACTTTTTGTACAGCGATATTTATGAAGATGGTTTAGTCGAACGTGTAGAAAAATCCCACGAAGAAACAATGGCTTATTTTGCAAAGCAAGATGAACTTACAAAAAAACTATCGAAATAATCACCAATAATATTTGTGGGAAACAATAAAGTTATACACAGATATTATTATAAAACAGCGGTGGCTCTTTAATATAAATGGAGGTGCAAAATGAAAAAAATAATACTTAAAATTCTTTTTTATATACCAGCAATAATTTTTACAGCACTGTATGGTGTATTGGCTATTGAAGAAATCGGTGCTATTTCACCTGTTGTTATCATATGGTTGGCTTTGTTTTTTGCAAGCGGTTTTCTTCTGGCTAAAGACAAGTTTTGGGGTTGCGTGTTAGGTGTTATGCCTGCTTTACATCTTATTTATATGGGAACGCAAGCAACAGGACAAATTATAAATGAAACTCCAATCGGGATTATTGTTCTGATTTTTTACGTTGCTTGTGGAGGATTTATTTACTGGAAAACCAAGAAAACGCAAAAATAATTTACTTATAATCAACGCATAACTTTCTAACTGACATTTTTCAAACAATAAAAAATATTTTATTATAGCAGTAAAAACGACAATTTTCGTTCTTACTGCTATTTTTTGAAAAAGCAATATAATTAAAAATATCACTGATATATTCCACTGTGCAACAGGAAAGTATGCAAAATTTTTCGTTCTTTTCATACAATTGCTAATATTTTTACTTCGTTATATAATGATATCAACCACATTTAATAAAATAATGTTTAGGAGTTAATATATTGAGAATAATTGATTTTAAAGTTGATGAAAATAATAATGATAAGACTGTTGGGGTTTTTCTGAAATATGTAAATGGTGTTTCCAGTCGCACTATAAGAAGTATAAAACTAAAAGAAAATGGGATAATGCTTAATGGTAAACATATAAGAACGGTTGATAAAATTTCAACCGGCGATATCGTTTCAATTTCAATTGAAGATGAACCCAAAGAATATATTACATCTGACGTTAAAGTCCCGATTTTATATGATGACGATGACATAATCATTTTTAACAAACCATCAAATATGCCCTCCCATCAAACAAAAAAACATCAAGAGGACACATTGGGAAATGTTTTTGCCACATACTGCATTGAAAATGATTTAAAATTAAGCTTTCGTGCCATAAATCGCCTTGACAAAGATACAACAGGTGCAGTGGTAGTTGCAAAAAATCCACACTCCGCCTATCGCCTTTCACAAAATCTGCAAAAGGTTTATATGGGGATAACAACAGGAGAATTGCCGAATAAAAGTGGCACAATTGAAGCTCCGATTGACAGGCTCAACGATATTCACATTAAAAGATTTGTTTCACCTCAAGGACAATATGCAAAAACCGATTATGAAGTTGTTGCAAGCGGAAATGGACACAGTTTTGTAAAATTCAAGCTTCATACAGGAAGAACACATCAAATTCGTGTTCATATGTCTTATATTGGTTATCCACTTTTGGGCGATGAAATGTATGGTGGTGACACTTGTGTTTATAAAACGCAATTATTGCACTGTGGGAATGTATCATTTGCACACCCTATTACCAATGAATTTATCTGCGTTGATGCTCCCTTTTATGACGATTTTACTAAAATTTTAAAAGAAATTTTCTAAAATGTATAATATTTCACTTTTATTGTATTAACTTTCACTTTTCTGTTGACATAGTGTGATGATAGCAATATAATATCAATTGTTGGTTTGATTAATTATACGTATTTTTTAAACAAAATTTGATTTTATACTTGAAAGGTGAATAAATATGAAGAAAATTAAGCTATTATCCGCAGTCCTTGCCTCATTATTGTTGTTTACAGCTTGTGGAAATAAAGATGTAAATTCAAGCTCAGATACTTCACAAAAAGAAATAATTATGGCTACTGAAGCTGGTTTTGCTCCTTATGAATACTACGACGGCGATAAAATTATTGGCGTTGATGTTGATATTGCCAATGAAATTGCCAAAGCTATGGGTGCAAAATTAAAAATTGTTGATATGGATTTTGGTGCAATTATAACCGCTGTTGATACCGGTAAAGCCACTTTTGGTGCTGCAGGTCTTTCAGTTACTCCCGAACGAGCAAAACAAGTTGACTTTTCCATTGAATATGCAATCTCACAACAGGTAATACTTGTTAATAATGACAGCAAAATAAATGGTGAAGACGATTTATCAGGCAAAACCATTGGCTGTCAGCTTGGCACTGTTGCTGATTTATACATTGCTGATATGGAAAATGCAAAAGGTCAGCAATATGTTAAATATGCCGATGCCGCTAACGACTTGCTTAATGGAAGAATTGATGCAATAGTTATGGACAAACTCCCTGCCGAAAATCTGATTAAAACTCATACAGACATAAAAATTCTGGAAAAACCTCTCTTTACCGATAAGTATGCTCTTGCAATTAAAAAAGGTGATAGCCAAACACTTGAAGCTGTTAATACTGCTCTTCAAAAATTGATTGATGAGGGAAAAATTGAAGAATTTACAATAAATCACACATCAAAATAATCCAATATTAATAAAAACAGCAGAGCTAATGCCCTGCTGTTTTTAAAAAAATATTATAGGTTCACAACTTAAATTATAAGGAAGATTAAAATGGAATATTTATTAAATTTTTTCTCGAATATCAAGAGTGATTTATACCAAACATTAATTGAGGCTGACAGATGGAAATTGTTCGCTGAGGGACTGAAAAACACTATAATAATTGCTATTTTTGCGACAATTATAGGAATTTTAATAGGAACTGCAATTGCTATTATCAAGGTTTCTAATGCTCAAACAGGCAAACTGAAAATATTAAACTTTATTTGCAATGCTTATCTTGCAATAATAAGGGGAACACCAATTCTAGTTCAACTGCTGATTATGTTTTATGTTGTATTTAAAGCCGTTTCTCTGGATAGTGCTATTTATGTTGCCATACTTTCGTTCGGAATAAACTCCGGAGCATATGTTGCGGAAATTATTCGTGGGGGAATTATGTCCATTGACAAAGGGCAAACCGAGGCTGGGCGTTCAATTGGACTTTCTGCAAGCCAAACTATGAAATTAATCGTATTGCCACAGGCTGTTAAGAACGTCTTGCCTGCCATTTTCAACGAGTTCATCACTCTATTGAAAGAAACCTCAGTTGCAGGCTTTATCGCCGTTAAAGACCTCACAAAGGCGGCTGACATCGTAAGGACACACACCTACAACGCATTTCCGCCATTACTTCTAGTAGCTTTAATTTATCTTATTTTAGTCATCGGATTAACCGCTATTCAAAGGAAAATTGAAAGGAGGCTTTCACAAGGTGATAGACGTTAAAAATCTCACAAAATCTTTTGACAATCAATTAATACTCAATAATATCAGCACTGATATTGAAAAAGGCGAAAAAATCGTTATCACAGGTCCATCTGGTTCAGGAAAATCAACATTTTTACGCTGTTTAAATCTTTTGGAAGTCGCAGACTCGGGTGAAATATGGTTTGAGGGAGAAAATATAGTTGACCCCAAAATCAATATAAATAAAATCAGAATGAAAATGGGAATGGTTTTTCAGCATTTTAACTTGTTTCCTCATCTCACAGTCAAAGAAAATATTACCCTTGCACCCATAACCCTTAAACTTATGACAAAATCAGAAGCAGAGGAAAAAGCTGACACCCTCCTCAAAAGAATTGGACTTTTGGATAAGTCGGCTATGTACCCCAATATGCTTTCAGGTGGGCAAAAACAGCGTATAGCCATCGTTAGGTCACTGGCTATGAATCCTGATGTTATGCTCTTTGATGAGCCAACATCGGCACTTGACCCGGAGATGGTTGGAGAAGTTTTGGAATTGATGAAAGACCTTGCATTAGATGGAATGACTATGATTGTTGTAACTCATGAAATGAATTTTGCAAAAGAAGTTGGAACAAGAATTATGTTTATGAACGATGGCATTATTGCCGAAGAATCATCGCCATCTGAATTTTTTACTAATCCTCAAAACGAACGTCTGAAATCTTTCTTGTCAAAAATTCTATAAAAATAGCTGCAGCAAATTTTAATATTTACTGCAGCTTTCAATTTTAATATTATAGATTAAAATAAGTTAAATTTTGTCTTTATTTTATCACAAAAAAATGGTAGAATAATAAGGACAGAACACGTTAATCCTTTTTATCACTGATATCGTCTTTAATCCTGTACTCAGCGTTTTTGATTAAATTCAGAAGTGATGATGAAAAAAGCGGATATTTTGTCATAAGCATTTCAGTTGATATTAAAATTTTATCGGGACTTTCGATTTTTTCCATACCTCTTGTAGGTGAACCGCCTATAATTGCCTTTGCATTGGCTTCAGAAATAGACATTGACGCATTGACATAATCAAAGGCAATGTATTTGTTTATGTTGAAAAAGCCATCTTGATTCTTATCATTGACAGCATAAATAACTCTGAACATTTTATAGACAGAAAGCATCAAATATGCTGAAACTTCATCAATCAAATCATCATTATCAGTTTTGTCGAGAAGGTCAAAAATTATGTTCAAAGAGTTTGCTATTAATTTTTTGTTTAAAACAGGCATAATGTTTCCACTATTTTCCTTACCCATTGAATCAGGTTCAGGAATATCATCAACTGTTATTTGAGAACCTGTCTTTTCAGCCGAACGGCCTAAAAGATAATCGCAGGATACTCCATAATAATCAGCCGTTTTGATAAGGAAATCAAGACCACACTCTCTGATTCCTTTTTCATAGTGGGACAAAAGCGATTGGGATACTCCCAAATCAACTGCCGCAATTTTTTGACTCACTCCTCGCTCTTTTCTAAGCAGAGTAAGTATTCTTGGAAAGTCACCATTCATTTTTAATCCAACCTCCGAAAATGCTCTAGTAAAGATGATTATATTACATATTTCGCCTTTTGTAAATACAAAATGTATATATTTTTTGCAATATGTTGTCATTTTACAAAATAATTTATAAAATTTAGGAGAATTTACACTATGAAAACGTACAAACTGCATTTTATACGCCATGGTATTACTAGTGGTAATAAAGAAGGCCGCTATGTTGGGCAAAAAGATGTTTCACTTTGCCCTGAGGGAATTGAAGAAATTCAAAAACTTTTAAATGAATTTTCCTATCCATATGTAGAAAAAATTTACACCAGTCCACTTTCACGTTGCATTGAAACTGCTCATCTTATTTATCCTGAATTTGAAAATTATATAGTTGATGAAATGAAAGAACTGGATTTTGGGGATTTTGAGGGAAGAAGTTATAAAGACCTTGAAGGCGATGAAAACTTCAAAATGTGGATTCAAAATTCAAAGGAATTTTCTCCTCCCAATGGGGAAAAAGGAGATGCCTTCATAAGCCGTCTTCTCATTGGAATTGAGAAAATATTCAAAGATATGATGGATAATAATATTACATCTGCCGCTGTTTTTACTCATGGTGGCGTTATTATGTCTTTGTTTTCTGCAATCGGTTTGCCCAAACACAGTATGGCGGAATGGATGACTCAAAATGCTTGTGGGTATACTGTTTTATTAACTCCACAAATGTGGATGCGTGACCAATCATTTGAAGTTTATGACATTATCCCTAAATTGTCCGAAAATAATGAAAATGGATTTGATGATTAACACTTTTTGTGCTATTATTAAAATAGCACTTTCACAATATTGTAACTATTAATTATAATATAAATACTAGGAGGAATTATTATGAATACAAATGCTCAAAAAAGTATGGTACATTTATACGTAGGCGATGGTAAAGGAAAAACAACTGCTGCAATAGGCTTAGCTGTCAGATGCACAGGAAACGGCGGAAAGGTACTGTTATTGCAATTCCTTAAAGGAAACGACAGTTCCGAACTTGCACCTCTAAAGCAACTTGGTGTTGAAATTATCAGAACAGAAGCTGTTAAAAAATTTACTTTCCAGATGTCAGAACAAGAGAAAGAAACCTGTAGTCTTGACTGCTCTGCTTGCTTTGAAGAGGCTGCTAAGGCTTTATTAAGCGGTGAATATGATTTAATCGTGCTTGACGAGGTTGTGGACGCAGTAAATGCCCATATGCTTACAAAAGAAGAACTTGTTAAATACGTTAGCGAACGCAACGAAAAAACTGAGGTTGTTATGACCGGTAGAAATCCCGCAGAAGAAATTGTTGAAATTGCTGATTATGTCACATTGATGACAGCACAAAAGCACCCTTACCAAAAGGGCATTTTTGCAAGAAAAGGCATAGAATACTAATTTAATAACAGGAAGTGATATGAGTGAATTCGATTACAAGCATCGTTAAAAACAATTCCAAAAAAGCATTAAATAACAATTTTGGACGAGCACTTATAATAATTATGCTTTATTTATCTGTTAATTTATTTTTTTGTTTACTCCATTTAGTTATTTCATTAGCATTAGGTCTACCGTTTTTTGTTGATATCGCCTCTACTCCAAATGTTTTTTTAGATAATAATATAAATATTACATTTCCATCTGTAGTTTGCTCCTCAACTATTGCTTTAATCACCTTTTTAGTTGTATCCCCTCTGGAATATGGATTATCAAATTGGTTTTATCGTTTAGTTGGTGGAGAAAATGATGAAATTTTATCTGTTTTTTACTTTTTTGAATCAACAACTATGATGTTTAAATCTTGGCTGGCAAAAATATGTGTTACAATTAGAATGATTTTCTGGTCATTTGTTTGCTTTTTGCCAAGCTTTCTCATCTTTTATTACGGTGAAAAACTTTTTGAAAGTTTCTCTGCCGCATTACTTATAATTTTCTCAATGGCATCTTTAATCTTAGGAACTTTCTTCTTTATAATGCTTAAACTTAGATATTTTCTCGTTAGGTTTTTTATTATTTCTGACAGAAAAATAACTGTAAAACAAGCGATAAAATTATCTGTCAAAGCCTCTAAAGGTCAAATAACTAACCTTTTCAAGTTTCACTTATCGTTTATCGGTTGGCTTTTGATATCATTTTTACTTGCCCCAATTCTCTATGCAGCACCGTATTATATGGCAAGCAAGGCTCTTTATGCAAGAGTATTAATTGAAAATTATAATCAAAAAGTTAATTGTGAAATTGAAAATTTAACGTCACCAACTTCTGAGCCAACTGATTCAAACAATGATTTAGAAGATAATTCTGTTGACACAGATGCCACAAAAGAAATGTTCATTTCTCACGTTATTGAACAAGATGAAAAACTCACCAACGATGATACCAATAACTCTAAAAATCAATAATTCATTGCATATTATATAAGCAAAACTCCTCATTAAACTTTTCAGTTATTTGAGGAGTTTTTTGCTATTATTTATCTGAACCATAAATGTTTCGTTCAATATATCCCATCATTTTATTTCTAATCACACAATACACCACTATAGCAAGTATAATATCCGCTCCTGCTACTATGGGTTTATTGAAATATGTTCCGCAAAAATAGATGAAAATAACGATTATAGCCGAAATTATCATTAAAAATTTATTCTCATTAAGCCATTTTTTCTTCCAAAAGTCATATTTTTCTTTCACTGAAAAAGTATTGTTTTTCAATACTTCAACAATTGTATCATCAGCTTTTTGGCGAAAATCACTGTCGACGATTTTCTCTCCACAAATTAATTCATTAATACTAACAGAAAATTCTTTGCTTAACATTTGAAGCATTTCAATATTAGGCATATAATTTCCGTTTTCCCAACGTGATATAGTTTTGTTCGTCACACCCAGTTTTTCGCCTAATTCTTCCTGTGTCATATTATTATTATATCTAAGTTGAGCAATAAACTTGCCTATTTTAATCAAATCCATATTTGTCCCCTTCTTTAAATATTATGAATATATAATATCAGAAAAAGCGATAATTGTCTTTACCAAAAATAGCGAATTGTATTGGACATTTGAATTAATGGCAGTTTTGTTATAGCACAGCTAATTTTCAAATAAAATTTAATAAAGCGAGAAAACAAAATTTTCTCGCTTTATATTCTGACATATATTATGCAATAGCTTCTTTAGGGATAATTTTAAGTGCTTTGCAGACAACATAAGATATTCCAAAGTCAACCATACTATGTATAATCGTTCCCAACAGTACAAGTACTACAACAGAGATAAGGTAGCCATTAGAATAATATCCATCAGGAATATTTCCGCCAAAGTAGAATGCTGTTACAACAACAAACTCACCTAATCCATGAATTACTGAAACAACAAATGCCCATAAAATAAGCACTGAAGTTTTTAAAGGCTTATGGTTTTTGTACCATATTGCACCTAATGCCGCAAATAATACATGAGTAAATGCACGAAGCACAACTATTAGTGGCAATCCACTGAGAAGAAATCCAAAAGTTGTTCCAATTGCTACTGTAATTGCAATTGAAGGTGAAAGCATCATTGCTATAAAAACCGGAACATGGCTTGCTAATGTAAAAGAAGCCGGAGGCAATACAATCTTTGGGAAGAACATTGGAATTATAATTCCCAATGCGCACAATAGAGCGGAAATAACCATATTTTTTGTTTTCATTTCTTAATCTCCTCTATAATATATACCTGTCTTGACACCTGTATAGATTATAGTATTTGTTTCATCTCTAGTCAATAAGAATTTGCAATTTCTTTAATTTTTCTGCAATTCTACCATAACATTCATCATTTGGGCAAGAAATTGTGTGCATATGCACCCCATTAGTCAAACTGCAAAGGGGTTTTGCATTTTCTTGACCGATTTTTTCAATGAATTGGTCACAATCAAACCTTGAACGCAAATATAGTGGGCATTGAATTTGTCCATAAACCCCATGCTCAATCAAAACATCTATTATCATTCCACCGTTATCTATTATGGTATAAAGCTCATTTTCAAGATTTTCCATAGAATGATTACAAGTAATTGTATAATAATTATTGTCGTTTTCAATTTTTTCGTTTAACATATATCCCTTAGGTGTAGAAATTATATCGTTTCCTGAAGCACGCAATATTGCAATATCTCCAACAATCACTTGTCGGCTAACACCAAATAAATCAGCTAATATATTTGCGGTTATAGGTGTGGCAGATAATTGTTTTAATATTTCGCTTTTTCTGTTGTTCATTTATATACGCCTCCAAAAAAATATTCTTATAGTATGATACTACTATGTAAAAAAATTATTGTCAATATTCTAATATTTAATTTTATTTGACTAAAATGCTTTTTTGTAATAAAATATTAACATATAAGTATGGCAATAATCTTAATTTTGTTATACAATTAATAATTAGTAAAATTAACGGAGGTTAGTATGAATAAAAAAATTTCGCTTGGTACTGCTATCGCTCTTATGCTTATTATGATAGCTGCCACTTTCTCTATAACAATGGTATATTCTGCAAGCATATTCAGTGATAAAATGCATGACATAAAAGAAAGGGAAGCTATTTATTCAAAGCTTTCTGAAATTGACAATCTCGTTAGAACCAACTACCTTAATGACATTGACAAAGAAAAACTTATGGATTCCATTGCTGATGGCTATGTAAAAGGGTTGAGCGACAACTATGGTTACTATATGAACGCTGAAAAATATCAGGAAAAAGTCCAAACTAACGTAGGAAATGTGGCTGGAATTGGAATTGTTGTAACTCAAGACGTTAGCGGATATATGCTTATCACTGAAATTATACAAGGTTCTCCCGCTCAAGATGCCGGAATACAAGTTGGCGACTTTATAATAAAAATAGAAGGCATTGATGTAAAAACAGAAAATTATGAAGAATGTACAAATTTAATTGCCGGTGAACCGGGAACAACACTGGTTCTGACTGTACGTCGTGATAATAACGACGATGATATGGAAATAACAAGAAGAATTATTGAAACGCCAACTGTTATTTCTAATCAAATTGGTGATTATGGCTACATAAAAATCCTTTCTTTTGAAAATACAACTCCAGCGCAGTTTAATAAAGCTCTTGATGCTCTGCTAAATAAAAATGTTAAAGGAATCGTTTTTGATGTTAGAAATAACCTTGGTGGAACAATAACATCTGTTTCTGCAATTTTGGACAGACTTCTTCCGGAAGGTCCAATTGTTTCTGCAACATATAAAAATGGCACAACTGAACTTCTTAAATCAAGCGATGAGATTGAATTGACCTTGCCAATGGTTGTTCTCACAAACAGTAAATCTGCCAGTGCATCTGAACTTTTTGCTCAAGCTTTGAAAGACTACAACAAAGCCAAATCTGTTGGAAATATTACATTTGGAAAAGGGCTTATGCAAACAGTTTATCAGCTAACAGATGGTTCTGCTCTTGAAATAACAGTTGCACGATATAACCCTCCAAAATCTCCTAATTTTGATGGCATTGGAGTTAAACCTGATTTTGAAGTTTCACTCCCCGCCGACTTGGAGCAATCCCCAGAAATGCTCACAGAAGATAACGACACACAACTTAAAAAGGCAATTGCTGTTTTAAATGGTTCAGTTAATATTGATAATGCAACGCAGTCTGATTCATCAGAAATCTCTTCCGAGGTTGAAGTTAGTTCCGAAGAAAATATAAAAGACGAATAATTCTTTATAAAAAAACAAGTGCTATAAATTTATAAGCACTTGTTTTTTTAATATTATTTTGGTTATAATAACACAGAAATATGATTATCTAAATCTTGATACATTACAATTTATTTATATCGAATAAACTATTTACGTACTTCTCCATTTTAATATCATTTTCAATTGTATTTCCTGTTTTAATTATTTCATTTTGAGTTTGAATTGGTAATGTGTGAAAATAAACGACTGCATCTTCATTTTTTTCTAATGCTAATTGAAATTGTAATGGCAAATTTGAATTATTGATTATTTCCATTTTTCTCTCTCCCTTCATATTCTGTATTATTCTACATTTCTGTAAAAATAAACATAGTAATATTTTTTTCTTTTTCTTTTTCTTTTTAATTAAATGTGCTATAATAAAGACGATAAGGTTACACTTTTGAAATATTAATTTAGGAAGGTATATTCTATGAACGTATTTCATATTATAGGTCCTGTTATGATTGGACCTTCAAGCTCTCACACAGGTGGTGCAGTTCGTATTGGAAGAATGGCACGTGCCCTAATCAACGGTAATCCTGTAAAAGCAGATATATTACTTCATGGCTCATTTGCTCAAACATATAAAGGTCATGGCACTGACAAAGCACTTGTTGCAGGAATTTTAGGTATGTACCCTGATGACACACGAATTAGGACAAGTCTTCAACACGCAAAAGAGGCAGGGTTGGAAATCAACATAACAACTGGCGAAATTCCTGATGCACACCCCAATACTGCCATAATAACTCTAACTGATGATTTAGGTGTAACTGTTGTTGTTCAAGGTTCATCAATTGGAGGGGGCAATATTGTAATTACAAAAATTAACTCTCTTAATGTCAGCATAACAGGACAACATGCTTCAGTTATTGTTCTTCATAATGATGCAACCGGTACTATCGCAGCTGTTACTGCTGTTTTGGCTGACAAAAAAATTAACGTTAGTAATTTTATCGTTAATCGTGAGAAAAAGGGCGGTCGTGCTGTTATGACATTTGAAATTGATGGCGATTTAGATAGTGACGTAACTGCTGACTTGAAAAAAACGCTAAGCAATCTCGAAAATGTAATTAACACAATTGTTATTTCGCCCGTTTAATAAATTTTTAGTCCCTAATTTCAGTTCCATTTTAAAGGAAGATTGGAGAAAATAATGATTGAAAAATATAATTCCATTGCATATCTAAAGGATTTAGCTGTTGCTGAAAATAAAAAAATATCTCAACTTGTTTTTGAAGAACAAATTGTTTCTATGGGCGATAGTGGAGAAGAAATTTTTAAAACTATGAGTGATAACTATGATGTTATGATTCAATCAATAAATGATGGCTTTGATGATAAACTTCGTTCAACAAGTGGCATAACAGGTGGCGATGCTGCTAGATTTAAAAAATATATGCAAGAAAAAACCACTCTCACAGGTGACGTTATGTGCAATGCTCTCTCAAGTGCAATTGCCGTTTCTGAGTATAATGCTGCTATGGGCAAAATCGTTGCTGCTCCAACAGGTGGCTCTTGCGGAATCCTCCCAGCAGCCCTTGTCACAATACAAAAGAAGTTTAATCTTGATACAAAAGACGTTGTTATGTCTATGTTCACTGCTGGTGCTGTTGGAATGGTTATTGCCAACTGTGCAAGCCTTTCAGGCGCAGAGGGTGGTTGTCAAGCTGAATGTGGTTCTGCTGCTGCTATGGCTGCCGCTGCACTAACCGAACTAAGTGGTGGTACTCCTGAAATGGTTGAAAATTCAGTTGCAATAGCTTTGAAAAATATTCTTGGACTTGTATGTGACCCTGTTGCCGGATTGGTTGAAGTGCCTTGTATTAAGAGGAATGCTTCCGGTGTTGCAAATGCTTTTATCTCCGCTGAATTAGCACTAGCTGGAATTAAAAGCGTTATCCCCGCTGATGAAGTAATCATTGCAATGAAAAAAGTCGGCGATATGATGCACCCATCATTAAAAGAAACAGCAAATGGTGGACTTGCAAAAACTCCAACTGCAAAAAGATTATATGAAAAAATATTTGGCACTGACAAGTCATCTGCCTGTGCTAACTGCAACAATAAATGCCAGTAAAGTAAAATTAAAAAGTGCAATAGAATTAAATCTACTGCACTTTTGGTTTTAATTTTTAAAAAACGACTTAGCGTAATCAAACGTTAAGCCGTTTTTTTATTATCTATGGGGATTGTTAATCACTATTTCTATAGCCTTAGTTAAACTTGTAATAACATCATTTTTATTTTGTGTTGGTATCTGAGAGTAAGTTGAGTAAACTTCTCCTTCTTTGGTCGTATAATACAATGGTTTAACGTCATTTAATGCCAGTGAAAACATATTTTCTAAGCATTCCTCGCATCTGCATATATTTGCGTATTGTTGATTATGATTTAGCAGATATATCAGTTGTTCCCAAACATAGTCTTCCATATAATTTTTAACCATTGAAAGATTTACCTCCTAGATAAAAAATTGGAAATTTGCATTGGTATTTGCGTTAGACTGCATTGCTTTTCAACTGCTCCGATATTTTGCGCAACCATAGGCATTCCATAAACCACACAGCTATCTTTATCCTGACCTATTGTATGTGCGCCTGTTTTTCTCATTTCAAGCAAACCTTTTGCTCCATCGCTACCCATACCTGTCAAAATAACTCCAACCGCATTGTTACCTGCCGTTTTAGCAACAGAATTAAATAAAACGTCCACTGACGGGCAGTGCCCACTGACTTTTTCGCCTTTGGTTAATTTAACAAAATAACCTGTTGCATCTTTCATCAAAGTCATTTGTTGCTCGCCACCGGGTGCAATTAGAATTTTTCCTTGAACAACTCTGTCACCGTTTTTAGCTTCATCAACGTCCATTTTGCAGATTTTATTTATTCTTTCTGCATACATTTTAGTAAAAACAGGAGGCATATGTTGAACAATGACAATTCCTGGGGTTGTTGCAGGCAAACTTTCAACAACACTCAAAATTGCTTCTGTTCCGCCCGTTGAAGCACCAATTGCAATGACACTTTTATTGCTTATACCCACAAGATTATTAGCTATACTTGCAATTGATGGCAACGAAGACACTTTTTTTGCCACTCTTGCACTAGAGGCTATTCTTATTTTTGCTGCCATATCCTCACAAAAAAGATCCATATCAGCAACAGTTGAAACCTTTGGTTTTCTTACAAAGTCAACTGCGCCTGCGTCCAAAGCATCAAAAATGCTAATTGGTGCAGAACTGACAACGACAACCGGCAACGGACGTTTAGGCATTAATTGGTTAAGAAATTCAATTCCGTTCATTCTTGGCATTTCTATATCAAGAGTTAAAACGTCTGGGTTCAACTCTTCAATTTTTTTCATAGCATCAATAGGGTCAAAAGCTCTTCCAACAACTGTTATTCCCTCGTCTTTTGAGATACCTCTTGCAAGAGCTTCTCTGAAAACGACAGAATCGTCAACGATTAGAACTTTTATCATCTTCTTATCCATAATCACACAATCCTTTGCCATTTATTTTTGATATATGGAGGGCTTAACATATTTTAATTTAGCTTTTTCTTTGTTTATTGATTCAGCGTGTCCTATAATTAAATACCCTCCCGGTTTTAACAAATCATAGAACTTAGCCACAAGCTCATCTTTAGTTTCAGCATCAAAATATATCATTACATTTCTACAAAAGATAACATCTAAGTTTCCTTTGAATTTTAGTTGAGATTGCAAGTTAATTTGTCTAAAAATGACTTCATTTCTCAATGCAGAGCATACTTGAAAATTCCCATCTGGAAGTTTTGTAAAATATTTTCTTATCCAATCAGCAGGCAATGTAGACACAGTTTCAGGTGCATAAATTGCATCTTTCGCTTTTTCCAAAACTCTTAATGAAATATCACTTGCCAAGAATTTTGTATCATATCTCGACTTTTTAGAGCCTAAATATTCGCTTACACACATTGCAAGATTATATGGTTCTTCACCTGTTGAACTTGCAGCACACCACATTCTAAGCTCATTATTTTTACAGTTTTTCTCCCAATTGGGTAAAACAGTGTTCATAAAGAACTCAAAATGGTCTTTTTCTCTCATAAAGCTAGTGTGGTTTGTCGTGATTTTGCCCAAGACAGTATTCATTTCAATTCCGCTTTTGTCATTGAACACCATTTCAAAATATTTTTTATAGTTGTCAAAGCCTTTGCTGATTAAAACTGAATTTAAGCGGTTTTCAACCAAACTTTTTTTCTTAGCCATATCTATTGCATAATCTTTTTTTATTCTTGCTGCAATTTCAGCATATTCGCTGTCTGTTAGAAATATCATACTACCACTCCAAGCTAATTTGTTATAATAAAATTATAGAGCTGTTTTATTAATATGGTCATCAAATAGTTGTTCACAATCCAAAACAATATTAATTTGATTATTAACATTCGCAAGATATTTAACGTATTTATTGCTGTTAATTTGCTTAAAATCAGGAACTGAAGACAAATGCTCTTCTGTTATTGTAATTACTTCTTCAATGGATTCCACGATTAAACCGATAGTCAAATCTGAAACTTGAATAATAATTATTGAGGTTCTGTCATCATAAGGCTTAGGAACTTTTCCAAACTTAGCACTAACATCAATAACAGGGATAACTTTACCCCTTGAATTTAAAATTCCTTTTGTTTCAGCAGGAACTCCGGGAACAACTGTAATGTGTTGCAATCCTATTATTTCGATTGTATATAGAATTTCTATTCCATAGCGTTGCTCGCCAATATTAAAAGTTAATATTTTGCCTTGCAAATTTTCACTTGCTAATTCATCATTCAGTATATTTTCTGCAGCCATTATTGAACCTCCTTCTTAAAATGAGCTTAATATATTAGGAACATCAAGAATTAAACTAATGCTTCCATCGCCCAATATTGTACAGCCAGATATTCCTTGGTCTTTAAGATTATACTTGCTGAAATAGTTAGGTAATGGCTTAACAACAACTTTTTGCTCACCAATTAGACGGTCGGTGAATAAACAAGCACTCTTTTTATCCGCCTCAACCAAAATAAGTATTCCTTCATCAAGTTCAGTTATTGCATCATTAATGCCATAAATTTTTTGCAATCTGATAATTGGATAACATTCTCCTCTTATCATAATTAATTCTGTACCATTTGTATCATAAAGAACTTGACCCTTATCAGCTTTGAATGATTCTCTCAAGCTGTTAATTGGCAATGTGTATGTAGCATTTCCAACTGCTATTTCCATTCCATCAACTATTGCAAGAGTTAGAGGTATTTTTATTGTAAAGCTTGTTCCCTCGCCCACTGCACTTGCAATGTTAATGATACCGCCAACTTTTTCAATATTCTTTTTAACAACGTCCATTCCAACACCACGTCCGGAATATTCAGTTACTTTTTCATTTGTTGAAAATCCAGCCATCATAACAAAATTAAGAATTTCTCTTTCGGTATAATCCTTTTCATCTTTTGTCAATATGCCGCTTGCCTTTGCTTTTGCCATCAATTTTTCAGGATTCATTCCTTGACCATCATCTTCAATTGTTATAATAACTTCACCGCCTGAATTTCTAGCGGAAAGAAGCAATGTTCCTGTTGTTGGTTTTCCAAGACTTTGGCGTTCCTCAATTGTTTCAAAACCATGATCCATTGAATTCCTTACAAGGTGCATTAATGGGTCACTTAATGAGTCAATTATTGTTTTGTCAACTTCGGTATCTCCGCCTTCAATTACAAGTTCAACATCTTTATCAAGGCTCTTTGACATATCTCTTACAAGTCTGTGCATTTTATTGAAAACTCCCGAAACAGGAACCATTCTCAATGACATAACAATATCTTGCAGTTCTTCAGTCAATTTTCTTAATTGGCGAGCTGATTTATTGAAATTATCAAGATGTAATCCGCTCAAGTCTGGACTAGCAGAAACCATAGATTCAGTTATAACAACTTCACCCATAACTTCCATTAGCTTATCTAGTTTTGATAGATTTACATTTATTAAATTTTGTTTAACAGTATTGTTTTTAAGTTGATTAATAGTTTGATTTGCCTGTTCTGCTGCGGATTTCTTTTCGGCTGAATCATCTGTTTTTTGCGTTTCATTTGAATTGTCAATGCTTGCAGCAACTTTTACAGCCTTAGATTTAGCCGCAGGGGCAACAAGTACTTCACTTTGAATTACTTCAAAGTTTTTAACATTAAGAGCTGATTGAATAACTGAAAAAACAACTTCAGGTGTAGTAAAACTTTTAAAATTCATTACAAATCCATTTTCAATGATAAATGGAGCTGTTGAAGGGTTTGTTTCAATATCCTCCGGAAAATATTTAAGTTCTTCACAGTACTCTTTAACAGCAGTAACAAGCATAAAAGCTCTCAAGTTTTCCATCTGACAACCGTCCTCAAAGAAAACCCTTACACTGCTCAAAGATTCATTCGAATTTGTATTATCATTTTGTGTCACTGGGCTTTCCTGTGATGAAGTCGGTGTTTTTATTGGTTCATTTTTAGGAATACCCAATAAATCATCGTGGCACTTAATCAATTCTGCAACAAGCTCAGTACTGTTTCCGTCTGGTTGATTTTCATTTTGGATTTGTTCAACTTGCATTTTGATAAAATCAGAACCCTTAAAAACCAAATCAAAAATCAAGTCATTTCCGCTTGCTTTTGAATGGTCTTCACGAATTACAAAGAACAAATCTTCAATTTTGTGAGCAACAGTTGAAATAGTATCAAAACTCATCATTGCTGCTGAACCTTTTATAGTATGCATTATGCGGAAAATTTCACTAATATCGTCCGATGAAAAGCTCTTGCTTTTTTCAGATTGAATTAAGATTTCGTCTAGTTGCTCCAGCAATGTATTCGTTTCAAAAATAAACATATCCATCAATGGCTCTTTAATATCTAAATTCCCCAAAATTTTCACCTTTTCTCTGAGTATATTTTTTAAAAATTTATATGGCTTTATTATAACATAATCTACATTTTTATGGAAGTATTAATTGAATATTTAGCTATAATAATAAAATATATTATTATTTATTGACGAATAAGTATAATTTTTAACATATTTATTCAAATATGATGTAGTAATGTATTTTTTGTGCTAATATTATTTGTAAATGTGTCGATATACTATATGTTGATTTATAAATAAATTTAATTTGTTTATAAATATTCCAAGACAATTTAATTTATTGTCAGAAGCTTGAGGTGGATAATGTCAGATATTTTACCCGTTGGTCAAAGTGTCAACCCTAAAAGTAATATTAATCATGGTTCAATAAAACCTGAACAACATAATCAACAAACTCAAAATAACTTTAATATTGTTGACCTTGCTAAAGTTCTAAAGCCAAATAATCACGATGATTATTCAGATAATAGCTTTTTGGAAAATCAGCGACAAATGCTGACCGAAAGGTTCTTTTTTAATCTTATTTCTGACCCTGGGTTAGCCGCAGGAGCTCTTAAAACCATTTTTAATTCATATTTAGTTCTGGCATTATCAGGAGATTCTAATGTTGGTAGCCTTGACGAGATGAATTCTCTTGCACAGGCTTTATCCCTTGATTATAGCCAAATGTTAGGGGAACTCTTCACTCAATCTGAGGGCATTTCTATGTTCAAAGGGCAGTTTTTTGATATCCTTCGCTTGCTTTATTCAAATTCAAAAGATGCTGATTTAAAAGACTCAATTGTTAAACTTTTAAAAGGTGTAAGTACAAGAATGTCGAGCAATGATGTTCTCAATTCACTTAAAGCAAATATAGCCTCACTAATGAGTATTTTACCGCCAAAAAGTGCGCATTTTCAAAATCTAAGCAATATATTAGATGTCCTAAGTTCAATTAGTAAAAACACTGATGATGCTGATACAAATTATAATACTGCTAAAGATAATATAAAACAAGAGCCAAAAAGCCTTGAAACAAACCTTGAAACTAGCATAAATAAATCTACTGATTTAACCCAACAAATTAAAACTGAGGCAAAACAAGAATGGCTTGAGAAAAAATTTGAAGAGCTTTTTGCTCAAATGACAATACCAAATGCAAGAATAGACAATGAGCAAATCAAAGAATTAATCAGAAATCTTAATATTAAAAATCCCGATTGGCTGCACAGCTTTGATATTATAAAAACCAGTATAACTCAGGCTATTCAAAAACTTCAAGCTAGTCCATTCAATACTGCTGAAGCTGAAAATTTTTCTGCGTTAATTCTTTATAATTTATCTTATTTAAACAGTTCCCCTGCTGACTTAAACGACTTGTTCCTAAATGTACTTGTAAAATTGGGGAATAACAAAGAATTAGCTGCCACATTAAGTGCCGGATATCGAGAACTTGAGGATAATGCCTTTAGTGGGAATGAGAAAAAGTCAGATTTAATCAATGCAATTTCTAAATTTGTAGATAACTTTTTCCAGCAAAGCAAGACAAATACCATTGCCAATACCGAAATCAACAATATTTTGCGCAGCCTTATTGCCGCACCAAATTCATTCACCCCACTTTTGCATTTTATGCTACCAATGAGGTATGAAACTGCACAAGGTTTTGGCGAACTTTGGGTTGACCCTTACGAAATTGCTAAGGACAAAAAAGGTGAAGTTTTAAAAGAAAGAGCCATTCATATATTCTTTATTGCGGATATTTTAGATATCGGATATTTTGAAGTTGAAATTTATTTATTAAATCAAAAAGTAAATGTAAATTTATTCTGTCCGCCTGATTATTATGATAGCTTCAAATCAGTTAAAGAACGTTTAGCTAAAACAATTGCATCTACAACAACCTATAAATTTGAAGGCTTTTCCATTGAACCTCTAAAACGAAAACGTTCTTTACCTCAAGTATTCAAAAAATTATCGGAAAAGAGGGACGGATTTAATGTCAGCATATAATAATAACCCAAGTTCAAAACAACAAAAGGCAGTTGCACTTAAATATAATACTCAATCTGATGCTGCACCAATAATTGTAGCTTCGGGATATGGTCATATTGCCGAACAAATTATCAATATTGCCGACTCAAATGGTGTGCCTGTTTTCAGGGATACAAATGCTGTTTCTGTATTATCAATGATGGACGTTGGCAGCTATGTTCCTCCTGAATTATACGAACTTGTTGCTACAATATATCTTAATTTATTACAAGTTTCAGACGAAATAAAAACAGAAAATTTTAAGAAGTTTTCAAACTTAAAATAAATTTTATATGATTAAAGTTAAAGATAAAATGAATGAAAATAAAATAACACATCATTTAATGAGCTATATGATGGACTTAAAAATCTTGATTAAATAACTTTAGCAGCTAAAAAATAGGACAGTTCTACCCTTTCGGATAGACTGTCCTATTTTGCTATTTTTTATCAAATTATAAATATTTCTAAGCCTTAAATAATATTGACAATTACAATTTATTATCTAATTTTCTTGCTAATAACTGCACCTGCTGCAACTAGTGACAAGATTGCAAGAACTGAAGCCACGCCTGCACCGTTACCAACACCTGTTTCTGGGTTTGGCTTGTTTGGTACTGATGGTTTTTCAACTTCTGGCTTTGGCTCTTCTGTTGTGTCAGATGATGCAAATTTCAATTCTTTATCAGAGATAGCAAATGATGTTAAAGCTCTTGTGTTGAATGCATAAGCATCATAATCTTCGTCATATTTTGTTGTTATTTGTTTTAGACCTTTTTCTGTTATTTCATATACAAACATATCTTCGTCGCCAAAAAATCTGAATGTACCAATTCTGTTGAATGTTGGGCTTGTTTTAAATGAGATAAAATCAATGTTTGCTTCTGGGTTTTGGTCAATTAAGTCAGTGTTTGGCTTTACTGAATAACCAAGGTACAAATCGTTTTGATTTTTAGCATTTACTGTAAATGAAGCTGTGTTGCCGAAAGTTAGTTCGATTTCGCCGTCAACATCGCTGAAGTTTACTACTGGAGCGGAATTTTCAACGTCATGAACATCACCGGAAGCATTAGCAACATTATGTCCTACTGTTGCATAGATGTTTTTGCTTGTAGCAGCTGATGAATTACTTGTTGTCTTCTTAACAGCTTTTAGTGAACCAATTAGGTCAACTTGTTTAGATGTATATGAAGATTTTGTGTATATTGCTGCAACATATTTATAATCTGTTATATTTTCTGCAGAATACTTAGCCATAGCTTCTTTTTTAGCTGGGTCGATAAGTTCAACGATGTGGGTAGGTTCATTACAGCCTTCAATTGTACAAGTTGGAGCATGAACTCTTACTGCATCAACTGCAGCTTGTAATTCTGCTTGTGTATTGTAAGTTGAAAGAAGATTGTATGGAGCAGTTTGACCTTTATTGAGCTTGAATTTTCCTGTGATTTCAGAAACTTTCTTGTTTTCAATTACGGCTTTATCGAAAGCATCTTTACCATTCTGCCAATCAGCAACAACTTTATATTGTCCTGCCAATCTGCTTGAAATAGTTTCGCCTACGTTATCTGTCAAAAGTTCAACGTAGATTTTTTCTTCTGGAATTAGTGCTACATCTCCTGTAACCTCATATAGAATTCCGTCTGTTTCCTTATAAAGCTTAGACGTATTGTCAACTTTAATTGTTGTCGTATCTGCTGCAAATGAAACTGTTGCCATAGAAGCAATCATTGATGCAGCCATTACTGTTGAAAGTAGTTTTTTCATCTGGGGTTCCTCCTTAAAATTTTGTATAATTAGGTAGATATCGCACAGGGCTACCACCCCCTGCTGCATTTGTAATTATAGATTATAACTTAACAAATTGCAATACTAATTTGAAACCATTTTGTAACTACTTAGTAACTTTTATAAGACAACATTACTATTATTTCAATATTATCATATCGTTATTTGTACAAATTGAATATTAAATATTCCATATTCAGTATTTATTTCTATATTTATTACTCCTATATTGCATATCCTTGCTAACTTATGTAATATATTGAAATTTATTTATTCTTGTTTGTTTCATTTACTATTGACTTTTTATTTCTATTTTAGTATAATAATTTAGCACTAATAATTTTAATATGCCGCCGTGGTGGAATCGGCAGACACAAGGGACTTAAAATCCCTCGGTAGCAATACCGTGACAGTTCAAGTCTGTTCGGCGGCACCATAATTAAAGGCAATAAAAGATGTCATCGGTAGAAATGCCGATGACATCAGCCTTTTCCGGGGATTTTCACCCACAAAAACCAACACTCTGATTACCCAAAAGTAGCACTAAAAATGGTGTTGCGTAGTTCAATTTATATTATGAGAAGGTGGAGTATTATGATTATAAGAAAGTATGTCCATTCAGATGAGCAAGCTTGGCTTCGTTGTCGAGTAGTATCATTTTTAGACTGTTCTTATTGGAATGACGTTAAAACTTCCAAAGAGAAATACAGCAAACCTTGTATCTCGTTAGTTGCAGAAGAAAGCAATAACATTGTTGGTCTAATTGATATAGAGATTGATTCAGATGATTTATTATATAAGGATAAGGGAAAAGGCGCTATCATCTGGCATATGGCTGTTTTACCTGAATATCGCAGGTCTGGTGTGGCAAACCATCTTTGGGAATACGCAAAAACAGAGCTTATACAAAATGGCGTTCGCTATTGTGAATTGTGGACGCAGGACGATATCGCAGCCAACTCATTTTATCATACAGTAGGATTTGCATTAGACGAGTCTCAGACGTGGATTCGGTGTTATGTACATGGAGAAAATTGTAGGGAATTGCTTAGGCAGGCTCCTATTGGCAAGATTTATGGTCCTGAGGAACTTATATTTGATGCTCCACTATCAAGAAAAAAAGAACTTGTGGAAATGTGCTATCGCATAAATGAGGTGCGTCTTTATTCCTGTACATTATGAGCATATGCAGTTAGCGTGTTAGTTCAAATCCCCCTATAAAAAACAGGCTCACATCTACAATTACCAGACCACTCAAAAAAAGACTTATTTTCTGATAAGGAAGATAAGTCTTTTTCTATACTTAAATTTATGTTATACTTGACTGAAGATAATTTATATTTTATGCTGTGCGTAAAATGACTCATGGTGAAAGGTGAATAACTATGGATTTTAGTAAATGTACTATGCAACCATTAACAATGGAAACTGCAACAATAATAAGTCAATGGGAATATGAAAAGCCATATGATGTTTACAATTTTAAAGGTCATTCCAATGGATATTTAATGGATAAAACTACTTGGGGTGTAGAGCAATTTGCTTTAATATATAACGATGAAGTTATAGGACAGGTGGCTTGTCAATATGATAACAATGACTTGTGGGTAGGTTGGTCATTATCGCCTACATTATACGATAAAGGAAACGGGTATTTATTTATACAAAAATGTGTGGAGGAAATTCGTAAAATAAAAAATTATAATAGTAAAATTTATCTACGAGTATCTGCCAGTAATAAAAGAGCAATAAAAGCATATCAAAATGCTGGATTTGTTTATCTAAAGACAATTCAAGATGAAATAGCATATACAAACCATTTTGAGGATTTTTGGGTTATGATAATTAAATAGCCTTTTAACATTTATATCTAACCATTTGTTAATATCTGTTTGCGACCGATATTATAAGTATAATAAAAGTTCTATCACTAAAACTACCTCACATCTACAATTACCACCTCACTCATAATTAAAAGCAATAATGATTTATGGCTCATAAAGCCATTAACCATGCGCCTTTCGAGGACTTTCACTGTGAAAAGTGAAAGTCCTTTTTTTATTGATTTATTCCGGAAAAAGAGTTTACAGGTAATACATGGGGTTGTATATTCGTTTTTGTTTTTTTATGGAACGCTTTTTAGTCAAATCAAATGAGCCACACTCTCACTGACCGTCAAACCGCATCATGCCATAATCAAATACCAGCAATCTGCGCCCAGTAGTTTTTATGAAACAGCTCGGCGCATTTTGTTATCTTGCACCGCCTTTTCCTGTATGTCGAGGCATTGACGGCGAGGTTATATCGCTCGTTTTTGCACTTGTAGAGGATAAAATTATGGCGGTGTCACTTCAAAATGACACCGCCATATATTTTTTGCTTGCCTGGGAACAAAAGTAATCTTTGCTTACTGTAAAATCTTCGTTTTTTTGCTACATGGGGTATGCTCACTTGGCGAAATCCACATCTGTAATAACTCCATAATGGTCGCTTGCTGAGAGTCCATTGCTTGCGGATATATCTGTTCCAAAAATTTCAACAGATTTTATATCGACATCATACCAATTATTAAGAATATATATTCTGTCAACTGCAATAGGTATTTCAATTGTATTTTTTCCGCCCCAACGAGGATTGTTCAAGAAGTCAAGAGTGGGTTTAAGCATTAATTTATTTATTTCGGCATAAGTACTTGACACTTCAAACCAATATGGTTTTGATTCAGCATCATTTATCGTTTGCTCTCCAAGTAAATACCTATGCACACTTGAATTTAAACTACCATTAAAATCCCCGAGTAATATAGACCAATCGACTTGTTCTTTATGTTCGTGAATATATCTGTCAATTGCTACAATTTGTTGTTCCTTTATTTTTGCAGAATCCCAGGGCAAGTGAACATTTGTAAATGAATACTTTAACTCACCCACTTGAAAAACTACATTTATTGCTGCACTGTATGAGAAGTCCTCGCTTGTATTTAAGAAAAAGGAATCCTTAATCTCATATTTGCTTAAAATTGCAAGACCCTCGTCTTCATTTCTGTATTGTCTAAATTCACAATATTTATAATCCAACTCTGTTGTCAAATGGTTTTTGAAAAAATGCTCGGTAACTTCCTGTAAAGCGATAATGTCTGCATCAACAGTTTTGATCTCCTTTATTAGTTGATTAAAACGGTTTCCTTTTCCATTCTTTTCATTCCAAACATTGTATGTAGCAATTTTCATTTAATTTCTCCACCTCATTATATAAATAATCTCCCAATTACACCCATTCTGTTATCACTACAAGGTAACAATGAAATGTACCGCCCCCAAAAAGTTAGCTCTGAAAATCTAACAAATTGAGGTCGGTACATTGCTATAGTGCTTTTTATATAGGAAAAACTATTCTTTTATGTTTCTTGTTTTGATACTAGCTGTGAAATTAGAGCAAGCTTTAACAGTTATAACATTTGTAAAAATATCGCCCTCAATTTTATCGGCATTGATAATGTCAAGCTTATCTTCAACGTCCATTTTGCCTTTTATTGTACCGCTTTCAACAGTAAGACACTTTGCTTTAATATCTCCCTGTGTATAGCCTGCAATAATAACATCACCGCTTGTCACAATATCCCCTTCAACTTTTCCCCTAACAGTAATATCATCATCAGATGTTATACTTCCTATAATAACCGTACCTTCGGATATATGTGTTTTTCCGATACTGGTGTTGTTATTGATAAAATTTGTGTCTATATTGTTCATAAAGCTTCCTCCGATTTTTATTTAGTCTGGATTTTTAGGAAATTTCCAAATAATTTATATTAGATTATCATCATTTTTTTCTATTTCTATTTTTACATATGAATTGCTGTTTTCATTTTTAGCGGATTGAGTTTCTCTGAAAGAAAGAGATCTGCCACATCTTGAACAAAAAATAGAATCAGTGCTATTGGTTGCTCCGCAATTGTCACATTTAACAGTGCTTTGAGCTTCGCTTATTTTGACATTCAAATCAGCAATTTGTTCAAGAACACTATCAATTTCAGCCATTTCCACTTTTACCTCTGCTTGAACATCAATGCTATTTTTTGAACCTGCATAAATAAGCTCACCTATTTTTTTATAAATTTTATCTATATCGCTGTTAAATTGAACGACTTGCAATT
>JAVWQH010000001.1:0-85497 GCA_036635475.1 Oscillospiraceae bacterium | reverse complement strand
CGGGTCAGCTTTTATATATTACCATACTCGTTTTCCTTTGTCAACCGCTTTTGAGAAAAAAATATAGATTTTGCTAATTTATTTTCCGTTTCTATATTATTCGAGTAATATCCCTGTCTAAATTCTCATTAATATAGAGTTTTATGGAATATCATATAATTCCCCTTTACATTTACAAAATAACTTACTATAATAAGAACATATGTTCTTAATGGAGATGATTTTTTTGACAAGAACTATATTGCACTGTGACTTAAACAACTTTTTTGCCTCCGTTGAATGTCACGATAATCCTCGGCTTAACGATATTCCCATTGCTGTTTGCGGAAGTCAAGATGATAGGCATGGAATAGTCCTTGCCAAGAACCAACATGCCAAAGTATATGGTATAAAAACAGGCGAAACCATATGGCAAGCCAAACAAAAATGTCGCAATTTGGAGATTGTTCCTCCCCACTTTGAGAGATACTATTATTTTTCTAAACGTGCAAGAGAGGTTTATAGCCGATACACCGACCAAATCGAACCGTTTGGCATTGATGAATGTTGGCTTGATGTAACCGGCAGCACTGGTATTTTCGGTGATGGCAAAACTATTGCCGATAAAATTCGTGAAGATATGAAAGCTGAACTTGGACTGACCATTTCCGTTGGTGTCAGTTTTAATAAAATATTTGCCAAACTCGGAAGTGACCTTAAAAAGCCAGATGGTACAACAGTTATTGAAAAAGATACATTTAAAAAAATCGTCTGGGAACTTCCCTGTGAAGATTTATTGGGTGTTGGAAAAGCAACTCAACGTCGCCTTAACAGTGTTGGAATATACACAATAGGAGAAATTGCCGATGCAACTCCCCAACGGCTTTTCCATATGTTCGGCAAAAGCGGCTATAATCTTTGGCAAAATGCTATGGGACTTGATTGTTCTAATGTGTCACATCAAGATTTTCAGTATGATGCAAAATCTGTTGGAAATTCAACTACTTGCAAATATGACTTAGAAAACTCTGAACAGGTGTGGCAGGTTTTAATGTCCCTGAGCGAAGAAGTTTCAAGACGGTTGAGAAAAGATAATTTAGTTGCAGCTAATGTTGTAATATCCATAAAAGACAATCTGATCAACTATTGTGAACATGGTATGCCCCTTCACTCGCCAACTCGTTCCTGTGAAGTTATTTCAAAATCAGCAATGGAACTTTTTAACAAGAACTGGGAATGGCAAAGAGATGTTCGTGCATTAGGAGTGCGAGCCACAAATTTAACGCATTATGATAACGGTGTGCAAACAAGTCTTTTTGTAGATCGTGGCGATGAGCTTTCAAAAGAAAAACTCGAAACAACTGTTGATTTATTGAGAACTCGTTTTGGGAAAACAGCAATTCAACGTGCAGCATTAATGTTGCCAAATCATATGCCGACGGGCAACACTACACAAGAAGTCCATATGCCCACATTCAACAGCCGATAATTGTTGAGGCTTTAACTAAAATTGCAAACAAAAAAGTTGCCTGCTGATTTATTCAGTGTGGCAACTTTTTCATTATAATATAAACTTTGATTATCCTTGTAAATCCTTTGATTGTCTTTCCATATTTTCGATAACGATGTCGTGTATATCCCCAAGTGATGCACAATATTCAAGTACTTTCCATGGAGTGTTGGTATGAAAGTGAATTTTAATAAGAGTTTCATCTCCAACAGCAAGCAAACAATCTCCATCAAAGTTTTTAATAAAATATTCATTAACATCATCTTCTGAAAGGTTTTCCCCCTCAATTAACAGCTGCGTGTCAAATTTATACTCAAGCATAATCGTTCTCCATCTATTTCAAATTTTCACCTATATATAGTATAGGGGTTATTTTGCAACAAATCCAACTTTTTTGTACATCTTTGCAAGAGTTCTGTCAGCAAGTTTAGATGCCTTTTCAGCACCCTTACGATAACATTGCTCTAAATATTCTTTATCAGCCAATAATCTCAAATATTCATCACGAACAGGAGCAATTTCAGCTATAACTGATTCGCCCACAGCAATTTTAAAGTCACCGTATCCTTTTCCCTCAAATTCATTTTCTATTTCGGCAAAAGTTTTTCCTGTAACCGCTGACATAATTGTCATCAGATTATTTACGCCGTCTTTATCTTTTCCATATTTAACGCAAGAATCAGAATCAGTAATTGCACGTTTGAATTTTCTCATAATATCGTCATTGCTATCACTTAAAGTTACAAATGCGTTGATATTTTCATCTGATTTTGACATTTTCTTTTTAGGTTCTTGAAGTGACATAATTCTTGCGCCGACTTTTGGGATAATAGGCTCTGGAATTGTGAACACGTCGCCATACAATCCATTAAATCTTTGAGCAATATCTCTTGCAAGTTCAACATGTTGTTTTTGGTCTTCGCCAACAGGCACAACATCAGTTTGATACAATAAAATATCAGCAGCCATCAAACTAGGGTATGTGAAAAGTCCTGCATTGATATTTTCAGCATGTTTTGCTGATTTATCTTTAAATTGTGTCATTCTTGAAAGCTCACCGAATTGAGTATAGCAATTCAAAACCCAAGCAGCTTGAGCATGAGCAGGAACATGGCTTTGAATAAATAAAATTGATTTATCAATATCAATTCCGCAAGCCATAATCATAGCAAATGCTTCCAATGTTTTTTTGCGAAGAGTGGTTGGGTCTTGACGAACAGTAATAGCGTGTTCGTCCACAACGCAGAAAACTCCGTCACATTCGTCTTGAATTTTCACCCAATTTCTCAATGCCCCCAGATAGTTACCCAAAGTAAAGCTACCTGTTGATTGAATACCTGAAAAGGCAATTTTTTTTCTATCTTGATTAGTATTTTCCATAATTCATACCACCTTTGGTTATTTATTGGCATATCTGAAAAATATGTCAGTTTTTTATACATCTATTATATTATCATATTTTATCTGGTTTTGCAAAATTAATTTTAGAATTAACAAAAACGAGCTTCTCTATTAAAAGAAACTCGTTTTTGTTGTTGAGTATCGATTTTGATTTATATTTCGTCTCCATCATCATCGAATCTTGTGTCATCAGATGTAAGCTCAATCTGTCTCAAGAAATCGTGAAGGCTATCTTTGTTCATATCAAAATCATTTCCCTTTGTACTTTTTGAAAATCTCATTTCAATACCTCCAATTATTAATTATTATTTTGCTGGTAATATGGATTATAGTATTTGCTACTATGATAGATAATTTTGTTAATAAAACTCTTACTGCACATATGATAAGCAGAATTTTATTTTCATCTGCATTACGAATTATAACGGAATTATTCACCAAAAACCTTACAATTTATACAGTTTTTATTTTTCCACTACTTTATCTAATTTAATTATATACCAGCTTGCATAATAATACAATTAGTTTTTAATTTATTATTGCAAAATATTCGTTTTTTGTGTAATTTATATGTAGTGTGAAGATATTCGCTTATTTTTATATCTATTTTGCCGTCATTGTAAATAAATGTTTGATAGTAAATTTTATATAATTTACAAATACTATATTAAAAACTAGAATATCCTGCTTTTACATCAAAAAGCACTTTATGTAAAAATTATACAAAATAATATAAAATACATTAATTTATGAATTAACTACATAAAAATACAGTGTTTGTTCATTCAAACACTGTATTCGATGATTAATGTAGAATTATATTATTTTGATGCTTTTTCGATAAATGATGCGTTCATTTCATCTTGCCATTTATCGAAACGTATTTGAATTTCTTTGTATGTGTCGTTGCAAATACTTGGAAGATTGTTCTTCATACACACAATTCCGGCTCTGTCAAAACCTTTTTCAACAGCTGCTTTTAACGTTGCCATTTTTTCCTTGTCATCACCGGCAAGTGTCTTAGCAACATCTAAAATTTTACTTGCAACTTTATCCGCAGAAAGGTCGCCATATGCGGATATGGAATTTGCGGCTTTAATAGCATCATCATTTGTAAAATTGAGCTTGGAAAAACTTCCGTTAGCCATCTCAAACATATTGTCTTGATTTTCAAACATAGAAGAGAGCAAACTTTGGAAAGCATTGGTTTTTCTGTAAAAATCATCTTCTGCTTTTGATAAATCATCTGTTTTGTTGGTAGTTTTTACACTGATATTATTGCCTTTATAATTTGTGGACAAAAAAAGCTTATCAGCCTTAACTTTTTGCGCTTTAAGTTGCTCAGCTAACTCTTTTCTGTCTTCATTTGATATATTTTGAAATTTATCTTTGTCAATAAAAGATTTTGCATTTAATTCGCTTTTATTAAAATTGTTGGATATATTTTGCATATTCATTACACTATATCTCCTTAATTGTCACTGTTCTTTTATTATACTATATATCGGCATAGTTTACAATAAAATTAGCAAAATAAATAATTAAATTAAAGTAAAGTTAATTGCTCTCCCAAATCTTCTTCACGAGGTATTAACCCAGCTGATGGGATACTCTTCACTCTGAATCTGTGAGCATTAGAAATCATATCTTCAGAAAACACCCTTAGTTTTTCCATAAACGCATTTTTCTTAACCGTTATAACGCTTACACCAATAGAATTTTTCGTAGTTTTTGCAATCATCAGTGATGTATGGAAAATCATTGTTCGTTTTGTGTTGGTAGTAGCAATGAGTTCAGTGTCCTCGTCAATTTTAATAATAGAAACAAGAGGGGATTTATCGCTGTATGCACCGATTAATTTTTTGCGTTTAGTTTTTGTTTCATAGCAAGATAGTTCCACTTTAGCCGCCTTACCATTTTCAAACATAAACACCATATATCCCTTATAATCATCAGTTACAACCATATATATTGGAATTTCTCCCTCTTCCATACCAAGCTTAGCCCAAACGTAATCTCCAAGAACGCTTGCTTTTGTATCATCAAATTCGCAAGCTTGAGATTTATACACTTGAGATTTATCAGTGAAAAATAGCAAATGTGATGTATTCTTCGCCTCAATATGTTGGGTAATTTCGTCACCTTGCTTTAACTTTTGTTCACCGCTCATACGCAAAGATTGAGGAGTAATTTTTTTGAAATATCCCTCTTTTGAGAAGAAAAGATGTACAGGATAATCCTCAATCACTTCTTCTTCATCAAGTTCATCTTCCTCATCAACATACAAAAGCATAGTTTTACGTGGCTGAGAATATTTTTTGATAACATTTTTAAGTTCATCAATAATAACATTTTCAACTTTTTTATCGCTATCTAAAATCTCTTTCATATCTTTAATTTCAGATTCGAGTTGTTGAGTTTCATCGGTTCTCTTTAAAATATATTCACGATTAAGATGTCTAAGTTTTATTTCCGCAACAAATTCAGCTTGAATTTCATCAATGCTAAATCCAATCATAAGGTTTGGCAAAACCTCACGTTCTTCAGTTGTTTCACGAACAATTCTGATTGCTTTATCAATATCCACAAGAATTTTTGCAAGACCTTCAAGTAGGTGCAATTTTTCCTGTTTTTTCTTCAAATCAAAATAGACTCTGCGTTTAACACATTCTTTTCTGAATGCAAGCCATTCATTGATTAATTCTTCTACGCCCAAAACCTGTGGCACACCTGCAATTAAAACGTTAAAGTTGCAAGAAAAAGTATCTTCCAGCGACGTTGTTTTGTATAGTTTTTGCATTAGTTTATCGGGGTCAATACCTCTTTTAAGGTCAATTACAAGCTTCAAGCCGTTTAAGTCCGTTTCATCACGCACATCAGAAACTTCTCTTATTTTTCCCAGTTTAACATTATCAATAATTTTATCAATTATAACTTCAACAGTTGTTGTGGGTGGAATTTGTGTTATTTCAATACAGTTATTTTCTTTGTCATAATTATATCTGCTTCTAACTTTAAATCCGCCTCTGCCTGTTTTATAAATGCTCTCAAATTTTTCCTTGTCGTAAATTATGTAACCGCCCAAAGGAAAATCAGGAGCTTTTAAGGTAGTCATTATATCGTGATTAGGATTTTTCATCAACGCAATTGCTGTTTCACAAACCTCTTCAAGATTAAATGGGCAAATTGAGCTTGCCATACCAACTGCAATACCCATATTTGCGTTAACCAGTACAGACGGATAAGAAACAGGAAGAAGTATTGGTTCTTTTGTTGTATTATCGTAGTTATCAATAAAATCAACAGTATCCTTGTCAATATCGGCAAATAATTCATTGCATATTGAATGTAGCTTAACCTCGGTATAACGTGATGCAGCATATGCCATATCTCTTGAATAGCTTTTACCGAAGTTACCTTTTGAGTCAATATATGGGTGCAAAAGGGCTTCATATCCCCTTGAAAGTCTAACTAAAGTATCATAGATAGCTTGGTCACCATGGGGATTAAGTCGCATAGTTTGTCCAACAACATTTGCAGATTTAGTTTTATTTCCTGTGAGCAATCCCATTTTATACATAGTATACAGCAATTTTCTATGTGAAGGCTTAAATCCATCAATTTCTGGAATAGCTCTTGAAATTATAACGCTCATTGCATATGGCATATAATTTTTTTCAAGAGTACTGGTTATTTTTTGGTCAATAACTACGCCGGCATTTTCTATGTAAGCTTCATTATCAGATACCTTTTTATGTAAATTATCTTTTTTCTTAGCCAATTCCTTTTCCTCCTCCCTTTAGTTTATGAAATATCTGCATTTTCCAGATATAGATGTCCATTATTAGCAATAAAATCTTTTCTGCCTGCTAAATTATCTCCCAAAAGTATATCAAACATATTTTGTGTTGCCTCAGCAGCTTCCGAAGTAACTTTAATAAGACGTCTTGTTTTAGGATTCATAGTAGTCAGCCACATCATTTCAGGCTCATTTTCACCAAGACCTTTTGAGCGCTGAATAGTATATTTCAAATCGCCTAATTTTTCGATTATACCCTGTTTTTCAGTTTCAGTATAAGCAAAATAGGTTTTATTTTGGCAAGTGATTTCAAATAGCGGAGATTCCGCAATATAAACATGTCCTTCATCAATTAAAGTTGGAGTTAATGTGTATAACAAGGTCAAAATCAGTGTTCTTATTTGGAAACCGTCAACATCGGCATCGGTACAAATAACAATTTTATCCCAACGGAGTCCATCTAATTCAAAGCTTGAAAATTCCTTATTTGCTTTTGTTTTTACCTCAACCCCACAACCCAAAACCTTAATAATATCTGTGACAATATCATTTTTGAATATTTTATCATAATCTGCCTTTAAGCAGTTGAGTATCTTTCCTCTAACGGGAATAATGGCTTGAAATTCAGAATCTCTTCCAAGTTTACAAGCACCCAATGCTGAGTCACCCTCAACAATATAAATTTCTCGTCTTGTCAAATCCTTTGTTCTGCAATCCACAAATTTCTGAACACGATTTGACATATCAATATTTCCGGCTAATTTCTTTTTCAAATTCAAACGAGTTTTTTCAGCATTTTCTCTGCTGCGTTTATTGACAAGTACCTGTTCGGAAATTCTCGCTGCATCGTCTGGATTTTCGATAAAATACACTTCAAGATTATGCTTTAAAAATTCCGTCATAGCCTCTTGAATGTATTTATTTCCGATTGCTTTTTTAGTTTGGTTTTCATATGAAGTTTGCGTGGAAAATGAAGATGAAACTAAAACTAAACAATCCTCAATATCAGCATATGTAATTTTGCTTTCATTTTTAAGATATTTTCCTGCTTGCTTAATAAAAGAGTCAATTTGTGATACAAAAGCAGATTTAACAGCTTTTTCAGGAGAACCGCCATATTCCAAAAAGCTTGAATTATGATAATATTGAATAGCTTGAGATTTATTTGAAAAGCAAAATGAAACCGAACATTTCACCTTATAATCAGGCATATCTTCCCTGTCACGTCCTCGGCTTTCAGCTTCCCAATACTGAACGTTTGATAATGTTTCTTCGCCTGAAAGTTCCTTAACATAATCTTTGATGCCGTTTTCATACAGGAACTCTTCAGTTTCAAAGCCATTTTCTGTTTGCACTTTTAAAACAAAGGTCAACTTTGCATTAACAACAGCTTGTCTTTTTAAAATATCTCTAAAAAACTCAACAGGAATATCTGTTTCGGTGAAAACGTCAAGGTCAGGACGCCATCTTATGCGAGAACCTGTTGTTTTGGAGTTATATTCTTCTTTTTTAAGTCCACCCACATTTTCGCCTTTTTCAAATCTGAGGCTAAATTTCTGGTTATCTCTAAAAATCTCCACTTCCATATATTCTGCCGCATATTGCGTTGCACAAAGACCAAGTCCATTAAGACCTAATGAGAACTCATAGTTTTCGCCCTCATTATTATCGTATTTTCCGCCTGCATAAAGCTCGCAAAAAACAAGTTCCCAGTTAAAACAATTTTCTCTTTTGTTAAAATCAACGGGAATACCTCTGCCGTTGTCCAAAATTTCGATTGAGCCGTCATAAAATTTTGTGACAATAATTTTGTTTCCATAGCCCTCTCTGGCTTCATCTATTGCATTTGAAAGTATTTCAAAAACGGAATGTTGACAACCCTCAAGACCATCAGAGCCGAATATAACTGCTGGACGTTTTCTAACTCTGTCCGCACCTTTAAGTGAAGATATGCTGTCATTTCCGTAAATTGGAGCAGCTTTCTTAGTCATTTGTTTCACCTCGAAATTTCTATGAATATCATATATTATTGCTATTGCGAAAGGGATTTAAAAGCGACAAGCCATTTCGCCTGTCGCTCTGATTATTTTTAATTTTTTTCATCTCGTGCAGGTTGTTGTGCCAATTGTCTTTGGGCATTTTTGATAGCCTGTCTGGTAGCCTTAACATCAGTCAAAGACTTAACAAGAACCTCTTCAGTTTGTTTTAGCATAAGGTCTGAAAAATCCTGAGATGCGTGACGCATTTCTTTAGCTTTCATTTGTGCATTACTGACAATGTCATTAGCCAAAGCTTGTGCTTGTTTAACAACCTCTTCATTAGTAATAAGAACCCTAGCTCTATCTTCAGCTTTTCGTACAATAGCCTCGGATTCTTTTTTTGCTTGCACCAAAATTTCCTCTTGATTAGCCACAATAGCCTTTGCATTTTTCATTTGAGTTGGCAAATTTAGTCGTACTTCATCAATTAAATCACGAACTTTATCAGCATCAACAACGCATCTTCCGTTGGAAAGTGGAAGACTCCAAGCTCTATCCAGCAAATCATCAAGCATATCAAGTATTTCTTCTATATTCAAAGTTGAACACCTCCATAATATTCTTATTTTTGTGGGCCTAATCTTGCAATAATTTCTTTATATAAAACTCTGGGAACAAAATCCGATATATCCCCGCTAAACTGTGCAACTTGTTTAACAAGACTGGAACTGAGATACATATTTTGAATATTTGTTGTAAGGAAAATGGTTTCAGCATATGGCAAAAGTTTTTTATTAGTCAGTGCCATTTGAAATTCATATTCAAAATCAGACATAGCTCTGAGTCCTTTTATAATTGCGGTCGCTCCAACATCTCGTACATAATCAATCAGCAATCCTTCATAGCAATCGACTTCAACATTAGGCATTTCCACAACTGCTTTTTTAATCATAACAACTCTTTCCTCCGCTGTAAAAGCTGAGTGTTTTGTTGGATTAGTGACAACAAGAACAATAACCTTATCGAAAAGTGTTGTTGACCTTTTGATAATATCAAGATGCCCAACAGTAATTGGGTCAAAACTTCCCGGACAAACGGCAACTCTCATTAATTCTGCTCCTCTGATGTTCTGCGATAAACTGTTAATTTAATTTTGCCATATTTATATTCTCTGAAAATCGAGAAATCTCCAACATCTTTTGGCAACACTTCTTGCTTATATGTTTCACAAATAATAGCTCCACTCTCTCTCATCTTTGTGACAAGCAATGGTAAAGCATCATTCACCATATTTTTTTCATAGGGTGGGTCGAGAAATGCAATGTCGAAAATCTGGTCATTCCCGCTTAAAAAAGTCTTAAAATCCATAAAATTGACTATAGCTTTCGGTGCAAGACCTGTAATTTTCAAATTTTCAGCAATGATATTTTGTGCAGCTCTTGAACTATCAATAAACACAGCTTTTTCTGCACCTCTGCTCAATGCCTCAATTCCCATTTGTCCTGTACCTGCAAAAAGGTCAAGAACTGTTGAACCTTCTATTTCAAAATTAATAATACTGAATACTGCTTCCTTAACCATATCACTTGTAGGACGCACGTCCATTCCCTCAGGCGAAATTAACTTTCTTCCTCGAGCCGAACCGGTTATAACTCTCATATTAACTCCATTCCGTCGAAAACCGACTTGCAAATAAATTCCAAAAGACTATATCCTTAAATATAATCGTACTTATACATTATCTGAAATTTTTGTCTACTTGTCAATAGACAACGCAATAGTTTAAGTATAAATTATATTTTTCTGCATAATGTATGCCATTATTTATGCAGATATTTATATATTTTTTCAGCTTGTTCCGTTGAAATTCCTTTTATCTCTGCAATCATTGCTGCACTAGCCTCTTTAAGAGCCTTATTTGTTTTGAAGTACTGCATAATAGTTTTTGCTCTTTTTTCTCCAATGCCCTCAATTTCCGTCAATTGTGAGAGAAATGATTTTTTGCTATGTTTTTTTCTTGAATAGGCAATAGAAAACCTGTGAACTTCTTCTTGAATAGCGGAAACAAGCGTGAATGTTTCTTTGTATGAGGCAATCTCAATTTCACCGCCATCGGACGAAATAGCTCTTGTTTTGTGTTTTGAATCCTTAACCATACCAAAAACGTTTATTTGAAGTCCCATCTCTTCAATAATCGGTTTGATAGCATTTACGTGACCCAATCCACCGTCCAACAAAATCAAATCGGGAAGTTTGCCAAATCCAATGCCACTATCTTTTTCTTCAATATAATGTGACAATCGCCTTGAAATAACTTCTCTCATTGAGGCATAATCGTCCCTTTCGGAAACTGTTTTCATATTAAATCGTTTATATGCTGATTTAAGTGGCTTACCATTTTTGAAAACCACCATACCGCCAACTATTACATCATCGCCAAAGTTTGAAATATCGTATGCCTCAATATATTCAGGGGTATTTTTAAGTCCCAGCAGTTTTCCAAGCTTGTCCAAAGCCTTAACTTCTCTTCCTGAATTTTTATAAACTTGAGAAAGTTTTTCCGCTGAATTAGCAAGTGCCATTTCAACAAGCCTTAATCTTTCGCCTTTTTGAGGGATTACTATACTAGCTTTTTTACCTAAAAGTTCGCTCAAATATTTTTCGAGTATTTCTCTGTCCTCAACTTCTCCATCAAGAACAATTTCGAGTGGAATATCTTTGGATTTATTATAATAGCTCACCAAAAATTCATATCTGGTTTGAACTAAATCATCACTTTCGCCAATAAGAAAGTCCTCCTTATCAACGAGCCTTTTATCTCGAAATTTAATAACTGTGGCACAAGTATTTTCGCTTGTTTTAACAAATCCGATAATATCTTGATTAGATGCACTAAATTCAACAACTCTTTGCTTCTCACTTATCTTTTTGATAGCATTAATTCTGTCACGCAGTTGAGCTGCTTTTTCAAATTCCATATTATCGGCAGCAATATACATTTTTTCTTCCAATTGTTTTATTGCAGAATTTCCGCCATCTTTGATAAATTCAATAGCTTGTCCAATTATATCGTTGTATTCATTTTGTGAAATTTTCCCCGTACAAACTCCCATACATTGTTTTATGTGAAAATTAAGGCAAGGTCTGCCCTTGCGTATTTCTTGTGGGAACTTTCTTGTACAAGTTGGTAGCATAAATGCTTTATTGGTTTCGTCAACAGTTTGCTTTACGACAAAAGATGAATAAAATGGCCCGATATACGTAGCTTCATCCTCAACTTTTTGTTTAGCCTCTGTAATTCTCGGAAAACATTCATTGTCGATTTTAACATAAGAATAACCCTTATCATCTTTGAGCAAGATATTGTATTGTGGTTTATGTTGTTTTATAAGACTAGCCTCAAGAATAAGTGCTTCAAACTCACTTGTTGCAACAATATATTCAAAATCTTCGACATTTTCCACCATTTTATAAACCTTAGGCAAATGCTTATCAATCGCTCTGAAATAGCTTGATACACGATTTTTAAGGCTTTTAGCTTTGCCGATATATATAATCTCTTTTTTGGAATTTTTCATAATATAAACCCCTGGAAGAGTTGGAAGAAGACTTGTTTTTTCTCTTAGTTTCCCCAAGTTCGGATTATCCATTTAATTCACACACCACTTTTCACTTATCCTATTTTTATATGTTATCACAGATTGTAGCTCACTTCAATATTTTATGATATATTTAATATATTAGCAATGTCTGCTTTGGATAAATCTATGATATCTCTGTTGTATTTACAACATTAAGTAATTTTAAAAGCTTATAACAACATAAAATTAGCATTATACATATAAAGATTGAGAAAAGAGCTTGAAGTTTTTACAACATAGCACTTTTATTTTGTCGTTTTTGGGTGTATAATGTGTTGTATCAATCTGACAGGAAAAACCTGTTTAAATCTGAAAGGATGGTGTTTACAAAATGGTTATTAATCGTAAGGCCGTTTCAGGCACTATGGAATCAAATGACATTTTTGTAGAAATTGAACCTGCAAAAAGCGGAGTTCAAATTGAAGTACAATCAATCGTAATGAACCAATTTGGAAAGCAAATTGAAGACTCAGTTAAAGATGTTCTAAAATCTTTTGATGTTAAAAATGCAACTGTTCGTGTAAACGACAGAGGTGCTGTTGACTGCACAATTCGTGCAAGAGTTGAAACCGCTCTTAAAAGAGCAGCGAATGAGGTGAAATAATGAGAAGAACAATGCTTTTTTTGCCGGGCAACAGTCCTGCAATTCTCCTAAACGCTGATGCACTAGGCTCAGACAGTATAATTCTTGACCTTGAAGATGCTGTATCTCCATCAGAAAAAGATTCCGCTCGTATATTAGTTAGAAATGCAATTAAACATTTGAACTATAAAGGCTGCGAAATTATCGTAAGAATTAACCCTCTTGACACTGATTTTTGGAAAGATGATTTGAACGAAATTATCCCATTAAAACCAGATATGATTATGCCAACAAAAGTTAGTGATGCCCAATATATCCTAACCTTAGATAAATATATTTCAGAGCTTGAAGCTAAATGTGGAATGGAAAACAACACAGTTAAGCTAATTCCTCTAATTGAAACAACTCTTGGAATTGAAAATGCGTTCAATATTGCAAAATCATGTCCACGTGTAACAGCTATGTTCTTAGGCGGTGAAGATTTAACCGCTGACCTTCATTGCAAGAGAACAAAAGAAGGCAATGAAATATTTTATAGCCGTTGCAGAATGGTATGTGCTGCAAGAGCCGCAGGAGTTGACGTTTATGATACTCCATTCACAGATGTTGATGATGATGAGGGATTAGTTAAAGATGCTCAGTTTGCTAAGAGCCTTGGATTTAGCGGAAAAGCTTCAATTTCCCCACGTCACGTTCAAGCTATCAATAAAGTTTTCAGTCCAACTCAAGCAGAAATAGATTATGCTCATCAAGTTTTTGAAGTAATTGAAACTGCAAAAGCTCAAGGTAAAGGTGTTATCTCATTAAATGGTAAAATGATTGATGCTCCAATCGTTGCAAGAGCAAAACAAGTGCTTGAAATGGCAAAAGCAATTAACGGAGGTGCAAACTAATGAGCAAGAATAAGATGATTGCTTCCGTTAAGGAGGCTGTAATTGCCGCTGGTGTTAAAGACGGAATGACTCTTTCTTTCCATCATCACCTAAGAAACGGCGACTTCGTTTTGAATATGGTTATGGACGCTGTTGCAGAGCTTGGCATAAAAAATATCAAGCTAAATGTAAGTTCAATTTTCGATGCACATGCTCCTCTAATTAACCACATTAAAAACGGTGTTGTGACAGAAATTGAAACAAACTATATGGGCGGTTCTGTTGGTAAAGCAATTTCAACAGGCATTATGGACAAACCTGTAATATTCAGAAGTCATGGCGGTAGACCTGATGCAATTTTGGGCGGAGAATGTCCAATTGATGTTGCATTTATTGCTGCTCCAACTGCTGATAATATGGGTAACTGCTCAGGTAAATATGGTCCTTCCGCTTGCGGCTCTTTGGGATATGCTTTTCCTGATGCAATGGCAGCTAAAAAAGTTGTTATAATAACAGATAATCTTGTTTCATATCCTTTAATTGACTACTCAATTGAAGAAACATATGTTGACTATGTTGTTGCTGTTGACAAAATCGGTGACCCCTCCGGTATTGTTTCCGGAACAACAAAAATTACTCGTGACCCAGTTGGACTTGCAATTGCAAGATATGCGTCACAAGTTATTGAACATTCAGGACTTTTGAAAGATGGTTTTTCATTCCAAACAGGTGCAGGCGGTGCTTCACTTGCCGCAGCTAAATACCTAAAAGATATTATGCTTGAAAAAGGCATAAAGGGCAGCTATGCACTTGGCGGAATAACAAGCTATCTAGTTGATATGCTTAAAGAAGGCTGTTTTGAAGCACTTATGGACGTTCAATGCTTTGACTTGGGTGCTATTGAATCAATCCGAACAAATCCAAAACATATGGAAGTTTCTGCTCAAAGATATGCAAGTTTTACAAGCAGAAGTTCTTGTGTAGATAGCCTTGACGTTGTAATTCTTGGTGCAACACAAATTGACACTGACTTTAATGTAAACGTACACACTGACTCAAACGGTTATATTATGGGTGGTTCGGGCGGACATAGTGACACCGCAGCAGGTGCAAAACTAGCTATGATTGTTGCTCCATTAAGTCGTGCAAGACTATCAATCGTTGTTGACAAAGTTCTTTGCGTATCAACTCCTGGCAACACAATTGATGTACTTGTAACTCAAAGAGGAATTGCTGTTAATCCAAACAGACCAGAACTAAAAGAAAAACTTGTTAAAGCAGGTCTTCCAATCGTTGATATTCACGAATTGAAGAGAATTGCTGAAGAAATAACAGGAACAGCTCAACCAATCAAGACAGGCGATAAGGTTGTTGCAAAGGTAATGTATCGTGATGGTACACAAATTGACACAATCAAAAACGTTATAGCATAAGTTTTAATTATACAAAAGCAGAAATTATCGTAAGTGATAATTTCTGCTTTTTCTTTTCCGAAATTATATGAATTTATGTATCAAAAGAAATCTAGTCTTTACTTTTCATATGTTCATATTTATTTTTAGTTGCCAATCCTCCTCTTATATGTCGTTCGTTTTTATTTTTTTCAAGTACTTTTTTAACTTCTTCAAACAAAACAGGACTTAATATATTTAGTCTTGAAGTGACGTCCTGATGTACTGTAGACTTTGATATTCCAAAATTTTTGGCAGTTTGTCTTACTGTTGCATTATTTTCAACTATATATTTTGCAAAAACAATTGCTCGTTCTTCCGGATTACCTTTCAAGAATACTCCTCCCAACATAAATAAGCTTTCTAAATTTATATGTTGGAATGATAGTTTATATATCTAATTTTGTGTTTCAGCTAAACATTAATTCAAACGCAAATATATTATTTATTCACAGCAAAACAAAAAGCGGTTCTCTGTCAAAATCGACATAGAACCGCTTTAAAGTTTAATTATTATTTAATCAAGGAGAAAGATACTGTCAATGAAGCAAATACGATTGCAACTGTTGATAGTAGTTTGATAAGAATGTTGATTGAAGGGCCTGATGTATCCTTGAATGGGTCACCAACTGTATCTCCAACAACAGCAGCCTTATGATTATCGCTGCCCTTACCGCCGAGATTTCCTGCTTCAATATATTTCTTGCAGTTATCCCATGCACCACCGGAATTTGACATCATTATTGCAAGAATAAATCCTGTAACAGTTGAACCAGCAAGCATACCAACAACACCATTTACACCAAGAATAGCTCCAACAACAACAGGAACAATAATTGCAAGAAGTGCTGGAGGAATCATTTCAGATTGAGCAGATTTTGTACAAAGGTCGATACAGCTATCATAATCAGCTTCAGCAGTACCTTCCATCAATCCCTTAATCTCTTTGAATTGACGTCTAACTTCTTTAACAATACTTTGAGCAGCCTTGCCAACACTCTCCATTGTCATAGCAGCGAAAATAAATGGCAAAACTGAACCTATAAACAAACCAACCAAAACAGATGGATTTGTAACATTTAGATTGAATTCAAAGTCAGGAGCAATAATTTTAATTTGGTCGATATAAGCAACAATCAAAGCCAATGCAGTCAAAGCAGCAGAACCGATTGCAAAGCCTTTACCTGTAGCAGCAGTTGTGTTACCAAGTGAGTCAAGAGCATCAGTTCTCTTTCTAACTTCTTCGCCAAGATGAGCCATTTCAGCAATACCACCGGCATTATCAGCAACAGGTCCATAAGCATCTGTAGCAAGAGTAATACCCAAAGTGGATAGCATACCAACAGCAGAAAGAGCAATACCGAACAATCCCATACTAGCATCAGCAGAACCGCCAGAAACAAAGAAGCTGATTAGGATTGAAACACTGACAATAACAACAGGAATAGCTGTTGAAATCATACCCAAAGACAAACCGCCAATAATAACAGTAGCTGGGCCTGTTTGAGAAGTTTCAGCCAATCTCTGAGTTGGTTTGTATGTATCAGATGTGTAGTACTCTGTGAAGTAACCGATTAGAGCTCCTGCAAGAAGTCCTGAAAGGATTGCTCCGTAAAGTCCAATATTAGCACCTGAGAATTTAATCAAGAAGAATGATGCAACAGCAACAATTGCTGAACTGATGTATGTACCTTTTCTCAAAGCACCCAAAAGTTCTTTTTGGCTTGCATTTTCTTTTGTTTTAACAAAGAAAGTACCGATAATTGAAGCAACAACTCCGATTACAGCCAAAGCTGTTGGAATTGACATACCTGTGATGCCTAAACCTGCGGAAACAGCCAAAGCACAAGCAGAAAGTCTTGCACCTGCATATGATTCATAAAGGTCAGCACCCATACCGGCAACGTCGCCTACATTATCGCCAACGTTATCGGCAATAACAGCAGGGTTACGTGGGTCATCTTCAGGAATACCAGCTTCAACTTTACCAACAAGGTCAGCACCAACGTCAGCAGCTTTTGTGAAAATACCGCCGCCAACTCTTGCAAAAAGAGCCATAGCAGAAGCACCCATACCAAAAGTCAACATAGCATTTGCTATTCCTTGAATGTTGTCACCTAGGAACATTTTTAATATGTAATACCAAATTGACATATCAAGAAGACCAAGTCCAACAACTGTGAAGCCCATAACAGCTCCGGCAGAGAATGCAACTTTTAGTCCTTTGTTAAGGCTATTCATAGCAGCATTTGCTGTTCTTGAGTTAGAAACAGTGGCAATTGACATACCAATATAGCCTGAAAGAGCTGAGAAAAATCCTCCTGTAACGAAAGCGGCAGGAGTAAAACTGTTGACCATTCCGAACATTGATAGTCCGAATAAAACCACAAACATAATAGCAAAGAAAATTCCTACGCCTTTATATTGGCGTTTGAGATAAGCCATTGCACCATTTCTGATTAGCTTAGAAATTCTCTTCATTTCGTCTGTTCCCTCGTCCTCTTTAAGGACCTTTTTATAGAGAACTGCAACATAAGCAAGAGCAGCGATTGCACCCAAAGGTGCTAAAAACATTAAATCCATCTTCTACACTCCTATTCGTAGTTTATACATTACTTTTTTGAAAAATCTGAAATGAAAACAATTTGTTGATATTTTCATAACAGATAATTCATAACCTGATACACATTTTAGGCTATTTTATTGAATTTGTCAACAAAATTATCAATTTTTGTTTTCAATATTAAAAATTTTAGTGCAATAATTTTTTGTGGTATCTGAATTATATTAAAATTGGCTAAGTATATTCAAAACACTTGTGCATTTTCACAACAATTTTAATAATCATCTAAATAAAAAACGATGATATCTACTTAAAGACATCATCGTTCATAATCTCTATAAACTTGTCACAAAATTTATACTTAATTCAGACAAACTGTCCGTACTGCAAACAGACGGGGTTCATAAACCATCTTGTTTAAATGGAATAGATGAACTATCAGCGGCATTATCAGATGAATTTTCATCTTTTCCACAAGCAGTCATTGATAATGCAATTATTGCTAAAGCCAAAGCCAATCCTCTATTTCTCATTATATTCCTCACTTTTATCGTTTATTAAATCCTTATTGCCAATTCCAAAGCAAGCAATGCAATTTTCACTTTTTCAGATAAATTAGCAGTACAGCTAAGACTTCTTTTGTCCCATTCGTCACTGTCAAGGTTATCAGCGGCATAGAAAAATTCAAAAAAATCTTTTTCTCTGAATTGTGAAACTGCTGCCATTGCCGAACATTCCATTTCAACGCATATGCAGCCTTGACTTTTTCGTTTAGCAACTTTATTCGGTGTTTCTCTGTAAATTCCGTCAGTTGTCCACGTTTTTCCCTTAGTATGGCTGTATTTGTGTTCATCTAAAATTTCTTCAAATATTTTGATATGTTCATCACTATTAACCTTTATTTCATCGCCAGCAGGCATATAGTGATAACTTGTACCCTCGTCACGCATTGCTGAAGTTGGAATAATTATTGAACAATCTCCAATATTTTTGTCAAGTACACCGCAAGTGCCGAACAAAACCAACTTTTCCATTCCCATTTCAAGTATTTCTTCATATTTTATAACACAAGGCGAAGCCCCAACGCTTGCTATAAAAACTAAAACGTCAACATCTTTATAATTAATTTTGAGTATAGGTGTTTCACCATTGCAACTTCCAGTATATCCTATAATTTCATAGTTAAACAACTTTTGAATTTCTTCAAACAGTTTTAGTGAAAAGCAAGCAACTCCCACTTTGGGAAATCCTTCAATTTTGTTATAAATATGTGATGGATTTATCACTGCATTTGTGCTTTTATCAAATTCTTCCAGTATCATCTCTATCTCCAATCTTTATATTCATCTATATAATTTCTATTCATATTTATATTAAGCTTTTGTGTAAAGGCTGTTGATATCTAATTTCATATCTCGGCGAATGAATTACAGATATTTTAAGTGGTTCATATTTAGCCGTATTTATAAAAATGCGACATTGTTTGTTATGTCAATCAAGGCACTTCAAATCAACGTCGCATATATTTATAGTTTCAATACAAATTAAAACTCAGCACTACCTGTAGTTCTTGGGAATGGTATAACATCTCTGATATTTGCAACACCTGTAACGTACATAATCAGTCTTTCAAATCCCAAACCGAAGCCGGCGTGTTTTGTACCGCCATATTTTCTAAGGTCAAGATACCATTCATAATCCTCTTCTTTTAATCCCAATTCTTTCATTCTTGTAACAAGAACGTCATATCTTTCTTCACGTTGGCTGCCGCCGATAATTTCGCCAATACCCGGTACTAACAAGTCAGTAGCCGCAACGGTTTTGTTATCATCGTTCAAGCGCATATAGAAAGCTTTAATTTCCTTAGGATAATCAGTTAAGAAAACAGGGGATTTATAAATCTTTTCTGTCAAATATCTCTCGTGTTCTGTCTGCAAATCACAGCCCCAGTAAACAGGATATTCAAATGTATCTTTAATTTGTTCAAGTTGCTTAACTGCCTCAGTATATGGCAAGCGAACAAATTTTGAAGTAACAACATTTTCAAGTCTTGCAAGAAGTTCTTTATCATAAAAATCGTTGAAGAACTGCATTTCTTGTGGGCATTGTTCAAGAATATATTCAAGAACGAACTTCATCATATCTTCAGCTAAATCCATATCGTCAGTTAAATCAGCAAATGCAATTTCAGGTTCAACCATCCAAAATTCTGCTGCGTGACGAGCAGTATTGGAGTTTTCAGCTCTAAATGTTGGTCCGAATGTGTAAACATTTGAAAAAGCCATAGCCATACATTCTGCGGAAAGTTGTCCCGATACTGTAAGGCTGGTCATCTTACCAAAGAAATCCTCGCTGAAATCAACTTTGCCATCAGCAGTTCTTGGTGGGTCAGAAGGGTCAAGAGTTGTAACTCTGAACATTTCTCCTGCACCCTCACAGTCACTTCCTGTGATAAGTGGAGTATGTGCGTAAACAAATCCTCTTTCGTTAAAGAATTTGTGAATAGCAAAAGCAGCAACTGAACGCACTCTGAAAACCGCACTGAAAGTATTTGTTCTTGGACGTAAATGTGCAATACTTCTAAGGTATTCAAGAGAGTGACGTTTTTTCTGAAGAGGGTAATCGGGAGTTGAAGTACCCTCAACTTCAATTGATGTTGCGTGAATTTCAAAAGGTTGTTTTGCGTCAGGAGTAAGCACAATTTCGCCTATAACGATTATAGATGAGCCTACATTAAGTTTAGCAATTTCCTTATAATTATTTATCTTACTGTCCTCAAAAACTACTTGAAGGCTATTAAAATTAGAGCCATCATTGAGTTCGATAAATCCTATAGATTTTGCATCTCTGACTGTTTTAATCCAACCACAAACAGTAACTGGAGAATTGACATAACTTTTTACATCGCTGTAAAGTTTTTTAATTTCGGTTCTTTTCACGAAAAGTGACCTCCTTTATATAATTTAGAATATCGTTTGATTATATCACTAATATTGTTTCTTGGCAAGTAATTTTAGAATAATTAAGCGGTGAATTATTTACTTAGACTCTTGGAAGGAAATTTTTTATTAACGCATAATGATATAAGCTGTGTAAATAACATAAGTTATAACCATTAATATACCACTTAAACGTGTAACTTTTTTGGTTTTGATTATTGGAATAAAGAAGAAAGTTGAAACGGCTAAAAGTATAACAGTATCAATTACTAGATGTAAATTTGATTCAATAGGCATAATCGTTGAAGAAATACCTAATATGAAGAATATGTTGAATATATTTGAACCAACAACATTTCCCACTGCAATATCATTTTCACCTTTTCTTGTTGCAACAATTGAAGTAACAAGTTCAGGAAGTGATGTACCGATTGCAACAATAGTTAATCCAATAAGTGTATCGCTGACACCCATTAATATAGCAATATCTGTAGCACCGTCAACAACCAATTTTCCACCTATAATAATTGCAATCAAGCTTGTAAGCAGTATCAAAACATTCATTCCTGTGGAACGTTTTTGTTTGATAACAACATAATTACTTTCGCTTGAGAAGTTCTCTTTTCTTGACTTCAAGCCCTCAGCGATTATTGTAACCATAAATATTGTGAAAAACAGCAATAGAATGATACCATCACCACGGTCTAGCATAAAGTTATCTGACGAATAAAGGAATTTATCCAAAATCGTAACTAATAGAACAACAGCAGCAAGAATGGAGAGAGGATAATCTTTTTTAATCATACCCATATGCACGTCAAGAGGCTTCATAACAGCACAAATACCTACAACACCTAAAAGGTTGAAAATATTTGAACCAATGATGTTACCCAATGAAACAGCATTATCTCCTTGAATTGCAGCTGATAAACTAACTGCAAGTTCAGGTGCACTCGTACCGAATGCAACAATTGTGAGTCCGATTATAACAGCGGGAATTCTCATCGTGGTAGCTAGTGATGATGCCCCCTCAACAAAATAATCTGCACCCTTAACCAATAAAATAAATCCGACAACTAAAAAAATAATAGCCCACATCTTTCTCAAACACCTTTCTGATTTTAATTTAGAATTGAACTCACCGCTCAAGGAATTCAATACCAATGGTAATAATCATAAAGGTCTTGCTAATTAAAAATATGCCGGATTTTTAAATCGTGCTGACGGCATATTCACATCGAAGATGTAAGCTACTCCCCTTTATTAACTTGTCAATAGGGACAGTTTAATATAAAAGTATAATTTTGTCAATGCCAATTTAAAAATATATTTTAATTACTAATTATCTGAATATTATCCATATTTTTTTATATATTATCTTTCAATTAATGTATACATTGCTGCATTACAAATTGCGGCAGCCACATTACTTCCGCCTTTTCTTCCTCTTGCAACGATATATGGAATTTCATTTGCCATAGTAATTTCCTTTGACTCAACAACATTAACAAATCCAACAGGCACACCGATTATCAAAGCAGGCTTGATTTTTCCCTCTTTTATGAGTTCAGCAAGTCTGATTAAAGCTGTGGGTGCATTTCCAATTGCAAAAATAAGTGGTTTGTTAATATTTAAAGCTTTTTCCATACAAATTGATGAACGTGTAACACCTTTCATTCTTGCTTCCATTGCAACATCTCCATCAGCAATAAAACAATGCACTTCTCCGCCGAATTTTGCAAGAATTGTTTTATTAATCCCAGCCCTAGCCATTTGAGTATCCGTCACAATATCAGCACCGTTTTTTATAGCATCAGCAAGTATTTGTGAAGCATTTTCGCTAAAGCACAAATTATCGGCATATTCAAAATCAGCCGAAGTATGTATAACTCTTTTGATGATATGTGCGTTTTTTTCGTCTAGTTTTTTATCTCCCAGCAGTTCCGAAATGATTTCAAAACTTCGCTTTTCAATATCCATCGGTTTAACAACTTCAATATTCATTATAACTCTCCTTAATTTTATTATATTCATTCTAACATAAGCATAAGAATAAATAAACATCATTATTTTATTTTCATATAATTTTTTAGATTATTTTGTAATTCCAAAACAGTATTCTCATCTGCCTCATCATAATCTTTAGCTTTAAAATCAATTCCCAATTGATTATATTTTTCAAGGCATAATTTTCTGAATGGTAAAAGTTCAACATTTTCGATGCAGTGGTAATTTTTAAGAAAACCGCCGAATTTTTCAATATCAACTATATTATCATTAATAGTTGGCACTATAACACGTCTAATCCAGACTGGTTTTTTTATTTTCTCCAAATAATCCAAATTTTCTTTTACTGCGTTGAAAGAACCGCCGCATATTTTTTTATACTCATTTTCGTCATTCGCTTTGATGTCCAAAATAATCATATCGGCACATTCCAAAACAGCCTTGCATTTTTCCAATGGAATAACTCCCGATGTGTCGATTGCAGTGTGAATTTTATTTTCCTTGCATTTGTTTAATATGTCAAGCAAAAAATCACATTGTAAAAGTGGTTCACCGCCTGAAAATGTAACGCCGCCGCCATTTTCAAAATAGGGTTTGCATTTAATTATTTTTTCAAAAACTTCGTCCACAGTGTATTGATTTCCAGAATTGACTTCCCAAGTTTCGGGATTATGGCAATAAATACATCTTATTGGGCAGCCTTGCATAAATATAACATATCTAATTCCTGGCCCATCAACAGTTCCAAGGGATTGGAATGAGGATATTCTCCCTTTATAATTCATTTTTTCCATAAAATATCACCTAACCTTTTATTTATATATACGAATTTGTTCAAATAAAGCAGTATTTTAGCTATTTGTGGAATAATTATTCTTATTATGCTTTTATTTTACTATAAATAGTGGTATAATTCTAGTATGAAATGTCATTTGCAACAAATAAATTGGGGGTTAGATTTATGAAAAATCAAAAAACAGGTATTCTTTTAGAAACTGGAACCAATGAAATTGAAATAATGGAATTTACAATCAACAACGAAACATTCGGTATAAATGTTGCAAAAGTAAGAGAAATAATGATTCCTGAAGCAATAAAGCCAATGCCAAAGTCCCACCCGGCAGTTGAAGGTGTGTTTAAACCTCGTGAAGATTTAATAACAGTTATTAATCTTCCAAAATATTTGGACCTTGAAAATGATGATGCTGAAAGAAGCTTGTTTATTATCACTAATTTTAATAATATGCACATTGCTTTCAGAGTACATAGTGTTGAGGGTATTCATCGTATTTCTTGGACTAACATTCAAAAGCCTGACAAGACAATCTATAATGGTGCTGATGGAATTGCAACAGGAATTGCTGAATGTATGGGCAGACTTATCACAATACTTGACTTTGAAAAAATAGTTGCTGATATTTCCCCCGAAACCTCAATTCAAATTTCTGATATTGACAAAATGGGCGGAAGAGTGCAAAACGACCATTTGATTATGATTGCCGAGGACTCAAAACTTTTGACAATGCTCATTAAGCAATGTCTGAACAAGGCTGGATATGTGAATATAATAGCTCACGACAATGGTCAGGAACTTTGGGATCATTTGAATGAGATGAAAAAAACTGGTGAAAGCAAAAGTATTTCTTGCATCATCACTGATATTGAAATGCCACAAATGGACGGTCACAGATTGACAAAACTAATTAAAACTGACCCTCAACTTCAACAAATCCCAATCGTAATTTTCTCATCTTTAATTAGTGAAGAAATGCGTATTAAAGGAAAACAACTTGGTGCAGATGAACAAATTTCAAAGCCTGAAATTGCAAAATTAGTTACTATCTTAGACAGATTTGTAAAATAAGTTTATTATGGTTATTGACAAATTCAAACTTTTCCAATAATTATGGGAAAGATAATCCCAATATTAAAAATTACTATCCAAAATGCAACATTACATTGTGATGTTGCATTTTAATTTATACTATTTGATTTATTCTTATTTTGTTGTATAATTATCATATAGTTTAATTAGTAAATGGAGGCAATTATGAAAATTCTTTTTTTAGGCGATGTTGTTGGTCAAGGTGGCTGTGATGCAGTACAAGATAAATTGAGCAACTTCAAGCACAAAAATTCAATAGATTATGTTATTGCAAACGGCGAAAATTCCGCTGAGGGAAATGGTATTTTGCCGTCAAGTGCAAACCAACTTTTCAGCAGTGGTGTGGACTTAATAACAACAGGTAATCACGCTTTACGTCGACGAGAGATTTACGAAATTATGGACGAAGATAATTCTCTAATCTTGCGTCCAAATAATTTTCATAAAGATGCACCGGGAAAAGGCGTTGTTACCATTGATTTTATGCGATATAAACTTTGCGTAATTAATTTGCAAGGTTGTGTTTATATGGAAAACGTTGAAAATCCATTTGAACATATTGATAAAATTCTTGAAACTGTTGACACAAAAAATATAATTGTTGATTTTCATTGTGAAGCTACATCTGAAAAATTGGCAATGGGAAATTATCTTCGTGGACGAGTTTCTGCGGTTTTCGGTACGCACACCCATGTTCAAACAGCTGATGAACGCATATTTCCCGAGGGAACTGCTTATATAACCGATGTTGGAATGTGTGGGGGATATAATTCAATTTTGGGAGTTAAAACTGAGTTAGTCATAAAACGTTTAAAAACGAATTTGCCTACAAGATTTGAAACTGAAAAAGAAAATTGTGTGCTTAACGCAGTTATTGTGGAAATAGATACATCAAACGGCAAAGCAAATTCAATCGAGCGAATAGTAATAAAATAATTTGTATTTTTTCATATTTACCACTTGATATTCAAATTCAAATGATATATAATGGAATTACTGGAAAAATTATACATTTAGTTTTCTAAACAGTTTGTATAATCTTTGCAATTAATTTAATAAAATCTAGACAGGAGTGTTGTAAAATGGAAATATTAAAAGTTTCGTCAAAGTCTATTCCTAATTCTGTAGCAGGCGCAATTGCTGGAGTTGTTCGTGAAAAGGGTTGCGTTGAAGTACAAGCTGTCGGAGCCGGAGCTGCTAACCAAGCAATAAAATCCGTTGCAATTGCAAGAGGCTATCTTGCACCCTCGGGTATCGACCTAGTTTGCATTCCTGCTTTCGCAAATATCATTATCGAAACCGAGGAACGAACCGCAATAAAACTCATTGTTGAGCCAAGATAACCCACTCAAAAAAAGCTCTCCCATTGGATTAGTCCGAAAATGGACAATCATAATGGGAGAGTTTTTTATTTAGTTTTGAGATGGGTTTTGGTTTTCGTATTTTGTTCTTGCATTAACAATCTTGCTTTGTTCAGCTTGCTCAGGTGCATACCAACCACGATTTTGCATTTCCTTAAATATTTCGTGTTGGATTGAATGTTCATCAGCCAAAATATTCATAAATTCGCTTTTTAATGAATCGCTAGCACATTCATTTGCAAAAGTATTATATGTTGAGGTAATAAACTTTTGACTTGCAAGAGCATCGTCCATCATTTCTTTATCGCCGAATTTTTTATTTGCCATTATTTTTTCCTCCTTAGCTAAGTTTGTTCAATAGTTTAGCATAATGATTTTGATGTTGAGAAGCAATTTGCTCACATTTTGTTTTAAGTTGAGGGTCAGTTGCATCTGATGAATACATTTTGAATTTTTCAACAAGACATTTTTCAACTGATAGTTGATCCTCAATTGCACTTAATTCTTTGCTTGTTAAATTTGACATAAAATATCACCCCTTACGATTATTTCATAAATATTTTAACCGTAAAAAGTGATATAATACATATATTTTTTATTTTGAAACTTTAATTGCAAATTTATTTTCTATCACATCATCAAAGTTAGCTTTTTGGCTTAATTCCTGAGCTTCTGTCATAACAGTTTGTAACTTTTCAAAAGACTCTTTTGCCATTGTGGGATTATCGCACCAAGCATCTATGTTCTTGTACCTGTCAGCTACTTTTTCCAATATATCAACGCTTGTGTCGTGAAATGATGGAGCGATTGTTTCTGCAATTTCTCTGGCGGAGTGTGTGTCAACCCATTGTTCAGCCTTATAAATAGCTCTTGTAAATCCCTCAATTACCTTTGGATTTTGATTGATGTAACTTTGTTTTGCATAATAAGCTGTGTATGGGATTTCGCCACTCTCTTCGCCGATTGAGGCAAGAATAAACCCTTTGCCCTCATTTTCAAACATTGTTGCAGTTGGCTCAAATAATGTAACATAGTCCCCTGTTCCGGCGGCAAAAGCACCTGCCATAAGTGAAAATTGAATACTATCATCAAAATTCATATCAGTTTTCGGGTTTAAACCCTTTGATTTAATAACATATTCAAAAGTCATATAAGGCACACCGCCTTTTCTTCCCGGAAGAATATGAGCATCTTTAAGTTTATTCCAATCAAAAGTTTCGTTTTTTTCTCTGCCCATCAAAAAAGAACCGTCACGTTTTGTAACTTGTGCAAAAACTTTTGGAAAATCTTTTTTGCCTTCGTTGTAAACATATATTACTGCCTCAGGGCCTGAAAAACCTATGTCAATATTGTCCGATAAAACAGCCGCCATAACTTTGTCAGCACCTTGACCATTTGACAATTCAATGTCAATGCCCTCATCTGCAAAATATCCCAAGTTCATTGCAACATACTGTGGAGCGTAAAAAACCGAATGAGTAACCTCACTTACTCTGACTTTAGTCATTTTTTCTTTTCCCAAACCGCAAGCGGAAAAAGTTCCAACCATCATTGCCGCAAGAATCAGTGACATAATTTTTACTGATTTTCTCAAACTAATTGCCCCTTTCAAAGATAAAAAATTATTATAAATGGTATTTACGCAATTTAATTATGGCTCATTTTTTTGGTGACAAATTTCTCGACCATAACAACAACTTGATACATTAATGCTGCCATAATCGCCAAAATAATAACTCCCGTCATAACTAAATCCATTTTAAACACCTGACCGCCATATACAATCAAATATCCAAGTCCACCTTTAGATACTAAAAATTCTCCTGCAATAACTCCAACAAGTGACAATCCAATATTGATTTTCAACGAGTTGAAGAGGGTTGACATATTAGATGGGAAAACAATTTTTTTGAAAATTTGAGCTTTATTTGCCCCAAGGGTTTTTGCCATAATAATTTTTTCTTTTTCTGTTTCCAAAAACCCACCCAGCATTTCCAATATTGTGACAATAAGTGAAATTGCAAGTGCCATAAAAATAATTGCTTTTTGACCTGCCCCAACCCAAATAATTATAACAGGGCCCAGAGCAATTTTCGGTAAACTGTTAAGTACAACCAAATATGGTTCAGAAATTTTTGCAATAAATTCCGACCACCATAAAACGATTGCAAAAAGTATTCCCAAAATGACACCTAATAAAAACCCCATCAGTGTTTCGTACAAAGTTATGCCAAGATGATAAAGCAAATCATTCTCGCCTAATCTGAGCATAGTTTTCAAGATTCTGCTAGGTTGGCTCATAATAAAAGCGTCTATAATGCCAATTCTCGCCATAATTTCCCAAAGTAAAATTGCTATAATAAGTATTGCCCATCTTGTAAAATAAATTGTATTATTTCTCATTTTCACTTTATGCAGATATTGTATTCTCTCTTTGGATTGGTTTTCACCCACTTCTTTTCTTTTTCTCAAATTAAACATACACATCAAGCTCTTTCCAAATTAAATTAAAATATTCTCCATATTTTGATTGCTCTCGAACATTCAATGGCGTTCTGTCAATGCCCTCAAATTCGATATTATATATTTTTTTAACGCTAGCCGGACGTCTTGAAAGGACAATGACCCTGTCAGCCATACTTATGCTTTCGGGGATATCATGGGTGACAATAAGAGTTGTTTTGTTTTCGCTTTTAAGGATTCGATAAACATCGTCAGTAACAGCAAGTCTTGTCTGATAATCAAGAGCTGCAAACGCTTCGTCAAGTAGCAAAACTTTTGGTTTCAATACTAAAGTTCGTATAAGTGCAACTCTTTGACGCATACCGCCTGACAATTGTGACGGGTATTTATCAGCAAAATCAATAAGACCATACGTTTTCATAAGGGATTTAGCGTAAGCAATATTATCTTGAGTTAATTTCTTTTGAATTTCAAGTCCCAATAAAATATTTTTATAAATGGTTCGCCACTCCAATAGATTATCTCTTTGTAGCATATAGCCAATGCTGGGGGATATTCCCTCAATCTCTTCGTTATTTATCAAAACTCTGCCACTACTGGGTTTCAATAAGCCTGCAATAATAGAAAGCAAAGTCGATTTGCCGCAGCCACTTGGACCCACAATGCTTATTATTTCTCCTTCTTTAACGGAGAAATTGATATTATCGAGTGCTAAAATTTCGCCATTTTCTGCTTGATATTTTGCAGCAATATTTTCAATTGTTAAAAAATCCTTCATTTATACCACCTCTGTTTCCTGCTCATTCTATTGTATGCAAAATCGAGTTTTTGGTTATAAATACATAGTCAACTCACAACAATTAAAGTAATTACATTCATATCCAACTGTAATATTCATCAATTATTTATGGATAAAATCGGGAATTTTTAACTTGCTTAATAATAAAAAGACAGCAGATGCACCACTAATACATCTGCTGTCAATATATTTATCAATTTAATGTGTTTCTCCGCCTATAGCCTTGATGTCGCTGTCGTTTTCCACTATTGCTTCAACTGCCGCTTCAAGTGCCAAAACAATATCAGAAAGTGCCATACTTGCAGTTGCTTTTTTAGTAACAGCCTGTTGCGTAATATATGGAACGTGAATAAAACCGCCCCTTGTTTTTGGAAAATCTTTTTGAATATAGTAAAGTACGCCGTACATAACGTGATTGCACACATAAGTTCCTGCTGTGTTTGAAACTGAGGCTGGTAATCCAATTGAATTTATCTTTTCAACGATTGCCTTAATTGGCAAAGTTGAGAAATAAGCTACATTGCCATCTTGAAAATTTGGCTCATCAATAGGCTGAAACCCCTCATTATCAGCAATTCGTCCGTCCATAATATTAATCGCAACACGTTCAGGTGTGATGTCAACCCGTCCACCGGCTTGTCCGATAGATAAAACAACATCAGGCTTTATTTCAATCATTTTTTCTCTTATTTTCTCCACAGATTTTTTAAAAACAGTAGGAATTTCAAGTTTTATTATTTCTGCACCCTTAATATTATTTTTCATCAGTTTAACTGCTTCAAGTGCAGGATTAATTGTTTCTCCGCCGAATGGGTCGAAAGCTGTTATTAAAATTTTCATACTATACTCCTTTTATTATAAAAAATCTGCAAAATATATTATAACCACTATTTTTTGTGCAGTCCAATACATTTTCAAAATATTTGTCAATCTGAGCTTACGTTATAATAATATCATATTTATTTGTAGTTTCAAGTAGCGATTAAATAATATAGTATAATGGCGAAAATAATAATTAGCATAATTTTATTGACATCTATTAGTTATGGTATTATAATAATTAAGTACTTTGCAAATATTACATTATGTAGGAAGTTGGGTGCAATTCCCACACAGGGCCACTGCTGTAAGAATCGTTGTACATTATTGTGATTTTCACAACCACTGAATTTTTAATTTGGGAAGGTTTAATGTACGTAAAAGATTTAAGTCAGAACACATTTGCAATTTTTCATATACTCTTTGGGCTAAAGAGATATTCACATAAATTGTGTCTATTTGCTGTATGCTCCTTTGAGTGTGCGGTTTATTTTTTTGCTATCCTTTACTTATAATTAACATATGCACAAAAGCTGCTTACAATTATCGTAGGCAGCTTTTGTGCGTTTTTATATTTATTGAAGTAACTCCTTTCTCAAAAAAGTCAAAATCTTTTTTTCCCGTCTTGAAACTTGAACTTGTGTCATTCCCAATAAATTTGCTGTTTTCGTCTGGGTTTGATGCTTGAAATAGCGAAGTATAATCAAATTTTTATCGTTCTCGCAAAGTAAATCCACAACCTGTTTTAATGATAAAAAATCCGAAATATGTTCCTCAGGTGAGTCAACAGGCAAGTCAATTTGCCCTCCTCCGTCGTCTTCGCTTTCCGTCAAAGAAACAGGCGGTATTGAAACATTGATTGCCTCAACAATTTGTTCAACGGGCGCTTGCAAACTTTCGCTTATTTCCATAATTGTGGGTTCTCTCCCAAGTCTTCTTCCAAGATATTCTCGTTGCCTTGTTACTTTCAGAGATAATTCCTTCAAATTACGGCTGACTTTAACTGAACCTCCATCACGAAAAAGCCGTCGAATTTCTCCCAAAATAACAGGCACAGCATATGTTGAAAACTGAACCCCTCTATTTACATCAAAAGCATCAGTAGCTTTTATTAACCCGATACAACCCGCTTGAAACAAATCATCATACTCAATTCCTCTGCCGTTAAACTTATGAGCACATGCGTGAACCAGTCCTACATTTTGACTGATAATTTCATCTCTGCTGCATTCTACACTATACATTTAAACTATCCTTTGAATTAATAATTTTCTCCATATGAACACAAGTTCCTTTATGGTATGTAGAATTAACTCGGATTTTATCCATCATACTTTCCATAACAGCAAAACCAAGTCCGGCTCTTTCGCCTGTTTCACAAGTTGTAAAAAGAGGTTCTCTTGCTTTTTTAATATTTTCAATTCCGCAGCCTTTATCTCTGATTTTGATAACAACTCGTCCATTTTCAAAAATATCAGCAGAGATATATATTTTCCCTATTTTGTCTTTATAACCATGAACCACACAGTTTGTCACAGCCTCAGAAAGTGCAGTTTTCACGTCAGCAAGTTCCTCAACAGTAGGGTCGAGTTGTGCTATAAATCCGCTCACAGCAGTTCTGGCAAAACTTTCATTAACAGACCTGCTGTCGAACACAAGTTTCATATTATTTATACTTTTCATACCTATTTTTTCCCTCCTGTTTGCAATTTGACTAGCTTTTCAAGTCCGGCAATTTTCATAATTTTTTCTGTTGTTTTATTCAAACCTGTCAGTGTAACTGAACCGTTAATTTCGCTCATAAGCTTATATCTCCCCATAACAAGTCCAATTCCTGAGCTATCCATAAAGGTCACTCCTGAAAAATCAAGCATTAATTCATTCGGGCGGTTTTTTTCGATTGCACTGTCAATATTTTCTCGTATTACGGCAGCAGAATGATGGTCAATTTCTCCGTTTAGATAAGCAGTAATACTTTCCGGTGCTATATTTATACTAACTGACATCTTGAACTTCCTTTCTGATTGTGTGAAAACATTATATTGATGGGGTGAATTTTAGATAAAAATTAATTTTTAATTTAGAGCATAAAAAATATCCCCTACGCATAAGCATAAGGGATAAACGATAAAAATTTTGTTACATTAAGTCGATGAAAAAAATTATTTACTTAAAATATAGTTTCTGATTTCCGAAGCTAAATAAAGAGAGCCACATATCAAAATTATTTCATCTTTATTTGACTTTGCTAAAACCTTTTCATATGCCAAAAGAAGATTTTCTTCTGCATAAGCATTTTCGCAAAATTTCGATGCAATTTCCAACAGTTCATTTGCCCCAATGGCTCTGGGGTTATTTGGAGTAACAGCAATAAATCTGCTTGCTTTTTTTGCGATTGTTTCAACTGCCGAATGATAGTCTTTGTCTTTGAGCATACCCATTATGACTGCAACTTTTTTGTCAGTAATGCAATCAAGTGCTTGGGATAATGCTAATGCACCATCTGGATTATGTGCCCCATCAATTATAACAGTCGGATTTTTTGAAACAACCTCCATTCTTGCCGGAAACTTTGCTATCTCAATGCCATTTTTTATGTTGCAATCTGAAATTACAAAGCCTTTATTTCTAAGTTCTTTAATAATTGCCATTGCTGTTATAAAATTATTTACTTGATATTTTGCGATAAAAGGTATGCGAATTTGCATTTTATTGAATATAACATCAATGCCATCAATGGAAATTTTTGCAACTTGAACCTCGTTTTTATCTGCGATAACAAGTTTAGCATTTTTTTCTTTAGAAACTTCCTTAATAACTTCCAATGCCTCGTGAAATTGTTCGGGGTATGATACAATTGTGGCATTTTCCTTAATAATTCCACATTTTTCGTATGCTATTTTAGCAATAGTATCCCCTAGCAAATATGTATGGTCAAGGCTGATTGAAGTAATTGCTGCAACTAATGGCGTATCTATCACATTTGTTGCATCATATCTTCCACCCAATCCAACCTCGAGAACAATTATATCGCATTTCATCTTTTTGAAGTACAACATAGCAACGGCAGTTATAACTTCAAAATGGTTTGGAAATTCACCTTTACTATTCATTTTGTCAACCACAGGTTTTACTATTTCAAAAGCCTCTAAAAACTCCTCCTGAGAAATCATCACATCGTTAATTTGAATACGTTCACGAAAATCAATTACAAATGGTGAAATGTACATACCCGTTTTATATCCCGAACTTTTGAGAACTGATGCCGTCATTGCCGTTGTTGAACCCTTGCCGTTTGTTCCGGCAATATGAACAAAATTCAGTCCGATTTGCGGATTGCCAATTTCTTCTAAAAGCATTTTTATATTTTCAAGTCCTGCTTTTTTCCCGATTATCACAAGATTATCAATGTAATCCATAGCCTCTTGATAAGTCATATTTTTCTCCAATTCACTAAATAATATATCATTTTATCACTTGAATTATTTTTACAAATTTCTGAAACAATTATAGTCGCAATTTGTTATATTTGCAATTGCATTTTCAAATAATATCAAAAATCTTTTCTGTCTGATAATTTTCCAATGAGCAGTCAAAATATTATGCTAAAAATAAAAAGCACAACTCTGTCAGACTAGAAAATAATTCAACAGAATTGTGCTTAATTTTTAATCGAGTGATTTTATGCTTTCAAGTATTTTGGCTAATTTATCTTCGGCTTTTTGGAGTTTTTCTTTCTCCATAACAATAACTTTTTCAGGCGCTTTTGCAACAAATCCCTCATTGCCAAGTTTCCCTGCCAAAAATGCTATATCTTTTTCGCAAGTTTCTTTTTCCTTTGTAAGCCTTGCAATTTCCTTGTCTTTATCAATTAGTTGAGCCATTGGAATAAGAATTTTTGCTCCGTCGGCAACAACTTGCACAGCTCCGTCAATATCAAATTTATCGCCGATTTTAACTTCATCTGCTGAGGCAAGCTTTTCAAAGAAAGTCTTAGCATTTTCAAAATATGTTTTATGCTCAGTTTCAATAAACAAGCTAGCTTTTTTGCTAGGTGGAACGTTCATCTCTGCTCTGACATTTCTAATGCCCTTTATAGCTGTCATAACTCGTTCAAATTCTTGTTCCTCAATTGCAAAATTCAACTTTTCGTCATACTCTGGGAATTGTGAAATCATAATGCTTTCGCCATCGTGAGGAAGTGCCAACCATATTTCTTCTGTGATAAATGGCATAAATGGGTGCAATAATTTCAGTGTGTTGCTCAAAACATAAACCAAAACTTTTCTTGCATTCATAGCTGTTTCTTCATCAGCATTAAGTCTTGTTTTGGTAAGCTCGATGTACCAGTCACAGTAAACGTCCCAAATAAAGTCATAAACTTTTTGAACAGCCAATCCAAGCTCAAATTTTTCGATATTTTCCGTAACATCACGAACAGCACAATTATATTTGCTTATAACCCACTTGTCTTCAGCAGTTAATGTTTCAGGCAATTCGCAAGCAATTTCTTTGTCCTCAGGCAAATTCATCAACACAAATCTTGCAGCATTCCATAGTTTATTTGCAAAGTTTCTGCAAGAAATAAGTTTCTCATCGGAATAACGCATATCATTTCCGGGAGTATTGCCTGTTGCAAGAGTTAAACGCAAAGTGTCAGCACCATATTTGTCGATAATTTCAATTGGGTCAATACCATTTCCCAAAGATTTGCTCATTTTTCTTCCTTGAGAATCTCTGATTAAACCATGGAAAAATACTGTACTAAATGGAATTTGACCTGTGTGTTCAAGTGAAGAGAATATCATTCTTGCAACCCAGAAAAATATAATATCATATCCGGTTACAAGTACATCAGTAGGGTGGAAATATTCAAGTTCGGGTGTTTTCTCAGGCCAACCCAATGTGCTGAATGTCCAAAGTGCAGATGAAAACCATGTATCGAGAGTATCAGGGTCTTGTTCCATTTTATGGCTTCCACATTTAGGACAGGAATGTACTTCATCAACTGATACAACCATTTCCCCACATTCTCTACAATACCAAGCAGGAATTCTATGTCCCCACCACAATTGACGTGAAATACACCAATCCTTGATATTATCCATCCAGTTAAAATAAATTTTATCCATACGTTTTGGTATAAATTGAATATCGCCATTACGCACACAGTCATTAGCCGGTTTTGCAAGAGTGTCCATTTTAACAAACCATTGTCTTGATGCCCATGGTTCAATAGTACTATGACAACGGTAACAACTGCCTACATTGTGAGTGTGTTCCACAGTTTTAACAAGTAATCCCTCTTTTTCCAGGTCATCAATAATCTGTTTTCTTGCTTCATATCTGTCAAGTCCGCAATATTTTCCACCTAATTCATTTATGCTTGCATCCTCGTTCATTATGTTGATAACAGGTAATTTATGTCTTAACCCAACCTCAAAATCGTTTGGGTCATGTGCAGGAGTTATTTTAACGCAGCCTGTACCAAAATCCATATCTACATATGAATCAGCAACAACAGGAATTTCTCTTCCAACAAGAGGAAGAATTAATGTTTTGCCAACCAAATGTTTATATCTTTCATCGTTTGGATTAACAGCAACCGCAGTATCTCCCAATAAAGTTTCAGGTCTTGTTGTTGCTATTTCAACAAATTCGTCACTGTCTTTAACAGGATATTTTATATGCCAAAAATGTCCGTTCTGCTCCTCATATTCAACCTCAGCATCTGAAATTGAAGTCTTGCAGTGTGGACACCAGTTAATTATTCTTTCGCCCTTATAGATTAATCCTTTTTCATAAAGGGAGGTGAAAACCTTACCAACAGCCTTTGAACAAGTTTCGTCCATAGTAAATCTTGACCTATCCCAGTCACAAGAACTACCGATTTTCTTTTGTTGTTCAATAATTCTTCCGCCATATTTCTTGTTCCATTCCCAAGCTTTCTCAAGGAATTTATCTCTGCCCAAGTCCTCTTTTTTTATTCCCTCTTTAGCCATCGCTTCAACAATTTTGGCTTCAGTAGCAATTGCGGCATGGTCAGTTCCCGGTAGCCACAAAGCTTCATAGCCTTTCATTCTTTTAAAACGAATAAGTATATCTTGAATTGTACAGTCCAAAGCGTGTCCAATATGGAGTTGAGCTGTAATATTTGGAGGCGGCATCATTATAGTAAAAGGTTTTTTATCCTTATTGACCACTGCATGAAAATATCCTTTTCTCAGCCAATTTTGATAAGCTTTGTCCTCAACCTCTTTAGGGTCGTAGATTTTTTCAAGTTGCTTCATCTACTTTCTCCTCCTATAATATTATTTATATATTTTTTTCATATACAATAATATATTATACTTTAATTTAGCTAAAAACACAACACCTTTATCGCTAATTATGCCATAAATATGTAGAAAATCTAATTTTCTCAGCAAAAAAAACAGTCCCCGATTATTATCGAGAACTGTTAAAAACTTATTTACTTGAGCTAGATGAGCTGGAAGATGAACTGCTTGTAGTTCCTGAACTAGACATACTTGATGAAGTTGATGAGCTTGAAGATGAACTACTGCTTTCGATTTTATGGTTTGGCTTTTCATAAACGCCTCTGTTTAGTCCATCGTTGATAGCAGAAATCATTTTATTTCCTTTTAATGTTGCCGACGTTGAACCCTCAACATCTTTAGCGATTTTTTCTGGATTATATAGCGCATCTAAATCGTGAACTTGTTTTCCAATTAAATAGTCAGCCAATTGTTTATATTGCTCTGCAATTGCCTTCATTTTAGGGTCTTTTGAATTCAAATAGTCCTCGCCTTTATATCCCAAAGCTTTGAATTCAATTTTTGTAAATTTATTGTCCTTAACATCAAAGCTAATCTCAACCTGTTTAGGGTCAATGAATGCTCCTCTGTATGTTCCATCAGGGCATGTTCTTTTTGTTGTATCCATCGGATTAAGTTCTTCCACCGTACTGCTGATTGTGGAACTCATTCCTGATGAAGACATTGAAGATGATGAGGAACTTGAGGTGTTTTTATCGCTGCTCGAACAAGCTGATACTGAAAAAGCCATTAAAACAGCTAGAGCTGCCACTATAATTTTCTTCACTTTTATACCTCCATTTTGTTTAATTAAAATAACTATTTCATAATATAATTTTGACTTAAAATAAGAAAATATACAAATATCTTTAATATTTTTTTATATTTTAAAAATTATATTATGTATAAATAATTTGCACTACTCTTTTATGCTAAATTATATTAAAATCTTAATTCTTTATATGGTACAATCATATTTTACCCAATAATCTTCATAGTATTTATAATGGAAATATTAAAATTAAAAAAATATAATTGCAATATAAAATTATTATTTATTTAAGTTTTTCTTTAAACGGTATAAAATAAATTTGTTGTTTGAGGTGATTTAATGGCTACAAACAATTCTTCAAGTAATCAACAAAATAATGGGAAAAATGTAAAAAACAATGAAATAGCAAATCTATCAACAGAAGAATTGATTTTGCTTGCTACAACAATCTCCATCAGTTTAACTCAGTGTCGTTCAAACTGTGAAATTAAAGCACTGATAAATTTATTTAATATAATTCAAGACAATTTAATTGCTATTTTAGCACAAAAAAATATTTGTCAAGAAAGTTTCAGCGAAGTTTTTATAGAATAAATATTGGCTCTTTTCATTATTGCTAATTTTCAACAAATAAAAAATCCGAACTAAATGAAACCATTCAGTTCGGATATAATTATTGCTATTTTAAGTATGTCCAAGGGTTAACGTGCTTTTTATTCACTCTGACTTCAAAGTGAAGATGTGGTCCTGTGGACCAGCCGGTTGAACCGATTGCCGCAATCGCTTGACCTCTTGAAACAGTGTCACCAACGTTCACGTAAATCTGGCTTGTATGTCCGTACAATGTTGTAATTCCGCCGCCGTGGTCAATAATTATATATTTTCCGTATCCACGTCCCGGAACATATGTAGTTTGAACGAACGCAACAGTTCCGGTGTTTGCCGCAACAATGTTTTTGCCATAAGCTCCCGGACCTGCAATATCAATACCGGTATGATAATCAGTTCCATTAAATCTCCAGCCGTAGTTTGATGTAACTAGTGAATGAGTTGGAACAGGCCAAGTGAAAATACCACCAACATAAACACCTGTGGAGTTAATTTGGTCATAAACTTTTTCAATTTCTTTTTGAACCTCAGCCAATTCTTTTTGCAGTTTTGCATTATCGTTTTGGAATTGAGCCTCAAGTGCAGAAATATCTTGAATTTGCTTATTTACATCTTGAATTTCACCATCAAGTTGGGATTTTTTTGTAACCATATCTTCTTTGCTTGATTCCAAGTCCGTCATATCAGAATTGAGTTGAGATTTAATTTCCTCAATATTTTTACGTTGCTCAATAAGACGTTTTAGCATAGTTGTGTCATGTTCAGAAATTCTTCCCACAACTTCCATTCTTGTCAAAAGCTCAGAAAAGCTGTCAGCACCCAAAACAAGCCCTAAAGTTGAAGTTTCCCCCGTCATATAAATGGCACGAAGTCTTTTGGTGAACAAATCATAGTTGCTGTTTATCTCATCAGTTGTATGTTCAATCATTGATTGTTTTTCATTTATATTATCAGTTAAAATGCTGATTTTTTCTTCCAAAACTCCAATTTGCCCTTTAGTTAAATCAATCTGAGCACCAATCTGATTTTTTTGTGCAATTTGTTTTTCTTTTTCAGTTTTAGCTTTACTGATATCATTTTTAATTTTTTTCTGTTCTTTTTCCAATTGGTCGTATTTACTATTCAAATCATTAAGTTGCGATTTATAATCGTCAGCATTAGCTACAACCGTTGAAAATGGTATGGAGATACCAATAATTGCAACTGCTAAAGCTGTTGAGGCAACTTTCTTGATGAACTTTGAAAACACCATAGTTATCTCCTTTCATATGTAAAAGGAATCAGCTAGACACGCAGATATTTGCGTACAAATATCATACTTCCTGCTGTTCCAACAAACGTACCACCTAACAATAATTCAAGATACAATTTTAAGGCAATGGCATTAAATTGAACCATATTACTTTGGAATGAAGAAACCCACATAACTGAATTTTCATTCAACCATTTAAACGCCAATTCGTATCCGCCCCAAAGCAAGAAAAATGAAATTGTTGCAGAGATAACCCCTAAAAGAAGTCCTTCGATAAAGAATGGCAGTCTTATAAAAATATCTGTTGCCCCCACCATCTTCATTATATTAATTTCTTTTCGTCTATTAAAAACAGTAATTTTAATTGTATTTCCAATAATAACAAATGAAACTGCTACCAATATTCCAACGATAAACATACCGCAGAAAAATACAGCTGATTTAACATTTGTCAGAGTTTTTGCCACTTCAATAGGAGCAATAACCTTATCAATGCCATCTATATTTTCAAGTTTTTTAACAGTTTCATCAAGAATGGACAAATCATCTAGCATCAGTCTATAGGAATCGGGCAAAATTTTCTCTTCTTCCAATCCCTCAAGATAAACTGAATCATCTCCCAATGTATCAAACCATTCGATTAATCCTTCTTTTCCGCTGATAAATAAAACTTTATTGACATTTGTTAAAGCATTAATTTCGTCATCAATATCCTTTTTTTCGTCAGAAGATAGTTCCATATTTAAAAATGCAACTACCTCATTTTGGTCTTCAATATATCCGACAATTCCATTTACATTATATGAAAGAAGCATAGAACTTCCAATTAAAAGCATACAAGCAATCAAAACTCCGATTGCGGCAAAAGACATAACTCTATTGACGTAAACACTTTTTATTCCTTGTTTAATCAAATATCCAAAACTACTACCTCGCATAGTACACCCCTTTCTTTGTGTCAGAAACGACTGTACCATCGTCTATAGTAACAACTCTGCGGTTAAATTTAGAAACTAATTGATGTTCGTGAGTAACCATAACAACTGTTGTACCACATCTGTTAATCTCGTTGAGCAAATCAACAATCTCAAATGAAAGTTCTGGGTCAATATTTCCTGTTGGCTCGTCCGCAATTATAAGTGCAGGATTATTAACTAATGCCCTTGCTAAGGCAACTCTTTGTTGTTCACCGCCCGAAAGTTGTAGCGGAAATGATTTTATTTTATGCTGCAAACCAACAAGGGATAATATGTAAGGCACACGATTTCTAATATCTCTTGATGAAACATTTGTTACTCGCAAAGCAAACGCAACATTATCATAAACATTCATATCCGGTATAAGTCTAAAATCTTGAAAAACAACTCCCAATGACCTTCTAAATGTTGGAATTTGCCTACGTTTTAATTTATCCAGCCTATATCCATCTATTAATATACTTCCTGTTGTCGGTCTTTCTTCCAAAAGCATTAATTTAATAAGTGTACTTTTGCCCGCACCCGATGCACCAACAACAAAAACAAACTCTCCCTTTTCAACCTTTAAGTCAACATCTCTCAGTGCTTCTGTGCCATTCGAATAAATTTTTGACACACCTGAAAAATCAATCACAAACACACCGCCCCTTTGGCTAAAAGCCGAATTACAAATATTCATTTCATCAACGTAGAATCACAGCATTTCAAAATATAATTCAAAATGCTGTAATCAAAAATTCACTTAATACTTAACTGGGTTAGCAGTAAGGTATTTTTTAACCATAAGTGCAACTTTAAAAATAATTGCGTGGTCAAATTCTCTTAAATCAAGACCGGTTAGCTTCTTAATTTTCTCAAGTCTATAAACAAGAGTATTTCTGTGTACAAACAATTTTCTTGATGTTTCAGAAACATTCAAATTGTTTTCAAAGAACTTTTGTATAGTAAATAATGTTTCGTGGTCAAGACTTTCAATTGAGCCTTTTTTAAATACCTCTCTCAAGAACATCTCGCAAAGAGTGGTTGGCAATTGGTAAATAAGTCTTGCAATTCCAAGATTGTCATAGCTTACAATAGTTTTTTCTGTATCGAATACTTTTCCAACTTCAAGAGCAACTTGAGCTTCTTTAAATGAGCGAGCCAAATCCTTAACTCCAATAACTGTAGCTCCAATACCAACAACAGCTCTTGTGTAGAACTCGCTTCCCAAAGTGTCAACAATGGAACAAGCAAGTTTTTCAAGGTCTTTTGATTCAATGCTGTTTTTTATTTCCTTAACCAAAACGATATCGGATTCACTAATGTTGAAAACAAAATCTTTTTGCTTGTCAGGGAACAAATTTTGTATAACGTCAAAAGCAGAAATATCATTTGACGAAACAACTCTGATTAGGAAAACAACTCTTGTTACATCGGCATTAAAATGAAGTTCTCTTGCCTTAACATAAATATCTCCTGGCAAAATATTATCCAAAATAACGTTTTTAATAAAGTTATTTCTATCATATTTTTCGTCATAATATTGTTTGATGCTGGACAAAGATATTGCTAAAATATTACAATACTTGGCTGCCATTTCATCAGTGCCTTCAACAAAAACGGCATATTCGGATTTATTTCTTGTACCGAAAGGCTTATAAGTATAGCCATCACGTACAAAAATTTCCTGACTATCGTTTAAGTCAACAGCTACATGCTCAAGCACTTCCCCAATTCTGATTAGGTCGCTACAGGAAATAACCGTTGCTGTTTCATCAACAACTCCGATAACTCTGTCAATTGATTCACGCATTTGGTGAACAATTCCTTGGAACAATCTGTTAGACATATCAGTTTTCCCCTCTTCACTGTTAAATAAAACAAAATATATTTTTATCAAATAGTTTTCATATATATTTTACCTAATTTATTTGCAAAATGCAACAGCAAATTGCATAAAATATGTAAAATTATCGCTATATATTAAATATTATCACAAATAGTTTAAAATCAGCACAAAAATTTAACAATTTGTACATTAATTATTAAATTTTAATTAATAATTTTCGTTACTTTAGCTAATTCTTCTTTACTAATTTCTCTGGCTTCGCCCTCAAGTAAATTATTATCCAAAATAAGTTGTCCTATTTGCGTCCTCTTTAGGTAAATTACCTTATATCCATATGATAAAAACATTCTCTTTATTTGGTGATACATTCCTTGTTTAATTTTAACTTCTACAATTGGTATATCTGAATTTTCTATTATATTTAATTTTGCCGGAAGACAAATATCTCCTCCGCCAATATCAACACCTTTCAAAAATTCGCAAACAATATCATCTTCGATTTTTTTATCGAGTTTTGCAATATATGTTTTTTCAACATGTTTTTTAGGTGATAATATATTATGTGCAAATTCTCCGTCATTAGTAATAAGTACAAAACCCAATGTATCCTTGTCCAATCTGCCCGCCGGAAAAAGTCCTTTTCGCTTGAGAGATTCAGGAAGAATATCAACAACTGTTGGAAACTTATTATCTTCGGTTGCCGAAACAACTCCGGACGGTTTATTCATCATAATGTATATTTTCTCGTCCAAACTGATTTTTTCGCCTTTGACAAAAACCTCATCTTTTTCACAATCAATTTGCATATCAGCATTTTTAGCAACAATTGCATTAACTCTGACTGCGCCGCTTCTTATGAGAGCTTTTATATCTTTTCTTGAAGTCATTGATTGAGCCGCTAAAATCTTATCAAGTCTAACTGTAGGCATTTGTTCCTCCACAAAAAAAATCTACCAAACAGTTTCACACTATCCGGTAGATTTATTATAGCAAATTTTTATGATTATGTACAGTTTTATTAATTAAAATTTATATTTAATCATTTTTCGTTTAATAATCCCTGCATAAACCCGTCAAGCTTTCTGGAAGATACATCTCCGCCGATAATTCTCTCTTTATAGACAATAATATTCATTACAGCATCATTATCTTTGTTACAATTATTGACTTTATATGCGTATCTCTTGCAAGTTTTTCCCTTATATTTCCCCAAGTCAAATCCTGATTCTTTTTGCATTTCATTATATTTTTCATAAACATCATCAAAAGTATCTGGAATTATAATTTCTTCAATTTCAATAGGTTCACGTTCAACCTCCCACCCCAAAATAGTTGCAGCTTTTAATCTGTCATCGTTTATTTTTACTTTTGGTAATTTTGTAGCTGTTTCCTTTGTAATTGCAGCTGTTTCCAGTGCCTTGTTATTCACAGCGTTTTTCAAAAGGCAAAATCCACACAAAACAACAGCCACTGCACAACAAGAAGCCAAAATTTTCTTAGGCGATAATTTGAATTGCATTGCAAACATAATATAAACACTTCCAATCATTCAATCTACTGTTAAATAATATGTTCACATAATTATTTTTATGCTACAACAATAATATATTTTGACAATTTTATATTTTCTTTATATACTATTATTCAGTGTATTTTGAAAGGGAGAAAAAATATGTATGGTTATATAGAAAAAAGAATTTCAAAATGGGACAATAATGCCAACAAAATGCTCAATGAACTGTTAATCAATGAGGGCATTTCCCTTGACGGAAATCTTGAATATACAATGGGATTATATGACGGAGAAAAACTTGTTGCAACAGGCTCATACTTTAAAAATTCCCTGAGGTGCCTTGCTGTTGATTCAAACTATCGTGGTGAAGGGCTTTTGAATTTAGTTGTCACTCACCTTGTCAATAAGCAAGCTGAAATAGGTAATTATCATTTATTTTTATATACAAAATGCGATAAAACCCCATTCTTTACAGATTTAGGCTTTAACGAAATTGCAACCGCACCCAAGCTTGCTGCATTTATGGAAAATCGGAAAAACGGCTTTTCTGATTATATTAATCGCCTTAAAATCGAAAGCAAAGGGGCAAATGGTACACAGGCAGCAATAGTTATGAACTGCAATCCATTTACTCTGGGGCATCAATATCTCATTGAAAATGCTGCTAGTGAAAATGATTATCTGCACATTTTTGTTGTTTCTGAGGATATTTCCCTTGTGCCATTCCATGTGCGATTTAATTTAATCAAACAGGGAACTTCCCATCTTAAAAATGTTATCTTGCACCAAACCGAAAGTTATATGATTTCTTCAGCCACTTTCCCCTCGTATTTCATAAAAGACAGTGATGATGTAATGCTTGCACAGGCTATGATTGACATAGAAATATTCAAAAAAATCGCCTCATCGCTCAACATTTCAAAGCGATATGTAGGGGACGAACCCTTGAGCAAAGTAACAGAAATATACAACGAAGTGATGATAAATGAGTTGAAAAAGTCGGGTATTAATTGCATTGTTATTCCAAGACTTGAGGATAATGGTTCTGCAATAAGTGCATCAACAGTGCGTTCACTGATAAAACAAGGCAATATTGAAAGTATCAAACCCCTTGTACCAAAATCCACCTATGATTTTTTTATGTCGGACAGTGCAAATGAAATTATACAAAAAATTCAATCCAGTGACAATGTTATTCATCATTAAAATTCAATATTAAAGCGACATATCTCAGCCTAAAAACTTTGATATGCCGCTTTTTTAATGGTATATTTAAAACGTAAATATTAAATATACCGCCTATTTTAAATTAATCTTTACTATTCAATTTTAAAACTAAATTTGTGTATATATTCACTCCTTTAATCAAAACATCTTCGTTAAAATCAAATTTATTGTTATGATGAGGTGCGGCAATTTCTGTTCCAAACAAAATATACTCCGCTTTACCGCCGTTTTGGTTGACTTCATTTATATAAAAAGTTGCATCTTCTGATGCCCCAAAGTCACAAGTATTTTCAATGCTATCCTGAGGATATAATTTTTCTGCTATGTTTTGAGTAAAATCGCTGAGGCTTTTTTCGCTTTCGCAGCTTATCGCTTCCCCACAAAGCTCAATCTTTGATTTTACATTAAACATTATTGCTGCACCCTCAATCGCCTTAACGCATTTTTCATAAACATCTTGGCATATTTCTTGGTTTTCTCCTCGAACTTCCATATTTATTTCGGCATTTTCAGCTACAATATTACTGCTCGTTCCGCCGTCAAACGTTCCCACATTAACCCTTGCCAAACCTCTCCCGTCTTGACACATTGTGTGCATTGCCACTGTTGCAAAAGCCGCCGCCAGTATTGCATTATTTCCTTGTTCAGGCGATGCACCTGCGTGAGCGGAATTTCCGCTAAAACTAACTTTCATCTTTTTTGTGGCTAAAAATCCGCCTATTCCAACCTTAATTTCATTTATATTCAGAGCTTTAAACCCAATATGCCCTGATAAAAAGCAGTCAACTCCATTAAGTATCCCACTTTTTACAACTGCTTTTCCACCTCTGACGCCCTCTTCAGCAGGTTGAAAAATGAAAATTATCTTTCCGTTCAACTTACCTCTCATTTGTGAAAGAATTTTTGCGCAGGTCAACCCAATCGCCATATGTCCGTCGTGACCGCAGCAATGTGCGGAATCTTGATTAACTGAAAAAAATCCCTCTTTAAAAGGTCTGTGGTTTTCCGCTTTTGATTCCTCAATTTTATTAGCATCAATATCAAATCTCAACGCAATTGTTTTACCCTTTTTTCCCGTATCCAATATTCCAACAACACCTGTGTAATTATTTGTTTTTTCTATATAATCCAATTTTCCGCCCTGTTTAATGGCAGCTTTTTTTGCAGTTTCAATCTGGAAATCATTGGGATATCCCATAACAAAATCAGTATTAATAATATCTTTTCCCATCAATATTTTTATATTATTGTTCTCCAAAAATTCAGCAATTTTTGATGTTGTTCTGAACTCCAGCCAGCCGCTTTCAGCATATTTATGAAAATCTCTTCTGAGATTGATTATATTTTGCTTTTCATTTTCTATCAGCAAATTCAACTGATTATCCATAAAATACCTTCTTTTCTTGTTTTATCGTCTATTTTCAAATACAATTTGTATAAAATATTATCATATGACAAATCGTATTGATTTTCTCAAGCTTTTATGTAATTATTTTTTGCATTTTAAAAAATCTTTTGAAATAATACTACCATATTATTGATTTATATTCAATTTCAATTTCAAAAAAAAACCAACGATTTTACTCGTCGGCTCTTTTAAAAATTTAGTATGTATCTTTTGTTTTGATATTAAATATAACTTTTAGCAATCCTGATAAAAACTTGGGACTTTTAAAAACAATAACTTTCATCAATACACACCACCTATAATTTATCTTGAAACATAAAACCCTAAACAAATCAGACAAATGCCACTGAAAAATATAATCATTCTAAGTGAGCAAAACAAACTTAAAAACAATCCAGCACCAAAACAAATTGCAATTAGCGGTGCAAAACACCATCTGCTGTTCCCACGATATCTTCGGCAAGACCTATTGCATCTTCTCATGTTTTGCTGCCACCTCTCAAATGTATTAATGTATTAAATGGTCGGCAAATAAATATGAAAAAATTTATTCAGCAACACTATTAATATTATACTCAAATTATTTAGAAGTGTTAATTTGTATTTAAACCAAAAGCTAAAATAAACGTAGAAAAAGTTGTAAAGCCTAAAAATAAATCCGCTGATGCTTAAAAACAACAGCGGATTTTAACTATTTTTGAGATAAAAAAACTAATAGTCTACCTTCTCTGACTGAAATAATCGCATCATTTTCGGTAAATTCATTGCTAATTCCTATTGGGAAATTGTTTGTCATTGTATATTCGTCAAGCTCATACTTAACGTTTTTAAGGCAAACACCAACCGCTATTTCATCTGGAGTAAAAATCGAAAGTGTATAATTAGGCTCAGATTGTAAAACGATTTCCTCGTTTTGTATTAGAAAAATTCTCTCACTATCACCGATTATTTCACCATATGCGCCATTGCTGTTTATGAACAAAAGCGACGCAATATTTGCAAAACTATGGTCAATTCTACCGCCCAAAGCACCTGTTAAAACAATGCTTTTAAAACCCTTTTTCAACGCAAACTTAATTGCAGAAATAGTGTCTGTATCATCTTTTTCGCAGTTGAGCTTGACAGTTTCAACATCTTTTGGCAACTGTGATTTAATTGAATCAAAATCACCAATTAAAATATCGGGTTTAAAGCCGAATTTAACACAATGTCTGTATCCATCATCACAAGCTATGACAAAATCGCAAGGATTAATCGTGATTTTTTTTTGGATATCCTCTTCCATATCGCCTGCTGATATGATTAAACATTTTTGTTTTTCTTTTCCCATTCTTTTATACCTTTTGCATCTTCATACATTTTCATATAACTTTCGTGACGTGTTTTACCAATTTCACCATTTGCAACTGCCTCCAAAACTTTACAGCCTTTTTCTTTTGTATGAGAACAGCCTGTATATTGACAGTATGGTATATAAGGTTCAAATTCACGAAAACAATTTTCCAAATCGCCTTTTAATATTGTTTCAAATTTGTCTGCATCTATTGACGAAAAGCCCGGTGTGTCTGCAATATATCCGCCATTATCAAGCATAAACAATTCAATATGCCTTGTTGTATGCTTGCCTCGTCCAAGCTTTTGGCTTATTTCTGCGGTTGCTTGACTCAAGTTTTTGTCAATAGCATTGAGCAAGCTTGATTTTCCAACCCCTGTGTTTCCGCAAAACGCACTTATCCCATTGGAGAGAATTTTCTTAATTTCCTCAACTCCCTCGCCTGTGACAGCGGATACACTAACTGTTTGAAATCCGGCTTTTTGATAAATATCAATAAATTCGTTGGCTTTTTCTAAGTCGTTTTTTGTGACAACAATAACAGGCTCAATTCTTTTATACTCAGAAATTGCTATAAGTTTGTCTAATATCTGCAAATTAGGAATAGGTTCTTTAGTTGCAACAACCATAATAATCCTATCCAAATTTGCAACAGGAGGACGAACAAGAGAATTTTTTCTATCCACTATGTCGATAATATATCCTTTTTGGTCATCAGTTAATTCAACAACTGCATTATCACCAACATATGGCGTTATCTCGTTTTTTCTGAAAACTCCCCTTGCTCGGCACTCTATAACTCTTTCGGAGGTTTTCACATAATAAAATCCTCCAAGTGCTTTAACAATCAATCCGTTAACGCAATTCATAAGTTATTTAAACTCCCCGGATAAATCCTCTTCAACTTTGTAAGTTTTCGTTTCAAAGTTCAAAGTATAAACTTGATATACTTTTTTATTAATAATTATTTGAATATTTGAGGTTTCAAGTCCCTCGAAAATTGGTTTCCATTCGCCTGTTTCAGCAGGATTTAGCATTTCTTCCTGTTGGATAATCCCGTCAACCATTGCTTGAATTGAAACCACTTCATCTATTGGAGGCAATTTAACTGTAAGTCTTAATTTAACAAGTTGTCCATCGCCTTGACTCAAAACAAAGTTAACATAGCTTCCCTCAACAACCTGTGCATTAGCATCTGGGTCATGTGCGATAATTGTTCCTCGTGGTAAATCGCTTTCAGCATAGCTTTGTCCACCTATTTTAAGCTTATAGTTTTCAAGCAGTGTTTGAATATCCTTGATATTAAGTCCAACCATTGGTGGCACAGGCACAACCTTATTTTCAGGTCCCATACTTACATAAACTGTAACATTAGTTCCAGATGGCACTTGCGAACCAACCCCAGGCTCCAAATAAACGATACTTCCAAGAGGTATTGCTTCGTGGAACATTTCAATCGGTGTATATTCAAGTCCTGCATCTTTTAGCTTTTGATATGCAGTTTCAGAATCATTTCCAACAATATCTGGAATTGCGACAACCTTTTGACCACCGCTTACTTTAATTTTTATTTTAGAACCAACTTTAACCGTCTTGCCAAATGCAGGTTTTTGGTCATAAATAATACCTTTACCGAATGATTCATGATAATCCGTTGATTCAACCTCAATTGTGAAATTCTTCATAATATTGTCAGAAACCATCAACGCATCGTATTTTTGTCCAACCAGTTCAGGTACTTTTATATCATCAATATCCTTAAATGGGTTATTGAGATAAAACATTGTTCCCATAAACAGCAAGGCAACCAAAACAAAAGCAGTAGTTACGCCTGCAAGTATGGGTATAATAGGAGTTCTTTCTTCTATTTCATATTCAACGTTTGTATTATTATCATTTTTGTGCATATCTGACACACCTTTTTTAAATGTAGAAAATTTTGTTGCTACATTATTTTGGATTACCTGTTCTTTATTTCTTATAGCATCTTTAATAACTGCCCTGTTGACAGGAGTTTCAGCATCAAGATAATCATATTGAAAAGATACAAATGGATTTTTCTTAAATTCCTCAAAATCTTTTAGCATTTCAGCCGCCGTTTGATATCTTTTTGACGGTGATTTTTGCATTGCTCTCATAACTATTTCTTCAAGACCTTCAGGTATTTCTGGATTTAGTTCTCGTGGCCTTTTGGGAACAGCTTGAATTTGTTTTAATGCAACTGAAATTGGAGTATCTGCATCAAAGGGCAAAGTACCTGTCAACATTTCAAAAAGCACAACACCAACAGAATAAAGGTCAGTACGTTGGTCAATTACAGCACCGCTTGCTTGTTCAGGGCTTATATAATGAACCGAACCAATTGCCCTGTCTGTCAAAGTTTTAGTTTCGCTTCGTGCAAATCTTGCAATACCAAAATCAGTTATTTTAATCGTTCCATCGCTCAACAACATAACATTTTGCGGCTTAATATCACGATGCACAATTCCATTGTCATGTGCATGACTTAATGCCTTCAAAATTTGCATAGTATAATATGTTGCTTCTTTCCAACTGAGCTTGCCTTGTTGTTCAATATATTCTTTAAGTGTTATTCCGTCAATAAATTCCATAACAATGAAATGAACTTTTTCAGTGAAACTAACGTCATATACTTTTACAATATTATCGTGGGAAAGCATTGCAATAGCTCTTGATTCATTTTTAAAACGTCTTAAAAACTCCTCATTTTCTGCAAATTCACTTTTAAGTATTTTTACGGCAACAATTTTCCCGTCAACAACATCTCTGGCACGATAAACATTAGCCATTCCGCCAACACCGATTAATTCCAGAATTTCATAGCGACCATCTAGTTTCTTTCCTGTGTATCTATCCATTAATAGCCGCCTCCAGTCAATCTATGTGTTATTACAACAGCAGTTATATTATCTCCGCCGCCGTTAGTATTTGCAAGGTCAATAAGAGGTCTAACCGAACCAACTTGAACACTATCAATAGTTTTCTTTTTGATTTCATCAATATTCATAAAGTTATACAAACCATCAGTGCATATCAAAACTATATCATCATCTGTAAATTCAGATTCAAATGAGTCAGTTTCAATATATTCTTCAACTCCAATTGCCCTTGTGATATAGTGCTTTTGAGGGTGATTTTCAGCTTGTTCCCTAGTAATTTCGCCCTGTTCCAAAAGAAATTGCACAACAGTATGGTCGTTGGTTATTTGAGTAATCTGATTGTTGGCAACATTGATTTTATATAATCTGGAATCGCCATCACTAACTCCAAAAATCTTTTTATCTTTTACAACAATTACAACAACAGTCGTTCCCATTCCTTTTAACTCACTGTTAATTTCCGAATGAGCGTGTACGGCTGTGTTCGCACCCACAACTGCTTCAATGATAATATTATTAATCTCACTAATAGGTGTTTGGTCGTTTATTTTTTCATCAAGTTCTTTTACAATAAATTCTGTAGCCATTTTGCTGGCAACTTCGCCGCCGCCTGTTCCTCCCATACCATCGCATACAATAGAAAATCCTAAGCTTTGGGAGATTATACGATTAGTGTAATAATCTTGATTAACTTTTCTAACACAACCAATATCTGTATTTCCAATTATTTGCATCAGTTTTCCCCCTTCACTTTTGCAAGTCGAAGTTGTCCACAAGCCGCACTTATATCAGAGCCGAGTTCTCTTCTTACGGTTGCATTAACTCCACGTTCTTCAAGCGTTTTTCTGAAAGTTTCAATCGAATTTTTTGAACCTCTTTTATAGGAATTTTCCCTAACAGGATTTACCGGTATTAAATTCACGTGGCAAATCATTCCTCGCAGCAAATTTGCCAGTCTGTTAGCATAATCCTCACTGTCGTTCACACCTTGAATTAAGGCATATTCAAAAGTTATGCGTCTTCCTGTCACCTTAAAATATTCTCGACAAGCGGGTATAAGCTCCCCTAGATTATATCTTTTATTTATTGGCATAATCTTACTTCGAGTTTCGTTGTCAGAAGCATGGAGAGATATTGAAAGTGTAACTCCCAATTTTTTCTCCATTAAATCATAAATTTTATCAACAACTCCACAGGTTGATAATGAAACGTGACGCAGGCTCAAATTTTTTCCTTGAGGTGAAGATAAAATCTCAAAAAATTTGAGGACATTGTCATAATTATCAAGTGGCTCACCAATGCCCATTAAAACAAGACTGCCCACTTTTTCTCCGCAATCTCTTTCAACTGCATAAATTTCCTCAAGCATTTCTGAGGGTTCAAGATTTCTCACAAACCCAGCCAATGTTGAAGCACAGAATGTGCAGCCCATTTTACAGCCAACTTGAGTTGAAATACAAAGGCTCCAAGCATAATTATATTTCATCAACACAGTTTCAACGCAATTTCCGTCATATAGTTCAAAAAGATATTTTTTAGTTTCGTCAATTTTTGAAGATAATTTGTTGACGATTTTAAGTGTTGTTATGTAGTAATTTTCTTCAAGCTTTTCACGAGTAGAAACTGATAAGTTTGTCATTTCATCAAATGAGGTGACTTTTTTTTCGTGTAGCCATTGATAAATTTGTTCTGCTCGGAATTTTTGCTCACCTATTGCGAGAATATCGTCTTTTAATTCAGACAAATTAAAAGATTTAATATCTTTTTTCGCAATTATTTTTTCAGTCTGACTCAATTACTTTACTCTCCTAATTTTAGATATGAAAAATCCATCAGTTCCTTTTTTATCGGGAATAAATGTTTTTGTATAATTATCTTTTTCAAACGGTTCAAAATTGGGATTATTACTCAAAAACTTTTCCACAACCATTTCATTTTCTTCTTTTAGCATCGTACAAGTTGAATAAACAAGTGTTCCGCCTATCTTTAAGTATTTTGAGGAATTTTCCAGTATTTTATACTGAATATCGGGTAATTTCTTAATTTCTTCATATGATTTATATTTAATCTCAGGTTTTCTGCGAATAATGCCAAAACCCGAACAGGGTACATCACATAATACCTTGTCAAATGTTCCGAGATTTTCATTAAAAACTGTTGCATCTTGTGCCATTGCCTCAACAGATTTAAGTCCAAGACGTTTTGCACCGCTTATTATAAGTTTTGTCCTGCTCTGGTGCAAATCCATTGCCAAAACTCTTCCTGTGTCCTCAATCAATTGGGCAATTGTGAAAGTCTTGCCGCCGGGAGCTGAACAAACATCGGCAATTTCATCACCTTTTTGAGGGTTTAATGTTTGGGAACAAATTTGGCTAGACATATCTTGAACGTGAAATAATCCCTTTTCAAATTCATCTGTTTTAATCAAATCTCCGCCATTTGTAATCATCAAACAGTTTGGAACTTGTGTAGTTTCAAAAATAATTTGTTTTTCTGCAAAACTTTCCATAAGCTTTTCTTGAGTTGTTTTAGTGGTATTAACCCTTATGAATACAGGAGGTGCACCTGTTGAAACGTCGAGAATATTTCTTGTTTCCTCTTCGCCATATTCCTCAATAAGCTTTTGGCAAAGCCATTTTTCGCAAGAATATTCAATTGATAAAACCTCAGCAGGTTCGCCTTTTATTGGTGGAATTTCTCCGCCTGCACGTAAAAAACTTCTCAATATTCCGTTTACAAAACTTGAGGCACTTGTCAATCCCACAGTTTTAGTAAGATTAACCCCCTCGTTCACTGCTGCACTGGTTGGAATTGTGTCCATATATAAAATCTGGTAAAAACTCATTCTTAAAATATCCAACACCATTGGTGTCATTTTTTCGGTTGGCTTTTTTGAGAAGGCATTTATGCAATAATCAAGGGTTATTTTACGTTCAAGTGTCCCATAAAACAAAGCTGTAACAAGCCTTGAATCTCGATTATCAAGCTTATATTTCTCCAAAATTTTGTCAATTGTAATGTTTGAATAGCTCCCCGAACCAGATACCTTTGAAAGTGCTTCCAATGCACATTGTCTTGATGTTTTCATATACTCTCCAAAATGGCTTTCGCCCTAATCATTATTATTTCGTCTTCCATAAAGCATAATCAGTCTTGCAAGTTGAGCGAGTGACATAATAAGTGCTGCTACATATGTCAATGCCGCTGCTGACAGAACTTTTTTTGCTCCTCTTACTTCATCGTCCACAAGATACTGATCGGCTTCTAATGTTGCCAATGCACGATTGCTTGCATTTAATTCCACAGGTAATGTCACAATTTGAAAAATTGCTACAAGTGAAAAAGCAATTATTCCGAATGTCACAAGTCCCGACATATCAATTAAAATTCCCAAAAATATAAGTGGCAATGATAAAGTTGAACCGATATTTGCAATAGGCACAATCGCATTTCTCAACTTAATCGGCAAATAGCCCTCATAGTGCTGAATAGCATGACCCACCTCGTGTGCCGCAACTCCAATTGATGCTATTGATGTGCTGTTGTAAACACTGTCAGAAAGCCTTATTACATTGCCCCTTGGGTCATAATGGTCAGTTAAATTTCCATTTATTCTTTCAATCTGAACATCTCTCAAGCCATTTTCATCAAGAATTCTTCTTGCAACATCTGCCGCTGTAAAACCTCTTGATGACTTAATTTTTTTATACTTATTAAATGTTGATGAAACCCTCATCTGAGCGAATAATCCCAAAAGCATTGCAGGAATTATCAATATAATATAGTAATAATCGTAAAAAAACATTCTAGGCATAACTACCTCCATATAAAATTACTTAAATTGCAAAATGCAGCTAATTTTTATGATGTTTAATTTATATTTTATTCTCCGAAAAATGTTCCCTTTTCAAGTCTTTTGCCTAATAAAAAGCTTTTAGCATCTAATCTTTTTGCACCCTCAAGCTGTATTTCCAAAAATTCAATTGCCTTGTCGCCGCAGCCAATAATCAATCTTTTATCGTCCAGTAACTTGCCAATCTCACCTTTATAATCTTCAACAGGCTTTGCCTTGTGAACTTTCAAAAGTTTTCCGTCAAGATAGGTGAAAGCAACAGGCCATGGGGATAAACCACGAATTAGATTGTGCAGTTCTTTTGCGGTTTTGTTAAAATCCAAAACTGCAATTTTCTTATCAAGCATTGGTGCGTAATTTGAAAGGCTGTCGTCTTGTTTTATAGGAATTAAAGTTCCTTTTTCAAGTTCCTTGATTGTTTTGGACATAATCTCCGCTGAAAGTAGGCATAACCTATCGTGCAGTTCTCCGCTGGTTTCGTTTTCCCCAATTTGAGTTTTAATTGTTAATAACATATCGCCTGTGTCAAGTCCCTCCGCCATTTGCATTGTTGTAACGCCTGTTTCAGCCTCACCATTAATAACGCACCACTGGATTGGACCTGCTCCACGATATTTTGGGAGCAGCGAAGCATGACCGTTAATACAGCCATATTTAGGGAACTCTATTATATCTTTTGGCAATAGTCTGCCATATGCCACAACCACAATTACCTCCGGTTGACAGTCTTTTAATATAGATAAGACTGTTCCGTCTTTCATCTTAGTAGGTTGGAACACCTTTAAATCATATTTTTCAGCCAATTCTTTTACGGGAGGAGGAGCAAGCTTATAGCCTCTGCCCTTGGGTTTGTCAGGTTGAGTGAATACAGCCACAATTTCGTGACCGTCATCAATTAATCTTTGAAGTGTTGGTACTGCAAATTCTGGTGTACCCATAAAAGCTATCTTCATTATTTACCTCTCACTTTATCCTCGATATCGTCAGGTTCAAGCATATAAAGAGCAATATCTTTAAAAATAATACCTTTTAAATGGTCAACTTCGTGACAAATTGCTCTTGCAAGCAAGTCCTCGCCCACAACTGAAATATCTTCACCATATCTGTTTAAAGCTTTAACTTTAACTTTTTTAGGTCTTTTCACCATTGCATATTCTCCAGGGGAAGATAAGCAGCCCTCTGAATCTTCAACTTCGGCACTGGAAGTAAAAGCGATTGTTGGATTGATGAGTTCGATTAATCCGTCACCAACATCAATAACAACAACTTGGCGTAAAATACCAACTTGAGGCCCTGCAAGTCCAACTCCATTAGCATTATACATAGTTTCAGCCATATCCTCGAGAAGAGTCCAAAGTTTTTCATCAAACTTTTCAACAACTCTGCATTTTTTGTGAAGAATATCCTCTTTTTCGTTTACAATATTTCTTATTGCCATTTCTTCAATCTCCTATTCAAATAAAATTATCCGTCATAATTGGTATCAATATACATATTAATACCTTTATATTTAGTAACTTTACCAAACTGTTCTAACACTTCCCACATCATCTGGTAAAATTCTTTAGTGTTGCTATGTTTCACTAACATATTATATCTAAATTTTCCCGAAACCTTATAAACATCTGCCGGTATTGGCATTAAAACTCTAACAGGCAAATTTCTGTATTTCCCATTGGCAATTTGAGAAATCAATGTTGAACAATACTTTGCACTCTCGTCCAGCATTTTTTCATTATCGCCCATAAAACCAATGCAAGTTAATTTGCAAAATGGAGGATATAAATTCACTTTCCGAAATAATATTTCTTCATCATAATATGATTTATAATCCTGTCTTGATGCCAGCTCGATAATTTGATTGTCGGGAGAAGACGTTTGTATAAATGCTCGACCTTTTAATTCCCCTCGTCCACCACGTCCAACAACTTGGGTTATCAGTGAAAATGCTCGCTCATACCCACGAAAACTTTGTGAAAATAATGCTTGGTCAGCGGTTAAAACTCCCACCAGCGTTACATTTGGAAAGTCCAAACCTTTGGCAACCATCTGCGTGCCAATCATTATATCATATTCGCCTCTTGCAAATTTCTCGAAGCTTTTTTCGTATGACTGCCTTGTCATAGTTGTGTCCATATCCATTCGCAATATTTTTGCATCTGGAAATATTTTTTCCAATTCTTCCTGTGCTTTTTGAGTGCCAACTCCTGTATAGCGAACCATTTTGCCTTTGCAATTGGAACATTCGTTGATTACATCTGAAGTATAGCCACAGTAATGGCACATAACTTTGTTGTTTGCACTATGATAAGTAAGTGCCACAGAACAATTAGGGCATTTTATTGTTTCCGAACAGCTGGAACATTTAATCATTGTGTTATATCCACGTCTATTCAAAAGCAAGATAGATTGTTCTTTTTTTTGCAAATTTATATAAAGCTCATCGACTAACCTTTGGCTTATTCCAATTGTTGCACTTTCGGATATTTCTTCTCGCATATCAACAATATAAACATCAGGTAATTCAGCCCCTGCGTATCTTTGGTTTAATTCGACAAGACAGTATTTTCCTTTTTTAGCATTATAATAGCTTTCAATGCTTGGTGTTGCTGAGGCTAAAAGTAACATTGCATTATGATTTTTACATCTAAATGATGCAACATCTCTTGCGTGGAATCTAGGTGAAATTTGCGATTTATAGGTGTGTTCCTGTTCCTCGTCCATAACGATAAGACCGATATTTTCAAGAGGAGCAAAAACTGCCGACCTAGTTCCAACAACAATTCTAGCTTTTCCTTCACGAATTCTTTTCCATTCGTCCAATCTTTGTGCCATAGTCAATGAACTATGTAAAACCGCTGTTTTATCTCCAAAACATTTTTGAAATTTTCGGACAGTCTGGGGGGTTAGTGAAATTTCGGGAACCATCACAATAACATTCTGTCCTTTATTTATAACAGCTTCTATAAGCTTCATAAAAACGCTTGTTTTTCCGCTACCCGTCACTCCATAAAGAAGAGCTGTTTCAAAAGTGTTTTTTTCAATCAAAGTAAGTAACTCTTTGTATGCTTTTTCTTGACTTTCATTGAGTTCAATTACGAAATTTTCGTCGTAATCAATGCTCTCGTACGGGCTTCGATACAGGGATTGTTCGTATAATTCAATGTATCCGATTTGTTCAAGTTTGCTAACAACCACTTTGGTTACTCCGCAATAATAACAAATTTCTTTGATTGAGGCTGTGGGAGTTTCTTTAAGCATATCCACAACCAATTTTTGTTTAACCGTCAACTTTTTTAACTCAATTTCACTTGTAGCTAGCCTTGCCATTATCGCTTTTTCATCTTTGATTTTTCTTTTATCTTCTTTAGTTTCCAAAATTAAATCTTGACTTATAAGTTCAGCAAAAGCTCCATTGTTGTTGTCAATATTCAAAAATTTGCACGTAGCTAATCTTGATGCAGTACCCTTTTTGCTCTTTAAAAAAGCAAGAATATCTTCCGCTGTTTTACTGAGAGTTATATCCGAGGGAACTTTATTATTTATTTCGAGTTTTGCTCCCAATTTAAGTCCTGTTCCTGAGGGAATAACAACTTTTATTGCATCAAAATATGTACAAAAAGTATAATTTTTAAGGAATTCAACAATTTGTAGGGATTCTTTGTTTAGAATTGGCGAATAATCAACTTGAGTAGACAGCGGTTTGAGATTTTCTCTATTGTCGCTTTCAACAATCTCCATCACCATTCCCATTCTGCGTTTGTTATATCCTCCAAATGGTACTGTCACTCTACAGCCGATTTTTATGGTATCAACCAAAGATGTCGGAACGTAATAATCATATTGTTTATCAAAACTGATAGTTGACTTATCAACAACAATTTTGGCAATTTTGTACATTCTAACACCTCCAATTTTCATTTTCAATTTATCCGATATAGCGAAAAATCCGCCATAATCAGTTTTCTGACCATATGGCGGTGTTTTTTCAATTAGTGTTGGGAATAATCCGACTTGCATTTTCCGGTTGCGAACTCAGTAACTGCAAGTTTAACAGGTTTTTCTTCAAGAATAATCTTGTTTTCTTCAGCCTCAATTGCAATATCTCTTGCTCTTTTTGCAACTGATACAACAAATTTATAGTAACTGTCCCTTTTTCCGATTATTTGTGACATTGCTGGTCTTAGCATATTAATCTCCATTCTTCGGGGAAACCCCGAACTAACTAAAATTTAAAACTTTTAATCGTATATTATTATTTTAATTTTTATTTGTTTTTGAAACCGCATCAACAAGCCAACGTATTCTCTCTCCGGAATATCTTGCCGCTTCAATAACAGCGGACAGCTTTGCAACGGCTCTGTCAACATCATCATTAAGAATGACAAAATCATAATCGCCGGCACTTGCTATTTCGGCTTGAGCAGCGGATAATCTCTTATTAACAGCCTCAATTGTTTCAGTATTTCTTCCAACTAATCGATTTTTTAAAACTTCAAATGATGGAGGCATAATAAATATCAAAACTGCTTCTGGTGAAGCATTTCTAACTTGCATAGCACCTTGAACTTCAATTTCAAGTATAACATCTATTCCCTGTTTAATTTTTTCTTCAACAGGTTTTTTTGGTGTTCCATAGCAGTTATCTCCATAAATAGCATACTCGAACATCTCTCCTTGAGCCACCATTGTATCGAATTTTTCTCTGCTAATAAAGTAATAATCTTTTCCGTCTATTTCACCTGGGCGAGGATTTCTGGTTGTAGCAGAAACAGACATATGTAAATTACCATGTGTTTTCCTATATTCAGCCAAAACTGTTCCTTTTCCAACTCCTGACGGACCTGAAATAACAATAAGTAAGCCATTATTCTTCATCTTCTTGTATCTCCTCATTATCGCCATCATTAATTCTGTTTGCAACAGTTTCGGGTTGAATTGCCGAGAGTATAACGTGGTCAGAATCTGTTATAATAACAGCTCTTGTTCTTCTGCCATATGTTGCATCAACTAAGGTTGCCCTTTCTTTTGCGTCTTGAATTATTCTTTTTATCGGGGCAGATTCGGGGCTGACAATCGCAACTAATCTATTTGCAGAAACCATATTTCCAAATCCGATATTAATAAGCTTCATCGAAAAATACCTCCATTATGCCCTTTTAAGTTTCTTTTTCTTTCTTTTGCCCAAAAGCAGTGAGATAGCAACAAAAATGCCCATTCCTGTCATTAACTTTCTGTGTCTATTGGCTTTATGATGGTCATTAATAATAGTTTTGATTTTTGCGAAAAACCAAATTGGTGCAGCAATACTTGTGATTTTAATAAAAAGGCCTGACAAAAAATTGGGATTAGCAGCAACAATTTCTTTCTTGTCATTTTTAGATGACTTTGAAAATACAAATCCCTTTGACATACATTTTGTTATAATAAAAAGTGCGGCAGAAATAACTGTTAAAACCGCAAAAAATTTTGTAGCAAACTTGTACATTTTTTTCTCCTAAAACTATTCAATATTTTGAATTTGTTCTCTGATTTTTTCTATTTCTGATTTTATATTAATAACAATTCTTGCAATTTCAATATCTTGAGCTTTTGAACCGATAGTATTTGCTTCACGATTAAATTCTTGTACCAAAAAGTCAAGTTTTCTGCCAACAGCCTCTTTGTATTCCAAAATTTCTCTGCACTGTTTTAGATGGCTTTTCAATCTGACAGTTTCTTCGTCAACAGCAACTTTTTCAGCAAAAATTGCAGCTTCCGTCAAAATTCTGTGTTCATCAATATTTCTATCGTCCAAAACTTCTTTAAGTTTCAAAAATAATTTTTCACGATATGCTTCCACTGTTTTAATGGATTTTTCCTCAACTTTTTCAACAGAGTCCTCAATCAGCAATAATCTTGAAAGAACGTCAGCTTTCATTCTCTCGCCCTCAGCTTCACGCATTGAAATGAAGCTTTCAAGCGCCTTATCCGAAACAGCCTTAACGTCATTCCAGATTTGTTCTTCATCATTAGAAGTTTTTCTGATTGCGAAAATATCGCTAAATCTTGATATTGTTGAAAGTGAAATATCGTCATTGAGGATTTCTCTTTTTCCCAGTTCACGAAGTGCTTTTATGTATGCTGAAGCTAACTCGTGGTTTATTTCAACATCTGTATTATCCCCCTCAACGGTGATAATTGTGACATTAACGTCAATTTTTCCACGAGAAACTGATTTTTGAACATAAGCCTTTAGTTTCTCTTCCAAATACGCATAAGCTCTTGGAATTCTTGAAGAAAACTCGAAATATCTATGATTAACCGATTTAACTTCAACGGTTATATCTCTTCCATTAATAAGCTGTTGGGAACGTCCGTATCCTGTCATACTTCTTATCATTTTAAAATATCCCCTATCTTTAGCTTAAATTATAGCTATCTTATCATTTTACATTTATAGAGCGATTTTGTCAATGTTTTGAGCAATTTGAGCAGTCACCATTGCAATGCTTATTCATCGTAAAAAATTTATAAATATAATCGCCATTGAGGTTGTATCCCAAACTCTCCAGCAATTTCCCTTGTTCTATGATGTTTTTATTGAATTTATAGAATAGGATATTTTTATCAACAGCAATATTAAGCGTTGCACGAATTAATCCATCTGTAATGGTAAGCTCACGAAACGCTTTTTCATTTATTTCTTCAATTATTACTGTATCAATATCAATATATGCTCTGATTTTCCCCACATCAAGGTCAAAAAGCTTTCCGTCATAGCCATATCCGCTAACTTTTGTGCCATCTTCAAGTACTAAATCAACGTTTTTAACAGGTGTAAGCCTCAGCATTTACTTGCCTTCCTTTGTCTTTTTCATTGCATTTCTGATAGCTGTCAGCTCAGCAGGGGTTAGCTCCCTCCAAGTTCCTGGCTTTAGCATACCAAGCTTGATAGGTCCGATTGTTGTTCTTTTAAGTCTTGCAACTTCAAGTCCAACACTTTCACACATTTTTCTTATCTGGCGGTTTTTGCCCTCTGAAATTGTGATTTGCAAAACAACTCTTCCAACTTCTTTTTCAAGAACGTGAACTTGAGCAGGCTTTGTCATCTCTCCGTCAACAATCACACCTGTTGAAAGTTTGATAAGTTGTTCTTCAGTTATGTCTGGGCGAACTGTTGCCCTGTATGTTTTTGAAATTTGAAAACTAGGGTGCATAACCATATTGGCGAAGTTTCCGTCGTTTGTTAAAAGCAATAATCCCTCGCTGTCCTTATCAAGTCTGCCGATTGGGTATACTTTGACAGGTGCATCGTCACAAAGTTGAGCTGTACATTTTCTGTCCAACTCATCTTCCATTGTTGTAATATAGCCACGTGGCTTATTCAGCATCAGATAATATTTATCTGTTTTAGCAGATATTCTAACTTTAACTCCGTCAACAGTTATAATATCTCTTGCAGGATTAACAGGATTACCGATTTTTGCGGGTCTTCCGTTGACTTGTATTCTTCCGAGTTTTATATATTCCTCAGCTTTTCTTCTTGACAAAATTCCATTATCTGAAAGCACCTTTTGAATTCGTGTAGGCATTAATTTCTCCATTCCTCGCTGTTAAACAGCCCATATGTTAATGGTTTATTTATTATTACTAAATATATCTATATACATTATACCATAAATTTATTAAGAATTAAATCGTTTTGAAAACTTTTTTGTAGGGATTTGCACTTTTTCTTCAGAAATAAGCTGTGTTTTATAAATTAGCTCATCTTCCGAGTAAATTTCTAATTCTCCAAGTCGAGAATTAGCATTAATTGGAGCATATATTATTTTTTTCAGAGTTATTTTAGTTTTTAGTTTTTCCACATCACCATCAAGGAGGGGTACAAGTGGAATATCAAGGGTTTGTGCTTTAATTCTTCGATTTTGACCGGCAACAGGTACGCTAAGATTGTCTGTCAAATATGATAAATCCCAAAGTTTCAGTCTATCAAAAAAATAATCATAAAGCATTTTATGGCTTGCAAAATCATCGTGACAATTTAATGTTACAATAATAAGTTCAATTCCATCTTTACTTGCCGCCGTTACTAAACAACGTCTTGCATTGTCGGTGTAGCCTGTTTTCACTCCGATGCAGTATTCGTATTGTTGAAGCAGCTTATTATAATTGAACAAAGTGCGTTCAGTCGGCGGTGTTCCAAGCATTACAGTTTGCTTGCTTTTACAACAAATTTCTCTGAATTGGTCATTGCGAAGTGCATAAGCGGTTAAAATTGCCATATCATTTGCCGTTGTATAGTGTTCCACATCATCAAGTCCCGATGGTGTAACAAAATGGCTGTCATACATTCCGATTTCTTGAGCTTTTTCGTTCATTAATTCCGCAAATTTTTCTTTACTTCCCGAAATTTTTATTGCCGCAGCATTTGCCGCATCATTTCCCGATGGCAACATCATTCCCAAAGCAAGACAGTCTAAATTGACAATATCCCCATCACGCAGTCCCATTGATGAACCTTCAGCGGCAATAAGGCTCTGGTCAATAACAAATTTTTCCTCTTTGTTAGGCTGTTCAAGTGCAATAATGGTAGTCAAAATTTTTGTTGTGCTTGCCATTGGCAGTTTTTGATTAACGTCTTTTGCATATAATATTCTTCCGCTTTTTGCCTCTATGACAATAGCACTAAGAGCCTCAACAGGAGGTTCAACGCTATTTTTGGCATAGCAAGCAAAGCTCTCAAAAGCATAGGCATTTTGAGAAAAAATCATCATAAGGCTAATCGGCAATAAATATAAAATTTTTCGCAATTTTCTCACCCACATAATTATTATTTTATTAATATTTATGCTGGGTTTTATCATTCAATTCTAGTTATCGTTTATTTTGTTTCAGTAACGTTGCTTTCTGCTGCTTGAACTTTACTTTCTTTATTTAATAATGATGAAATTTTGTCAATAACTCCGGGTACCATATTAACAACTCTGTCGGCAGTATTATTGTTGGTTGCCATTTGCATAAGCTCCACTTTTCCGTCTTGTACAACAATAAAAGCAAGAGGTTGAATCGAAACTCCGCTGCCACTTCCACCGCCAAAAAGCTCAGTTGGTTTTTGTGTAGGCAAGTCACTACCGCCTGATGCAAAGCCAAAGGAAACTTTGGAAATGGGAATAATAGTTGTCTTATCGTCAATCTTGATTGGATCGCCGATAATTGTATTTACGTCTACAAGTTGACGCAAATTTTGCATTGAAGAATTTAATAATTCATTAATTGGATGTTGACTCATTGTTCACTACCGCCTTTTCATTTTTATTTTTATTTTTTAAAAATTTAATCAGCATATTAATGCCGAAACCGAATGTTGCAGAAATAACTTTTGCCGGTATAATATTAACTCTGAATTTTGCGTTTATTTTGCTGTGTTCAGCCACAAAATCTGGATAAATCATAATTTTTTTAGGTTTAATATCAATGAATGTTGCAATCACAGCATATGTTGTATAAAAAATCGCATTATTTTTACCATATGAAAGTGCAATTTCGGCAGCATCTTCTCCGCCTATTTTCCAGTCTATTTGCAGTTTTCTGATATTCAAAGCTTTTAATAATGCTTTGAAATATGCCTTTAAATCATTGATACTGCTCTTTATTATGCCCAGCATTGCCGCAAAATCTTCACTCGTTGTATTAGTTTTTGTTTTTTCTTCTGTGGTTGCTTTTTTAGTAGTTTTTCTTTTTTGGGTCGTTTTCTTCTTTTTTTCTTTTTCAGGCTTTTCTATTTGAGGGAATACTTGAAATTTGAGAAATAGCCAACCTGCTTCGACTTGATTTTCCTCTCCAAGAACAATATCAGCATAAATGGGAATATAAAAAACGGCTACTATTGCTGAGATTATAATTGTCGTCACGATTAAAGCAGTCAATTTTAAATCCTCCCACAAACAATTTATTTTGCAAAATCCTCCAGCACAATTTCTTCATCGTCTTGAGAATTATAATCAATTAGCGGCAATTCATCAAGAGAACTAATGCCAAAACATCTCAAAAAGTTGGAACTTGTAACATATGAAATTGGTCTGCCGGGAATTTCCAGTCTGCCCGCCTCTTCAATAAGGCTTTTTTCCACAAGTGAATTGACAATTCCGCTGCTGTCAACTCCTCTTATTTGTTCCACAAAGCTTTTTGTTACAGGCTGATTATAGGCAACAATTGCCAAAACTTCCATAGCAGCTTGCGAGAGTGGAACATTTCTTTTAACATCTAATGCACTTTTTATCACCGGTGCATATTTGACATCAGTTGCCAGTTGAAATTTTGTTCCAAGAGTAAGCACTTGCAGCGGAAAACCCTTGTCTTCCAAATTATCCGCAAGGTTTCTCACTAATTTATTCAAAAGTTCCTTATCAATCTCAACAGCTTGAGATAATTTTTCAGCTTCAATTGGTTCACCTGATGCGAACAAGATTGCAAATATTTCTTTTTCTTTTGTTGAAAGCATTAGGAATTATCCTTTCTTTTGGAGTTGAAAATTATATGTGATTGGTTTTCGGTAACTGTTATTCTGTTGGCTTTAACAAGCTCTAGCACAGCCAAAAATGTTGCAACAATTTCCGAGCGTTCTTCACTCAATTCAAAAAAAGCCATAAACCTCTGTTTAGGTTGTTTGTACAGGCTTTTTAGTAAAAATATAATTCTTGATGAAACTGAAACAATTTTTCGTTTCACAATTGTATTAAATGATGTTTCAGGCGGTGGCAGAAATCTCTTCCCTTTTCCAACTGCATTGAGGTATGCTGCAAACAGAACGGATATATTGTGGCTGTGCTGATATTCTTTTTCAGCATCAATTTCTTCTGGATTGCCAACAAAAATATCTCCAATTCTGCTTTTAATTCTAAGTTCATCAGCAGCCATTTTGCAAGCTTGATATTCAATAAGCTGACCGGAAAGTTGAGCTTTCAGTTCCTCTTTCTCCTCGTCGTGTTTGGGCAAAAGCATCACTGTTTTCATATAGATAAGTCTGGTTGCCATTTCAATAAATTCCCCAGCAATTTCCAAATTGGTTTTATCCAATCCATTAATATAGTCCATATATTGGTCAACTAACAGAACTATCTCAATATCAAAAATATCAAGTTTGTGCTTGGAGATAAGGTGAAGAAGTAAATCCATAGGACCTTCAAATTCATTTATTTTAAAAGATAATTCCATTTTTTAAACCACCCGACTGTTTTTTATATGAAGAAAGTTATTGTGTCTAAAAGTCTGATAATCAATGTCGATAAAAACGAAAGAGGAACACTAATGATATTTGTAAACATTATTAATGCGAAAAATACAAAGGAAATTTCTCTTTGATATCTCATAACTTTATAATATAACTCATGAGGCAAAAATACTGACACCATATTCCAGCCATCAAGTGGCGGAATTGGCAAAAGATTGAACACAGCAAGGAAAACACTCGTTTGCATTATAGTGAAAATTATATCCAAAACTATGCTGAACAAGCCTAATCTAATCATAAACTTGTAAATTATCACCATTACCAATGAAAGCAAAATATTTGCTGCCGGTCCGGCTAATGCAGTTAAGAAAATACCTTTTTTTCTGTCGTAGAAGTTGTTGGAGTTGATTGGAACAGGTCTTGCCCAGCCAAATCCTGTGAATAAAATAAGGATACTGCCTAATGGGTCAAGATGTTTTAGCGGATTAAGGTCAAGCCTTCCGCTGTATCTTGCGGTGTTATCGCCCATTTTGCTTGCCATCCACGCATGCGCATATTCGTGTATCGGCATAATTGCCAAAAGGAAAAAAGCTCTTCCCAATAGTGTGCCTACATTAAGTCCAAATAAATTCATAATATCCTCCGAATAATTATTGCTTTTTGTGAAATTATAATGTAAAATGCCCTTAAAGTTATTATACAGCATTTATGGCATTATATAAACAATTATAATGTTTAATTATACCTATTAATTGTGAAAAAAACAAGTACATTTGTACCCTATTCAGTAAATTAAAATATTTTCAAAAAAATTTGTCAAAACACTTGCTTTTATTCAAATTATTTGTTAGAATACCAATGTTGACTTATCCGAAGCAATTTAAGGAGGTGCAGACTCATGGCAAAATGCGACATCTGCGGTAAAGGTGTAACTTTCGGAATAAAGGTTTCCCATTCTCATAGAAGATCCAACAGAACTTGGAAGCCAAATGTAAAGCGTGTTAAGGCAATTATAGACGGTTCTCCTCGCCACATCAACGCCTGCACTCGCTGCTTACGTTCCAATAAAGTTACTCGTGCAATCTAATTGACAAAGAGATTTGAGAACCGTCTTTGACGGTTCTTTTTTCGTTAGTAACTCTCAAGGATTAGTAATTAGCGAATTTTGACGTAATTTCAATTATTTTTGTAATTCGTCTTGAAGTATTGTATATTATTATTTATTTTTTATAATAGTATTCAATAATGCTAAAATGGCAAAAAAAGAATAGTCTAATAATAAAGGACGAGTATATCTCGTCCTTTATTATTGTGCATATTTTAAAGCCACTTTAGTCAAAACCCAAACTACTGCAAAACAAAATCTCAGCCCCGATTTTTCGTGGCTGAGATTTTTTAAAATTTAATTATTTAACATTTTTACTTGCTACTGATTTAATTTCATCATGTTCATTCATCAGTTTAACAACAACGCCTGACAATGCCAACAATCCTAGACAGTTTGGAAGAACCATCAAACCATTAAACATATCTGACATATCCCAAACAAGTGATACTTTCATCATCGAACCAACAACAATCAATACAAGAACACATACTGCATAAATTTTAACTGCAATAGGGTTTTTGAACAAGTATTTGATGTTACATTCGCCAAAGAAGTACCAACCAACAATTGTTGAAAATGCAAAGAAAAACATTGTAATAGCTATAAATATATTTCCGAAGCTACCAAAAGCTGCACTAAACGCATTTTGTGTTAGTTTAATGCCCTCAAGTGGAGCACCGTCAAGAGAACCTGAGCTGATAATAACCAAAGCAGTTAGAGTTAAAATAACAAATGTATCAATAAATACACCCATCATAGCAACAGAACCTTGGTCACAAGGGTGATTAACCTTAGCTAGTGCGTGAGCGTGAGGAGTTGAACCCATACCTGCCTCGTTAGAGAACAAGCCTCTTGCAACACCTTTGCTCATTGCCAATTGAATAGTAGTACCAACAGCACCGCCAAAAATAGATGATGGCTTGAATGCCATTGTGAAAATTTGTACAAAAGAATTAGGAAGATTTTTAAAATTCATAACAAGAATAATTACGCAGCCTACTATGTAGCAAGCAGCCATAATTGGAACAAGCTTTTCTGTTACAGAAGCGATACGTCCAACACCGCCTAAGAATATAAATCCTGCAAGAACTGCAACAACAATTCCTATATATAGAGGATTAATTCCGAATGCACCATTAAATGCATCACCGATTGAGTTGGCTTGAACCATATTTCCCATAAAGCCTAATGCTAAAATGATGAAAACAGCAAAAACAGCAGCAAGAACCTTACCAAAAGTTCCTTTATATGCAGCTTTTATGTAGTAAACAGGTCCGCCGTTTACTTCGCCATTTTCGTTGACAACCTTATATTTTTGTGCCAAAGTAGCCTCGGCATAAATTGTAGCCATACCGAAAAACGCACTTAACCACATCCAGAAAATTGCACCCGGACCACCAACAGCAATAGCCGTAGCAGCACCTGCAAGGTTACCTGTACCAACTTGAGCGGCAATAGCAGTGGTTAGGGATTGGAACGATGACATACCGTCTTTTCCGGCTTTTTCGCCACTCAGAGAAATACTACCAAATGTTTTCTTCCAAGATTCGGGGAATTTCCTTATTTGCACGAATTTCAATCTTATTGTGTAGAAAATACCCGTACCGCACAATAAAATAAGCAATAAACCTGCAATTATTTTATCATTTCCCCAAAGAACACCATTAACAGAAGTAACAATTTTTTCAAGCAATTCCATATCTACTCCAGCCTCTCTTTGTGACAGTAAATGGAAGATTGCAACCCAACATAGAACATCGCAAATTGGCTCACAAGCTCCTCGGTTTTTAGTGATATTCATAATAGAACACCCAAAAATAATACTTTTAAGCAAGCATAAATTTCTCATCTAAAAACTTTACTTGTCAATTTAATTGTGTATTTTTAACTGTTATAATAATAACACATTATTAATAAACCGTCAATATAGAAAAAAATTGACATAATTTATACATTTTGACGAATATTTATAATATATTATCAATTAGCAGAATGATTAAATAATTTGTATCAGCTTACTACATCACTTTAAATCAGCATTAAAACTGATTTCCCATCAAATCAATATACAAATATATCATTTTTTCTGTATATTATTATTGGATATTTTTAATTGCTGTTTTCGACTTTAAAATATGCTGAAAATTCAATATAGTTAAACTAATTTAACTATTGTCTTTCTTTACAAAAAACATATACCTGAAAAAAATCTCTTTGCTGTTCCTGTGTAATGTTAAAAATATATCATTTTCTTCTCTATTTACTGGCGCTTTTCCCTTAATAGTGATAATATGTTAATTAAAAGAACATACTCAATATATAAAAATATTTATTATTTTGTGGATAGAGGAACAAATATGAATTTACAAAAATTAAAATTTGCAATTGAGATTGAAAAGACCTCAAGCATAACCCAAGCTGCAAAAAATCTTTATCTCAGTCAACCGAATTTGAGCAAAAGCATAAAAGAACTGGAAGCTGAAATTGGAATTGAAATCTTCACCAGAACCACTAAAGGTGTTGAGGCAACAAACGATGGAAAGCAGTTTTTGTCCCACGCAAAAATCATATTAAATCAGATGGAAATACTTGAAGAAATATATTGCACACACAAGGAAGACAGTTTTAATTTCAAAATAAGTGTCCCAAGAACCACTTATCTCTCCACAGGATTTAGCGATTTTATCAATAATATCAACAACAATCTTCCCATTAATATTCAATATCGTGAAACCAGCAATGAAAACACAATTAATGATGTAATTTCGGGGAACTGCCATATTGGAATTATTCGCTATCAAAAAATATACGAAACTTATTTTTTGAATTTGCTTAAAGAAAACAACCTTAATTATGAATTATTATGGTCATTTAAAATGCAGATTTTGATGAGTAAAAACCACCCTTTAGCTAAACTTTCAGACATACCATACGACTTATTAAAAGATTATATTGAAATAATACATGGTGATTTTCAAATTCCCAATAATTATCGTGAGGATAGCCTGCCTGAACAATCATTCAGCACCCCGAAAAATTGCATCTATGTCTATGACAGAGGCACTCAATACGATTTTTTGCAGCAAATTAAAGGAACATATAAATGGGCAAGTCCCGTTCCTGAAATTGAATTGGAAAGATATGATTTAGTACAAAAAAATTGTAAAGCAGCCGATATAAATATGGATATTATTATTTATAAGAACAAAAATGATTTAAAACCATATGAAATTGATTTTATAAAACGTGCAAAAAAAATAATCAATTCAGAATTATTAAATTTTTTAGAAAATTAGGCATTTTATAAAATTTATATGGTAATTAAAGCGAAAACAATATTTTTTTAATAAATAATAGAAAAAAGTATAGATATTTATAATATTAATGCTATAATATATTTATGAATTGCATACTGCGAAATTTTTTAAAAAAAGGACGTAATTATTATGAAAAATCCAATAGCAACTCTTAAAATGAAAAATGGCAAAGAAATTACAATAGAACTTTATCCGCAATTTTCTCCCAATGCTGTCAATAGCTTTATAAATCTTGCAAATAAAGGCACTTTTGACAACAAAGATGTTAAAAGAATCGTACCCGGATTTGTTCTTCAACCAACATATGATGAGTTTGTCGAGAGCGACGACTATCGCTATGAACTTGACGGCGAATTTGAAGCTAATGGATTTGACGGCGGAAAACCATTTGAAAAATGGACTGTTGCTTTGGCAGGTGACGGAGTGAAGTATACTTCGGGAAGCTGTTACTACATCACATTAAGCGATGAAGCTGCAAAAAAACTCAACGGAAAATATACAACAATCGGAAAAGTTATTGATGGTTTTGAAGAAGTGGAAAGAATTGAAAATGTTAAAACTGCACCGGTTGAATGTGGGTTGGAGGGCGTTGAAGTCAATCTCCCAATTATCCCCGAAACAATCGAAAGTATCAGAGTTGAAACCTTTGGAATTGATTATCCAAAGCCACAAATTGCTCGTTACGTATAAAGGTGAGTTAGGTTTTATCATAAAATAAGTCCGCAAAAAAGGAATAACTAATATGAATAAGTATATCGCCTCTAAAGATTTTTACAAGGAAGTCAGCGCTATTGCCATTCCTCTTGCAATCCAATCTGTTTTCACATCTTGCCTTGGAATTGTGGATACATTGATGGTTTCTTGGATTGGTATGGTAAGTGCGGTTGGTACTGCGGCACAAATTGATTCTATTGCCAATTGTGTAGCTTTTGGTGCAATAAGCGGAACAGGAATATTCTGTGCCCAGTTTTTCGGAGCAAAAGATGGGAAAAAGCTAAAGCAATCTTTCGGTATTTCCCTTGTTCTTGCCACTTTGATTGGACTTTTCTTTTTTGCTATATCTGCAATTTTCGGGGAAAGCATCTTGAAATTTTACGTTGATGACCCGCAAGTAATCAAATATGGCGGAATGTATCTTGACATTGTTAAATATTCGTTTTTACCCTCAATTTTATCATTTGCTTTTAGCTATGTTTATCGTTCAATTCACAAAACAAAAGTCCCTCTAATAATAAGCATTGTCAGTATGGCGACAAATTGTATCCTCAACTATATTTTGATATTCGGACTTTGGGGATTTCCTGAACTTGGAGTTGAAGGTGCGGCATATGCAACAGTATTCGCTCAATTTTTAAGTTTAGCTTTGCATGTAGGATATGCGTTAAAAACAAAACAGCAATTTATGGGCAAATTTTCCGAACTATTCAGTTTTGATTTGCATTTCATAGGTTCGGTTATGTCCCGAGTTTCTCCTCTTATTATGAATGAATTATTGTTCGGTTTTGGCTCAACAATGTTTGTTAAAGCCTTTGGTGCACTTGGCACAGATGCTATGGACGCATATTTTGTTGGTACAAAAATCAGCGATGTTTTCTTTTTTGTAATAATGGGACTTTCAAACGCAAATACTGTCATAACAGGTCACACTCTCGGCAGTGGTGACCTTGAAAAAGCAAAACAGCAAGGCAACTATTTTATTGGAATTGGTGCAGCACTTGCTATTATAATGTCGATTGTAATTGTGATTTTTGCTGAGCCGATGGTTTCTTTATTTAAACTACAAGACCCTGCTGTATTTGAAAGTGCAGTAACAATTGTGCGAGTATTCTCAATTAAAATATCTCTTAGATTGTTCATCGTAATTGTTTTTGGTGCATTACGTGCCGGCGGCGACAGCAAAATTTTGACTTTGCTTGACAGCGGTTTAATGTGGGCAGTTGGAATACCCCTTGCATTTTTCGCTGTACATGTCCTCAAAATTGAAAGTATCTCATTTGTATTTCTAATTATCCAGCTAGAACAAGTTATCCGAATGATTCTTGGACTTATCAGATACAAAAGTTACAAATGGGCGGTCAACCTCACAAGAATATAATGTTTTACATCTTACATAATTTAATTAAAAAGGAGATTCTAATATGAGAAAAATAATTTTATTTGGCACAGATAGCTGAAGTGCTTGTCCACCTGTGAAAGAGTTGCTTTCAGAAAAAGCCATTAAATATGCCTATGTTGATATATGTTCCAGTGTAGGCTCTCTCAAAATTTTTATGAAAATTCGTGACACTTCTACCGCTCACGAACGTGTAAGGGAAAAGCACACTGTTGGTATCCCCTGCTTGCAAATAGACGATGATTTTTATGTAATTCGTTCAGTGGAACATTTAGAAGAGCTTATCTCGGAACACAATCTTGACCAAAATTTAGACTAATTTCAATGTAAAAGAGCCTTATTCACGCAACAAAATGTTGTGAATAAGGCTCTTTTTATTATCTCACATTATAAACCAATATTTATACTATCATTATTACTGTTTTTGAATTGTAGGTTGTAAAGCTTTTCATATGCTCCACCTTTAGCCAACAAATCATTATGCGAACCTTGCTCCACGATTTTTCCGTTGGCAATAACGATAATTTCATCTGCATTTTTGATAGTTGAAAGTCTGTGAGCAACGGCAATTGTTGTTCTTCCCTTACAAAGCTCATCAAGTTCATCTTGAATTGCAATTTCGGTTGTATTATCCAATGCACTTGTTGCCTCATCAAGAACTAAAATAGCAGGATTTTTCAAGAAAACTCTTGCAATAGAAAGTCTTTGTTTTTGCCCTCCTGAAAGCTTAACACCACGCTCGCCTATTTCTGTTTCATAACCATTTGGCAGTGTCATAACGTAATCGTGAATGTTAGCACTTTTAGCCGCAGCAATAATTTCTTCCTCTGTTGCATCTAATCTGCCATACAAAATATTATCTTTAATTGTGCCTGAAAATAAATAAACATCTTGCTGAACAATACCGATATTTTTTCTCAATGATTGAAAAGTCACGTCTTGAATATTGGTATCATCAATTTTAATTGTGCCATTAGTTATGGTGTAAAATTTAGGGATAAGGTGACAAATTGTTGTTTTTCCGCCGCCACTAGGTCCAACTAATGCAACCTTAGAGCCTTTTTTAATATTAAAACTTATGTTGTCCAAAACTTCTTTTGAATTTAGATATGAGAATGAAACATTTTCAAAACTGATGTTTCCCTCCACGTTTTTAAGCTCTTTAGCCGTTGCACTTTCCAGTTCAGGCACTTCGTCCATAATCTCTATAAACCGCTTAAATCCAGTCACACCATCTTCATATTGTTCCATAAACTGAATTAGTTTTGTAACGGGAGAAATGAATAAATTAACTGAAATAATAAAGGTTGAGTAATCGCCAAAATTGATTTTGCCATTGTACAAAAATATTCCGCCTGCAACAAGAATAATTATATTAAAACAATCTGTGATAAATGAAGTTGATGAATAAAATTGTCCCATTGCTTTATAGGCTTTTTTTCTTGCATTTACAAACTGCATATTACCGCAGGAAAATTTTTCTTCTTCTTTTTGAGCATTTGTGAAAGCTTTTGTCACTCTAATTCCGGAAATACTGCTTTCCAATGAAGCATTTATAACAGCAATACTTTTTCTGCTTTCAGTAAAAGCATCATTCATTTTCTTGCGAAATGACATTGAAACAATAACCAAAATTGGAATACAGGCAAAAATAATCAATGTTAAATTGATTTCAATAGTCAAAAGATAAATGAAAGAACCTACTATCATAATTCCAGAGATGAAAATATTTTCCGGTCCATGGTGAGCCAGTTCGCTTATATCCATCAAATCGTTAGTAAGCCTTGACATAATTTTTCCTGTTTGATGCTCGTCATAATAGGAATAGGGCAATTTTTGAAGTTTGCTGAACATATCTTTTCTCATATCCGCTTGAATATTAACTCCGATAACGTGACCATAATACTGAATAAAATAGTTGAGCAACATTCTAATAAAATAAATTACAAATAATGCAATTCCAAAATTTATAACCATCTGATATTTTTGGTTAGGTATTAAATCATTAAGCATTGTTCTTGTAACAATTGGATATATCATTCCCAAAATCGAAACCATAAATGATGCTAACAAATCAAAAATAAGCATCTTTTTTTGTGGCTTATAGTAACTGACAAATCTTTTAAGCATATTTTCCTCCAATATGATACAAATTTATAATTAATAGTTTATAATTATACCATAATATTGTATTAAAAGCAAGTAAAAACTGACATCTTGTAAAATGTCAGTTTTTACATTATATTACATCATCGGTGCAAATATTTTTATAACAGCTCTTACCATACGTTTGAATAAGCTGATATCTTTTGCCTTTTCAAGAGTGATTTCTTCGCATTTTTCCATTGTTTGAAGTATATCCTGTTTAACTTTATCCACCATTTTGGAATAATAAAAACAAACTCCACACTCAAAATGCAAATAAAAACTTCTGTAATCCATATTGGTTGTGCCAACAACTGCTGATGTATCGTCAGAAACGAACATCTTTGCGTGAATAAATCCGGGTGTATATTCATAAATTTTAACACCGGATTGTATCAAAGTTGCATAGTAAGATTTAGTTACAGTATGAACATACCATTTGTCTGCATTGTGGGGTGTGACAATACGAACATCAACGCCACTTTCAGCGGCAATTTTAAGTGCAGTTATCATCTCATTGTCTATAATAAGATAGGGTGTTGTTATATAAACATAATCATTTGCTCTTGTAATAGTTTGCATATAAATTGTTTCAGCAACGTTATAATCGTCCAGCGGACTATCTCCAAAAGGTTGTACAAACCCGTCGCAATCAGCCTTTTGAGTTGGCTTGTATCTTTCGTAGTCAATATCTTCAAAGTCTTTTGTGAAATCCCAAACTGTCAAAAACATTGTTGTTAAGTTCCAAACTGCATCTCCGCTGAGCATAACTGCTGTATCTTTCCAGTGCCCATGCTTATCATAAGCATTGATATATTCGTCGGCTAGATTAATTCCACCGCAAAAGCCAATATTGCCGTCAATTACGCAGATTTTTCTGTGGTCACGATAGTTCATAGCCATATTTAGATGGGGCTTAAATGGGTTGAAAACTGCTGTCTGAATACCAAATGATTCAAGTGTTTGTGCATATTTATTGGGTAGAGTTTGAACGCAGCCCATATCGTCAAACATTACTCTCACTTCAACACCATTCTTAACTTTTTCTTTCAAAACCTCAAGAATTGGGTTCCACATTTGACCTTCTTGAATAATAAAATATTCCATAAATATAAATCTTTGAGCATTTTTGAGTTCAGCAAGAAGTTTCTTGAATTTGTCCTCGCCCAAAGGGAAATATTCTGAAGAAGTGTTCTCCCAAACAGGATAACCTGATATTTTATTTATATAATTAATCCTTGTGGAGAGAGGCTTATCCATTTCCTTTACCTTTTCAAAGACATAATCGCTCTTGTAGGTTTGCACAGGCATTTGTGCCACAACTTTTTTATAAAATCTTTCAATTTTATTTCTCAGTGGCAATGGCATATGCTTATTTCCCCACATAATATAAAAAACTCCTCCAAGAATTGGCAAGGTTAGTATTGCAATAACCCACGCTAACTTATATGAAGGATTGTCGTCTTTTGAAACAATCCACACCACAACACACAAGCTTATGAGCTGAAATGTAATCAAGACCTTTGCTCCAGATGCACTAAGTTTCAATATTATGAAAACTAAAACTAAAAACTGAATTAATATCAAAACCGAAAATACTGCCAGCCTACTGAACAAGAAACTTAAAATGCTGTTTTTCTTAACCTTTTTCAAAAGAATCTCCTCCTTATAAAGAATTATAAAATTAACATAGATTTGTTTTAATTGTAACTTTTTTGGTTTATAATAGATAATATAAATTTAATAAATACATTTTATAATTTATTTTGCAAAAATTAAAGTGGAAAATAAATACTTTATGCTGTTTTATTGGTAATCATAGATTAATTGCTGTAAAAATTGAAAGGAGATTTAAAATATGAAAGAAATAACCTACGAATATATCAAAACTTCCAAAGACATTAAAACCTATATCACTCGAGCTGATGATACCCTCATTGCAATGGGTTACACTGAACATTCCTTTGCTCACGTGACAAAATGTGCTATAAAATGCTCTGAAATATTAGAAAAGTTGGGGTTTGATGCAAGAATTTGCGAGCTTGGCAAAATTGCAGGATATATGCACGATATCGGCAACGTTATAAATCGCATTGACCACGCACAAAGCGGTGCTGTTATGGCTTTTCGCTTGCTTGACAAAGTTGGAATGTGTGCTGACGAAATTGCCACTGTTATCTCTGCAATAGGCAACCACGATGAAGCCACTGCAACCCCTATTAATGCCGTTGCCGCTGCACTGATACTAGCTGATAAATCGGACGTAAGACGTTCAAGAGTTCGCTCCGTTGATGTATCAAGCTTCGACATTCACGACAGAGTAAACTATGCCGTTGTTGAATCTGATTTCACTCTTGACACATCTCTCAATACAATAACTCTTTCTCTTAAAATAGACACAGAAATTTGTGCCGTTATGGATTATTTTGAAATTTTTCTCTCAAGAATGTTGCTGTGCAGACGTGCGGCAGAATATCTTGGATTGAAATTCAAGCTTGCAATAAACGGAGTTAGTCTGCTGTAATACATTCAGTTTTATATGGAACAGCCACTTTCAAATCTGAGGGAGATAATTCAATTTGACAGCCGATTTTGCCCCCGCTAAGAGTTACAAATGGCAGTTCTTCAAGGCTTTTATCAATAACAGTTATGAACGGCTTTTTCATTCCAATAGGAGAACAACCTCCTCGGATATAGCCTGTAACTTTCATTAAATCGGTTGTTTTAATCATTTCAACCGATTTTTCGTCAACCGCTTTTGCACAAGCTTTCAAGTTAAGCTCTTTTAAAACAGGAACAACAAAAACATAGTAGTTTTTAGCGCCTTTTGTAACCAAAGTTTTAAAAACGGTTTCAGGAGATTTTGAAAGTTTATTTGCAACACTCAATCCATCAATTTTTCCATCGTCACTTTCATAAAAATATGTCTTATATTCAATTTTAAGTTTATCAAGTATTCTCATTACATTTGTTTTAGTTTCATTCATACTATAATCACCTATCTGCTGCATATTATGAATTTTCAATAATATTGTTTAATATTTTAGATTTTTAATTGTTATCCAAACCTTGAAAAGCATAGGTACAATTAAATTTTATGTATGTGCTTTAGATTTCTTCAGGAACATCGTTTTCGATTATACCTGTTGTTATTTTAAATCCATCATCTGAGAAAACAACTGCTGTTACTAATGGTTCTTCATCTGTCCAACCAATTTTATCACAAACAAGCTTTATAACAAAGCCTTTTTCGCCATTTCCTGTATATGTTAAATCACCCATTATTGTGCTTGTACCCATAGTTAGTGCAACTTTATGTTTTGAAATATCCACTTCCGAATTGGGAATAATGCTCAAAGGCGGATTGAATGTTAGTTCGGGGGCTTCGGGGTGCATTGTTACAAAAACTTTGATAATCGCCAATCCCCTGTCGATATTTTTTGCAACAATTTTGTCCTTTGCGCTTGATATAAAAACTAAATCATCGTCCATTTTTTCCACAGTATATACAACTTGACTTCCATTACATTCATAAACAAATTTTGACCCAACACATATTAGTTCAGGTTGAGAAATAATTTTGAATTCCCTTATTTTATTGTATATATTTATAACGCCCAAATCTTGAACATAGAGCATTTGTAGTTCATTATAAAAAGGAAGATTGATGACCTTTTGAATTGAATAATCTCTTCCCATAATTGTAACGCTGCTTTTACTTGATGTTCTGATAATTTTGCTGGAATAAAAAACTGTACTTTTACTTTGGTTAAAATAGCTTTCTCTTTTTCTGATTGAAGGCTTTTTGTGGTATAGTTTTTTAATGCAGTATAATTTTATTTCTATTTTTTCATTGTAATGGGTTCTGAAGAAAAGATCTAAAAATGCCATATTTTTGCCATCTCTTGTCAAAAGCTTAATCGGCGTAAAGTAAACCAACTTTGACCTTGACTGTTCCATTAATTTATCGTAATCCTCAGCATTGTTAATATATGTTACAATTTTTCCGTCCTTGCAAATTGCAAGAACCATTATTTTAACCCGTCCGTCAATAGCTGTATCAATGGCTGCATAAAACTCCTTATAAACTCTATTGCCTTCAACAGCAACATAAATATATTTTTCATATTTATTATATGTTATATCCAGTGGCTGTATAAAAAAATTGCCAATCATTTTCATCTATTCCTTCCAAAAATCTATACATTATCAACATAATAGTACATCATTTATCAAATTATTTCAACTATGTTTTTTAATAGCATTGTATTGTTATGACACATTGTAGTATAATATTAATTAATATTCAACTAATTAAAAAAAAATTTATAGGAGGACCAAGCTTGAGCAGCGAAAACAAAACAATAATAACTGTAGTTAAGCCATTTTCCCCACCTACATACAATGTTAATTTAGTTGTATTTTCTGATAATACACCATATTATCAGGATAACTCAGCTTTTGAACATATATATAAATCTATTAAGTACGCAAAAAAATATAAGGTCTACACTGTTCCTTGCAGATTTATCAAAGATGATTACTTAATGCAATGTATGATTTCTCCTGATGGCGAAATTATCGGCAGTCAAGGAGCAACTCATCTTAATTTAGCTTATCGTGGAAAAATCAATTCTTATAATGAACTTTCAATTTTCAAAACTCCTATCGGCAATTTTGCTCTCGCAGTTGATGCTGATATATTTCATTGCGAATTTGCAAGAACTGCCTCTCATCTTGGAGCTGATGTAATCATCGCCTCAAGATATATGGAAATGATAAATGATATGCCTTATAGAGCTTGTATCGGCAGTGAAAATATGGCAGCATCTAATGGGCTTTATATTATTGATGTAACTGAAGAAGGTGCAAGATTTGTTACACCTTTCCAGAACAATTGTATTAGAGATACAAATTACCCACCTCAATTTGATAAAAAATTCTACATTGATTTTGACTTGCTGAAAAAAGAAAATATCCATTCAATATTTTTATCAAATAAGAAGCTGTTTCAAAAATATATAGACGTTTTGGAGAGATAACTATGTCTGATTTTAAACTGAAATTTGCATCACTTGCCGCTCCTTTAAGCGCTAACATAAAAAATGCTATTAACGAAATTGAAATGCTTGAAATAAAGCCATCTGAAGGACCTCAAAATGCAAAAGACCATCATCGTATCCGTATATCAACAGTCAAACTAAAAAAGCAGCCATTCAATTCAATAAAATCCTATATTGCATATATTGATAGCTATATGAAAACAGCTAAGGAAAATCATTGTGCATTAATTGCTTTTCCTGAGCTTTGCAGTCTATTACCATTGCCAATAACAATCGGAGGCGACAAAGTTTTAGAAAGACTTTCAACTTTTGATTTACCTAATTTAGATGAATATTTTAATCAATATATTCATAGCCTTGGACAATGGTCATATGAGCTATATATCAATGTTTTCAGAACATTTGCAAAGTCATATAATATGGTGATTGTGGCAGGTTCTGTTTTTGTTATGGAAAACGGAGAATATTACAATCGCAGCTTTGTATTTGATGAAAACGGAGAAATAATTGGAACACAGGACAAATTATTTTTAAGCGAATATGAAAAACGTCTTGGATTAAGCGTTGGAACTCAAATTAACATCATTGAAACTTGTGTCGGAAATCTAACGATTTTGAATGATTATGATTGTTTTTTCTTTGAAACTGCGAAAATTGCAAAAAATTTAGGTGCTAATATGATTTTTTCATCTCAAATTTCAAGAAATTCAAAAATACAGTCAAAATGTCACGAAGCCTTAATTTGGAGATGTGAAGAACAAAATTTATATGGAATAGAAAGCAGCTATGAATTAGAATTGATTAACACCCAATGCAGTTTTATTGCCCCCGCTGTTTTAACCAAAAATCAAATGGGACTTTTGTCTTCCTCTGACGAACACAAAACCATTACATACCTATTAAATTTTGACAAACTAAACAATAAATTTGACCCTTATGCAAGTGACAGAAACCAATATTTTTACAAAAATTACAATCATTGCGTTTATTTTGATTGATTATATCAGCCATAATTTATTTGTATTTTTAAAAAGGAGTGTTTTTGATGAAACCATTAATCGGATTAACTTGCAATTTTGGAATTGTTGAAAGTAGTCTTTCCTCAGTTTCAACGCCCCATATGCCACAGGAATTTAATCAATTGTCGGATAACTACATAAAAGCGATTGAAAAAGCAGGTGGAATACCAATTATTATTCCCATTTATAGCGATAATAAAACTCTTTTGGATATTCTTGAAAGAGTTGATGGCGTTATTCTAACAGGTGGCGGCGACATTGGTTCTCATCATTTTGGCGAACGTCCATCATCAAAACTTGGCACAATTTCCAACGACAGAGATAAGCAAGATTTGTTTATTGCCAACTACATATTATACAAAACTGCTAAACCTTTGCTTGGAATTTGTCGAGGTATGCAAGTGATGAATGTTGTCGGCAATGGCACGTTATATCAAGATTTAGAGGAATGTGGATTTGACAACCACTGTATTGATGCCTATCCACGTTATATTCCATCTCATCAAGCCGTTTTGGCTAATAATAGTTTTTTACATTCGCTATTTAAAACTTCTGAAATCGGTGTAAATTCCTATCATCATCAAGCAGTGAAAGATGTTGCCGAAAACTTCATTGTAACCGCAAAATCTGAAGATGATGTAATCGAAGCGATTGAATACAAAAATATGACTGAGCGATTTGCACTGGGTCTTCAGTGGCACCCTGAATCTTTGACTGACTTTGACAGCCAACAATCAATTTTCAGCGAATTTATCAATAGAGCAATCTGAAATTTTACAAAATAATTATATAAGCTGTGATAATATTAAAAGATATCGCAGCTTATATTTGATTTTTGCGTATAATCGTGTTAGAATTACTCCATTAATTATCTGAAGGGAATGTTTGAATGGACAAGTATCTTGAACTGTTTCTTGTATTTTCAAAAATTGGCGGATTTACATTTGGCGGCGGATATGCTATGCTCCCTATTTTGCAAAAAGAAATAGTTGAAAAGAGAAATTGGGCTACAAATGAGGAATTAACAGACTATTTTGCAATTGGTCAATGTACACCCGGAGTTATTGCTGTCAATACAGCTACCTTTATCGGTCAAAAGCAAAAGGGCATTTTAGGCGGTATTGTCGCAACCCTTGGAGTTGCCTTTCCATCAATAATAATAATTTCAATTATAGCTGCTTTTATAAACAATTTTTCGGAAATTGTGTGGGTTCAACAGGCTTTTGCAGGGATTAGAGTTTGCGTAAGCATTTTAATTATAACAACAATAATGAAGCTTTTTAAAACAACCGTTATTGACAAATACACCCTAGGGATATTTCTTGTAATATTTTTTGTTTCAATATTCACAGATATATCTCCTGTAATTTTTGTTATTATGGCTGGGGCAGTTGGAGTTATAATCAAGTATTTTGTTGGGAAATATGAAACAAAAAAGAAAGTCGGCGAATAGTTTATGATATATTTAAGATTGTTTTTTGAATTTGCAAAAACAGGACTTTTTGCCATTGGCGGCGGACTTGCAACCCTTCCTTTTTTATCGGAAATGGCTGAAACAACAGGTTGGTTTACTCAAGCTGACCTTGCAAATATGATTGCTATTTCTGAATCCACTCCCGGACCAATCGGGATTAATATGGCAACATATGTTGGCTACACCACTGGCGGGATTTTAGGCGCTATTATAGCAAGCATTGGTCTAATCACACCCTCCATAATAATCATATTAATAATTGCAACAATCCTCAATAAATTCAAAAGCAACTCAATTGTTACAAATGTTTTTTACGGATTGCGTCCTGCTTCAACCGCACTTATAGCAGTTGCAGGCTGTGGCGTTCTTAAAATATCACTTTTAACTCTTGATTTGTTTAACAAAACAGGTCTGATTGCTGACTTGTTCAACTTCAAGGCTATTATATTCGCAGTAATATTATTCTTTGCAATTTCCAAATTAAAACTGCACCCGATTTTTTTCATAGTTATTTCGGCTGTTGTGGGAATTGTATTCAAATTTCAATAAAGAGGTAAAATAAATGAATAAATTTAAAAAACTAGTTGTAATTGAGCCTATTAACATCACTAAAGACGGTCTTAATTCTTTGGGAAAATATGCAGATGAAGTTATATTATATGACACAATCCCTTCAAATTCTGATGAAATTGCAAAAAGAATTGGCGATTGTGATGCCGTATTAATAAGCTATACCTCAACTTTATCAGGGGAGGCTATGAGTAAATGTCAAAATTTAAAATATGTTGGAATGTGTTGCAGCCTTTATTCCGAAGAAAGTGCAAGCGTTGATATAAAATATGCTAAGAAAAATAATATTATAGTAACAGGTGTCAACGATTATGGAGATAATGGTGTTGTTGAGTATGTTCTTTATGAGCTTTGTTCGGTTTTGCATGGCTTTGGAGATATTATGCTGGACAATTCCCCACGAGAAATTTCAGGGCTTAAAATTGGTATGCTCGGTATTGGTGCAACAGGAGGTTTAATTGCTGATGCACTTCAAACTTTAGGCGGAAATATAAGCTATTTTGCGAGAAATGCAAAACCCGAAAAAGAGAAAAAGGGTATGAAATATCTCCCACTTGATGATTTATTAAAACAATCTGACGTTATTTTTTGTTGTTTGAACAAAAATGTTGTGCTGTTGGAGGAAGAACAATTCAAACTTATGAAAGGCAAAAAGCTGATTTTCAACACATCAATTGCCCCCTCTCATAACATTTCTGCACTTAAAAATTGGCTGTTGGAAAGTGACGAACATTATTTCTTTGGTGACTGTCCATCAGCAATTGGAAATGAGGAATTATTGCAGTTTAAAAATGTTCGCTGCGTTGGAAATATTAGTTCAGGCTGTACAATTCAATCATTTGAAAGACTTACCAATGGCGTTTTTGAAAATATCAACAATTTTCTTCTAACTAAATAATATCATAACAAAAAACCTCATAGCAAAAAATGCTATGAGGTTTAACTTTTATTTAAAAATTAATGAAGTTTTATTGAGCTGTTATCATTATTATTATCTGTTCCAACTTTTTTTCTGCTCTCTTCAAGAAGAATTTTTGCCTTTTCAACTTTTTGCCTATGTCCCAAAAATTCGTGAGAACATTCAATAGCTAGTGCTGAAAGCAGAAATTCCACCATAGAAACTGCTGATGTCAATGAATTATAGAACACACTACTCTCAGAATTGCAAGTCAAAGTAGCAATTGCAGTTCTTGCAACTGTTGAATTAATGCTGTCCGTCAAGCAAACTATTCTTCCGCCAATTGAACTTATATAATCAGCAAATGTAATAATATTTTTGGAATATCGAGGAAAAGTTATAATAAAAAACAAATGCTCATGGTTTAGGTTGGCAGTTGCACTTATTATATTTCCTGTTGAAGACGCATCTATTAAACTTGATGAAAAACCGATTTGTTGCAATCTGTAGTTTAAAAACTTAGCAACAATTTCGGTTGCACCATGTGAAATAATATAAATATGTTTTGAATTTTTAATTTCTTCCATAATACGATTAAAAGCGTTAAAGTCAAGATAACGATATGTTTTTTCGAGAGCGCTTTTCTCCCGATTAATTATTTCTTCATATGGCTTTGTTTCGTTGGCTAATTGGTCAAGAGAGCAAGAAATTTTATCATTAGGTGACATACGCATTTTAATATTTTGTTGCAATTGCTTTTTGAAATCCATAAATCCTTCAAAACCAAGCTTAGAACAAAAACACAAAACAGTAACCTCTGTTGTGTTTGCTTCGGTTGCAACTTCTTTAAGAGGCATAAAACAGGCAGTATCGCTATTATTTAAAAAATAATCTGCAATTTGTTTTTGAGTTTTACTAAGGTATGAGTATCTTTCTTGAATTATATCTAAAACGTCCATAGAAACCTCCCAATATGTTATGCTTACTGCGCAAACTTAAACTTGTCTTATATCATAACCTAAAATTGAATAAAAATCAACAACAATTGGGAATTTAAGTAATTGTATTTTAATAAAATATTTGTTATAATGTTTGTATTTGATTTTAGGAGGTGCAATATGACTTTTTTAGTAACATCACAAACTTTAGTCGGTGATATTTTAGACAAAGATAGTACTACTTCAAAATACTTCTTTGAAATTGGTATGGAATGTGTTGGCTGCCCCTGTGCAAGAGGAGAAACTCTTGAAGAGGCTTGTCAAGTGCATAGTACGGACGTTGACAGCCTTGTTCAAAAACTTAATGCACATTTTGAAGCATAAAACAAAATATTAACTATTTGTAATTCAGCTTTATTTTGTTTTATTTTATTACTAATTTTAAGGAGGATAAAATGGACACTCAAAAAGAAATAGACCACAAAATAGCACGACAAGAAATGATGGGCAACGTGATGCTCTTTACAACAGCATTAATCTGGGGATTAGCTTTCATTGCTCAACGTGTTGGTATGGACTATATCGGTCCTTTTACATTCAATACAATGAGATGTATAATAGGCGGAATTTGTCTTGTTATTTGTATATATTTTATCAATCGAGCTAATGGTAATGCAGTTGTAAAACACGAACACGAAAGTCCAAAAAAACTTTTGTTAGGCGGGCTTCTATGTGGACTGGCAATGTTTGGAGGAATGTCATTCCAACAGCTTGGTATTGCAGATACATCTGTTGCAAATGCCGGTTTTATTTCAACATTATATATTGTAATAGTTCCAATTTTGGGACTTTTTATGGGCAAAAAAGTTGGAATAAACATTTGGATTGGTGTTGTTTTCGCAATGTCAGGACTTGGTCTACTCTGCTTTAAAGAAAGTCTTTCAATCCAACAAGGCGATTTGTATATACTAATCAGCGCAATGTTTTATTCTTTGCATATACTTGTTGTGGGATATTTTTCTCCTCGTGTAGACGGTGTTAAAATGTCGTGCTTGCAATTTTTTGTTGCCGGAATTTTAAGCGGTATTATGATGTTTGTCAAAGAAACTCCAACAATTTCAGGCATATTGTCATCATGGGTTCCTCTTTTATATGTTGGTGTTCTTTCAACTGCTTTGGGATATACATTTCAAATTATCGGACAAAAGCATACCGACCCAACAATTGCCTCGCTTTTGCTTAGTTTAGAATCTGTTTTTGCTGTTATAATGGGTTGGTTGATACTGGGAGAAACGCTTACAATGCAGGAATTTTTCGGTTGCGCATTAGTATTTGTTTCTGTAATCTCAGCTCAAATTCCAATAGATAGATTTAGAAAAAAGAATAAACTCCAACAATAATTTCCACTTAGTATTATTGTTAATTTACATCGGTATCGTTTAAAACGGTGCCGATTTTTATATGCAATGGAGAGAAAATTAAAATCACTATTTACGATTAATAATTTTAGGACTATTTTATTATAAACATTTATTTTTTACGGAAACTTTTTTTGACAAATTAAACTATTAATCATATAATTAAAACAGCATTTAAA